>CASFAV010000001.1 GCA_949292905.1 uncultured Eubacteriales bacterium
ATGAGGCATTCTACGGATGCAGCGGTTTGACAAGCGTCACGATCCCTGACGGCGTGACGAGCATCGGCTATCGGGCATTCAAAGATTGCAGCGGTTTGACAAGCATCACGATCCCGGACAGCGTAACAAGCATCGGCTATGCGGCATTCGAAGGTTGTAGCGGTTTGACAAGCGTGACGATTCCGGACAGCGTGACAAGCATCGGCGATCAGGCATTCTACGGATGCAGCGGTTTGACAAGCGTGACTATCGGGAACGGTGTGACAAGCATCGGCTGGAGTGCATTTTTTGCTTGTTATAAACTTGTTGAGGTGTACAACAAGAGCGCGCTCGATATAGTTGCCGGCAGTTACGAGTATGGACATATAGGAGCATATGCAAAGAATGTCTACACCGAAGAAGGAGGGTCTCAATTTACGGATACCGACGACGGTTATCGGTTCTTTTATGACGGAGAGGACGGATATTTCATGGGATACTATGGCGCCGATACAGAGCTTACACTCCCGTCATCCTTTGTCGCTTATGACAGGACTGTAGTCCATAAATACGAAATACATGAATATGCGCTTGACGGTTGCGATAATTTGACAAGCGTTACGATCCCCGACAGCGTGACAAGCATTGGCGAGTATGCATTCAGTGGCGTCACCGCCGAGATCGTATGGGGCGATAATCCGCAGATAACAAGCATAGGCAGCTATGCGTTCAGTGGATATCAAGGGAAGAACTTGACCATCCCCGATAGTGTGACAAGCATCGGCGGGAGCGCATTTAAAGATTGCAGCAGTTTGACAAGCGTCACGATCGGGAACGGCGTGACAAGCATCGGAGATGATGCATTCTACGGATGCAGCGGTTTGACGAGCATAGTCATTCCCGACAGCGTGACAAGCATCGGCAGTGACGCATTCGAAGGATGTAGCGGTATTATTGAAATCGAAAACAGAGTCAGCTATGTCGATGGTTGGGTGATCGATTGCGATGGATCGGTTACAAGCGTTGAATTGCGTGACGGAACTCGAGGTATTGCCAATTATGCATTCGAAGGATGCGGCAGTTTACAGAGCGTAACGATCCCGAACAGCGTGACGAGCATCGACTCTTATGCATTCTCCGGATGCTTTGGTTTGACGGACGTCCAATATCAAGGCGATTTGTCGGGATGGCTTGGGATAGAGTTTGATGATTATGGTGCCAATCCGATGTGCTATGCCGACAATCTCTATATCAATGGTGAGTTGTTGCAAGGAGATATCGTTATCCCGGAAGGTACAAAGAAGATAGGTGATTATGCGTTCTATAATTGCAGTGGTTTGACAAGCGTCATAATTCCAGACAGCGTGACAAGCATCGACTCTTATGCATTTTACGGATGCAGCGGTTTGACGAGCATAGTCATTCCCGACAGCGTGACAAGCATCGGCGACAGTGCATTTTTCAGATGTGTCGGTTTGACAAGCGTTACGATCGGGAATGGCGTGACAAGCATCGGCGATTTGGCATTCAGCGGATGCAGCGGTTTGACAAGCGTTACGATTGGGAATGGCGTAACAAGCATCGGCTATCGGGCATTCGAATATTGCAGCAGTTTGACAAGCATTGTCATTCCGGACAGCGTGACAAGCATCGGCTCTTATGCATTCTCCGAATGCAGCGGTTTAACAAGCGTAACAATCCCTGAGAGTATCATAGAAATTGGTTATGATGCGTTCGATAACTGCGATTCGATTGAAACAATGATTGCACCAATATATGCATTTAATCATGTTGGAGATTCAAAATTTGCTTTAAAAGAAATTCAGATAATCGGTGAAGGAGACGTAGAGAAAGAGGTCTTTGATAAATTCGATAATTTGGTTAGCATCACGATAGACGGCAGCATAACAAGCATCGGCAAGGATGCATTCCGAGATTGCAGCGATTTGACAAGCGTTACGATTGGAGAGGGTGTAACAAGTATCGGAGACGGGGCATTCGCGTATTGTGCGGTTTTGGAAAACATTTCTGTGCCGAATAGCATAATGACTATAGGAAGAAATGCGTTTGAAGGCTGCAAGAATCTGAAGACTAATGGCGGATATCATAGCGAATATCTCGGCAATTCTTCGAATCCTCATGTCGTCTTGTATCGTTTGGATACAACATATGCTAATCCGACATCATTTTCGCACTTCTCTGTGAAAGTAATATATGATGGGGCTTTTGAAGGAGTGAATGTGTCAATATTCTCCAATAACGAAAATCTAACATCGATTGGTGCCTATGGGTTTGCAGAAAATCGCAATTTGGTAAGAATCGAACTTCCTGAAGGATTGATAAGTATAGGAGACTATGCATTCTCCGGATGCAGCGGATTGACGCGTATCACGATTCCCGCCAGCGTGACAAGCATCGGCGATAATGCATTTTACGGATGCAGCAGTTTGACAAGCATTGTTGTAGAAGATGGCAATCCTGTCTATCACAGCGATGGGAATTGCCTTATTGAAACAGGAAGCAAGACTTTGATTGCCGGATGCAAGTCAAGCAAAATCCCCGATGACGGAAGCGTGACGAGCATCGGCGATAATGCATTTTACGGATGCAGCGGTTTGACAAGCATAGTGATCCCTGACAGTGTGACAAGCATCGGCATGAGTGCATTCGAACATTGCAGCGGTTTGAGGAGTATAACTATTCCAAACAGCGTGACAAGCATCGATGATTATGCATTTTCTGGATGCATCGGTTTGACAAGTATCACGATCCCGGACAGCGTGACAAGCATCGGCGATCGGGCATTCAACGGATGCAGCGGTTTGAGGAGTATAACGATTCCCGACAGCGTGACAAGCATCGGCGATTGGGCATTCGATGGCGTCACCGCCGAGATCGTATGGGGCGACGCTCCGCAAATCACAAGCATCGGCGGTTGGGCATTCAGCGGATATCAAGGGACGACTTTTACCATCCCCGATAGCGTGACAAGCATCGGCGGTTGGGCATTCGAAGATTGCAGCAGTTTGACAAGCATTGTCATTCCCGACAGCGTGACAAGCATCGGCGATTGGGCATTCGATTGCGTCACCGCCGAGATCGTATGGGGCGACGCTCCGCAAATCACAAGCATAGGCTACCATGCGTTCAGCGGATATCAAGGGACGACTTTTATCATCCCCGACAGTGTGACAAGCATCGGCTATCGCGCATTCTACGGATGCAGCGGTTTGACGAGCATAGTCATTCCCGACAGCGTGACAAGCATCGGCAGTGCCGCATTCGACGGATGTAGCGGTATTATTGAAATCGAAAACGGAGTCAGCTATGTCGATGGTTGGGTGATAGATTGCGACGGATCGGTTACAAGCGTTCAATTGCGTGAAGGCACGAGAGGTATTGCAGATTCTGCTTTCTACGGATGCACTTCGCTTCAATTCATAGAACATGGCAATGCAAAGTATCTCGGTAACGAGACAAACCCGTATTTGGTGTTGTACGACGTTACCGATACAAGCATCACGTCGTTTGAGATCATTGCTCAGACCAAGATCATTTATGATTATGCATTTTACAATTGTAGCGGTTTGACGAGCATAGTCATCCCCGACAGTGTGACAAGTATCGGCGATAATGCATTTTACGGATGCAGCAGTTTGACAAGCATAACGATTCCGGACAGTGTGACAAGTATAGGCGATTATGCATTCTACGTATGTAGCGGTTTGACGAGCGTTACGATCGGGAACGGCGTGACAAGTATCGGTGCACATGCTTTCCACGGGTGTGACGCTTTGACAAGCATTATTATTCCCGACAGCGTGACAAGCATCGGCGATTACGCATTCCAATATTGCAGCGGTTTGACAAGCGTCACGATCGGGAACGGCGTGACAAGTATCGGCGAGTATGCGTTCTATGATTGCGATGGTTTGACAAGCATTGTCATTCCGAACAGCGTGACAAGCATCGGCTATCGGGCATTCGAAGATTGCAGCAGTTTGACAAGCTTCACGATCGGGAACGGCGTGACAAGCATCGGTAGCCGCGCATTCTACGGATGCAGAGGTTTGACAAGCGTCACGATCGGGAACGGTGTGACAAGCATCGGAAGTAGTGCGTTCTATGATTGCAATGGTTTGACATGCGTCACGATTCCCGACAGCGTAATAAGCATCGGCGATAATGCATTTTACGGATGCAGCGGTTTGACAAGCGTTACGATCGGGAACGGCGCGACAAGCATCGGCGATCAGGCATTCTCCAACTGCGGCAGCTTGACAAGCGTCACGATCGGGAACGGCGTGACAAGCATCGGCGATTACGCATTCCAATATTGCAGCGGTTTGACAAGCGTCACGATCGGGAACGGCGTAACAAGCATCGGCGATCGGGCATTCTACGGATGCAGCGGTTTGACAAGCATAACGATCCCGGACAGCGTGACAAGCATTGGCGAGTATGCGTTCTACGGTGTTACTGCTGAGATCGTATGGGGCAACGCTTCGCAGATAACGAGCATAGGCGACTATGCGTTTGCCGGATATCAAGGGAAGAACTTGACCATCCCCGACAGCGTAACACACATCGGAGATAGTGTGTTTGAAGATTGCAACAACTTGACAAGCATAATTATTCCGAACAGAGTGATAAATATCGGTTATAGTGCATTCTCGGGTTGTTCTGCTGAGATTACGTGGGGTGACGCGCCTGAAATCAAACGTATAGGATATTTGGCATTTAACGGATATCAAGGGAAAGTTATCAAAATTCCTGATAGCGTGATAAGTATCGGTGCACATGCTTTCCGCGGGTGTGACGCTTTGACAAGCATTATTATTCCTGACAGCGTAACAAGCCTCGGCTACAATGCATTTGAAGGTGTCACTGCCAAGATTGAATGGGGTGATAATCCGAAGGTAACAAGCATAGGCAACTATACATTCAGTGGATATAAAGGCTCAAGCATCACGATCCCGGACGGCGTGACAAGCATCGGCGATTATGCATTCTACGGGTGTAGCGGTTTGACAAGCGTCACGATCGGGAACGGCGTAACAAGCATCGGGAATTATGCATTCTGCGATGTCACTGCAAAGATCGAATGGGGTGATAATCCGAAGATAACAAGAATAGACAACTACGCGTTCAGTAGATATAAAGGTTCAAGCATCACGATCCCAGACGGTGTGACAAGCATCGACCGGTATGCATTCGAAGGTTGCAGCGGTTTGACAAGCATCACGATTCCGGACAGCGTGACAAGCATCGGCGATTGGGCATTCGACGGATGCAGCGGCATTATTGAAATCGAAAACGGAGTCAGCTATGTCGATGGTTGGGTGATCGATTGCGATAGTTCGATAACAAGCGTTGAATTGCGTGACGGAACTCGAGGTATTGCCAATGATGCATTCGAATATTGCAGCAGTTTGACGAATATCGCGATTCCCGACAGCGTGACAAGCATCAGTTCTTCTGCATTCTCCGGATGCAGCTCTTTGCAAGAGATAATTGTCGCTGAAGGCAATCCCGTCTATCACAGCGCCGGCAATTGTATTATTGTGACGGAGAGCAAGACTTTGAGCATTGGTTGCAACGCAAGCGTAATTCCCAATGACGGAAGCGTGACAAGCATCGGAAGTTATGCCTTCTCCGGATGCAGCGGTTTGACAAGCGTTACGATTCCGGACAGCGTGACAAGTATTGGCGACAGTGCATTCTCCGGATGCAGCGGTTTGACAAGCGTCACGATAGGAAGCGGCGTGACAAGCATTGGCGATTACGCATTCTACAATTGCAGCGGTTTGACCACGATCAATTTCCAAGGCACAATGGCGCAATGGCAGGCGATCGAAAAGGGTCCAAATTGGGATAACTTAACCGGAGAATATGCCGTCATATGTACCGACGGCACGATAAGCAAAGCCGACGCTTGATAAAGCACACATTTGACAAAAGCGGATCCTTTCGGGTCCGCTTTTGCAATGCATCAGAAAAGAGAATGATATCTCTTCCGAATACTTGCCTTGCGATGGTTTATCGTGCCTCTGCCGATGCCGAGTTCCCATTTGGCTACGGCGGACTGGCTCAAATGCAGTTCCTTTGCAAGTTGCATCTGGCTCAGATTGCGAGATATGCGTAATTCGCGCAAACGGTCTTTGAATTCCATATCACGATTATAGCCGTTTCAAGTCTTAAAGTACTTGACAAGTCTTATATGACTTGACAATATGCTCGCATAGACGACCTACATGGCCGATTTGCGGCTTGACAAAATGTAAATTAATTGATAAATACGAACTATAACCGTTGATTATAAAGCGGATAAACGGAATGCGTTATGAGCGCGGGAAGCGCCGGGTTTGAAGCTCCGCGCTTGCTTATGGAGCTTAAATAAATGCGGATGCGGCTAAAGAATGTTTCCCGTCTCGGTGCTCGCAACAGATCAAAGACAGCCGCGGCGTATTTTTTTCGCGTCAGCGTTTGAAATTTGCGTCGAAATGTGTCATCATATTATTGCAATACGTTTTGCAAATAATATTCGGAAAGTGATCTTGTATGAAATTCGATCTTAAAGTAGCAGCAAAAGAGCATCTCATTATTGTCGCGCATCGCGGCGTGTCGGGAGGAAATATCCCATGCAACACTATGACCGCGTATGAAATTGCGCTTAAACAGGGCGCCGATATGTTGGAAGTCGACGTCGACTGCAGTATCGACGGAAAACTTTTCCTGTTTCATCCGATGATGGAACGCGCGCACATCAACAGACCCGTTATACTTAGTCTTTTGCCGTATTCCGCGGTCAAAAAGTTTCGATATGTGAATCAGGATAATGCACGCACGCCGTACGGGGTATGCGACTTCGACGAATTCCTCGAAACCTTCAACGACCGTTGTTTCATAAATATAGATAAGTTCTGGCAAAATCCGCGCAAGATCTACGACGCCATTGTAAGACACGGGATGCTCGATCAAGTCCTCGTGAAAAGTAAGCCGTCACCCAAAATCTATAGCTGGCTCGAAGAGGTTGCACCCGAACTTGCGTATATGCCCATAGTGCGCAACCGCCACGACAGCCACGAAGAACTTAAACGACGTAACATAAATTATGTAGGCGCAGAAATCCTGTTTGAGACAGAGACTCAGCCGATCATAGATCCGCGCTTTATCGAAACGCTCCGCAACGAAGGTATCCTTCTATGGGGTAACACTATCGTTTATAGTATGCACGACTGCATTTCCGCAGGGCATAACGACGACACGGCATTCACGGTATCTGAAGATTATGGCTGGGGCTGGGTTGCGGACTTAGGACTTGACATCATACAGACCGACTGGCCGATGATGCTTATAGATTATCTTAAACGCACGGGACGCTATTCGAGGCAATAGCTACTTTACCTCTAAGACCGTAGAGCGCACGACGCGCGCCGCATCCGACGCGCGTCGTTTCCGTTAAGTTTCCACGAAAAGTAATATTTATTTATATTCGGTTATGGTATACCACACAACCATATCGGGATACTCGAATCCGGTTTTTATAATCAGACCGAAAAGCTCGTCCGCCCGCGCTATTGACTTCGGGTGAGTTGCAGTATAGAATAAATGGTGTCGCGGGCTTCTTGCCCGATCGGGCTCGGGAGGAGATATGGTAGCGGAGATAATCGTTTATGTGATTTTCGTATTGAGTATAAGTATCGCCGCGGTCGTGACGATCTCCGCGATCAAATACCGTAAAGCGGACAAGTCGCGCCGCTTTGCCGAGGGCGCTTTCGACACCTCGATAAGGAAAAGCGACATATTCTATTTCGTTTCGGCGTTCATAGCGATATGGGCGGCGTTGTTCGAAGTGGCGGCATTCGCTTTCAAGGATACTCCCGCAGCCGGTATCCCGATAGCGACGGTCTTTTTCGTCGCCGAAGTGATCTCCGTGTTCCTTCTGCGCAATACCGTCAACTGGGAGCTCGAGCTCGAAGAGGAGTCGCTTACGCACACCGACCTTTTCGGCAGAAAAAACATCTATGATTATGCCGATCTCACGCGGCGACCGTGGTTCGGCGGATACAGGTATTATGCGCGAGGTAAATTCGTTTTCGGAGTGGGCTTCGTGAGCGGAGGGCTCGTTTATCTAAATAAGATAATGGAGTCGGAAGGCGAAAGGCTTCTATCGGTAGCGGTGAAGAGCGTAGAGGAAGATCCCGCCACCGTATACGCTAAAGAACTCTCGTTTGAGCGCGCCTGGCTAAAGAGCGCGACGGCGAACGACAAATCGCTGATCACAGGTCTTGTAGCCGAAGTCAACGCTACGGGCACGGTGCGCGCCGAATACTTGGCCGATATTCTGAAAGCGAAGCCTGCCGACGAGCGCATTCTTAAACTTATTGCTGAGAAAATACCCGACTTCAACGACAAGAATATGCAGGCGAAGCTCGTCGAAGCCTCCGCGGTCAAAGCAAACTTCGTTGCCGTACCCGCGATAATAAAAGCATATCGCGGGTTGAACGACGATCAGACGGCTTTGTACGGCGCGAGATACGACAAAGTTTTGGCGGCGATAGGCGACAGGGAATATTTCCGCGAATACGGCGAACTGATCTTCGACGGGAACGGAACGGCGATATTTGCTGAGCTCATGCGTTCGCTCATAAAGCGCGACGCCCCGGGAATAAAGGAAAAACTTATAGGGAGGCTCGAAACTTATCTGGACGGCGGAGAATGCGGCGCGCGAGCGGACGTGTCGGCGACGAATATTCTCCGAGCGTTGGCGCTCACCGAGCACGACGAAGGGGTGAAAGCTCTCATCGAACGCGCTTCCTTGCGCGCACCGTCGCCTGAAGTGTGCGCCACTGCCGAGGAGCTGTGCTTCAAATATAATCGAATTTAACGTCGGTGTACCCGCAAAAACGCTTTATACGGACTACGGTAGGCTTGTTTCGGGTGGTGAATGTAGCACGTTTGCGGTAAACCGTTGACATTTAACTTAAATAATTATACATTGTCTGTATCCGAATTATTTCGAAACGCGATTATGGATAACAATACGAAAAACGCTATCAATAAATGTTTGACGGAGATCAGGAAGGGAGACCGCGAAAGCGTTAATACGCTTTACGACCTTATGGCGCCGTACATCCGTTATATAGCGTTGCAGTATATCGACAACACTTTCGACGCCGACGACCTTATACAGGATTTCTGGCGGGATATTTTCAAGACTGCCGCTAAATTCGTGAATATCGGCAACGGGTACGTCTATCTTTGCAAAATAATGAAGAAAAGAGCTTTAGCTTTCCGTCGTAAAAACGTCAGCAGACGTAAGGTTGCTTTGCACTACGTGGACTATAGCGGGTTGCGCTACGACGACGAAAACGTGGATTTCAAAATGGCGGAACTGAAGCATGTCGTGGGCAAGGCGATAGACGAACTGCCGGATAACGAAAAAACGGTGCTTCAGCTCAGTTATTTTATGAATATGACCGTGCGCGAAATATCCCGCGAACTCAATATGACCAAGTCTACCGTCGGCAGGCTCAAGCTGTCTGCCGAGAACGAATTGAGGAAGAAATTGGGGTATCTCGTTTCGGAAGGCGGCGATCGGAGATAAACGATAAAAGGAGGATAAAATTTATGGTCAGATCAATCAAAAAAACAGTTGCGCTTATAGCCTTGATAGCGATATTTGCGCTTGCGTTCGCCCTTACGGGCGCGGGTACTCTCACCGCGGGCGCCGCGGCGGAAAGGTATTACGGCGACAGTACCGCCGTATCCGCGAATGCTCCCGTGATCGAAACGATAAATTACGCTTCGAAAACGGAAGATTCCTACCTCATCAATGCGAGCTTCCCCAACTATTACAATACCGATTCGAGCATTACCAATACCTGCGCTAACGTTGCCGGAGCTAATTTATTGGGCTTCTACGACAGGTATTACGACGAACTTATCCCGGATTGCACCGTAGGGATGCTGCGCGGAAACATATATACTTATCTGCCTATGGCGGCGAATATAACGCAGAAACAAGCCGTCATCAACACCCTCTATACCGCGATGGGCACCAATACCATCGAGAACGGTACTTCGCAGGCGCAATTCCATACCGGCTTCACTTCTTACGTGACCGGCCGCGGCAGATCCGTAAGTTATACTTCTTACGTCGCCTCAGGCGCCATCGACTGGGACGGCGTGACCGCTGCCATCGACGGCGGAACGCCCGTAGCGCTGTATATGTCGGATTATAATATCTCCACGCGCAGCATTGCGAGCGGAAGCGACGCTTATTACAAGGAGATAATGAGCGGCAATCATATTGCCATAGCTTACGGCTACAACGAAGTAAAATATTACAACGCCGCCGGTACGCTCGTAAGGACGGTGAGATACTTCAATATTTCCACCGGCTATAACAGAACGCAGGCTTTGTACGTCGTCGGCAATAACGGAACGCTGGACGACGCGGAAGCCGTGAGCATCTATTGAAGCGAAGGACGTAAAAAGGGGTAAGGACTATGAAAGAGGATAAATTCGAAGGGTTGATGAAAAGATACGTGGCATCCACCGCGAGAGGAAAGAACTCCGATCTGAAAAAATTGACCGACGAAGTTGCTCAAGCGGCGGCGCAAGAGGCGGCGAGGAAAAACAAACTAAAACGTAACGCCGCGCGCGTTCTCGCGGTGGCGGCGATAATAGCGGTATTGACGCTCAGTATCGCGTTACCTCTCGCGCTCCGTAAGGAATACGACGGGAACGGAATGCCCGTAGGCATAACGCAGAGCGAAGCGGAAGATCCCGACGTCGACCTCGGCGTGCCACCGACGCACGGCGGCACAGAGCCCGACGGCGGCTTCTATTGTTCCTCTGAGGACGTGGATATAGAATACTTCACGGACAACCCCGAAGCGGCGTTCGCCGCCGAAGGCCTGTGCGTCACCTTGCCCGTCAAGGGCTCGTTCGGGAGTCTATACGGTGTGATGAGACTCAAGGAGAACGGCGCCGTAGTGGGCGCGAGCGTCTCCGAAGTAGTTTACGACGGAGTGATCGACGAAATAGATATCAAAGCTCTTGTCGGCGGATATCACTGGCAGGGTACGTTAGCGTACGAGCAATACCCCGACGAACTTCAATGGCGCGGTTATACCGTTAAATATTACGTCGATCGCTCGGGCGAGCAAGCCTTTTTCACCTTCCTGTATTTCTCGGACGGAAACGTGAGATATTATATCTCGATTTCGAGTTTGTGCGAATACGAGATCCCGTATCTTCTCGAATATATCTTCTGATTTATCCGCGAGACGCACCCCTTAAATAAATATCGTATTTATTGAAGCCCCCGAATTTTCGGGGGCTTTTAATATATCCGCTATGAGCATTCTGTAAGCCGGTTCAAGCGTTATTCCGGACAGAATCTGATTACGGTACCCGGATTGTCGGGCGCCCACTTTTCATGCTTTTCTACCTTTTCCCACATCTCTTCGGTACCGCGGTAAACGATTTTTTTAAGCGAAGAACACCCGTACAGCAAGCCCGCGGGGAGCGTCGTGAGCGAAGCGGGCAGGGATATTGAAGTAAGCCCCGCGTTCGCTCTGAAAGCTTCCGCGCCTACGCTTATCACCGAGTCGGGCAAATACGCCTTTTGAAGCGCGGCATAACGGAACGCAAGTTGCCCTATATCCTTCAGCGTAGCCGGGAAGGCGATTTTTTTAAGCGAACGACATTCGAAGAACGCCATATCGCCGATACTTTCGAGGAAAGGAGGTAGATTTATCCGATCAAGCTTTATGCACATTTCAAAAGCGTTCTGAGCTATGCGCTTTATACCGCGAGGAAGCTCCGCCGAAACGAGATTTTCGCAGGAAGAGAACGCGCATTTTCCTACATCTCCGGAAAGGTGTTCTTCGGACTTGAGTAAAGCGTCGTTCTCCTTGACCGTGACGACTTTTTTCAATTCGGAGCAATGCTCGAAGGCGGATTCGCCTATTTCCGATACGTTATCCGTAAGGTATAAGAATTCGAGGGCGGAACAGCTGAAAAACGCCATGCGCCCGATCGCCGTTACGGACGGCGGCAAAGTGACGGAAGTCACGTCTTTGTTCCATTGAAATGCACCGTTTGATATGGTTTTAATTCCGTCGGGTACGGTCACGGCGCCGCCTTTTCCGTTATATCCTCTGAGTGCGCCGTCCTCGGTAATATCCCATATTTTATCGGAATTGCCGAAAGCTTCGTCGTATTTGATTATAAATGCCGACATAATTTCCTCCTTATGAATAAAATTTATTTGTTTTGGTTGATTTCGTTTGAGATGAGCCGGATCGATTAAGAGCGGTATGTCCGAAAAGTTAGCTGCAAATGCCTTACTGCGAATTTGATATAAAACCGTTCTCTTCGGAATTATTATATCATAAAGTACGTGGGCGCGCAACCGTCGGTTCGTTTTTGCTTATAAATAACAGACAGGCGGCCATCGCCTACGTGACAAAATTCGGGACTTCAAATATTCTGTAGGGTGTGGTAGAATATATACAGATACTTTGTCCGCAAAGCGGAACAAGGAGGTGGACGTATGAAAAACAGGATAATCACCGTGAGCCGTCAGTTCGGAAGCGGCGGCCGTACCATCGGTAAGGAGGTGGCGGAAAGACTGGGGCTCAAATGCTACGACGCGGAGATAATCGAGAAAGTGGCTGAACAGAGCGGTATGTCGAAGGAATATATCGCGGAATGCGGCGAATATACTTCGTACCGCACGTGGCTCACGGGAATGTTCGCGTCGGGGCGCGGTATCAACGGCATAAGCAACCAGGACTATATATGGGTAGCGCAGAATAAAGTGATACTCGATATAGCGCGCGAAGGTCCTTGCGTGATAGTGGGGCGCTGCGCGGACTACATATTGAGGGACGAAGCGGATCTGCTCAAAGTGTTCATTCATGCGGATATGGCTAAGCGCGCCGAACGCATAGTGAAGCTGTACGGCGAAAACAGCGAAACTCCCGAAAAGCGTTTGCGCGACAAGGACAAGCGCAGGGCGGCATACTATAAATTCTATACCGAACTCGAATGGGGGGACGCGATACACTACGACGTCGCGCTCGATTCGGGTAAACTCGGTATCTCCAAATGCGTGGACGTAATAGTGGATTTATATAACACTAAACCCGTGGAGGGCGAGGACTGGCTCAAATAATTTCCCTTAAAAAGCCCGTCGGTCAACCGGCGGGCTTAATCTTTTGCATAAGGTAGTTTTTCAAAGTAACGCCGCGGCGAATAACGGCGTTTTCGCGAACGACGGAGTATCCCGCTTTCAAGAAGAACGGCACCGCGGTTATCGAAGCGTACGTCGTATAAACGGCGGCGGGATTTCGCGCTTCGAGCGCCGTAAGAAGGGCGCTTCCCACGCCTTTCCTTACGCAGTCCGCCGCTACGTACAGTCTGTCGAGATAGCCCGTCGTGTCCATGTCCGCGAAGCCCGCAAGTTTACCGTCGATCTCCGCTACGAGCGCTTTCCTCTCCGTTAACTCCTTATTCCACCGCGCCTTATCGGGAGAACCGTCCGCCCATGCGTCGAGCTCCTCGCGCGTGTAGTCTTCAGCGTTAACGGTATGCACCGTCAGGTAGAAAAGCTCGCATATTTTATCTATGTCGCCCGCAACGTATTGGCGTATCTTTATTCCGCTCATATTTCGCATTGCCTCGAAAGAAGCCGCAAATATGATTTGCGGCTTCTTTAATTTAATTATCGGTTATCCGTTTGCGCGTTTTTCGTGCGCTACGGTGAAGGCTTTGTCTTCGTCCGACCAGTCCACGATAAGCTTGTCGCCCGCTTCGAGATCTCCCGCGACTATGGTGCGCGCGAGCAACGTTTCGACGTGCGACTGGAGGTATCTCTTGAGCGGACGGGCGCCGTATTGCGCATCGTAGGAGTTGTCGGCTATGGCGTCCTTGGCTTTGGGAGTCACTTCGAGCGTGAGCTGTCTGTCGGCAAGCCTTTCCTCGAGCCCTTTAAGCAACAGGTCGACTATCTTGACGATGTCGTCGTGAGTGAGCGGCTTGAAGAACACTATCTCGTCCAACCTGTTGAGGAATTCGGGACGGAAGCTCTGCTTCAGGAGCGCGTTCACTTCGTCGCGCGCCGTTTCGCTTATCTCGCCGTCCGCGTCTATACCTTCGAGGAGGTACGAGGAGCCGAGGTTGCTGGTCATTATTATGATCGTGTTCTTGAAGTCCACCGTGCGACCTTGAGAGTCCGTTATCCTGCCGTCGTCGAGTACCTGCAGCAGAATATTGAATACGTCGGGGTGCGCTTTCTCTATTTCGTCGAAAAGCACGACGGAATAGGGACGGCGCCTTACGGCTTCGGTAAGCTGACCGCCTTCGTCATAGCCCACGTATCCGGGAGGCGCGCCTATGAGACGGGAAACGCTGAATTTCTCCATATACTCGCTCATGTCTATACGCACGATATTGTGCTCGTCGTCGAACAGACATTCCGCGAGCGCCTTGGCGAGCTCCGTCTTGCCCACGCCCGTAGGGCCCAAAAACATGAACGAGCCGATAGGACGATTGGGGTCGGAAATGCCCGCGCGCGAACGCAGTATGGCTTCGCTTATGAGACGTACCGCTTCGTTCTGTCCGATGACGCGCTTATGGAGTATGCCTTCGAGATTCAATACCTTCTCGCGTTCGCCTTCCATAAGTTTGGATACCGGAATACCCGTCCAACGGGAGACTATACGAGATATTTCGTCTTCTGTAACCTTGTCGCGCAGAAGGGTATTGTTCTTGCCGGAAGCGCTTGCCGCCTGCGCTTCTTTGAGCTTTTTCTCAAGCTCGGGAAGCTTGCCGTAACGGAGCTTGGCGGTCTTCTCGTAGTCGAGATTCCGTTGAGCGCGCTCTATCTCGGAGTTGACGGAATCGATCTCCTGCTTTATTTTCTGCACCGATTCGATGGCGTTCTTCTCGTTGTCCCACTGCGCCTTCATGGCGTTGAACTTTTCCCTGAGCTCGTTGAGCTCTTTGCGGATCGTTTCGAGCCTGCTTGCGGAGAGAGAGTCCTTTTCCTTCTTGAGCGCCGTTTCCTCTATCTCGAGCTGCATTATCTTGCGGCGGGCTTCGTCCATTTCCGCGGGCATCGAGTCTATTTCGGTACGTATGAGCGCGCACGCTTCGTCCACGAGGTCTATGGCTTTATCGGGCAGGAACCTGTCGGTGATGTACCTTGCCGAAAGCGTCGCAGCCGCGACCAGCGCCGCGTCCTGTATCTGAACGCCGTGGAAAAGCTCGTATTTCTCTTTAAGTCCGCGCAGTATGCTTATCGTGTCCTCCACGGTGGGTTCGTCTACCATGACCGGTTGGAAACGCCTCTCGAGCGCGGCGTCCTTCTCGATATACTTACGGTATTCGTCGAGCGTGGTGGCGCCTATGCAGTGGAGCTCGCCTCTTGCAAGCAGCGGCTTCAGAAGATTGCCCGCGTCCATCGCGCTGTCCGTCTTGCCCGCGCCGACTATCGTGTGAAGCTCGTCGATGAAAAGTATTATGCGACCTTCGCTCTGCTTGATCTCGTTAAGGACCGCCTTCAGCCTTTCTTCGAATTCGCCCCTGAATTTCGCGCCTGCGATAAGCGCGCCCATATCGAGCGAAAACACCGTCTTTTCCTTGAGCCCTTCGGGAACGTCGCCGCGTACTATGCGCTGCGCGAGCCCTTCGGCTATCGCCGTTTTGCCTACGCCCGGTTCGCCTATGAGCACGGGGTTGTTCTTCGTCTTACGCGACAGTATCCTTATCACGTTGCGGATCTCCGAATCTCTGCCGATGACGGGATCGAGTTTCTGCTCTCTCGCGCGCTCGGTAAGATCGCTGCCGTACTTTGTCAGAGCGTCGTAAGTCGCTTCGGGATTGTCGCCCGTTACCCGTTGAGAGCCTTTGACCTTTTTAAGCGCTTCTTCGAATTGCTTGCGCGAAGCGCCGTTTTTTGCAAAGATCTCCGCGATCTCGGGACATTTCTCGTATATCGCAAGCATGATATGCTCTACGCTGACGTATTCGTCTTTAGCGGAGTCCGCATACTTTTCCGCCTGTACGAGCACTTTGTCCGTGGATACCGATACGTAGATCTTGTCGGGTTCGTGCGCGCTTCCGCCCACTTTGGGCATTCTCCTTATCTTGTCGTCGAGCGCCGCCGCGACCGCGTCGGGATTACCGCCGCACTTGCGTACGACGTTGCTCGCGAGCCCGCCGTCGTCGTCTATGAGCGCATATGCTATATGCTCCGGCAATATCTCCGCATTCTGATTTTCTATCGCTATGCTTTGCGCTTTTTGTATGGCTTCTATGCTTTTTTGCGTCAATTTCTGTATGTTCATATCGTTCACCTCCTTATATTACGACGGAACCGTTGAGGTAATTGAGATACCTGTTCTCCATCTCCGCGAAGCTCATATACGCGCCCGTCAGATATCCTTTCACGATATCGTCGAACATGCGTATATAATCGCTTATCGCCCGCGCCGTTTCCTCGTTGTCGTATACTCTGTCGCGCGGCATTGCGAACGTTCGCGTGAATTTGCCGTTCTCGAAGGAGTAATTTATCGTTTGCGCGGAATAATCCTTAAGATAAATTTTCTCCATTTTTGTCCACAATTCGAAAAATTCCGCCAATCTGAATAACAATTCCTGCGATTGGGTGCGGAAAATTATCTTGAGCTCGCCCGAAGCGTTTTCGCCGGTGCGGTAGAGCTCGACGAGATATCTTATCGTGGGACGGTATCTGTAGTTAAGAGAGCTTTTGAGACTCATCGTTCTTTCGTGCGGCTCGATGTACGAGTCGAAGGCGTTATGCCCGAGCAGGTTGTCGATACAGCTGAAAATATTGTATATGCGCTGTTCGGGAGTCACCATCGAAACGTACTCGGCTAGTATCTGATTGATGAGATTGCTTCTGTTGGTGTTCTGCTTACGGGCGATGGCGTCTATTTCGCGCACGACGTCGTCCATAAGTATCAGACTGTATAAACTTTTCTGCATCGTTACCTCCTTGATTTTCGTTTATGATATTATACTGCGAATTTTGAAATCCGTCAATATTTTTATATAAATTTATCAACAAATTTTGTCGAAGACTGCGGCGCCCGTTGAATACCCGCAAACGCCGAAGCGCCTGCGCGAGCATATATCCTTATAGTAAACGGAAAATCCGAAAAACGAGCAAACGAGCACAAAAGGGCGTTTGTCAGGCGACTCGTGAGGAGTGAATATCGGATAATCGGGAATAAATACCGTAGGCAAGCGCGCCGCGAAGCACCTATAAGCGGGAGCAGCGTATTATCCCAAGCGGGAGCGGATCGCTTTACGGCGCGCTTATCACGCGGCGGCCGTTCGTGTAAACCGTTTACGGCGCGCTTATCACGCGGCGGGCGTTCGGGCAAACCGTTTACGGCGCGCTTATCACGCGGCGGCTGTTCGGCTAAACCGCATGAAACGCATAATAAATGTTGACAAAGCAAAAAGACGGTGATATCCTTATTGCGGAGACACCCCACGGGGGTGGGGTGGATATGCGACGGAAGCGAGCAAGCCCGTGCCGTGCTTAAAGCGGATCGCGCGTACTCGCCGGGTCGTAAAGGCGTAAAAACAAAAGCCGCCTTTCCCGTTCGGGACGTGCGGTACGAGGCGAAAATATGAAGAAAAGAAAATTCACCGTGACCGGAATGACCTGTTCGGCGTGCTCGGCTCACGTGGAAAACTGCGTAGCCAAATTACCCGGAACGAGTAAGGTTTCGGTCAACCTGCTGACATCCACGCTGACGCTCGAATACGACGGCGAAGACGAAAAGATAATAGAAGCCGTGCAAAAAGCGGGTTACGGCGCTTATCCCGCCGATAAAGCGGGCGTCGGTGACAATACCTCGAAGGCGAAGGAAAGCTCTGCCGCCGCAACCGCCGCAAAAGAAGCAAAAGCCATGAAAACGAGACTGATAATTTCGCTTGTTTTTATGGTGCTACTGATGTACGTCGCCATGGGACACATGTTCGGCGCGCCGCTTCCGTCCTTTCTCACGGGAACGGCTAACGCCGTGTCCTACGCGCTCGTTCAGCTTTTGTTGTGCGCGCCCATACTTTACGTGAACCGCGCCTATTTCGTCAACGGCTTTTCGCGGCTTTTCAGGGGAGCTCCGAATATGGATTCTCTCGTAGCGGTAGGGGCTACGGCTTCGCTCGTCTACGGGATATTCGCGCTGTTCAGAATGAGTTACGGCTTGGGCGCGGGCGATACGGCGACGGTGGAAAGATATCTTCACAGTCTTTATTTCGAGTCGTCGGGAATGATACTCGCGCTCGTTACCGTCGGTAAATATCTTGAGACGCTCTCGAAGAAGCGCACCGGCGACGCGCTCGGCAAGCTGCGTAAGCTTGTGCCCGAGAAGGCCTTGATAATAGGCGAAGACGGCGAGGAACGCGAAACGGAGAGCGGCGCGCTCGCGCCCGGGGACGTCATAGCGGTGAAAGCGGGCATGTCCGTGCCCGCGGACGCGGTGATAATAAACGGCGACGCATTCGTGAACGAAAGCGCGCTAACCGGAGAAAGCGTCCCAGTAGAAAAGGGCGTCGGAGATAAGATCACGGGCGGGACTTTCGTTAAAAGCGGATACGTCAAAGCCGAAGTGACCGCCGTAGGCGGAGAGAGCGTGCTCGCCAAGATAATCGCCCTCGTGGAGGATGCGGGCGCAGCCAAAGCGCCCATAGCCAAGATAGCGGATAAAGTGTCGGGCATATTCGTTCCCGTGGTGATGCTTATAGCGCTCGCTACCTTCATCGGCTGGCTAGCCGGAGGAGAGGACGCGGAATTCGCCCTCACGGCGGCGGTGTCCGTGCTCGTAATCTCCTGCCCGTGCGCATTGGGACTTGCGACTCCCGTGGCGGTAATGGTGGGAACGGGTAAAGGCGCGGAAAACGGCATACTCGTAAAGAGCGGCGAAGCGCTCGAAACCTTGAGCGAGGTAAAATACGTCGTTTTCGATAAAACGGGAACCATAACGGAAGGCAAACCTGAAGTAGCGGATATAACGATAAGAGTAAATGTCGATGACGTGATCGCCGCAGTCGCCGCCTTGGAGAAAAAGAGCGAGCATCCGCTCGGGGAGGCTGTGGTCGCATACGCGAACGAAAAAGGACTTAAATCTGTAGCTGAAGCTACAGAATATACCACTTTACAGGGACGAGGGGTAAAAGGCAAAGTGGGCTCGGACGAATATGTCGTGGGGAACGCGAGGCTCATGGAAGAGTGCGGCGTACCGGCGTCGGAATTCGGAAACGATCTTCAGGCGGTGGCAAGCAGAGGTCATACTCCTCTACTCGTAGCCGTGAACGGGAAGTATGCAGGCGCGATAGGCACTTTCGACAGAATCAAACCGGACGCGAAAGAAGCTGTCGCCGAGATCAAGAAGTCGGGCGCGAAGGTCTATATACTTACGGGCGACAATCCCGTTACCGCGCGCGCCGTGGGCGACGCGGTGGGCGCCGACGAGGTGATAGCGGGCGTTTTGCCTGACGGTAAGGAAAAGGAGATAGCGAGGCTTGCGCAAAAAGGGAAGGTCGCGATGGTAGGCGACGGTATCAACGACGCGCCCGCTCTCATGCGCGCCGACGTCGGGATAGCCATCGGAAGCGGGAGCGATATAGCCGTGGACAGCGCCGACGTTATACTGATGAAAGACGACGTAGCCGACGTGGTCACCGCCATGCGGCTCGGAACTCGCACGATAAGAAATATCAAGGGGAATTTGTTCTGGGCGTTTTTCTATAACGCTTTGGGCATACCGATTGCCGCGGGCGTCCTTTATCATACGCCGCTCAGGCTTATGCTCAATCCGATGATAGGCGCTCTGGCGATGAGTCTTTCGAGCATATTCGTGGTGACTAACGCATTACGGCTCAAGTTTTTCAAGCCCACCGCGACGTCCGTAACAGGGGAAGCGAACGCCGCGTGCGGCTGCGGCGACGGGTGCGTCTTGCCCTCGTCGCCCGATATCGGGCAAAACAATATAAACGACGAAAGGAGCGTTAAAGATATGAAAGAATACGTTATTTCCGTAGAAGGTATGATGTGCATGCATTGCGTGGCGCGCGTCAAGGCGGCTCTCGAAGGAGTAGCCGGAGTGGAGAGCGTCGAAGTTTCGCTCGAAAAAAAGAACGCGGTCGTACGCGCGAATGCGGCGAGCGCCGAAGCTCTCGTCGAAGCCGTCAAAGCGGCGGGTTACAATGCTGAGGAGGAGAAATGAAGGGCTACGAAAGGAACGACGCCGAGCTCGTAAGGTTGCTCAAGACCGCGGCGGGGCAGATAGAAGGCGTAGTGAGGATGATAGACGAGAAGAAATATTGTATAGATATTTCCAATCAGATAATGGCGACGCAGGCTATACTTGCCAAAGTCAACAAGGAAGTGCTCAACGCGCACTTACGCACCTGCGTCGTCGATTCCGTAAAAGCGGGCGACGCAGGCGACAAACTGGAAGAACTGTCCAAAGTGCTCGATAAAATAGTGCGTTGACGCGTTATGTCGTCAGACGATGCGCTTGCCGAGTTGGTAGACCGCCTGAAGGCGCGCCGCGCCGTCGAGAAGGCAGATATCGGCGCGCTTGCCCACCGCTACCACGTCGCGGTCGGTAAGTCCTAAATGGGCGCAGGGCGCCTGGTTGCCCATATACGCGGCTTCCGCCACGGGGACGCCGTAGGAAGTCACTATTTCCACCATTTTGGCTACGGGCGTTATGCTTCCCGCCAGCGCGCTGAAGTCGGCGAGCAACGCCACTTTGCCGTTATTGTACACGTCGATGTCCCTGCCGAGCTTATATGTGCCTACGGGCATGCCGGCTGCCGAGAGGGAGTCGGACACGAGCATTATCTTGCGGAAGCCTTTGTTTTTATAGATGAAGCGGAAAAGCGGTTCGGATATGTGCATGTCGTCCGCGATGACCTCTGTCATGATACGCGGCTCGAGCAGGGCGGTTTCGTTGAGTCCGATATATTTTGTAAGGTCGCCCTTGCGCCTGCCGAGCCCGGACGAAGCGCAATAAACGTGAGTGGCGGCGTCGAGTCCGGCTTCCACGCAAGCCATTATCTCGGGATAAATACTGCCGTCGTGCCCCGCGTTAGCGATTATTCCGCAACTTCTGAGACACCTGACGAGTTGCACGCTTCTCGAGGTGTGGGGGCAGAGAGTGACGATGCGGATCATGTCTTTATTCTTCGCGAAGAATTCCTGGTCCTCGTCCTCGAATACCGTTTTAATGTTTTCTTCGGGCTGGGCGCCTTTCTTGCCCACGTTGATGAACGGTCCTTCCATGTGCAGACCTATCATGTCCGAAAATCTGTTTTTCAGCTTCCTGATCTCCGCTATCTGGTGATCCAAATCGTCGAGTTTCGTCGCTACCGAAGTAGCCACGTAAGAAGTGGTGCCGTTGTCGAGATGGAATTTCCCGACGGCGTCCGCGGCTTCCTGCGTCGCCGCGAAATAATCCATTCCGTAGCCGCCGTGCGTGTGTTCGTCCACGAATCCCGCCGTCGCGTACAGCGTGTCTCCGTCGGGCTTCCCGCGTACCGCAATTTCGGTTATCACGCCGTTTTCGGCGTAGACGTCTACCGCCGAGTCGGAGGCTTTACCGTCGCGAAGAATTATCACGTTTTCTATTTTCATAGTCGTTTCCGCCTTTTGTATTATTTCTTTTTGGGTATTGTCTGTAAGTAGCTTGCTACGATGTCGCATAACTGCGGATCTATACGACCGAGCTTCAGAAGCGTGGATACTCTGAAGGGCTTTGCAAGGAAAGCGAGCGCTTTCATCGATTTTTTCTTGCCGAGGAAGGAGTTGATCGCCGTCTGTATCTCGGGACTCTTCATGAGCGCGCCCACTCTGTCGTTCAACGAATAATACGCCGAGGAGTCGCCGCCTTCCGAACGGAACCAGTTTTTGACGAAAGACGCCGCGCCTTCGGGCATTTTGTAGTCTTTTTCGGGCTCGTCTACTCCGGTAAACACCGCTTCGTCTCTGAGAGAGCCCGCCGTCAACACGACTTTGTTTTCGCCGGGCTTTATCTCGATATTTTCGAATCTGACCACTTTGTCGCATTTCGCGGTGTAGCTGACGCCGCTCACGGTGAGCGTGACCTCGCTTGCGTTGGAGCACGCCGTCACGACGGTTGCTCCGACAGGACGGCGCGCATAGCGCGCACCCAATATTTTGACGAATTTTTCGTCGCTCCAATGCGCTTTATATACGTAAAATGCGTCTTTGCGCGTTTTACGGTCGAAAGTTACGAGTCCTTTGTTGTTCCTGCCTTTTACGCCCGCTTCGTTGCGGTTGGCGGAGCCGAAGTCGAACATATTCCATACGTAACTTCCCCACATCCAGTCGCGCGCGCCTATCTCGCGGGCGTAATGATCGTGCAATACCGCCTGATATTCTTCGGTGTAGTCGCCTTGTTCTCCGATCTCCGTCTGATAGCGCAATACCGCTTCCGCTCCGTATTCGCTGAGGCACAGCTTGACTTCGGGGTTTATCTTGTGGAAATTGTCGAGCCAGCTACCGAGGGAAGTGTATTTCTCGACGTACCAGCCGTAGTACAGATTGTAACCCTGGATATCGGTTATTTTGTTGAGGGAGCTGTCGGGCGCGCACATCATGACCTGCGCCGAAGTGGTGGGACGTGAGGGATCGAGCGAATGCGCGAGGGCGTTGAGCTCTTTGATGGCGGGCTCCACGCCTTTGGCTTTGCCGCCTATGGTTATTTCGTTCTGCACTCCCCAGCAGAAAATCGCAGGATGATTGTAATTCTGCGTGATAAGCTCGGTAAGCTGGTTTTTCGCGTTGTCCTGTTTGGCGGGGGAGAAGCGCGAGATGACCGGCACTTCCGCCCATACGAGCAATCCGTTCTCGTCGCACAGGTCGTAGAACTTTTCGTCCTGCTGATAGTGAGCAAGGCGCACCGAGTTGGCGCCGACTTCGAGTATCAGCGCGACGTCTTCCTTATGGTCGGCGTAACTCAGAGCGTTGCCTTTCCCGAGCCTGTCCTGGTGGCGCGAAACACCTTTGAGTTTAATATGTTTCCCGTTCAGGAAACAGCCTTTTTCGGAATCAAAAGTTATTGTTCGGAATCCCGTTCTGACGGTTACTTCATCTTGTTTCGCTCCCGACGAATACAATTCGCACTTCAGAGTATAGAGATACGGATCGGCGATACCGTTCCAGAGGGAAACGTTATTCACGTCGAGCGAATATTCGCCCGCCGTGGCGGGGGCGGTAAGGGAAGCCGCGATTTTGCCCTCTCTGTCGGTGAGGGTAAGTTTTATTTCGTCGCCTTCTTCCGCGCCGCGAACAACAGTTTTTACGGTGAGTTTTCCGCTACCGCCTTTAAGAACTTCCGGGGTTGCGAAAACGCCGTTCCTGCCGCTGTCGAGCGCGAAGTGCTTTTTACTCAATCCCGTTACGATATTCACGTCGCGGTATACGCCGCCGTAGAAGGTGAAGTCCGCCGTGGAAGGATATACGTCGTCGAAGTCGGAGTTGTCCACGTCTATGCGCAGTTTGTCGTTCCCGATAAGGTGCGGGGTGAGGTTGACGCGGAACATGGAATATCCGCCGCGGTGTTCCGCTATTTTACGGTTATTGAGGTATACTTCCGCGACCGAATTCGCTCCGTTGATCTCCAGCCAGCTTTCGCCTTCCGTAAGGGGAAGCGCTTTCTCGTAACTGCATTTGCCTCTGTAATAATCGGCTTGTCGCTGACCGTCTTCCGCGTTATAAGAATGGGGAAGATACACGTTGAAGCTTTCGCCTTCTTTGGTGAATTTCCAACCGTCGTTGATATTGATGACTTTTCTCATTCGGTTCGCTCCTTTGGGTATTGTGCGGCTTCGGAAGCGCGCGGCGGCACGTTGCCGCGCGAGTCGCTATATAAATTATATATTCCGCGTGCGCAATAGTCAACATTTGCGCTAAATTACTCACGATGACGATTACCGTTGCTTTGGAGAGATTAATGTGATAGAATACCGATACGGGCATGAGCCCGATCAATACAAAATATATCAGGGAAATTATCTATGGAAAGCGTAAAACTCAAACTCTCGGACAAAGCGCCCGAAGGATTGCAAAGGTTTTTCTATACCGACGCATATCTTATAGCGCTTGTCGCGGTGGTATTCCTGACTTGGTATACGAAGGAAATTTTCTGGGGATTCCTTATAGGCTCGATCATAGGCGGCACCGCGCTCATCGTAGTGGACGACTTCAAGCCCATGCTTCCGGTAGCTCTGTTCGCGCCCGCGATGTTCGCGATGAAGGATCCCACGGAATACTTCATCTGTCTTACAGGCGCGATACCGCTTGTGATAGGACTTGTTTTTCATCTTTTCTATTACCGTCCCGAACGCAAAAAAATGCGTATGCTTATCCCGCAGCTTCTCATTGCGGCGGCAATGCTTCTCGGCGGCGCGGGAGTCATCGCCAAAGAAAATTATCTCGGCACTCTCGCATACACCTTGATGCTGGGCTTCCTTCCTCTTATATTTTACGTGCTTTTCGCGCTTTACGGCAAGGAAGACAAAGGGTTCGCTTCGATAGGAAAATATACGGCGAAAACTTTTACGTGGTACGGTATTCTGATAGGAATGGAGATCGTTACTCTGTACGTCGTCAATAAACCGCCTTTCGAATTGTGGGGACGCGGATTCGTGATAGACGCGGGTTGGTCGATAGACAATAACCTCGCCACTATATTACTGCTCGCTTCGCCGATGGGATTTTATCTTGCGCTTACCGAAAAACAGAAGTTGCTCTATACCGTGCTCGGCATAATTAATTTCTGTTTTACCGTGCTGACGTTCAGCCGCGGCGGCATCCTTTTCGGCACGATAATGGCGGTACTGACGGCGATCTACGCTATGATCAAATGTAAGGGCAGAGCCAGACTCAAAATAGTTATTCCCGTGGCGGCAGTGGTCGTCGCGATACTTACGGTGTATTTCCTCAATATGAGCGAATTGAACGCTTATATCTCGCGCCTTGCCAACCTGGAGGACAAAACGATTTCGGGGCGCGATAAGCTCTACGCCGAAGCTATCGAATGTTTCCGCTACAATCCCGTATTCGGAGCGGGAATGGGCTTCGACGGAGAATACTACACCCAGCCCGAAGGAATGTATTTCTATTGGTTCCATTCCACGCTTTTCCAGGTGATAGGCTCGACCGGCGCGGTTGGCATAGTCGCTTTCGCCATATTCTACGCGGTGCGTTACGGTATAGTGTTCCGCAGGATCAACCGCAACTTATTCGCTCAATTCGCTTTGCTGTCCTTCCTCGGCTTCGAAGCCTACAGCATGATGGATACGGGCACGTTCATTCCTTATCCCATAATGGTCATGGCGATGCTCCTTACCCTTGCGGTGGAAAGAACGAACGAAACCGTCGCGCTCACGCCGCCCGACAAAAGAAAATTATATTACGGCGAAACATTTTAAGGCGTTCCGCGTCACGTAAAGCACGAAAAAGCGTTCCTTGCGGAACGCTTTTTATTTATAAAAACTGTCTTAATTTTTCAGTTCCGAAAGAAATTTCTCTATCTTATCGAGAGCTTTGGCGATGTTGCGGATGGCGTATGCGTAGGATATGCGTACGAAATCCTTGCCGCTCGCGCCGAAGGCGGAGCCGGGGACCACGGCGACTTTTTCGGAATAAAGGAGCTTTTCTGCGAACTGTTCGCCGTCCATGCCCGTAGACGACACGCAGGGGAATGCATAGAACGCTCCGCGCGGTTCGAAGCACTCGAGCCCCATGGCGTTCAGTCTGTCCACGAGATATATGCGGCGTTCGTTGTACTGGCGGCGCATTTCTCTGACTTCTTTGAAGTCGTGCTTATAGCTTTCTTCGAGCGCGGCGAGCGCCGCGTACTGGCTCGCCGTCGGCGCGCACATTATGGCGTATTGATGTATTTTGCGCATCACGGCAAGCATTTCCTTGGGAGCGGCTACGTATCCCACGCGCCACCCCGTCATCGCAAACGCTTTACTGAAGCCGCTCAGTATTATCGTAAGCTCGCGCATTCCTTCTATCTGAGCTACGGAAACGTGCTTTTCGCCGTAAGTGAGTTCGCCGTATATTTCGTCCGAGAGCACGATAATATTGTTTTTGCGAAGTACTGGCGCTATGGCTTCGAGATATTCTCTTTCCATTACCGCTCCGGTAGGATTGTTGGGGTAGGGCAGTATCAGCGCTTTGGTTTTCGGCGTGATGACCGCTTCGAGTTCCTCCGGCGTCAATTTGAACATGTTTTCCGCCTTACAGTTTATCGCTATCGGCGTTCCGCCGCACAGCGACACGCAGGGGGCGTATGACACGTAAGAGGGCATAGGAACGAGTATCTCGTCGCCGGGATCGATGAGCATCCTGAGAGCGATGTCGATGGCTTCGGAGGCGCCTACGGTGATCAGTATCTCGGAGTTCGGATCGTACTCGGTCTCGATGAAATCGGCAAGATATTTCGATATCGCGACGCGCAGTTCTTTCAGACCGCTGTTGGAAGTGTACTGCGTCTTGCCTTCTTTAAGGCTTTTCAGCGCGCCCTGGCTGAAGGCGGCGGGAGTGATGAAATCGGGTTCGCCCACGCCAAGCGAAATGCAATCTTTCATCTCCGCGGCGATGTCGAAAAACTTTCTTATTCCCGAAGGGGGGATAGCCGAGGCTGCTTTGCCGATGATGCCGGAATAGTCCATAATAAACACTCTCCTCTCGTGATAAACTAATTGTAACATATTATCGGAAAATTGCAAGACCGATAAATCCGAGCTTACGTAAGCGGGTTGAAATAATACGAGCGTTGTATTACAATCATAATATGAAAATAACTTTGATAACCACTGGCGGAACGATAGGTACCGCGGAAGCCGAAGGGGTGCGCAGACTGCGAAAAGACCCCGCGAAAGCCTTGCTCGACGCGTACGAAGCGGTTTACGGCAAAGAGGAATGGCGGATAGTAAGCGCGTTGCCCGCGCTATCCGAGAACAACGGCGGCGCGCGCATCACGGAAATCACCGAGCTCACGGCAGCGGCGCTTGAGGAAGGATGCGACGGCGTGATAGTTACGCACGGCACCGATACCTTGCAATATACCGCGGCGGCATTGAGATACGCTTTCGGCGCGGATTGCGCGCCCGTCGTACTCGTTTCCGCCTCGGACCCTATAGACGATCCGAATACCAACGCGCTGTATAATATGCGCGTCGCGATCAATTTCATCGCAAGCGGACAAAGGGGTGTGAAAGTCGCCTATATTGACTCAAAAACCTGTAACGGATTACGTAAATCAAATATTAAGGAACCCGAATTCGGGATATTCGACGCGGACAGGCTTTCCGCTCACGAAGCCTTTTCCGATGTTTTCTCGGAACTCGGTTCAGCGACCGGCTTTCCCGCCGCTGGCGTTTACCGCAAAGGCGTTAAGCTTATCGACGGCACGGTCATGCGGATATCGGTCTATCCCGGGATGACGTATCCCCGCGAATTCTCTTCTTCGCTCAGAGCCGTCGTCTTAGAATGTTATCATTCGGGTACGTTGCGTACGGTAGGGGAAGACTTCGACTCCTTCCTCGCGGAGGTCAGGGCAGGCGGTATCGAGGTCTTTCTTACGGGCGTTGCTCGCGACGGAGTACGGTACGAGAGCAGTAATAAGCTGCGCGGGATAAATTTCATACCCCTTTACGGCTACGCTCCGATCGCCGCGTATATCAAAGTGTGGTACGATATCGCGCTTTCGGGAAGCTGAAATTGTATTTGCAAAAGCGAAATCGTTTTCGCTCTTGCAAAATTTGCAGTATTGTGATTTAATATTAATAGGAATGCCGCTTGAAACTTGTTGCCGGCGTGTGTATAAGGCATTTAATTTCGTAAAAGGACGGGGTTGTGCGTATGGAAGACGAATACGGACTCGCGCGATGCGGCATACCGTGTTTTTTATGCCCTGATAAAGAGAGGTGCGGAGGGTGCTATTCTCCCGGATGCACGGGACAGGTATGGTGCGCTAACCGCAAATGCGCGGAAAACAAAGCGATAAGCGGTTGCTATGAGTGCGACGAAGACTGTGAAAAAGGCGTTTTCGACAGGGTTAAACATAAGGCGTTCAGAGAATTCGTGAAGCGCTACGGCAAAGAGAAACTCGTCGAATGCCTTGAACGCAACGAAGCGTGTGGCATACGTTACGTCTTCGAAGGCGGCTATATAGGCGGGTACGACGGCTTCGACGACGTCGAAAAGCTCGTGAACTTCATTTTGACCGGAAAAAGATAAAAACATTCGAATCGGTTACGGCGAAACGCCGTCAACGCTCCGCAAAGAAGGCGGAGCGTTTTAGCGTATTCCGAAAAGTCGCGCAACGGCGTCGCCCGCGTGATTGAAACCGTCGAGAGTACCGAGGTTCACCGGGGCGCCGAAAGGGGCGCCGTACATGAGCGCGAAGACGTCTTCGCGCGAATGATCCGTCGAAGGCGTGGATGGGTCGCAACCGTGATCGGCGGTCAGTATGAGCGCGTCGTCGGCGCGTAATATGGGCAGGAGCTTTCCGAGCGCTTCGTCGAATTCGCTTACGGCGCGCGCATAGCCGTCCGCGTCGTTGCGGTGACCGTATAGCATATCGAAATCCACGAGATTGACGAAACACAGCCCGTCGAAATCCTCTTCTGCTATCGAGAAAAGAGCGTCGATACCTTCGGCGTTGTTCGCGGCGTGTACCGCGCGGGTTATCCCGCGTCCCGCGAAAATATCGTTTATTTTACCTACGGCGATCACATCCTTGCCGGCAGCCGACAGACGGTCAAGCAGGGTGGGCGCGGGCGGCAGAAGGGAAAAATCTCTTCTGTTCTCCGTGCGGTAATAAGCTCCGCTCGTGCCGCTGAAAGGGCGCGCGATGACACGCGCGACGGAATGTTTGCCGGTAAGTATTTTCCGCGCCGCAGTGCAGTAACGGTAGAGTTCGTCCGGCGGTACTATCGACTCGTGCGCGGCAATCTGAAAAACGGAGTCCTGCGAGGTGTATACGATAAGCGCTCCCGTGGCAAGGTGTTCGTCGCCGTAAACCTTGATGACTTCTGTTCCGGAATAGGGTTTGTTGCAAAGGATATCCCTTCCCGTCACGGCGCGGAATTCGGAAATAATTTTTTCCGGAAAACCGTCCGGATAGGTGGGAAACTTTTCCGCTATTACTCCCGCAATTTCCCAGTGTCCCGAAGTGGTGTCCTTATTCGGAGAGACCGGCGTGAGGCGCGCGTAGCTTGCCGTCGGTGCGGTTGCCTTTGGGAGGTAATCCACTCTATCGATATTTCCGAGTCCCATTTCAATCATATTGGGAGCCGAAAAAAAGGTTGAAGCGCTGACGGCTTTCAGCGTATCACTACCTGCGTCGCCGAATAAGGCGGCGTCACGGGAAGCGCCGATACCGAAGCTGTCCAATACCGTCAAAAAAGCTCTCATAATTCTTTCACCGTCTTGAAAAGTTCTTTTGCCGTTTCGTAGAGATCCTTCTGTGCTGAATCCGCAATTTCGAACAGGGGACGTTCGCCCGCGCTCGTAGCCATTGCCGCGATTATGCCGCGGGAAGTAAGTAACGGCGCGGTTATGTCGTTTGCTATCGCGCCCGCTATGACGTAGACGGGTACGCCGCGCGCTTGGGCGATACGGCTGATACCGTCTGCGGCTTTGCCCATGAAACTTTGTTTGTCCAGCCTGCCTTCGCCGGTCACTACCATATCGGCGTCGGAGATTACGTTTTCGAAATCGGTAACTCTGAGAACGAGGTCTATGCCGCGTTCGATTTTTGCGTTCAGCAGGGCGTAAGCGCCCGCGCCGAGTCCGCCCGCAGCGCCTCCTCCCGCGAGTGAGAACACGTCGACGCCGAAAGCGGCGTTAAGTATTTCGCCGTAGTGTCGCATACCTTTGTCGAGCGACTCAAGCTCGTTAGCCGCGGCGCCTTTTTGCGGAGCGAATACGTAAGTCGCGCCGTTTTCACCGCACAGCGCTACGTTCACGTCGCACATGGCGGTGAATTTCACATCTTTTATTCTTTTGTCGAGTCCCGAAAAATCCGCCGCATAGATATCTTCGAGAGTACCGCCGGTAGGGAGTATCGGCAGACCTTCACAGTCCGTGAAGCGCGCTCCGAGAGCTACCGCCATACCTGCGCCGCCGTCGTTTGTGGAGCTTCCTCCGAGAGCAAGCACTATTTCTTTCGCGCCTTTATCCAGAGCGTCACGGATGAGTTCGCCCACGCCGTAGGTGGAGGTAAGACGAACGTGTTTCCTTCCTTCGACGAGCGGAAGTCCCACGCATTCCGCTATTTCTATGACGGCAAGCCCGTCTTTCAGAAGATATTTTGCTTCGATTGGTTCGAGATAGGGGTTGCAGACTTTGACGGGCACGTAATTGCCGCCGATGGCGCTACGGAAGCATGCAAGACTGCCTTCGCCGCCGTCCGCGAGAGGGATCTCGACAATCTGCGCATCGGGGAAACATTCCTTTGCGGCTTTAGCGATAAGCGAAGCCGCCTCGTAAGCGCTTAAAGTACCTTTGAAAGAATCGGGAGCAATAACTATTTTCATCTGACCTCGCAAGCGGTAAGACCGCACAATGACGACGTATAATATCGATATATAATATTTTAACACAACCCGTTACAAAAAAACAAGTTCGTAAAGCGACGGTAACAAAAGCCTGTGCGCAAGATAAATATGGATCAACGATTGATTTATGCGGAGGTCTGTGATAGAATAAGAGCCGGCGAAAACGCCGTCGATCTGAATAAACAAAACGGAAGCGTATCGAAGTGGTCATAACGAGGCGGTCTTGAAAACCGTTTGGGTCAACGCCCACGGGGGTTCGAATCCCTCCGCTTCCGCCATTAGGGAATAATACGAACTCTGAAAACGGGTTCGTATTATTTTTTGCCGTCGATTACTTCGGCATCATCGTTGAACGAAAATAAACGCTCCAAATTTTGCCGTTTCGTTGCGGCTATCGTAGCACAGATTTCGCAGAAGTCAACGCGAAAAAATATCGCTGAAAAATCAAATATCTTTTAACTCCGAAGCCGGGAAGAAATTTCTTCTCGGCTTTTTCTTTTGCGGCAAGTTTGAAATATTTGACGGCAAGTTTTTTGTCGGTCGCGACATCCGCAAATGGGCTGTCGGAATATATTATTCCCATAAGTGCAAG
>CASFAV010000002.1 GCA_949292905.1 uncultured Eubacteriales bacterium
CGTTAGAGAGCCGTTATCAGTTGCGGTCATATATTTAGGCGGTTTATGCCGCGAAAGCCGCTTGACGTGAGAAAGGAACGTGTTAGGCTGTAATTGCCAAAGGCAAACCAAAACCCGACTGATTGATTTCAGTCGGGTTGTTGTGTTTCGCCCTTATTTGCCTCGATACACGTTCCTGAGAGGCTCTCGTCAAGTGGAACGTGGAATAAATAGCCGTTTATTGTTATTAAACATACAATTCTATTTCAAATTCGTATTTTATAAGGTTTGTTCTGAACGGCACTTTATAAGAGAGTTTTACCGTTTTAGAGTAAAATAAAAAGCCCCGACGGCTTTCGTCATCGGGACTTGCTTTAATCGGGGCATTGAATTGTATTTCTATTTTATCATCGTAAAGTGTTATTTGCTTTACAAGATAGTTTATTAAGAGTTTCGGCTCTAATGATAAGGCTTGCATATAAAACTCACGAATTTGCTTTTCTGTCAGTTGCACAGTTGTTTTGCTTTTTTCTATGAGTATTTGCCGTTCTAATTCTTCTTGACGGATTTCAAGTTCTCTTAATCGTTTCATTACCGTATTGCTTGTACCGCCGTTCTCAATAGCATTCATAATATTGGCTATGGAATTTTCGGTAGTACGCTGTTCTTTCACAAGTAGATTCAAAACAATATTTGCCTGCAATTGTCTTTCTTGTTCTCGCATTAAACCTTTTACGATAAAGTCAAGAGAATTGTTTTTCTGTATCTGTTCCGTAATGCTATCAAGCACAATTTTTTCAAGTATGTCTTTTCGGATTGACTGCTTATGGCAATTTGTCGTTTTCTTTTTATGACCTTGACAGGTGTAATAATATTTTCTTTCGCCATTATGTGCAGTCCCGTTATCACCGATAATAGATTTACCGCAATAACCGCACTTGATTTTGTCTTTCAGTAAATAGGTAATATGTTCGCTGCGCTTGCCGAATTTATTGGCGTTTACTTTCGCACGGACTTTATCAAAGGTTTCCTGCGGTACGATTTGCGGATAGATATTGTCAAACACTTCGCCGTTATGACGGTATATGCCCGAATATCGTTCGTTACCGAGCATACTGTAAACCGTATTCGGGATAAAAGGCTTGCCTTTATGTAATAATCCTTTTTCGTTTAGTTCGGAAACAATGTCTTTTACATATACGCCTATCGAATACCGCTCATAGATATAACGGACGATATCGGCTTCTTCGGGTATGATTACGGCTTTTTTATCTACGTTTTTGTAGCCGTACGGAATTTTACCGCCTGTCAGATTGCCTTTTCTTCTGCTTTCGTTGTTGCCGCGCCGTATCTTTTGGGAAAGTTCTGCACTGTAATACTCCGCATAGCCTTCGAGCATACTTTCAAAGATAATGCCTTCGGGGGTGTCGGGTACAAACTCGGTAGCGGAAACGACTTTAACGCCGTTGTCTTTTAACGCTTTCTTATGTATTGCCGTTTCATACTTATTACGGGAAAATCTGTCAAACTTATAGCAAATAACATAATTCCATTCTTTACGACTGCTGTCTTTTATCATACGCTGAAAGTCGGGACGATTGTCGTTCGTTCCCGTCATTGCACGGTCAATATAGGTGTTGAGAATAAGAATGTTATTTTTCTGTGCGTATTCTTCGCAAACACGCAACTGTCCCTCAATGCTTTGTTCTGTTTGGCTGTCCGAGCTGTATCGGGCATAAATGACTGCTGTTTTCATAATTGGTTAATCTCCTTTGAAATGAATTTTTTGTCTTTCGACAAGGGGCGATCAAACGAAAACGCATTGTATGGTTGCTTTCTTATACCGCCTTTTCCTTTTCCGCAAGGGTTGCGATAAGCAATGCACTTTACCCTTGCAGAAAAGGGCGGTTTCGTTTACGCTCCGCAAGCCGAAAGACAAAATGATTTAGTTGCATTTACGCAACTGCGATATGGTTTCGGGACTGACTTTACCGATAAGGCAACCCTCGTCCCAACAGTTGAAATTGTCGAATAATAACTTTTTTCTGTCGTCCACTCCGATAGAGCAAGCAACATCTTCGTCCATAATGTCCGACTTGAAATAGGTCGGCAAATCTCCGCCGTATACCAACTTTTCGCCGCTCTTTTCTATGTATTTGAGTAAATAACGGACAGATTGCACAATTTCGTTTTTGTCTATTTCTTTGAAATCGTTTCTGCCGAATTGTTCCGAAAAGCGTGTGTTTTGGTATGTCGTCTGCATACGGCGTTGTTTGGTACTGTAATCGCTGACTTGTTTCAGTTCTCCGACCATAGCGTTTTCGGGGATATAGAATATTCCGTGAAAGTGTAATCGCTCACTCGATGAACGCTCCCAAACGCCTATGTACTTCCAACCTTTGCGATTTACAAGGTGTTTCAAGGAATTACGCAATGTCTTTTGAAAGGTTTGTTCCGTATGCTTTTCATTATCGTAAGTAAAAGTTACAAAGAAATTCCAAGTACGTTGCAAATACACTTTGCGCCACAGTCTTGTATAACGCTTGTAAGCGTTGTTTCTTTTGCGTTCAGTCTGCTGTTTAACGTAATCTTTTGTTTGTTCTTCGCTGATAAATTCGTCTTTTAGTTGTTCCTCAATGTACTGCTTTCGCTCACGTTTGGGCAATGCCTGACTTTCCGCATACGCTGTTTCAAACTTGATTTTTTTCGTATCCGTCTGCGGACTGTTTTTCTTTGGAATATTCCGACCTTTGCGGCTCGGAAAATTCTCTTTTGGGACGGCGATATAATGACCGCCGTCGAAATATACTTTGCTATCTTGATATGCCATTTTTTTGTTCTCCTTGTAGTTTGTATTTTGGTAAAAAGAAAAAGGACAAAATACAAAACAAGTCTTTTCCTGTTTCATATCTTGCCCTTTGCTTTACGGCGTGTTCCCACTACTTTTCGGAAATCTTAAACGCCTGCTTTTTGGCTCTTTTATTTTTCTTTACTGTTGGTTTCTTTTCTTTTAATTCGTTTCGGTCTTTATTCGGTTATCTATTTCATAGGGCGGCGTAGTACGTTGCACCCCGACACATTTCATTCCATTTCCGTTTCAATACAATACATTACATTACAATTCATTTCATTACTTTACATTTCTTTTCTTTTGCTAATTCCAAAACTCTTTCAAATATCGTTTCAAAGAAAATCCGTTGTTCGTTTTCGGATAAAGTTGCAATATCCGGCGTTCCGACAGTAACAATTTCGAGTTCTGTTTTCAGCATTTTTCCACCTCCTTTTTGTTTATTTTTGAGCGGTAAAAAAATACCCCTCACTATATAGCCTCGAAAACGGCAAAAATCAACCCCCTAAATTGAAAATTTTACAAATTTTTTACAACTCGGCTTGTATTTTCTTTTAAGCGGTGCTTTGTCCGATTGTCTGGCAATTAAGATTGTATACGAATTATTTAGTAAAGTGTGAGTATGCGAAAGTATACTTTTCCGTATCCAAACCGACACTTTACGGATATTTTCCGTCACTTCATTGTAAATAGACAAAGAAAACGCCGCCGATAAACAAATACCGACGGTATACAAAAAGGCGTTAAAACTCAAATTGTGCCACACGGAGAATAAGGGCGGATCGCCAAGCGGTTCAGCGGCGATCGCCCGTTTCCGTGCGCTTTTGAGTTTCGTTTTTGTTGTTTTGTTTGTGGCGGGTGCTTGAACGGCGAGGCGTAGCCGAGCCACTCGTTTATTCAAGCACCCGCCACAGTGCCAAAATGTGTTTTTGCCTATGTTATATGGTTGAAAAAATCGCTTATTTGTGATATAATATTAAAAACCACAAGAGAGGTATTGCGTTGAAAAACTTATTTGAATATGCGACAAAAGAACTTTCACAAGATGCGTTTCTTTGTTGGTTATTTGCAAACTTTGATTGCGAACAAGAAGAAGTTAAAGACTTTTCATGTTATGTGCTTTCTTGGCTTATTTCCGATAAATTGTCGTTGGAAAATATCAGACAAATAAAGAATGTAAAAATATTAAAGCAATATAAAAAAATAGATATTCTTGTTGAATGTACCTTTTTAGACACACCGTATATTGTTGTAATTGAGGATAAAACATGTTCTACTGCTCACAATAGACAATTAGATAGATATAGAGAGACAGTAAATAGTCTGTATAATAGTACATATCAAAAACGATTTATTTTTTTCAAAACCGATATAATCGGTAAAGAAGAAGATTCCGACTTAAAAACCTATAATGAGTGGAAAATCAAACAAACAAAGGAAATACATGAGGCGTTTACCTATTTCTTAAAAGGCAAAAATTTATGCGAGTTCAATAATGAAATATTGCACTACTACTATGACAATTTAACTAATATTTATAACGCAATAATAAACCGACCTCAAAAAGTTTCGGATTGGAAATTGTATTCGTGGCATTCATTTTTCGAGGATTACATTCCTATTGATGGATTGGTGCGGAATACGGAAATTCGAGCATATCAAAAGCAGTACTATTATTATAAGTTCACTATTGCGGGACATGCAGAAGATTTGCCAAGCATAGAAGTTCGAAGCCGCGATTATAACAAAGATAATGGAAAACTTAAATTTAGAGTAGTTATATATAACGTAACGCCAAGCAATATCACTGAAAAAAATATCACAGAATGGAAAAATGAATTATGTGCAAATGCAATTAAAGTGTGTAATAGAAAAGATATTAGCAAAAACAAACAAATAGGAATTTTTGAGCGAACTATCAATGGCGACAATGAATTTATGCTCATTCAAGTATTTAATGATGTAGGGAATCTATTGTTGCGTCTTTACGACAAAACATACTAATTGATTTATTCTGATTAACAAGGAGGCAAAAAATGGCTTATTTAAAAATATTTAGCGATAGCGACGGGCGACAAATTGGTGAAATGCGAATTATCGACAATCAAAATGATATTTTCGATATGCAAGGAAATAAAGTTGGATTTTGTGTGGTTACCGATTGCGGCGAAAAGTACTATGATGTGGCAGGTCACGCCGTGGAAAAAATAGAAGATTTATTTTTACATGAATAAATATCAAGAAATGGAGCAACTATTTGTTAAAGGCATAAGGTTAAATAGGAATAGTGTCGAAGATTTCGATAAATATCCGTTTAACATTCCCATCATTAAGAATTTAACGGAAATTCAATTTGAAAAACCCGTAACATTTATTATGGGAGAAACGGCTCAGGAAAATCGACTATAATCGAATCTCTTGCCATTTCTTTGGGGCTAAGCGCAGAGGGTGGCACGAGGAACATGGTGTATGAAACATATAACTCTACATCTTCGCTTGACCAATATTTAACAATAATAAAATCAGGGTTGAGACCGCAATGGAAATATTTTTTGAGAGCGGAAACATTTTACACTATGGCACAGGCTTCTTCTCAATATAATTTTGGAGATACAAGCATATTTAATCTATCTCATGGGGAAGCCTTTAACGAACTGTTTTCTGGGTTTTCGCCGAATGGTTTGTATTTTATGGACGAACCCGAATCGGCGTTATCGCCTAAAAGTCAGATGCGATTGTTATCAAGGATTCACTCTCTTGCTAAAAATTCACAGTTTATAATAGTAACACACTCTCCAATATTGCTTGCGTATTATGACGGGCAAATCTTAAATGCCGACAACGATTTGAAACCAATAGCATATAAAGATACTGAAATATATTCGATTTATCGTCATTTTTTGGAATGCCCCGAAAAAATGCAAAAACATTTATTTGATGATTAAGTATTGTATCTTTGATTATTCGTTTTAGGTTACTACTGCTCCACCACAAGCAAAAAAGCGATCTTTTGAGGTCGCTTTTTTGCTTGTGACGAACGAACGGGATAGCGCACCTTTCTTGCTTTAGCAAGCGGGGTGCGCAAGTTTGCGCTTTGCGCAAACCTGACGAGCTAAACGAAAAGCAAATTTAAGCTGAGAATCGATAAACAAACGAAACAGCTCATACAAGCACAGATGTGGGCGAGTGGTCCCGCCCCTACCATTTATGAGACCTTTTGAGGTCGCTTTTTTATTTGTGTCGAACGAACGGGATAGCGCACCTTTCTTGCTTTAGCAAGCGGGGTGCGCAAGTTTGCGCCCTGCGCAAACCTGACGAGCTAAACGAAAAGCAAATTTAAGCTGAGAATCGATAAACAAACGAAACAGCTCATACAAGCACAGATGTGGGCGAGTGGTCCCGCCCCTACCGTAGCCGCGACCTATTGAGGTCGCTTTTTGCTTGCGGGGGCTTGAACGGTGAGGCGTAGCCGAGCCGCTCGTTTATTCAAGCGCCCGCCATAGTGCCGTTTTACTTTTTTCACCGTGTTATTGTAGACTTGCCAAACATTTGTTACACTTTGCTTAGAAAAAAAGGAAGCCAGATATTCGTTAGGCGAAAGCCAATTCAGCGGGCGCATCTGGAGATTGTTATACTCGTTCATATCTCTTAAATTGCTTGCCAAAGCCTCCGAACTGCAAAATTTACTGCCGACATAGACACTTTTTTCCTCTCGTTTCGAATATGCGACTGTGTAACAAATGTATTGTAAACCTACACACTAATAAAAAACTACGCTCCTTTGGGGGATTGCTTTTATGCGTTATAATGTGTATACTGAAAAAGAGGTATATGATTTATGATTTATTCAGACCTGAAGAGCGGCGGATTCTACGCCGCGACCGATGAAAAAATCGCTTTGTGCCTTGCATACGCGCCTTCGCTGAACGAGAACACTCCGTGCGGGCGCTACGAGCTTAACGAGGACGTATACGTCAACGTAATGACCTATGAGCCCAAGCCCGTTCAAGAAGCCACTGCGGAAACTCACAACATATACGCCGACCTTCAGCTCATACTTGACGGAGCGGAATGGATGGGTTGCGCGGACAGCGCCGCGCTGATTCCTCTGGTTCCTTACGACGAGGGAAAGGACATTGCTCTCTGGAAACCAAAGGACGTCCCGCTTCTGCCGATGCGGAAGGGAAACTGGGCGCTGTTTCTCCCCGGCGAACCGCATGCGCCAAGTCTTAAAATGCAAGACGGCACCGTCAAAAAAGCCGTTTTCAAAATCCGCTACGGCGGCGACGATATTACTAAGAAAAATTAAAGGAGGAAATAACCATGTATTGTCCTAACTGCGGCGAGCCCATACCCGACGGAGCTAAATTTTGTTATAAATGCGGAGCTTCATTAGGCGACGGTTATTCGCGCGACACGCGCGTCGATCCTTCCGCATACAATTACGACAGCGGAAGTTTCGGTTGGGCGGTGCTCGGCTTTTTCATTCCGCTCGTCGGTCTTATCCTGTACCTTGTATGGAAAGACGAAAAGCCAAAGTCCGCCAAGCGTGCGGGAAAAGGCGCTCTAGTCAGCGTGATCTTATATTTGATCGTCATAGCGATATACGTCATTGTTTTCGTTATCGCACTCGGATCGGTGATAGACTCGGCTACCGGAATGGCTATAGCGTCATTGATTTAGCCCGCATAAAAAAACGCCATAAACGCTTTGACCGCTTTGCCGCTCAAAGCGTTTTCTATTAGATCAAAACGAAAACGTCAGGTAGCCAAACGCACCCATTTTATAGGTTAAATTAATCCGAACTCCGTAAATATCCGCAACTATACTTCGTATTTACATACCTATGTCAACGTACCTATTCGAAACCCGATTATCAATTATAAAAGTGTAATTCAAGCAATATAAATCCGATACTTAATAACACACAAAAATATCCGCCTGTAGGTAAGACGGATATTTTCATGCATGGTTGCGCCTAAGGCGCATCGGTTGCTACATTATTTTAATGCGTTATTTAGTCTTACCTTTTTTCTCCGCCGCTTTTCGATCATCGGTTTGATAACGAGCCAGCCTACGAGCGCAAGAACTATTACTCCCAGTACTATATTAACGGCGAGATAAGCGTCCGCCCTATTGTCGCCGACTTTATCAAGCTCCGTAAGATCGTTCCGCAAGCCTTTGTCGCTTGCCTCGAGCGCTTCCTTAGCCGCCGCCAATTCCTCTTTCAGTAAGACGATATCACCGCTTATATCGGAACTTATATCGAATAAAGTTTCCAATGCCGCCACTCGCCTTGCCAGCGCTTCGTTTTCGCTTTCAGCCAAGCCGATGCTTGTATTCAAGATCGAATCGGCTTCTTTATAAGCCTTCTCGAATTCGGACAACCTCCGGCTCAGTTCTTCGTAGTTATCCGTATCCGCTTCCCGTAATTGCAAAACGGCTTCGTTAAGTTTCGCTTGCACCGCGTCTATGGCGTTCTCCAACGCCGTATCCGCCGCCTTGTATGCCGAGTCGAGCGCGGTGAGTTTATCGTTGAGCGTTCCCGCTTCGCCCGATATACTTTCCTCAAGTTCCGCTACCGCGTTGTCGAGGGGCATCATCACGTCGCCGAAACCGTAATTCGTTTCGTTGCCGAGATCCCGGTATTCCACTTCGCACCCGAGCGCTTTAATCTCGGTAGCCACGAGCTTGCCGTATTGATTGAGAACGTGCACATCTCGTCGAGCGACATATCCTTCCACTCTTTGTCCCTGCCGTCGTCGTAGACGGGATAATCTATTTCGGGATATTCGCTGAAATCGGAATATTGCGATTCGAATGCGTCGCTGTAAGCCGCAAAGCACCCAAGCTCCACGTTGATCGGCATTCCGAGTTCCGCCGCAAGCGCGCAAACCTTCTTCGATTCCTCGAGGCAATGCATTTTCGCGTGATAATAATCTTCAGCGCTCTCGTCGGGATAATACCTCGCCGTAGCGATACGCACGTACATCTCCGTCGCGCCGTAGGAGTTATACAACTGCTGTAGCGACCTCATATCGTTAGCGGTGTAAGTGCCGTCGGTATAGGTGTAATCGTATTTGAATATGTCCGTGCCGTCCTCCCGGTGATTCATCACCGAAAGCGACACGCGGAAATCGTCCACGGGAAATTCCGCTTCGTCGTCGAATACCGCGTAATCTATCTTGTTTTTGTTGCGCAGGAAATTACCGATGAGCGACGTGGTACCGGACGGTACGGTGCCGTCCCTGACGCTTGCGGAAACGCAAACTATCATAAATACGGATAACGCTATGATTATCGCCGCCATTACGGAGCCGGTTATTATCCATATTTTTTGTTTCTTGTTCAGATTCAAAGTTTTCATTCCTGCCTCTTTGTTTCGTTTATTCTTTACGATAATATTTTATCTGCCGAGCGGCTTTCGTTATTGCATTTTTGTTTCATATTTTATATTTTTGTTTCGAACATTCACAACAAGTTTTCTAGCTTGCAAACATACGCGGGAGCTTTTATGAACACAATGAAAAGCGGCGCAGTACGCAAAACGCGCGTTTTTATCAAGAATATCCCAAAAAAGAGGACGCTTTGCGTCCTCTAGTCACAGACCGATCGCCGCGTTTCAATCCAGAACGCCCTTTCTCGGAGTCACGCCGAAAAAGTCGGCAAGTTTTCTGAGTTCGTCATCCGTAATGGTATTGACGCGCGGAAGGTGTGCGGTACGCATATATATCTGCGCCGCTTTCTCGGCGGTCTCGATGAGACCGAAGGTCTCGTCGAGCGTCCTGCCCGTACCGTATATGCCGTGCATCGCCCATACCACGAGACGCGCGGACTTCGCTTTTTCGGCGGTCGCCGCCCCTATCTCGTCCGTTCCGCAGAGCATCCAGGGCAAAACCTCCACGCCTTCGGGGAATACGACGATACATTCGGTGCTCATCTGCCAGAGAGTATGAGTGAATTCGTCCGGATCGAGCGTATGGACGTAGGTCATCGCTAAAAGATCGGTGGGATGCGAGTGCATGACCACGCGGTGCTCGGGATCGACCGACAGACGCGCCGCGTGCGTCATCATGTGCGCGGGGAATTCCGAAGTGGGTCTGCCGCCGTCCGCAAAACCCCACAAAAGCTCGGCGCACGCTCCGTCGCGCGCGATCCTCACGATACCGAGATTGTTCTCGGGATCCTCTTTCACGTTCTTGAAATATTTGCCCGTTCCGGTAACGAGGAATATTTTCCCCGCAAGCGCGGATGCGTCGAAGCTCGCCGCTTTCACCCCCATAAAAGGTATGCGGCGTAATACGCGCTCGACGTCGAGATATTCTTTTACATTACTTTCGTCGAGCAGCATGCTGATGTTGCCGCCGTTGCGTTCGTCCCAGCCGAGACGGTACATATTCGCCGCCGTGTCGCAGAAAGATTTAAGGAATTTTGCGTCGTCGATCTTTTTCATAGTCGTTTACCTCGTCGATTTAACCGTTTAGGTATTATTCTTATTTTCTCGAAGACAGCTTTTCCGCTTCATAATTTCTTACTTTATCGTACCAGTCGCCCGCAGGCACGCCCGCTCTTGAGAGGTATTCCTCCCAAACGCCGCCGAAAGGTAAAGTTTTGACCTCCTCGGAAAGCGCCATGAGTTCGGTGAATCTCGCCGAATCCTGCATTTTGCGCATCTCCTCGTAGGGCTGGAGCGCCGCCCACAATAAGGCTTTCCGAACGCTTCTCGCGCCCACAACCCATGCGGCTATGCGATTGATGCTCGCGTCAAAATAGTCGGTGGCGACGAGCACCTTCTTCTCCGCGTTGTTGCGTATTATTTCTTTGGCGATCTCCTTGAGTTCGTCCTCGAAAAGCACCACGTGATCCGAATCCCAACGCACGCCGCGCGTGACGTGGAGCGCGACTTTGTCGTAGAATGCGAGTAACGACGGTATCTTGTCGCTCACGCATTCGGTCGGGTGATAATGTCCGTTGTCCAATAGACAGCAGATACCGTTCAACGCGGCGTAATTCATATAGAATTCGCTGTTGCCTACGGTATAGCTCTCCACGCCTATGCCGAATACTTTGCTTTCCACCGCGACGGTGACCTTATTCCTGTCGAAAGGCTCCGCCAGTATTTCGTCCAAGGACTTCTTCAGCCTTAATCTCGGCGCGAGCCTGTCTGCGGGCACATCCTTGAAGCCGTCGGGTATCCATATATTCATCAAGCACGGGGAACCCGTTTCGTCGGCGAAATACTCGGCGATTTTGAGGCAAGCCTTGCAGTGTCTCACCCAGAAAGCGCGTATTTCTTCGTCGGGCGACGAGAGAGTGAGTCCGTCCTTCACGTTTTTATGCGAAAAGAGCGTGGGATTGAAGTCGATGCCGTCGAGTCCCTCTTTCTTCGCGAATGCCACCCACGGCGCGAAGTGCTCGGGGCGGTATCCGTCCCTGTCGATGTTTTCGCCGTTCAATACGGCGTAGCTTGCGTGCAGATTGAGCCTTTTTTTGCCGGGGATCAGCGAAAACGCGAAAGCGATATCGGAAGTGAGCTCCTCGAAATTCCTTGCGCGCCCGGGATAATTGCCCGTTGTCTGTATCCCGCCCGAAGCCGCGGTCGCGCTATCGAAGCCGTACACGTCGTCTCCCTGCCAGCAATGCACGGATAACGGGATCTCCGCCGTAAGGCGTATCGCTTTCTCGGTATCTATTCCGTAACGCGAATAAATTTCTTCGGCTGTCTTATAGTAGTCCATCTTACTTCCTCCCGAACTGAGATTTGAGATTGCCTATAGCCGTAGCTTCTATCGGCACGGCCTTTACTTTAAGTCCGCACACTTCCTGCGTTATGCGGTTGAGATAACCGTTCTTCGCTCCGCCGCCCGTTATCGTCAGCTCTGAGAATCTCCTGCCGCAAACGCTCTCGAGCTCATTGATCGCCTTGGCGTAAGCGCGGGCGAGTCCGCAGAATGCGGCGCGGAAATAATCGCCTTGCGTTTTCGCTCCGGAGCCTTCGGCGAAGTACCCGTCGAAAGCCGCCGTCATGCTCGCGGGAGCGAGAAAGCGCGGATCGTCGGCGTCTATAACGCCGTCGAAAGAGCTCGCTTCCGCTTTCTCGACGATGGCGTCGAAGCTTTCGTCGGGGCAAAGCTCTTTCCGCAAAGACTGCACGAGCCATAAGCCCATGATGTTTTTCTGATAGCGGATATAGCCGACGCCGCCTTCGTTGGACCAGTTGGCGAGACGGCTTTTCTCGTCGGTATGCGCCTTTGCCGACTTTATGCCGAGAAGCGACCACGTACCCGACGAAATATAAGGTCCGTCGCCGTCCAGCGCTTCCACTGCGCTCGCGGTGTCGTGAGAGGGCGCAAACACCACTTCGGTCTGTCCGCCCACCTTCTCGGCGATATCGGGAAGGAGCTTGCCGAGCCTTTCTCCGGGCTTTGCGAGTTTCCCGAAAAGTTTTCTCGGAAGCATGTCGAGCTCGGACAATATCTCTTCGTCGAATTCTCCCGTATCCACGTTGACGAGCCCCGTCGTAGTGGCGTTCGTATATTCTTTGGCTTTTACTCCCGTGAGGCGGTAAGAGAGATATTCAGGTATCATCAGGAAATCGCTCGCCGATTTTAGTTTATCGCTTAAAGCGTCGCGAGTCAATTGGTATATCGTGTTGAAGGGCTGGAATTGTATGCCCGTGCGTTCGTAAAGCTTTGCGAAAGGTATGCGTGAATGTACCTCTTCGACCGCTTCTTCGGTACGCGGATCGCGGTACGCTCTGCACGGGAGCAACGCCTCGTCGCCGCTCATGATAACGTAGTCCACGCCCCAGGTGTCTATCGCGAGAGAACGTATCGACGGATACTTCTCAAAAGCCTTCCTTATGCCCTCGACTACGTTATCGAAAAGTTCTTCGATATCCCATATCGCGCCTTCGGGCGACTGTTTCACACCGTTGGGAAACCTGAATACTTCATCGGTGTTTATCGCACCGTTCTCGAGCCACCCTATTATGTGTCTCCCGCTCGAAGCTCCTATATCTATCGCAAGATAAACTTCTTTCATGATCCGACCGCCCTGAGCGCTTTTCGCGCCGACGTTCTTCGCTTATGCGTTGAACGTATATTCACCCGCGCCGACGACTCTGACGTCGAGCCCGCCGATAACTATTTTCGCTTCGGTATTCGACGGCACCGTTATCTTGTATTCCGTACCGCTCGCCGTCTTACGCCAAGAGCATTTCACCGTCCCGTACACGCTCCTGTATTCCGCTTCCGCATAAGTGAGCGTTCCTCCGGGTTGCGGCGCTATCTCGAAAGAGTTCTCGCCCGCTACCGATATCCCGCACGTTACGGAGAACAACCATTCGCACACCGCGCCTTTGGAATAGTGATCGAGCGACGCCACTCCGCCCTGCGCTTCGGTGCCCTCCCAGCTTTCCCATATCGTGTTCGCGCCGCTCTTCGGCATGAAGAGCCAGCCGGGCATCTCCTCGTTCTCGAGCAAACGGTATGCGTATTCTATGTTCATTTTTCCCAGAACGTGGAGTATGAAGGGCGTGGACAAGAAACCGGTTCCCAACCGCCAGCCGTATGCGGTCATGGCTTGTATAAGGCGTTTCTCGGCATATTCGGTCTGCTTTTCGTCCAGAAGATCCATATATAACGGACGCACCAATTTCGCCTGTCTGTCCGTATCGAGGCTGAATTTGGGCGTTTCGATAAGCTTACGGTATCCTATGCGAGCTTTCTCCGCGTATTTTGCGTAAATCGCGGCATCCTCCGTTTCGCCCAAAGCCTCCGCTATCTCCTTCATCCGTCCGAGCATAAAGACTATATACGCCGTCGTTTCCTCGGGATGCGGACTGACGAAATCTTTGATAGCGAACGCCTTAACGTCCGCAGGCTCCGCCCATTCGCCGTAGGACTGACCGTAATTACATATATATTTACGCCACTTGAAACCCACTCCCGTCGGCAACGAAGTGAGATACGGCTTGCCCATGCAACCGATCTTATATATAGCGTACCTGCGCATCGCGGCGTAATTGTCCTTCAGCGCTCTGATATCGCCGTACTGCTTCCACATACGGTAAGGAATGAGCACGCCCGCGTCCGACCAGCCCGCCGAGCCGTCCATCGAATTCATATAGAAATCCACTCCGCCTTTGGGCGTGATCTGACGGAAACAGCCGTTACGGCGTTGACCGTCGCGCATATCCAGGACGTATTTGCGCGCGAAAGGCGCGTAAGAGAAAAGATAACTCGCCGTATCCGCGAATATCTGCGCGTCGCCCGTCCAACCGTGACGTTCTCTGGTCGGACAATCGGTAGGCACGTCGGCATGATTGTTTTTCGCAGACCAGAGAGTGCATCCGACGAATTTGTTTATCAGTTCGTGCGAACATTCAAAGCGCATCGTTTCTTCCATATCGGAATACACGGCTATCGCGGTGAAATCGTCGGGCGTCCATTCGACGTCGCTTTCCACGAGCGCGTATTGGAAGCCGAAGACGGCAAATTTGGTTTTATAGTCGTTCCTGCCCTCTTTGCAGACGTATTCCACCTGCTGAAGCGGAGTTCTGCGTTTTTTCGTGGCGCACTGAATGTTTTTCTGTGTGAATTCGCCCTGCTCGTCGAACATTTCTCCGAAACGGAGTTTGATTTTCTGTCCCGCTTTCGCAAGAAGCGAAAAACTTACGTAACCCGCGATGTTTTGTCCGAAGTCCAATACCTTACTGCCGCTCGGAGTCACGACGAGGCGGGGCGAGCGGAAACGCTCGTGCTCGGTAACGTGAACGTTGTTCGAGCATACCGGCGTAAGCTTACATTTCGTTACTTTTGCCACACCGCCGTAAGAAGGCGCGAGGCGCGCGTCGACGATCTCGCCGTCCTTATTGTCGGCAAAGCGTATCGCTCCGTTGTCGGACCAACTCCAGTCCGCGCCGCTTACGACGCGCGTTATTTCGCCGTTCGCCGCATACAATTCGAGCTGTAAAAGCAGTTTCGTTTGAGTCCCGTACTGATTTTTCAATCCCCACGCGCCGCAGCTGCCGCGGTACCATCCGTCCGCGAGCTCGGCCGTAATTACGTTGGCGCCCTCTTTTACGGAATCGGTGACGTCGTAGGTCTGATATTGTATGCGCTTCGTATAGTCGGTATGTCCCGGCGCGAGCACGAAATCGCCCGCCCGCACACCGTTGATCTTCACTTCGTAAAGTCCGCAAGCGGTAGCGTACAGCCGCGCTTTGACAATATTCCTCGCTTCGAATTCCTTTCTGAAGCAATCGACCGGATAACGCTTCTTCCTGTTTACGCGGTAATTACCGGATATCCATTCGGCGCGCCAGTCCTCTTTATGCAACAGTCCGGTTTCGAAATACGCTTTCTCCGAAACTTCGCCCTCGGCGCCGCTCTCGTCCCAGAGGGTGACCGTCCATTCCACTCTTTCGCGGGAAGCGCAAGACAAAGGATATTCGACGCGCATGCTGCACGACAGTACTTTGCCGCTGTCCCACACCGTCTTTTCCCCGTTAACGGCAACGATACGGTATGCGCTCTGTCTTTTCCCGCCTTCGCAAGTCCACATAAGGCGCGGATTTCCGATGTCGATCCCTATCGGGTTTTTCAGATATTCGGTTCTTAAATTAACGGCTTTCATGGTCATTCTCTCCCGTTACTCGATTTTCGATGATTTATGACGGGCTCTTACTCCTGCCCGCTTCCGCCGTCGGAGCCTTCTCCCGCTTCGCTTCCGTCAAGCTCCTTTGCGCGCGCTTCGTATTCCGCCGCGGGATCGCTTCCCTTGAACTTCGCGCGTATCTCTTTCAAACGCCGCTTGAGTTCCGCTTTGACCTCTTTTGCGGCGGCTTTTGTTTCTTTCGAATTGCTTTCGGGCTTCTCCGTGAGACGCTCTATCTTCTCCCGCGCTTCGTTTCGCGCGTCGAGCTCCGCCTGCGCCTTTGCGTAACTGTATTCTCCGAATACGCTTTCTTTTAACCATTCCGATTCGGCTTTCTGTTCCGCTTTACGCTTTTTCTCCTCACGCGCGCGTTTCTCGTCCTCGGTCATCTTCGAGAGTTTTGCATTGAGTTTGGCTTCCGCTTTTTTCGCTTTTTCTGCGGCTTTTTCTTCGGCTACGCGCGCGCTTTCGGCTGCCTTCTCCTCCTTTATACGCATTGCATCGATATGCTTCTGAAGCTCCGTATCGTAATCGAGCCCTTTCTTCGCGCACTTTTCGCGCAGTTCTTCGCGATAATATTTTTCCGCTTCGGCGTCGAGATCCTCCTGTTCCTTTGCCGCTCTTACCTCAGGTTCGACCCACTCCTTGCCTTCCGCTTCGCAAGCCTTACGCATGCGCGCCCTAATGACTCTCTGTTTGAGCGGTATGGTGTTCTCCACGTTCACGAAAGTCAGCATGCCGGCAAATACCAGACCGGCTATCGCTTCGAGCCCTACGAAGAAGAACGTGAATATCGAAGTGATGGCTTCGGGCTGATTGAATATCACGGAGAACGTTCCGTCGGAATTCTCGATGATTTTCTGCATCGCGCCGGTGAGTTCGGGAGCCGCGGTGAGCGTTTCCGGAGCGATATAGCCCGCTAAAGCTATGCCGCTGTTGAATATCCCCGTCACTAGTCCCGCCGCCGCCGTGATGATCACGGAATACGCCGACATCGCTATACCGTCGCAACGGAAACCGTTTTTCCATTCGAGATGGTCGAGCGCGTCGGCAAACAACGCCATGAACACATAAGCGCAAGGCAGACCGCCGATATTTTTAATGAATTGTCCGACGAGCACGACGTAAAGATTCGTGGGAGCTATCCAACATATCGCACTTCCGAGAGCATAAAGCAGGAAGCCTATCACGGTAACGTTTTTCTTACCGAACTTTTTTGCGAGCGGCCACACCGCGAAAATACCTATTCCCATCGGGATACCGCCCAATACCGAGACGAGCGTCTGCGTTATACCGTCCGAATAGGTGCCGAGAACGTAATTGCAGTAGTAAGGCAGAGAAAGGTTTTTAAGCTGGCTCGAAAGCGTGTAAAGCAGGAAATAACCCAGCAGCAACAACATATATTTGTCCGTAAAAACCGCTTTGATCTGCGAAAGGAACGGGATCTTCGCTTCCTTTTCACCCGCCGCTTCCGCCGTAACGCGTTCTTTCGTAAAGTAATATTCGACGAAGGTCAAAGGCAGTGTTATGCAGGAGAGAACGCTCATACACACGATCCACAAACCTTTGCTCGTGCCGAGAGCGGGCATTATCGCCATGGGGAATATGAGCGCCACTATTATACCGCTCATCATAATGGTGCTGATGTTGTTGAATACCGCAAGCACGCCGCGTTGAGCGGTATTGCGGGTGGAAAGCGGCGCCATAAGATTATGGCTCATCATATAGATCGTGTACGAAATCGAATAATACAGGTTATACGAAAGCATTACCCACACGATCTGCAAGACTTCGTTACCGCTCGGCACGACAAAGAGCAGTACGCCGCTCACCGCAAGCAACGGCGCCGCGAGCAACAGCCACGGACGGGCTTTACCCTGCACGGTGCGGGTACGGTCGATGACGTAACCCATCACGACGTTGGTGATCGCGTCGAGGATTTTGGAAACGATCGGGAAAATTATCAGGAAAGCGCCTCCCCATACCGTGCCCAAACCGAGAACGTCGGTGTAATACACGTTGAGATAGGTAGCCATCACGGCGTTGAAAAGAAGCGCGCCGCAAGGACCGAGAAGGTAACCGAACCACTTTTCTTTGTTACCTACGTTTTGCGAGGTGATCTTGCTGTTCCATAACCTGCTCGAAAGCAATGCGTCACGACTTAACATTGTGTATCCTCCCGTTCTTCAAATGTTTCCGACGGTAAGATTGCCGCGCTTATGCGTACTACGACAGCCGACAATATCCCCGTACATTTGAATTGTAACACCTTAAGCAACTGCTATCTTGCATAATTGTTGCAAATTTGATATAATTGTTTCGACATTGGCGAGGTGACGATATGCGCAAAATCAATTATATTTACCTTTGCACATTGATAGGAAACCTTTCCGGCGTACCGATACGCCTTTACGACAACGGTAAGCAGACATTTTACCATTCGCTCGCGCATTTACCGAAAGACCCTTTGACCGCTTACGAAGGCGAAGTATTGCGTATAGACGCGCATATCGGATACTTCATTACGCCCACCTTCCATTATTACGGGATCGTATCCGACTCCCGCCATAAAATAGTCGTGGGTCCCACTATACAAACGGAAAACAATGACCGGACGTTGCGAGAGCTTGCACTGCGCTGTAACGTACCTCCGGAAGACGCGGGCGCGTTCATCAACGGAATGAAAACTATTGTGCATATGCCGTTGGACAGCATAATGCAGATGCTTTGCGCCGTGAACTACATAATGAACGGCGAAGCTCTCAACGTGGGCGACATAACGATATACGACTCAGAGCAGGAGTCGTTACGTTCGATGCTATTACAGGAACAGGCGGCAATAGATATGACTATCGACAATTCCACCCGATACGAAACGGATAAAACGCACAATACTCTCGCCGTGGAACGTACGATAATGGATTTCATACGCAAAGGCGACGTCGAAGGTCTTAAAAATTGGACGAAAAAAGCTCCCGCCGTACGCGGAGGAGTCCTCGCGGGGAATCAGCTGAGACAAATGAAAAACACTTTCATAGTAAGCACCACGCTTGCCGCCCGCGCGGCGATAAGCGGAGGAATGGACGCAAACGACGCGCTTACGCTGAGCGATTCGTACATACGCAAATGCGAGCTTCTCAACAGCGAAGAGAGCATAATGAACATTCAATTCCGTATGGTATCGGATTATACGGAGCGCGTGGAGAGATTACACGTAGGCGAAAACGCCTCCGGATTCGTGACCGACGTAGCCAATTTCATACAGCACAATATCTCCCGACCTATAACCACGGAAGACGTGGCGAAAGCTATGTATATGAGCCGTTCTCGCCTTTCCACCAGATTCAAAGCGGAAACGGGCGAAAATCTTTCAGATTACATTGTGCGCGAAAAAATAGAAGAAGCCAAGCACCTTTTATCGCACACCAACGAGTCCCTGTCCGCCATAAGCGCCTACCTTGCGTTCTCCTCTCAAAGCCACTTTACCCGTCAATTCAAAAAGATCGCCGGTCGCACCCCCGGCGAATACCGCGAGCGCTCGCGGAAATGACGACTGCCATTCAGTTATCGATACTCTAACGAAAAGCGATCCCAAAAGATCACTTACTTCATATAAATCGGATATTGCTTCGTAAAAGATTAGCCGAGTATCGGGAAACGGTCGGTCGACCTACCCTTCCATAAGGTGTAAGCCGATGAGGTCTTTGTCGCGGATGAGGGAATTGACGGAGACGGCGTGAGCTTCGAGGTAGGAATCCTGCGATGAGGAATAGCCTTGCCGTTTGAGTTCCGCTATTATCGCCGCGGATATGCGCTCTATGCGCTCCGCTTTTTCATCCGACTGCGGAGCGTTGACGACGTATTCGAAGTCGTCGGTAAGTTCGCCGAGTGTTCCGAGCTCGCGCGCCGCGCGGAAAAGCCACTTATAATATGGCGCGTATTTTTTATTCAATATGAATAAAACTTCGAGCCCTTTGGTCGCAAATTCCGCCGCCGCAAGTGCCGCCGCGCCCTTATCCGCTCGCTTCAATAAGCGCGGATAATTGTACTGCCCCGCCTGCGCCATCACGGCAAGCCTCGCCGCAAGCTTTTTGCGCCTTACGTCCGGAGGCATTCCGTTTATAAGAGTTTCGCGGTAACGCCCGAATTCCTCGGAACCGTTTACGAATATCTCCCCGTTCGTCGCGGCATTGAGGGCGTAATCGGGTATCCTCAGCCATTCTCCCGCGCTCTCGGGCAAACGCCGCAGTCCCGTAAAGGATTCGAAAAAGTCTTTGACCGTGACGACGCCTCCCCTGTCCGCGCCGTAAAGACTGTGCAAAGATCTCCCGTAGCCCATGAATTCGCGCGGTAAAGCGTTATACGCGCGCATAAGTTTGAAACCTGTCTCGCGCTCCGTCTCATCGTCGAGCCACAGATAAAAACGCGGCTCGAAATCGTGATCCGCCGAAAGCTCGTCGTCGTATCCCGCGCATTCGGAGCCGTAGCCCGCGAGCCCCGCGCTTATGCGGTTTCCTTCGGGATCGAATCCGGCGAGTAGCTCCCTGCCGTACGCTTCGAAATAGGCTCTGCTCAAATCAAGTCCTTTCATATCCTTCTACCGCTCACTTACCGCCGATGGCGGCGTATATCCTTTCGGCACGTCCGTTGAGCTCCGCGGCTCTCTTGACGTCGCCGAAATGCCCGAACGACGGCGCGCACTTCGAGCATACGAAAGCATAATAGCTTCCCCGCTCTGACACCGTATCGAGAAGATAATACGCCCTGTCGAGATACTCCGATATGCGCTCCGCGCTCTCTCCCGAAACCTCCGCAAGGTGCGCCATATTGACGTAAGTCACCGCTTCGTCTTCGCTCTTGTCGAGCGCGCTCATAAGTTTAGCCGCCTCGCGATAACGCTTCCCGGCTTCCTCGTATTTCCCCGCGTCCTGCAATGCCGTAGCCGCGTTGTTATACAGCGCGCCCCACCTTGCGTCGCGCGCGCCGAGCGTTTCGGAATAGATCTTCTCGGCTTTAGCAAAATACTCCAATGCAAGTTCAGGCTCCCCGAAATGCGTGTATCCGGTACCTATATTGATGTATGCGGTTCCGGCGGACGGCTCGTTGCCGCTATCGGTGAGCGCTATCAGCTCTACGGTTCTCTTAATGGCTTCGAAGCAGCCTTCCCTGTCGTCGTTCTTGCGGCAATGTCCGATAAGCTCGTTACTTATCGCAAGTTCCGAGCTTATATCGCCTTCGAGTCGCGCGGCTTCGGCGGCGAGTTTAAGGAATTCTCCGCCCTCCGCGTACTCCCTGCGCGCGACGAAATCGTCGTATTCGCTTATTACGAGATCGATATCCACAAGATTCCTCTTACTTCGCGAGCGAGCAATAAACTTCTTCCGCGTGCCCTGCCGCTTTCACGTCGGAGTAGATACGCTCGATAACTCCGTATTCGTCTATTACGAAAGTGGTGCGCTTAACGCCCATGACCGTTTTGCCGTACATTTTCTTTTCTTTGAAAACGCCGTAAAGATCTATAACTTTCCTTTCCTCGTCGGCGAGAAGTATGAACGGGAGCGAATATTTATCGGCAAAATTGCGGTGGGATCTGACGGAATCCTTGCTGACGCCGATGACCACCGCGTTATTGTCCGCGAATTTATCCGCTATGTCCCTGAAGCCGACGGCTTCCGTAGTGCAACCGGAAGTATTGTCTTTGGGATAGAAATACAAAACCGTTTTTTTACCTCTGAAATCGGAAAGTCTGCGCTCCTTGCCGTTCTGATCCGGTAAAGAAAAATCGGGAGCCTTATCGCCTACGTTCAACATACATGCCTCCGTATAAACAGAAATTCTCCGAAAAGCATTTGCTTTTCGGAAACGGAAACATTATACCACGATGAAGCGCCGCCGTCAACGACGGCGGCGTAAGCGCAAACCGAATTAAGTCTTTCCGCCCGGCTTATGAGCGTCCTATCGGGAGCAAATATTCTCCCGGTAGAAATCCGGATAACGCGAAAATCAGGTTTCGGCGAGCTCTTTGCGGAAAAATTCGACGTTTGCGCGTATTCTTTCGTTATTAGGCTCGAACGTAAGCGCACGCTCGGAATCTTCGAGCGCTTCCCTGATGCGTCCCGTTTTGTAGAAAGCTATCGATCGGAGATCGTAAGGTAAACTTCCCCACGCCGCCGCTTCGCATATATAGCTCCGCGGTCTTTCCGCGATGGCGAGCGCGCGCGACGTGAAATACAGCACGCCTTCCCACTCGTTCGCATTATATAGGAAAGTGGCGAAATCGGTATAAGGCTCCCTCAAATACGGCGCTTCCGCTATCGCGCGCATATACCAATTCTCCGCTTCCTTCTTATCCCCTTTCATCGCGTAAGAACGCGCGATGAATCTCATCGAAGCGGCGCGCTCGTCCCGCCAGGTAGCCGTAGGTAACGCAAGGTGCTTTTTGAGCGTGGCGATACAGTCGTCCCATCTCCTGCGGAACATATATTCGCGTCCGAGATAGTGAACGTTCCTGTCGTCGGAGGGCTCCTCCCTGACCGACATCTCGAGAAGCGGAAGGTACTGCGCGCGGGACTTGGCGGGATCGGGCAGGTGGTCGAGCTGCATACCCTCCACCGTGACGGTGAAGCCTTCCCGCCCCTCGCCCGTCCATTCGAGCACCTCGTGCACGGGATGCTTCCAACGGTAGCCGTAGCGCGAGTGTACTTTCGAGTACCAGAATACCACTCCCTCTTTCCCGTCCGGAGTAAAGCTCCAGGTATAACGGTAAGTGGCGAGCGTTGCGCCCGGCTTCCATGCCTTGCGCAGAAGCTCCGCCCAGCCCGCGTGCAACACTTCGTCGAGATCGGTGCACACGCACACGTCGACGTCGGGTGAAACGAGCTCCAGCGAACGGTTACGAGCCGCGTCGAAGCGCCACGGCGTGATCCTTTCCACGAATACGCGCGCTCCGCGAGCTCTGAGCTTTTCGACCGTATCGTCTTCGGAGCCCGTGTCGAGTACGGTTATCTCGTCGGCTTCGGACATGGAATCCATCCAGCGATCGACGAATTTCGACTCGTTCTTACATATCGCATATACCGCTATTTTCACCCGACTTCCTCCATAATCACCTTAACGGTATCCTTAATCGGGATATGGGTTTCCCGTTCGCTCGGTTACCGTAACGGGGCGCGTCGCGCCGCCAATACATATTATGCTCGGGCTTGCGCTGTTGTTAAAAAAATCCCCTCCTTCTCGGAGGGGAACGCTATCGTCGACCGGATACAGACCGATACTAATTCTTGTCGGTCAGACCGAGGTAACCTATCGCGTCGTGAATGTTTTTCTCGAGCGCTTCCTTGCCGTAGACGTCCACTTCCGACTTGTTCTTCACGCCGTGCGTAAGGCAACCCGCGCCGCCGATACAGCCGTCCACGCAAGCCATGCCTTCGATGAAGTTGTTGGGAAGAAGGTTCTTCGACTTCCTGAGAAGCGCTATCTTGCATTGCTCTATGCCGTCGCACACGATGGGATTGAAGGGGAAACTTTCCTTGCCGTTTTCCTTGAGTGCCTGACGGACGGCGTCGGTAAGACCGCCGCTTCTTGCAAATATTCTTCCGTAATAGGAAGCGTTGTCGAGATGACCTTCTTCGAGCGCGGACATGTCTATGTCCTTGCTGTCGATGAGCGCCTGCAATTCTTCGAAAGTGATGACTGAATCGACAAGCTTATGTATCTCTTTCTTGCGGTACTCCGCTTTCTTCGCCGTGCACGGTCCTATGAATACCACTTTGCAGTTGCTCTCCATATTCTTGATGTATTGCGCAAGCATCGCCATCGGCGAAAGATTGCTGCTTACGTGCTTCGCGAGATCGGGGAATTGCTGCTCGACGTATTTGACGAAGGCGGGACAACAGGAGCTCGTAAGGAATCCCTTCTCGGCAAGCTCCAGGCTCTCTTTGTTCGCCACCATATCGGCGCCCAAAGCCACCTCGATCACAGAATAGAAACCGAGTTCCTTGATGGCGCTGACGACCTGTCCGAGACTTACGTCCTTGAACTGCCCCGCTATCGAAGGCGCCACTATGGCGTACACCTTATATTTTTTATTCTTATTGGATTTCTTTATGAGGTCTATAACGTCGAGTATGTAGGACTTGTCGGATATCGCGCCGAAGGGGCACTGGTACACGCAGGCGCCGCAGTTGATACATTTCTCGTTGTCTATCTGCGCGCACATGTCCTCGCTCATCGTGATAGCCTTGACCTTGCAGGAATTCTCGCAGGGGCGCTTGAGATTGATGATCGCGGAATAAGGACACACCTTACTGCACATTCCGCATTCGATACATTTCGACTTGTCGATATGAGCTTTCTGATTGTGATCGAAGGTTATCGCGCCCTTCTTGCACGCCGCTTCGCATCTGTGCGCAAGACAGCCTCTGCACGCCGAAGTCACTTCGTAACCGCCCGAAGGGCAGTCGTCGCAGGCTATGTCGATGACCTCTATCACGTTGTGATTGGATTTATCGCCGCCCATGGCGAGTTTCACGCGCTCGTTCAGTATAGCGCGCTCTTTATATACGCAACAACGCATCGTAGGCGTTTTGCCGGGAACGATCATCGCCGGAATGTCGAGCATCTTATCGTACAATTTGTCTTTCCACGCAAGACGCGCCACTTCGCGCAGCACTCTGTACTTCAGATATTGCACCTTGGTATCGAATCTGTTCATAGTTCAATCCTCTCGATAATATTTCCTTGTAAATTCTTAATGAAAGCGAATCCGTCCATTATCACGGCGTAGGCGGGTTCGGAGCCCCCTTTCGGAAGCGACAGCGACGACAGGTTGACGAAGGTCACCCCGCCCACTCTCCATACGGCGTTGACGTGGGTGTGCCCGTAAAACACGGCGTCGTAATGCTCGTCCGGCGGAGAATCGGGATTTATGCGGTGACCGTGGGTAAAAAGTATCTTTTTACCGCCGGATACAGCCGAATAATATTCGGGGAAAGGCTTACCTATCACCGTTTCGTCCACTTCGCTGTCGCAGTTGCCTTTGACGAAAACGGAAGGCACGTCAAGTTCCTTGATAAGCGCGGTGACTTCGCGAGGGGAATATTCCTCCGTCAACGGATTGCGCGCACCGTTGTAATTAAGATCGCCCAGAAAGACGAACAGCGCGGGCTTCTCTCTCACGATAGCCGCAGCTAAATCTTTTGCCCGCGCGAGCGAGCCGTGAAGATCGGTAGCCACGAGTATTTCAGTCATAATTGACCTCCACCACCTTGCCCATACGGCGCAGGTGATCGGAAATGGTGTCGACGAGCTTCAGCTTCATCGTGATATCGATGGGAAGTCCCTGGTGAGCGGCGTTAATGCTCTGCCCCACGAAGAATGTGACGTGCGTCGCCTGCTCGAAAAGAATGTCCGCAAGCAGCGAAGCGCCGTCTTTTTTCGTGAAATATTTAGGGGTGAGGTCGCTCGTGCTCAAATATTTTTCGCTGAGCTCGACGAGCTTACGCAAAGTCAGCACGCCTTCCGTCGTGAGATCTATCCCGTCGATATGCCCTATCGGGGGCACGTCCTTATCGGGAAAATCGAAGTCGGTCTTGATCGTCTTACCGAGATAACGCGCCACTATAGTGGAGCTCGTACCGCCGCAGACGACTTTTTTCCCCGGTCCTTCCATAAAGCGCGCCACATAGAAATCGTCCTTCGATTTGTCTACGGGCGGTCCGACCATAATATTGACGTGGAGCGCTTCGCGCACCCTGACCGCCGCCACCGTGGTGTCGTCGCCGGGAGAATCGAGATAGAGGTCGTTGCATGCGCTCGCGAGCAGGCACGCGACGCATCTCGCGCTCATAGTGGGTTTGACGGCTTTGTCGAGGTAGGCTTTGACGTCCTTGCGGAGCCAACCGAAATTGAGTATCATTCCGATACCCGCGTGAATGACGCCGTCGCTCATCATGACGATATAATCGCCGGGTTTCAGTTTAAGTTCGGTGATATAGACCGTTTTGCCGCTGTAATCGTGCGCTTTACGGTCGAAATCGGCGCATTTGCCGCCGGTAATGTATATGGCTTCGGGATTGTCGAATTCGAACAGATACCCTTCGCCCTGCTTATTCATGTAAACTACGGAAAAAGTGGCGTACGCCACTCCCCTTTCTTTGCACACGGGCAAAGTCTGTATAATGGTATTGACGCACTCGTCGAGGTCGATGCCGTTGGAGACCATGGTGCAAAGTATCTTGCTCGTAAGCGTGGCGAGAATATTGGCTTTTACGCCGCTTCCCAGCCCGTCTGCGAGCACCACGGTGGTATAATCGCCGTTATACGCTACTTCCACTTTGTCGCCGCACAGTTCTTCGTGCGCCTTGTTGAGCGAGGTGTATCCGTTCTCGAGATAAAGCTCCATACTTCCTTCCCCGCCGTTTTATTCTTCTTCCTTCGAGTCGGACAAAGTCTTCTTCAGCTTGAGGAGCGCGACTTTCGTTTCCGCAGTCGTCTCGCCGAGCAAAGAAGCTATCTCCTGCGCTACGCGCATCTGCTTCTTGATGACTTCGTCGGTGGTTTCGAGAGTTTTGGCTTTTACTTCGTCGAGCTGTTTGTCGTACGCCACGCTGTCGGTGACGTCCTTCAGGACCGCGAAAAGTATCTTGTGCTCTGGAAGCAATACGATATTCATATCCGCGTAACGCTTGGTCTGCTCGATGAACATATGTTTCTTGACCACGTTCTTGCCGCCGTTCAACGCCATGACGAAAGCGTCCGCGTTGATACACTCGTAAATGTATAGACCTTTCGGATCGGTCTCGGTGATGCCGAGTATCTTCCGCGCGAGCCCGTTCAGCTCGCTGATGCGCAGATCGTAGTCGAGAATGAGTATGCCGTTGGGGCTGTTCTGAATGATCTCGTAGGACATACTCTCGGCGCGTGTACGCATATAAGGTATGCACATTTCTATGTCGGCGTTGCCGCGCGCCACGGCGATGGCTTTCTCTCTGCAAGTGGAATATCCGCAAGCGCCGCAGTTAAGCTCGTCTTCGGGCTTGAATTTGCCGGTCTTGGCAAGTATGGCGCGAATATCCCTTTCGCCGGGCACCACGGAATTCACCGCAATGCGCGGGTGACCTTCGATAAGGCTAACGCCTTCGGCGTCTATCCTGACCGGTTCTGTTCCAGTTTCGCCGACGTATTTGCGCACCGCTTCGTTGGCTTTGAGCGCTCCTCCGGAACGCTTCAACGAGCAAGGTCCGTTGATGCAGGCGTATTCGCAGCAGTTGATCTCGATGAACATTCCTTCGAGATTCTCTATCCCCTCGAGCACGTCGAAACTGCGGTGAACGCCGTCCACGGCGACGTATTCGTACCCGCCGGGAAGGCTCTCGAAAGACTTGATGATTCCGCGGCTTATGGGATAATAACGCGCTTTGTTCGCCGCCCCTTCCTTCTGATTCCCTACGGAAGCTATCGCGTCGAGATCGATATTCTTCGCCGCGAACATTTCGGAAAGCTCCTCGAAGGTGAGTACCCCCGCTATAACGCCGCTCTCTCTGGCTTCGCGCTTTTTGGCGATACACGGTCCGATGAAAACCACTTCGGCTTCGGGATAACGCTTTTTGAGAAGCCTTGCGTGCGCCACCATGGGCGACGCCACGGGCGCGAGATATTTGAGCGCCTTGGGATAATAAAGCTGTATCATCCTGTTGATCGCGGGGCAGGCGGAAGTTATGAAATTCTTGTAATCGCCGCTTGCAAGGAGCTTGGCGTATTCTTCGGTGACGATATTCGCGCCGATCGCCGTCTCTTCCGCGCCGCGGAAGCCGAGCTTGGCGAGCGCTATCGTGAATACGCCGAAATCGGATACGCCGAAACTGCTTACAAACGAAGGAGCGACGCTCGCTATCACCGGCTTACCGCCGCGCAACAACGCCTCGACGCTCTCCACTTCGCTGTGTACTTTTTTCGCGTTCTGAGGACAGACGGTGGTGCATTTTCCGCAGAGAATGCACCTGTCCTCTATGATCTTCGCCTGATGCGATTCGAATTTGATCGCTTTGACGGGACACTCGCGCAAGCACTTGTAACAGTCCTTGCAACGGGCGGTCTTAAAATCGAGATATTCCATATCGAGAATGTATCGGTTTACGCTTTCTTTTCCTCGTTGACCGCTTTAACGACGACGTCGTCGAAAAATTCGGTCACTTTGGCGGGATCGACTGCATAATATTTGTCGTTCACGGTGACGCTCACGCCTTCGGCGCCGCACTTGCCCATGCAAAACGCTCCGCCGAGCTCCACGTCGTCGTCGAGCTTATTGGTCTTGACGAGGTACTGGAGTTCTTCCACGACTTTGCGGGAACCTTTGAGGTGGCAGGAACTGCCGATACAAACGGTGATTTTAGCCATAACTTACATTCTCCTTATTCGTAATCGACTACGTCTACCCAGTGCATAAGGAATTCGCGTTCGTTCTTCTTTCCTTTCACCATCTGGGAAGCCGCGACGATAGGTATCCATTTCTGAACGTACTGCTTGGCGGTGTCGCTCGTCTTGCAGAAAAGGTCGAGGTACTTCTCGGCGGTGGTGATATCGCCGTCGAGCCAGAACAGAAGGTAAGTACGCGCCACGTCCGCGGAAGCGTTGCCCTGAGTGGCGTGCGCCCAGTCGATGATAAAGGGCGTTCCGTCCTTCGAAATGATTATGTTGCTCGGGTTGAAGTCGCCGTGGCACACTTTGTCGTGCTTGGGCATTCCGTCAAGCCTCGTGTGCAGATCGTAACGCGTGGTCGCGTCGAGATCCGCCGCCGAGATCTTGCGGTTCATCTTATCTTTCAGCTTGTTGAGCAACGGGGCTTTCTTCGAGTGTACCTCCATCTGCAGGTCCACGAACAACTTAAGATATTCGTCCTTCTTCTCGGGATTGGCTTTCATAAGCTGTTCGAGCGTTTTGCCTTCGATATATTGTAACACTATAGCCCATTTCCCGTCAATAGTGGTTACCTCGAGAAGTTTGGGAATATTGAGCCCGGTCTCCTCCACTCTCGCCTGATTGAGAGCCTCGTTGAGAATGTCCGCTTTGGAATAACTCTCGTCGAAAAGTTTGATGACTTTGTCGCCGCTGCGGTAAAGGGTCTTTGAATTGCGTACTGCTATGATCTTATCGAATTCCATTGCCGTTCTCCTTATTTTCCGTAATATGCGTTGAGGTACATTTGTTTAATCTCGCTCATCAGCGGATAGCGCGGGTTGGCGCCGGTGCACTGATCGTCGAACGCCTGCTCGACCATTTCGTCAAGTCTGTCGAGGAAGTTCTGTTCGTCGATGCCGTAGTCCTTGATGGTCTTTTTGATACCCACTTTCTCTTTGAGTTCGTCGATGGCTTTGATAAGGTTCTCGAGCTTCTCGGAGTCGTTCTTTCCTTTAATTCCGAGATAATCGGCGACTTCGGCGTATCTCGCGAGAGTGTGCGGGTGATCGTACTGCGGGAAGGTACCCATCTTGGCGGGAACTTCGGCGGCGTTGAAGCGGAGCACTTCGTCTATCATAAGCGCGTTAGCCACGCCGTGCGGGAGGTGATGGAAAGCGCCGAGCTTATGCGCCATCGAGTGGCAAACTCCGAGGAAGGCGTTGGCAAAAGCCATACCCGCCATGGTGGCGGCGTTAGCCATCTTTTCACGTGCGAGCGGATCGTTGGGACCGTTGTCGTAAGCGCGGGGCAGATACTCGAATATCATCTTGAGGCTCCTCATCGCAAGACCGTCGGTATAATCGGTAGCCATCATCGAAGCGATAGCCTCGAGGTCGTGTGTCACCGCGTCGATACCGCTTGCGGAGGTAAGTCCCTTAGGCGCGTTCATCATCATATCCGCGTCCACGATAGCCATATTGGGCATGAGCTCGTAGTCGGCAAGAGGATATTTGACGCCGCTTCTCTCGTCGGTTATAACGGCGAACGGAGTGACTTCGGAGCCGGTACCGGCGGAGGTGGGCACCGCGATGAAGTACGCTTTCTCGCCCATCTTCGGGAAGGTGTAAACACGTTTACGGATATCCATAAAGCGCATTGCGAGATCCATAAAGTCGACTTCGGGATGCTCGTACATTACCCACATTATCTTACCGGCGTCCATAGCGGAGCCGCCGCCCACGGCGATGATGCAGTCGGGCTTAAATGCGTTCATTGCGGCGGTACCCTCTTTCGCGCAAGCGAGCGTGGGATCGGGAGCGACGTTGAAGAACGTGGTGTGGGTTATACCCATTTCGTCGAGTTTGTCGGTTATCGCTTTGGTGTAACCGTTATTGTAAAGGAAGCTGTCGGTGACGATGAACGCTTTCTTCTTGCCCATAACGTTCTTGAGCTCGTCGAGAGCCACCGGGAGGCATCCTTTCTTTATGTATACTTTTTGCGGTGCTCTGAACCACAACATATTTTCTCTCCTTTCCGCTACTGTCTTGATATTGATAAGGTGTTTGACGCCGACGTTTTCGCTGACGCTGTTGCCGCCCCAGGAACCGCATCCGAGCGTAAGGGAAGGCGTGAGTTTGAAGTTATATATATCGCCGATACCGCCCTGCGACGAAGGAGTGTTGACGAGCACGCGGCAGGTCTTCATCCTCGCGTAGAACTTCTCCAGTTTTTCTTGCTGGGTAAGGCGGTCGATATATATCGAAGAAGTATGACCGAAGCCGCCGTCCGCGATAAGTCTTTCGGCTTTGTCGAGCGCTTCGTCAAAGCTCTTCGCGCGATACATGGCGAGTACGGGGGAGAGTTTCTCGTGAGCGAATTCTTCGCTGATGTCGACGGATTCCACTTCGCCGATGAGCACTTTCGCGGTTTCGGGAACGGTAACGCCCGCGAGCGCCGCGATCTTATAAGCGGACTGCCCCACTATCTTGGCGTTAAGGGCGCCGTTGATGATTATCGTCTTACGCACCTTCTCGGTCTCGTCGGGCTTGAGGAAATAAGCTCCGCGCGCGGCGAATTCCTTTTTGACGGCATTGTAAACTTTGTCGAGCACGATGACGGACTGCTCGGAAGCGCATATCATACCGTTATCGAAAGTCTTACTGTGGATAATGGAGTTGACGGCAAGCAGAATATCCGCGGTATCGTCGATTATTGCGGGAGTATTGCCCGCGCCCACGCCCACTGCGGGTTTACCGGACGAATACGCCGATTTGACCATTCCGGGACCGCCGGTAGCAAGGATTATGTCCGCTTCCTTCATGAGAAGGTTGGTCATCTCGAGGCTCGGAACGTCTATCCAGCCGATGATGCCTTCGGGAGCGCCCGCTTTGACCGCCGCTTCGAGCACTATTTTCGCCGCTTCGATGGTCGATTTCTTCGCTCTCGGATGGGGGCTGATGATTATACCGTTGCGGGTCTTCAACGCGATAAGAGTTTTGAATATCGCGGTGGAAGTGGGGTTCGTCGTAGGTATGACCGCGCAGATAACGCCCACGGGCTCCGCGATCTTTTTGATCCCGAAAGCCTTGTCTTCTTCGATAACGCCCACCGTCTTGGTGTTCTTATATGCGTTGTAGATGTACTCGGAAGCGTAATGGTTCTTGATGACCTTGTCTTCGACGACGCCCATTCCGGTCTCCTCTACCGCCATTTTGGCAAGAGGGATACGCATCTTGTTAGCCGCCATAGCCGCTTCGAAGAAGATTTTGTCTACCTGCTCCTGGGTGTAAGTAGCGAATTTAGCTTGCGCTTCGCGTACTCTCGCGATTTCCCTTTCGAGCTTCTCGACACAGTCAACCGTTTCTCTTTGCAATGCCATAAATGTATATCTCCTAATTTTGGTTTTCTTTTCTCAATATTTCCTGCAGCTGGGCGGAAAGCACCGCCAGCGACGCAGCCATATTCTCGTTCTTGAGCGCGACGCTGTCCGGAACGACGATGTGTTCCTGCGTAAAGTTCCATATCCCGCGTATGCCCGCTTTCACGAGAAGATCCGCCATAGCCTGCGCGTGCTCCTGCGGCACGGTGAGGACGGCTATCTTGATGTCGAGCTTCTCGATAGCGCTCGCGAGCTTGCCGGTGGGAAGTATCTTCTTACCGTGAATGCTCTTGCCGATTATCGCGTCGTCAACGTCGAAACCGGCTATGATATTCAATCCGTATTCTTCGAAGCCGCCGTATCCGAGAAGCGCCTGTCCGAGTTTGCCGGCGCCCACGAGCACGGCGTCCTTGACGTTGTTGCAACCGAGGAATTCCTCGAGATCGGCGATAAGATCGGCTACGAGATATCCCACTTTCGGTTTGCCGTCGAGGACTTTCGCCGCGGAAAGGTCTTTCTTGACAATCGACGGAGACAAAGAAAGCACTTCCGCGAGCGCCACGCTGGACACGGTCTCCCTGCCCTCTTTGCGCATCTCGTAAAGTGCCTTGAGATATTGCGGTAGCCTGTGATAGGTCGCCAGCGATACTTCGTTATCTGCCATCTTACTCTCCGCCAATCGATAAAATTATATCGATATTTATTTATCGATTAAATTGTAATCCTTCCCGCCCCCGCTGTCAAGCGAAATACGCCATAAAAAATAAATTTTTTAACGCCATCGCGCCGTTCCGTGTCCGCCCGTAAAACGATCAGGCTCCCGCGCGCTTTGCGCGTGAGAGGAAGTGACAAAGGTCGAGGCTTGCGCATAGGGTGTAATGAGCGGGGAAATACGGTCTACATAACATAAGGAGCGTAAATATGATAGCAATAGTAACAACCGATTTCCCCGAACTCACCACGTCGCTGTGCGGAAGGTATCGCCTGTGCGAACACAGGGCGTACGGACTGCCCTTCTACATCGCGGAAATATGCGGCTCGCGCGTAATGCTTGCCAACGTAGGCGACACGAAGGTGGCTTCTGCGGTCAATCTCTCGAAACTCCTGAGTTGTCACCGTCCCGCGGCGGTGATAGCGACGGGTAACCTTGCGGGAGTGAACGGCGCCGCGACAGGCACGGTCATAATAGCCTCCGACAGCGTGCAGTTCGACGTCGATTTCAGCAAGATAGGTTACTCGTGGGGAGAAATACCCACGCTCGGCAAAACCTATTTCCAAGCCGATCCCAATCTCACGGCGCTTGCCAAATGCGCGGGAGCGGCGTTGAGCGCGCAGTATATTACGGGCAGAGTCGTTACGGGCGACAGGTTCGTCGCCGACACGGTCAAAGCCAACGATCTTGTCTCCACGTGGTCGGCAACGGGTATCGACGCGGAAACCGCGGCTCTTGCGGAATGCGCGTATATGTACGGCGTGCCTTTCGTATCCGTGAAAGCCGTAAGCAACTCCGGCGGCGATAACGCCGTAGGAGAATATACCGCCAACCGTCTTGCCGCGAACTCCGTTTCCCTCGACTTCGCCCTTAAAATGGCGTGCATCGCCGCGGACGGACGTTGTATGTGCGGTTTCAATCCGTAAAGCGACGAAGTACTTAAGAAAAGACCGTCCGCGTTGCGGGCGGTCTTGATCTTCGCATTATAAAATAGGATAAATAATTAAATAAGATGATCAAATCTTATAACCGGCTTCTTTCGCGGCTCTCACGAGCGCGCTCGCCCCTATCCTGTCGGCGCCCGCCTTTATCATAGCGGCCGCGGCTTCGAGAGTACGGATACCGCCCGCCGCTTTGACCTTGACGTTTTCGCCTACGCACTTACGGAACAGCGCGACGTCCGCTTCCGTAGCTCCGCCCTTTGCAAATCCCGTGGAAGTCTTGACGTAATCCGCTCCCGCTTCGGTAACGAGATCGCATACGAGGATCTTCTCGGCTTCGGTAAGCAAAGCCGCCTCCGCTATCACTTTGAGTATTTTATCGCCGCAAGCCTTTTTAACGGCGGCAATTTCCTCCTTTACGTAACCCGTATCGCCGTTTTTGAGAGCGCAAACGTTGATTACCATATCGATCTCGTCGGCGCCGTCCGCTATCGCGGAGCGCGCCTCCGCTACTTTTATTCCGCTCGCGCAGTAACCGTTCGGAAAACCCGCGACGGTGCAGACGGCGACTCTCCCGGCAGAGTATTCGGAAGCGTACTTTACGTAGCACGGCGGTATGCACACGCTTGCCGTTCCGTATTCCGCGGCTTCGTCTATGAGGGAGGCGATTTCCTCGCGGGTCGCCGTAACCGACAACAACGTATGGTCGCAACGGGAAAGAATGTTTCTGATTTCGTCTTTGTTCATACCGACGTTTCCTCCGCCGAACAATTTATTTTACGAACGCGCTTTGCGCTTCTTTGCGGCGCGTTCCGTAATTTCTTCGATAAGCTTCTGGATCTCCACGAGTGGCACTATCAGTACGGCGCAACCTATGGCGATACCCCATTCGGCGGCGTTGAGCGGCGCTATCCCGAATACTTCCGCTATCGGCGGAACGAGCGCGACGAGCAATATCAGCGCCACGCCGACCACGAAGGAAAGATCGAGCCAGACATTTTTGAAAATATCCTTATGGAATATCGAGCTTTCGCGTTTCTTGAGGTTGAAGCTGTGGAAAAGCTGTATAAGGCAAAGGCTTACGAACGCCATGGTCATACCTACCGCGGGTATAGCCCTGTCGGGAAGCACGTAGTGACCGAGAGAGAACGAAAGCATTACGAGCGCGGTCTGCATAATCCCCTGGATTATTATGTCCTGACCCGTCCTTCCGCTGAAAAGGCTGCTTCCGGTCTTACGCGGAGGCACGTTCATAAGGTTGGATTCGGCTTCTTCCACGCCGAGGCTTAAAGCGGGCAGGCTGTCGGTGACGAGATTCACCCACAAGATCATCACGGGCGTAAGGAACTCCACGCCGAGGAAAACGGTAGCTATGAACAGACACAGCACTTCCGCTATGTTCGCTGACAGGAGGAACTGCACCGCTTTCTTGATATTGGCGAATATCTTTCTGCCCTCTTCGACCGCGCTGACTATCGTGGCGAAATTGTCGTCGGCAAGTATCATGTCCGCCGCCCCTTTGGAAACTTCGGTGCCGGTGATACCCATGCCTATGCCGATATCCGCTTCCTTTATCGAAGGCGCGTCGTTGACGCCGTCGCCGGTCATGGCGACTACGTTGCCGAATGAGCGGTACGCCTTGACGATGCGCACTTTGTTCTCCGGGCTTACGCGGGCAAAAACGCTGTATTCTCTTATTACGGAAGCGAATTCTTCGTCCGAAAGCGCGTCTATCTCCGCGCCCTCCATGACTTTATCGCCGGGACGCAGAATACCTATCTCTGCGGCTATCGCCGCCGCCGTGTCGCGGTGATCGCCCGTTATCATTATCGGGCGCATGCCCGCGCCTACCGCTACGCGCACGGCTTCCTTCACCTCGGGACGAGGGGGATCTATCATTCCCACGAGTCCCACGAAGATCATGTTTTCTTCGGCTCCGCTCACTCCGTCTAGTCCGTAATTGACGGCAACGCCCAGCACGCGCAACGCCTTCTTCGCCATAGCGGAATTCGCCTTTCTCACCGCTTCGCGGTCGGCTTCCGTCATGACCTCGGCTTTACCGTTGCGCATAATGCGCGTACATCTTCCGAGCATGACGTCCGTGGCGCCCTTGATATACGCGACGCGTTCGCCGTCGTGCTCGTTATAAGTCGTCATCAGCTTCCTTACCGAATCGAAAGGTATCTCGTCCACCCTCTTGTATTCTGCGCGCAACGCGGCGTAATCGCAACCGTGCGCCTCGGCGTAATACACGAGCGCCGTTTCGGTGGGATCGCCCGAATACCCTGTTCCGGATCTCTCCGAATCGTTACAGAGCGCGACCGCGCGTATCAATAATTCTGCGTCGACGTCCGCTTCGGCGTCCGCGCTCGCGCTTCCGCGAGCGGTGTAGATTTCCTTGACGGTCATTCTGTTCAGAGTGAGAGTCCCCGTCTTGTCGGTGCATATCACTTCGCAACAGCCGAGCGTTTCGACGGCAGGCAGATTGCGGATGATGGCGTTACGCTTGCTCATCCTCTGCACGCCTATGGCGAGCACGATGGTCACCACCGCGGGGAGCCCCTCGGGTATCGCCGCCACAGCTATGGCAACGGCGGTCATGAATGCGTCTATTATCGGAACGTCGCGTATCATAGCCGCAGCGAATATCGCAGCAGCAATGGCGAGCACCGCGATACTTAATATCTTCGCCGTTTTCGCAAGCTGTTTCTGTAGCGGCGTCGTCTGATCGTCGCTTCCGCGAAGCATACCGGCGATCTTGCCTACCTCCGTTTTCATTCCCGTGGCGACAGCGACGCCCGAGCCCCTGCCGTAAGAAACGACTCCCGTCGAAAACGCCATGTTCTTCCTGTCGCCGAGCGGCGCGTTTTCCGCTATAACGGCTTCCGAATCTTTCTCTACGGGCACCGATTCTCCGGTCAATGCTGCTTCTTCTATTTTCAGCGAAGCCGATTTCAAAAGCCTTATGTCGCAGGGAACAATGTCTCCAGCCTCCAGTATGACAAGATCTCCCACGACGATTTCCTCGCTCCGCACCTGCGCGACGCTACCGTCGCGTACCACTTTGGAGAAAGGCTTATTCATATTCTTGAGCGCCTCGAGTGCCGCTTCCGCCTTGTTCTCCTGAGTCACTCCGATTATCGCGTTGACCACGACGATAAGCATTATCAGACCGGAGTCGATGAGGTCGGAATAATTTTTCTCGTATATCGCCACCGCAGCCGACACCACCGCCGCCGCTATGAGCACGATGATCATAACGTCCTTGAATTGTTCGAGGAATTTCACGAAAAGCGATTTCTTTTTCTGAGACGCGAGCTCGTTCCTGCCGTTAACGGCGAGACGACGCGCGGCTTCCTCGCCGGTAAGACCCGTGCCGTCAGTTTCCGCCGCGCGCAATACTTCTTCTTTTGACTCGGAATAAAACGTCATATAGCCTCCGTCAGGTGCCGCATAAACGAAAAGACTTCCGACAAAAAAAGAACCTCTCTTTTGTCAAAAGTCTCGTTTACCTTTCGGCTGTGCCGCCAGAAGCTGACTTCGGAATTGTTGGCGGCATCAATTCAAACTACTCCCTTTTGAACTTTGCGGATCACCGCAACGTGTAAGGATATATTATCACCGCGCGATAGCGCTGTCAAGATAAAATCCTTTTATTTGGCAGGCGCCCACACTTTGGGATAGAACAGTAGCATAAGCGGTACGACCTCGAGCCTGCCGAGAAGCATGTCGATCGTAAGCACTATCTTCGAAAAGACGGAATAATCCGCGTAGGAATACAGCGGACCTACCGCGCCGAGTCCGGGGCCGACGTTGTTAAGGCAGGCGGCTACGGCGGAGAGGTGCGTAGTAAAGTCGAACGTCGCGTGTTCGACTACGGACACGAGCAGACAGGACACCGCGAATATGGTGATATATACTATGAAATAGGAGCTTACGCTGTGCGACAATTCGTCGCTTACGGGCTTATTGTCCAGGCGCACCGTATAGAAAGAGCGCAGCGAGCAAGCCTTCTTGAAATTACGTATGCCGTTTTTGAAGAGGATGATCACTCGCGAAACTTTGAGACCGCCCGCCGTACTGCCCGCGGAACCGCCGATAAACATCAGCAGCACGAGAATAAACTGCGCAAAAGTCGGCCAAGTGGCAAAATCGGCGGTGGCGAATCCCGTAGTACTCATGACCGTCGAAGCCTGGAAAGAAGAATATCTCAGAGCTTCGCCGAAGGTTTCGTAGACGTTGTTGACGAGCAGGCAAACGGTTATCGCCAACGTGGAGCATAAGAATATGGACAGCAACCATCTCAGCTCTTCGCTTCTCAACGCCTCTTTGACGTGCCCTATCAATATGAAATAAAAGAGGTTGAAATTCATCGAGAAGATCATCATGAATACGGTGATGACTATGTCGACGTAAACGGAATCGAAGTGCCCCACGGAATCCACGTAATTGGAAAAGCCTCCCGTTCCCGCGGTCCCGAAAGCGTGTATGAAGCTGTCGAAAAGGTTCACGTTCTCGTCTATCACGAGCAGGATGACTTCGAGCGCGGTAAGCGCGATATATATACCGTAAAGAATACGCGCGGTAAAGCGCAATTTACTCACCAATTTACCGAATTGAGGACCGGGCACCTCCGCTTTAAGGAGGTGGACGATGTTCGGATTGCTTTTCGGGAGTACTGCTATGACGAAAACGAGCACGCCCATACCGCCTATCCAGTGCGTCATACTGCGCCAGAAAAGCAGACTTTTCGGAATGATCTCGACGTTGGGGATTATGGAAGCGCCCGTCGTGGTGAATCCCGACACGATCTCGAAGAGGCAATCGATGAAATCGGGAATGGCTCCGCTGATGCGGAAGGGAAGCGCGCCGAATACGGACATGCATATCCAGGCGAGCGCAACTATCACGAATCCGCCTCTCGCTCTGATGGAACTGTCCCCGGGTTTGAGTACGATACAGGGGATCCCCAGAAGGAGCAATACCCCTATCGTAACGCCGAAAGCGAGAGGCGTATTGTACTCGTACTCCGCATAACCGAAGGTCATCGCGAAAGGAATGAGCATGAACGCCGCCGTTACGACGGCGATCTGTCCTAAAATGTAAGCGGTCAATCTGTAATTCATCGCTCACCCCAGGATCTCGTTAAAGTCGTCGGTAAATTCTCTCGTGGTCACTACGATCACCGTGTCGCCTTCTTCGATAGTGGAATTACCGTCGGGGACTATTATCTCGTTGTTGCGGATTATAGTAGCGATTATGATGTGTTTACCGAGTTTTACGTTGCGCAGAGGAACTCCGAGCGCTTTGAAGTCGGACTGAACGCCGAATTCGAGCGCTTCCGCCTGATCGTTCACGATACGGTGGAGCTTATTGACTTTGCCGCCTACGGTATTCTGCATGCCGCGCACGTAACGGACTATCTGATCCGCAGTGGTGGCGCGTGTGGAAACTATACTCTCGACGCCTACGCTTCTGAGCATCTTGTAATAAGGCATCTTATCCACTTTGGCAATGACCTTTTTGACTCCTTTGCTGCGCGCAAACATCGAGAGTATTATATTCTGCTCGTCTAAGCCGCATAAAGCTATGAATGCGTCCGTGCGTGTGAGCCCCTCGTCTACCAGAAGATCCTGATCGGTGCCGTCGCCGTGGATTATTTCGACTTTATGGAGATTTTCGCTTAAAAATCTGCAACGAGCCTCGTTATTTTCGATAATTTTGACTTTCACGCCCATGCGGCGCAATTCCCTGGCGAGATAGTAAGCTATCATTCCTCCGCCCACTATCATTACGCTCCTCGTGCCCTTGCTTCCGGTGGTTTCTTTGAAAAATCCGGCTATTTCCTTCGAAGACGCCGTAAAATATACGTTGTCGCCCGCTTCAAGACGGAAATTTCCTTTGGGGATATGCACCTTGCCCGCCCGCTCTACGGCGCAAATGAGCACTTTTGCGTTGAATTTCGAAGCGAGATCCTTGAGTTCTGTGCCGTTGAGCGCGTCCGTTTCGTTTATTTTTATCTCCGCAAGGTTGACCTTGCCGTCCGCAAAAGTTTCTATCTTGATAGCGGACAAAAATTTAAGCGCTCTCGCTATATCCACTGCGGTCTCGTGCTCCGGATTGACCATCATCGAAAGTCCGAGCTCCTTACCTTGGAACAGAGTGAAGTATTCGGGCGTTCTTATGCGCGCGATGGTGTCTTTGGCATTGAGTTTCTTGCCGACCATGCAACATAAAATATTCAGTTCGTCGTGCGGGGTACAGGCTATAAGCAAATCGGCGGCTCCCGCGTCTGCCTCTTCGAGCACTTCGTAACTCGCGCCGTTGCCCAATATGCCTTTGACGTCGTAATGATCGATGATGTTCTCGAGCTTCTTCGAGTCGGTATCCACGACGACTATATTGTGCCCTTCCTCGGATAATCGGCTTACGAGTTCCTGTCCGACGTTACCCACGCCTACAATAATAATATTCATTCCTCTCTCCTTGCGAGTTCCCGTCCGACGAGGGGCGTCGCATCATCAAAAGTTTAACATACGTCCGATTGTATTACAACCCGTTTTTGGCTAACGTAACGCGATCGAGCGCGTCGCGCAGCTCCGACATATTTTTCCCCTTTTCGAGAGAATAGTAATATACTCTCCCGTCGTACGTCCCGTCCACTCCTCTTACTACGTTATAGCCGCAATCGGCGGCTTCCACCCGTATAAGCAGGCTGTCGAAAGGCATATCGCGATGCTCCTCCGCTTCGTCGTAAAGGAATTCTACCCACAAGCCCTTCTTCATCTCTTCTTTCGTGAGCCTGTCGAGACTTACTCCGAGAGCGGGCATTTCGTAACCGCCTTCGTTTACTCTAGCGAGCGCTGCGAGCACGGCGTTTCCTTCGCCCGATCTTACGGAAAGATAAAATTCTTCCCCGTCGCGGTACAGCTTGATCGCCGAGGGCGACTTTAGCTTGTTTTCCAGATATTTTTCCTCGTTCGCGAATGCGTCCAAAATTCTCTCCTTCGCCGCCCGCGCGTTCGGCGCGCGACGAGAAAATTATACATCTTATTACTCGTATCGTCAATGTTTTATTGCGCTCCCGCGCGGCTTTTGCTCTTATGCTCTCAACAGTTGCCAAAAACGCGGCGATGTCGTATAATCGATATAAATTGAACGGAGGAGATTATATGTACGACATAATTTGCAATCCGGTATCCGGTAAAGGCTCGAGCCTTGCCGCTCTCGAAAAAGTAGAAAATATTCTGAAAGCCGCCAATATCCCCTATACCGTGCATCTTACGGAAAAACCCATGCACGCGACGGAACTCACGCGTGAAATAAACGCAAAAACTCACGCCAAACTAATCGTAATGGGCGGCGACGGAACGCTAAACGAAGTTCTGAACGGTATAGAAAATTTCGACGCGCTCGATCTCGGTATCATATCCTGCGGCACAGGTAACGATTTCATAAAAGCGGCGAAGCTTCCCTCGGATCCCGCCGAAGCGCTCAAGCTTATCCTCAAAGGCAACGTGGGACATTTCGATTATCTCCAGCTCGGCGCGAGAAGGGCTCTGAACTGCGCGGGCGCGGGAATGGACGTCGACGTACTGGTAAGGTATTCGACGATGAAAGCTTTCAAGGGAAAAGCCAAATATTACGCTTCTCTCATCGACACCCTCATCAAATGCAAATTCCATAAGGTTTCCATAGAGCTTGACGGGAAAATAATGGAAAGATCGGTATTCATGATAGCCGCGGCGAACGGCACCTGTATAGGCGGCGGAATGGCGATATCGCCTCATTCCGTAGCGGACGACGGCAAAATGAACGTGGTATTCATCAACGAAATGCCCAAACGCAAGATCCCCGGCATGCTCATTAAGTTTTTGAGCGGCGGCAAACACATAGACAGTCCTTTTACCGAGGAATACCTTACCGACAAAGTGGTCATTCGCGTCCTCGACGAAGGGCTTACCGAAGTGGACGGCGAAGTGTTCGACAATAAAGTGATCGACGCGGAGATCGTCAGCGGGAAACTGCGCGTTTTCAGATAAAACGCACGTCGATAAAATATGATTAATCGGTAACGGCGGCGAAAGCCGCTTTTTCCGCATTATCGAGAAGAATTCTTCTTTCTTCTTCCGTAATACCGAGACGGGCGTATTCCGTATCGAGGTCGGTGTCCGAAACGGTCATGTTGTCGGTATTGAGCGTGACTTTTACGCCGGCGCGCATCAGATAGCGTAACGGGAACGTCCTTTCCGTACACGCTCCGGTATTGAGATTGCTCGTGTAGCAGGTCTCGAGCGCTATTCCACTTTCCGCAAGTTCCGCAACGAGAGCCTCGTCCTCGACGCACCTTACGCCGTGCCCTATCCTCCGCGCGCCGAGAGCAAGAGCGTCGCGAATTTTGTCTGCTCCTCCCGCTTCTCCCGCGTGTATGGTTATCGGCACGCCCGCTTCCCGCGCTATCGCGAATACTTCCGCGTGATCGGAAGGCGTATCCTTCGCTTCGTCGCCCGCGAGATCTATCCCCACTACTCCTTTCCCGAGAAATTCGGCTGCCGTCAGCGCCGTTTCGCGGTTTTCCTCATCGGACAACGCCCCCGCGCGCATAGCGCAGAAGATTAGTCCGCCAGAAAATCCGAATTCCCCTTTCGCCGCTCCGAACGCACCGCACGCCGCCTCGGCGATCTCTCGTTGAGAAGCGCCGCCCGCGGTAAGCAGTCCCGGCGCAAAACGTATCTCGGCGTAACGCATTCCGCTTACCTTAAGCCTTTTTACGAGAGAACGGATCGCGTAAGCGACGTTTTCAGGAGTCTGTAAAACAAGCAAAGGGATCTCGAAACTTTTTAGATACTCTTTGAGATCGGCGCAACGCTGCGGAGCCGTCATTAATCCGCGAAGCACGCTTACGTCGCGCGTCGGTAAATCAACGCCGCTACTTCCGGCAAGATATACGGCGTCTTCTGCGGTAATGCTGCCGTCGAGATGCAGATGAAGGTCTATGCCGCCCGACATAACGTCATATCCTTTCCACGAGCTCGCTCACAAGCCTTACGAAAGCAGGCGCGCTTCTCGCGGCGGCTTCCTTGACTTCCTCGTGGGTAAGCTTGCCCGCGCCCACTCCGCAAGCCATATTCGCCACACAGCTAATGCCGCATATCTCCATGCCCGCGTGCTTGGCGGCGACCGCTTCGATCGCAGTGCTCATTCCCACGAGATCTGCGCCCAGCAAGCCGAACGCGCGCACCTCTTCGGGCGTTTCGTACTGCGGTCCCGGCGCCTGCAGATAGACGCCTTCTTTATATTCGATGCCGAGTTTAAGGGCTATATCGCGTATTATCCCACGTATTCGCGCCGAGTACACTTCGCTCATATCCGGGAATCTCACTCCGAATTCTTCCGCGTTCTCCCCGCGCAATGGCGAAGGCACGAACGAGGCGATATGTCCTTTGAGCGTTATGAGATCGCCCACTCCGAAGGTCGGGTTCACCGCACCGCTCACGTTGGTGAGTATGAGCTTTTCGGCGCCGAGCATTCGCATGAGCCTTACCGGCATAACGACTTCTTCGGGCGAGTAGCCTTCGTAATAATGCACCCTGCCGCGCATGGCGGCGATCCGTCTGCCTCCGAGCGTTCCGAATACGAACGCCCCGTCGTGGCCGCTTACGGTAGATACGGGAAAATAAGGCAGCATCGCATATGGAATTGTAGCTTCGGCTACGATATTGTCCGCAATATCTCCCAATCCCGAGCCGAGAGTAAGCGCGATCTCCGGTACGAACGGAGTTACCGCGCGCACCGCTTCCATACATTCGGTAAGTTTAGCGTATATTTCAGTCATATCTAAATGTTATCATCCCGCGCGACGGGTGTCAATACGATTTGCCTCTTTACTTCCGTTCTTCTTATATGCTATAATAAATATAATTTAACCGACGAGGAGAATTGATATGAAAAGGAACGGAATGTGTCCGCTGTGTTTTCTTAAGCAGCTGTTCACGAAACCCGAAAGCGTAACCAATATATATAATACCGCGCCGTACTCCAACGGAGTGGCACTCACGCCGCCCATGGGCTGGTCGAGCTGGAACACGTTCAAGAACCGCATAGACGAGGACCTCATCTACGAGACCGCTAAAGTCATGAAAGAAAAAGGTCTAGCGGACGCGGGTTACGTCTACGTCAATCTCGACGACAACTGGCATTCCTCGATGCGCGACGACAACGGCGCTTTGCAAGGCGATCTTTCTACTTTCGCCCACGGGATACCCGCGCTTGTCGAAAAGATCAACGCGCTCGGTCTCAAAGTGGGTATCTATTCTTCCAACGGCACGGAAACCTGCGAAGATCTGCCCGCGACTCTCTATCACGAGAGAACGGACGCACTCACTTTCGCCCGCTGGGGCATCGAATACTTCAAGTACGATTTCTGCCACAATATAAGAGTCAGCGGCTACGCCCCGCTCGTATACGGTATTTCCGTAGCGCGCAAAGGCGAACGCAAAGAGGATTTCTATCCGTGCACGGACGCCAAGCTGTACGGATACGCCCGCTTAATGCCGAAAGACGCCGTACCCGGCGGCAAATACGTAGGCGGTATGGACAGGAACGCCGGCGCCATGCAATACGACAACGTGAAGGCGGACGAGGACGGCGAATACGTCCTTACGCTCAACGTGCACAAAAAAGGCAAGAAATATAAGAAAGCGGCAATGATAATCGTGAACGACGCCGACGACTACTTCGTCGAGTTGCCGCCGCAGACGAAATGGAACGTGACCGCACGCTTCCAAACCGTGGTAACGCTCAAAGCGGGTCTCAACAAAATAAGAATATTCAACCCCGTGCGCAACAGAGCGGATTCGGAGCTGATACAATACCGCAATATGGGCAGGCAATTGGTGTATGCGGCGAATAAGGTAGCTGAGGATACGGGAAATCCCGTAAAGCCTATCGTCTTCTCGCTTTGCGAATGGGGCGTGGGTCGCCCGTGGCAGTGGGGAGCGCTGGCAGGCAACCTCTGGCGCACGACTCCCGATATCCGCCCTAACTGGAAATGGATGATGTTGTTGTACGAGCGCAACGTGAAACTTCATCTGCATGCGGGAGTCGGACATTGGAACGATCCCGACATGCTCGAAGTGGGCAACGGCAAGCTCACCTACGATGAGAACCGCGCTCACTTCTCTGTATGGTGCATGATGGCGGCTCCGCTCATTCTCGGCAACGACCTTCGCAAGATGCCCGATAACGTACTCGAGATAGTTACTAACCGCAATCTTATCGCCGTCGACCAGGATCCTCTCGGTATGCAGGCGAAGCGCGTCTTCCGTAGCGCGCACGCGGACATACTCGCCAAGCCGCTCGCGGACGGCTCTGTCGCGATCTGTTTCTTCAATAAATTCGGCGGCAAGCGCGCCATGATCTACAGTCTGAAGAGTCTGGTAGCGGACTCGTACGTAAGCCTGAAGTCGGCGGCTTCGTATAAACTCATCGATCTTTGGACGGAGGAATCCTACGACGCAACCGACAATCTCCGCGTCGAACTCGAACCTCACTCCGCAAAAGTATTCAAGATCATTCCATGCTGACAACGTGGCGTATAAAACGCAGATAAGCGCCCGCTTCGACGAAGCGGGCGCTTTTCCGTAACGCGTTCGTAACAGAACGCCTTTTTTGTAACCTATCCGTTCGCGATATCATACGCTCCGAACGCTCGTTGATCGACCGAACGCCGCATGTCGGATACAAAAAAGACTACCCGACGGGGTAGTCTTTTTACTATTCTTGGGGGGAAGAATTATTCGAAGATCTTCGCAACAACGCCCGATCCTACGGTTCTGCCGCCTTCACGGATAGCGAAGCGCAGTCCCTGCTCGATAGCGATAGGAGTGATAAGGGTGATGTCCATGTCGATGTTGTCGCCGGGCATTACCATTTCAACGCCCTTGGGAAGCGCGATGCTTCCGGTAACGTCGGTGGTACGGAAATAGAACTGAGGACGATAGCCGTTGAAGAACGGGGTATGTCTGCCGCCTTCTTCCTTCGTAAGGACGTAAACCTGACCTTCGATGTGGGTGTGGGGTTTGATCGAGCCGACTTTGGCAAGGACCTGTCCTCTTTCGATATCTTTACGATCTACGCCGCGGAGAAGAGCGCCGATGTTGTCGCCCGCCTGAGCGAAGTCAAGGAGCTTGCGGAACATTTCAACGCCGGTAACGGTGGTCTCGCGGGTGGGTTTGATACCGACGATCTCAACTTTGTCGCCGACTTTAACTTCACCTCTCTCAACTCTGCCCGTAGCAACGGTGCCGCGGCCGGTGATGGTGAATACGTCTTCGACAGGCATAAGGAAGGGCTTGTCGTTGGCGCGCTCGGGGGTGGGGATGTAGGAGTCTACTGCGTCGAGGAGCTCGCGGATGCAATCGCAATCGGGGCTCGCGGCGTTGCCGGCGGCAGCGGCTTCCATAGCTTTAAGAGCGGAACCCTTGATGATCGGAATATCGTCGCCGGGGAACTCGTACTGAGTAAGAAGATCGCGGATCTCCATCTCGACGAGGTCGAGGAGTTCGGGATCGTCGACCTGGTCGACTTTGTTCATGAATACGATGATGTAAGGAACACCGACCTGACGGGCGAGCAGGATGTGCTCACGGGTCTGAGGCATGGGACCGTCGGTCGCCGCAACGACGAGGATAGCGCCGTCCATCTGAGCGGCTCCGGTGATCATGTTCTTAACATAGTCCGCGTGCCCGGGGCAGTCAACGTGAGCATAGTGACGGGTAGCGGTCTGATACTCAACGTGCGCGGTGTTGATCGTTATACCTCTGGCTTTCTCTTCGGGCGCCTTGTCGATCTGGTCATATCTCATGACTTCGGCGTTGCCGGCAGCAGCGGCAACCATCGTGATAGCCGCAGTCAAAGTGGTCTTGCCGTGGTCAACGTGACCGATGGTGCCTATATTGACGTGGGGCTTGGATCTGTCAAACTTACTTTTTGCCATTAGATTTGTCCTCCCAATAATGGTGATTTTATTTTTGATAGTTATTTTCGGCGGTCTTTTAGACTCCGATTAGGATTATTATATAATAAATAACACGCCTTGTCTACCGTTTTTTTACGAATTTATTTGAATTTACTGTAAACGTGCCGTGACAGTCGGGCGCGATCAGGCTTTCTTGCCGGTGATGCGCTCGAATTCCGATTTCGGCACCTCGGTATAGCAACTCAACTGCATGGTATAGTTGCCTCTGCCCTGAGTCGCCGAACGCAGCGTCGTCGCGTAGCCGAACATCTCCGAAAGAGGTACGTCCGCGTCGACGACCTTGACGCCTTTGCGGTCTTCGAGATTCTTCACCGCGCCGCGACGGGAGTTCACGGTACCGAGTACGTCTCCGAGATATTCGTCGGGGCAGGTGATCTCTACCGCCATGACGGGTTCGAGTATCGTTGCGCCCGCTTTCGCCGCCGCTTCTTTGAGCGCCATACTCGCGGCGATCTTGAACGCCATTTCCGAGGAGTCCACTTCGTGCGAGGAACCGTCTACGAGCTTCACTCTGAAGTCCATCAGCTCGTAGCCCGCGATAACGCCCGCTTTCGCCGCGTCGCGGATACCTTCCTCGACCGCTTTGATGAATTCTTTCGGCACGCTGCCGCCCACCGTTTCGTCCACGAATTCCACGCCGGAACCCGCTTCGAGCGGCTCGATCTCGATGACGACGTGTCCGTACTGACCTTTACCGCCGGACTGACGTATGAACTTGCCTTCGGCGCGCGCGGGTTTCTTGATAGTCTCGCGGTACGCCACCTGCGGCTTACCGACGTTGGCTTCCACTTTGAATTCGCGCAGCAGTCTGTCCACTATTATTTCCAGGTGCAGTTCGCCCATACCGGCGATGATGGTCTGCCCCGTTTCCTGATCGGTGTAAGTGCGGAAACTGGGATCCTCATCGGCGAGTTTGGATAACGCGATACCCATTTTCTCCTGACCGAGCTTGGTCTTGGGCTCTATCGCAACGCGGATAACGGGATCGGGGAACTCCATCTTTTCGAGAATGATGGGGTGATTCATGTCGCACAGCGTGTCGCCCGTCGTAATGTCCTTGAGACCTACGAGAGCAACGATGTCGCCCGCATACGCCTCCTCTATCTCCTTACGCGAATTGGCGTGCATGCGAAGGATCCTGCCGATGCGTTCGCGCTTGCCTTTGACGCTGTTCAGAACGGTCATTCCGGTACGGATGACGCCCGAATATACGCGATAGAAAGCTAGTTTGCCGACGAAAGGATCGACCATTATCTTGAACGCCAGTCCCGCGAGAGGCTGATCGTCTCCGGAGATACGCTCCGCGTGTTCTCCGTTCCATTCGCCCTGAACGTGCGGTACGTCCACGGGGGAAGGAAGCAGGTCCACTACGGCGTCGAGAAGTATCTGAACGCCCTTATTGCGGTACGCGCTGCCGCAGATAACGGGAACGATCTGCATGTTTATCGTGGATTTGCGAAGCACGTTGAGCATCTCGTCCACGGTTATCTGCTCGCCGTTGAAATACTTTTCGAGAAGAGTGTCGTCGTGCTCGGCGCAGGCTTCGATTATCCGGAGCCTGTGCGCTTCCGCGCTCTCCTTGTATTCGTCGGGAATCGGCACGATGTCGAATTCCTTGCCGCTATCCTCGTCGTGATAAATGACGGCGTGATTATGGATAAGATCGATTATACCCCGGAAAGTGTCTTCCTGTCCTATAGGCAAGGTAATGGGTAGCGGATTGGTATGCAGACGATCGCGCATCATACCGATGACCCTTTCGAAATCGGCGCCGTTTATGTCCATTTTATTGACGAACGCTATACGCGGCACACCGTATTTGTCGGCTTGACGCCAGACGTTCTCGGACTGCGGCTCGACGCCGCCTTTGGCGCAGAATACCGCCACCGCTCCGTCGAGTACGCGCAGACTGCGCTCTACTTCCACGGTGAAATCGACGTGCCCGGGGGTGTCTATAAGGTTGATACAGCAATCTCTCCATTTCGTGGTGGTGGCGGCGGAGGTGATCGTTATACCTCTCTCCTGCTCCTGCACCATCCAGTCCATCGTAGCGTCCCCCTCGTGAACCTCGCCCAGCTTGTGGGTCTTACCGGTATAGAAAAGTATGCGCTCCGACGTGGTGGTTTTGCCGGCGTCGATGTGCGCCATAATTCCTATATTCCTGATTTTTTCGAGTGGATATTCTCTGGGCATTTCCGTATTTCCTTATTTCCGAATATTATTGCTTGAAGACTCGGCGCTTTTATGCTTTTTTGCGGGCGGCAAGCCGCCCGCGCGCCTACTTAACGATTATTGTTGCGGGAAGAAATTTTATTCCCCCCTTTCAAAACAAAACGGTATGGGGAGCATACCGTTTCGAGTTAATGCGTGCTTCCGAAAGACTACCAACGGAAGTGCGCGAACGCCTTGTTCGCCTCTGCCATACGGTGGGTGTCTTCCTTCTTCTTGATAGCGCCGCCGGCGTTGTTGTATGCGTCCATGATCTCGCCCGCGAGCCTCTCGCTCATCGTTCTCTCGCCGCGCTTTCTCGCGTACATGACGAGCCAACGGATACCGAGGGTCTGTCTGCGTACGGGACGTATTTCAAGAGGTACCTGGTAGTTCGCTCCGCCTACGCGACGCGCTTTGACTTCCAGTACCGGCATGATGTTCTCGAGAGCTTTGAAAAATACTTCCTCGGGAGCGTTACCGGTCTTCTCCTTGATGATATCGAACGCACTGTAAACTATTTTCTGCGCGGTGCCGAGTTTGCCGTCCAACATTACCTGATTGGTAAGCTTGGTAATGACTTCCGAATTGTATACCGGATCGGGCAAAACGTTTCTCTTGGGAACTCCGCTTCTTCTTGGCATTTCAATGTCCTCCTGTTCTGTTCAATAGCAAAGACCTGTGTGATTATTTAGGGGTCTTTGCGCCGTACTTCGACCTTGCCTGCTTGCGCTTCGCAACGCCCGCAGTGTCCAGCGTACCACGGATAATGTGATATCTTACGCCGGGCAGGTCTCTAACTCTTCCGCCTCTGATAAGCACAACGCTGTGCTCCTGAAGGTTGTGTCCGATACCGGGAATGTAGATAGTACCTTCCATTCCGTTCACAAGACGTACTCTTGCGATTTTACGAACAGCGGAATTAGGCTTTTTAGGCGTGGTCGTCGTAACGGACAGGCATACGCCTCTTTTCTGAGGGCAACCGTCCATGATAGGAGTCAGAGACTTCTTGGTCTGACGCTGTCTGCCTTGCCTGATGAGTTGGTTAGTTGTTGGCATTAGGGTTCCTCCTTTACTTATTTGGTTTCCGTCGACAACCCATTCGCGGAAACCGCGGATCAAACTTTCAGGATCCCTACCGTCGCGCAATCGACGTCTATACCGACAGCTTTGCCCAATTCCTCTTTAGACGGCACAAAGCGCACGGGAACGCCGCGCGAACGGCAGAGAGCGGTAAGTTCTCTCCTTATACGCTCCTCGGTATCCGCGGCGATCAACACACACCTGATCGCATCGTCGCCGATACCTCGGTTCACTTGCCTTAATCCGATAACCTTGTCAGCCGATAACAAATCGATTATTGACTGTTCCATAGGCTCCTTCAACATACAAACAAGCCTGCTTTCGCAAGCCTAATTATTATAGCAAGCGGTATTTTCGGTGTCAAGCGTTTAGATATAATAAAAAACGATAAGTTAATAAGAAATTCCGATATAAAATTACAGTTACGGGCGGGCGGCGAACGCCCTGCGGAAGCGGAGCGGGAGAGCGCTACGCAAATACGCCGCGAAGGCTTTTACGGCGGCAAATAGGTTGCTCTCGGCGGGCTCGTATGGTATAATTTTTAATATGATTATCAGTGGGAGCGTCGAAACGGTAATATTCCGCTCGGAAGAGAGCGGCTACACGGTGATGGAATTCCGCACTCCGGAGCGGCACGTCACCGTAGTGGGCTGTATGCCGGAGATACGCGAAGGAGAAATGCTCACCGTAAGCGGCAAATGGGTGAACAATTCGAAGTACGGCGAGCAATTCCAAGCCGAAGAAATAACCTTCGAAGCGCCCGCCGACGAAGAAGGCATCGTCAATTATCTTGCGAGCGGGCTCTTCTACGGAGTGGGCAGAGCGACTGCGGAAGCCATAGTGCGGCGTTTCGGATTAAGGACGCTGGACGTATTGGAAAACGCTCCGCACAGGCTCACCGAAGTAAACGGCATCGGCAAATTGCGCGCCGAAAGCATTGCCGAAAATTTCAAAGACAATTCCGCCATGCGCGCGGCGATACTCTTTCTTCAGAAACATTCGGTACCGCTCGCTCTCGCGATGAAAATTTACAAGGTATACGGCGAAAGCACGGAAAGCGCAATAACGGAGAACCCCTACCGTCTCGTCCGCGATATAGAGGGCGTGGGGTTCGTTACCGCGGACAAACTCGCCGACAGCCTCGGCTACGACAAAAATTCCGACTTCCGCATTTCGGCGGGGATAATCTACGCTTTACGCGACGGCGGCGGCAGAAACGGTCACACGGCTCTGCCCGAAAACGTGCTTATACGCGAAAGCGCGGCGATGCTGCGTAACGACGATGAGGAGAGGATAGCCGCGCAACTACCGCGACTTGTACTGGAAGGACAGCTTTTCGTGACTCGCGTCGATCAGGACGGCGAAACGGTGCCCTTTTACGCGCTCGCCACGGAATACAATTCCGAAAAATCGATAGCGGCAAAGCTGGTGCGTCTCACGCGCGGGAGCGGTATCGGAGCGGTGCGCGCCGACGCGGACAAGGAGATCGCGGCTTACGAGAAAACTCACCGCATAATTCTCGACGAAAAGCAGAAAGAGGCAGTAAGAACGGCGCTGACGAGCGGAGTATCCGTGATAACGGGAGGACCGGGCACGGGGAAAACGACGATAATAGAATGTCTTATGGAGCTTGCCGACGCGCGCAAAATGGAATGCGCCCTGTGCGCGCCGACCGGACGGGCGGCGAAAAGGCTTGCCGAAACTACCGGCAGGAACGCGCAGACGATACACCGACTCATAGGAATGGATATTTCGTCGGGGAAACCCGTCTACCGTATGAACGAATCGAATCCCCTCTCTGCCGATCTCATCGTCGTAGACGAGATAAGCATGGCGGACGTGTACATCTTCAACGCCCTGCTGAAAGCGGTCCGTCCTTCGGCAAAAGTAGTGCTCGTGGGAGACAAGGATCAGCTTCCGAGCGTGTCTCCGGGGAACGTACTTGCGGACATAATAGCTTCGGGGATAACTCCCGTCACTTACCTTACGGAAATATACCGTCAAGACTCGGCGAGCCTCATCGTGGTCAATGCCCACCTCATCAACGAAGGCAAGATGCCGATAATACGCAACAGCTCCAAAGATTTCTTCTTTGACAATAAACAGGTTCCCGAAGAAGTGGTCAGAGATACCGTATCTCTCGTAACGGAAAGGCTGCCCAATTACTTTCACATATCTCCCGCCGACATACAGGTGCTCGCGCCGATGAAGAAAGGCGCTACCGGAGTCGAGCTTCTCAATACCGAACTTCAGCGCGCGCTGAATCCCGCAGGCAAAGAGACTGTCGTCGGGGGCGTCACCTTCCGCGACGGCGACAGAGTGATGCACACGGTCAACAATTACGACCTTGCCTGGCGCAGAGGACTCGAAGAAGGCACCGGTGTTTTCAACGGCGACGTGGGGATCATCAAGGATATAATCCGAGGAGAGATAGTCGTCGAATTCGACGACGGCAGGATCGTGGAATACGACCGCGCCTCGCAGGAAGACCTCATGCTCGCCTATGCCGTGAGCGTACACAAAAGCCAGGGCTCGGAATTTCCCGCCGTGGTGCTCGTGCTCGGCTCGGGCGGAGGAATGCTTTTCAACAGAAACCTCCTCTATACCGCCGTGACGAGAGCCAAAAATTTAGTAGTGATAGTCGGTACCGAAGCCGCAGTGGCGCGGGCGGTAAAAAACAATTATACCGTGAAAAGATACACGTTACTTAAAGAACTGATATGCGCGACGTTAAGCAAAGCAGATTTATTGGGTTTCTGAAAAAAGCGGAAGCCGCATTCTCACGCATGATGCACCCCAAGGGGTACGTCTGCATCGGTTGCGGCAAGGAGCTTAAAGAGGAATTCCGCGCAAAGTCGATATGCCCCGAATGCGAAGCGGAATTACGTTACCGCACCGGTAAGCTGTGCGAAGTCTGCGGTAAGCACATAGAGAACGGCGTACTTTGTACGGCGTGCACGGAACGCCCGCCCCTGTTCGACAAAGCGTACGCGGTATTCGAATACGAAACGCTCGCGAGGAAGCTTGTCGTTTCGTACAAGGACGGCGAAAAGCCGTGGCTTGCCGAATATCTCGCGAAATACCTTGCCGATTACGCCGCCGCAATGGAGATAAGCGCAGACGTGCTGTGTCACGTTCCCTCGTCCGACGCCAACGTGCGTAAGCGCAGCTTCGATCATTCCGCAAAACTCGCAAAAGCTTTCGCCGGGCTTACCGGAATAACGCAAGTAAGCGTATTGAAAAGGATAAAACAGCGTAAAGACCAGACTAAACTGGGAGTGGAAGCGCGTTTTGCCGAAGTTGCCGACGCATTCGCTCTCACGTCGGGCGAAGCGGGCAAGCTCGTTGAAGGCAAGCGCTGTCTTTTGCTCGACGACGTGCTGACGACGGGCGCCACGGCGTCGGCGTGCGCAAAACTGCTCAAAGACGCGGGCGCCGTTTCGGTGACGGTGCTCACGTTTGCGCGATAGAAGGAGATACAAATGGATTACTATTCGGATTGCGTCGAAAAATTGGAAAATTTACGCAAGCGCGACGATTACACCGTACTTGCTTTCGAAAGCAGTTGCGACGAAACGGCAGTCGCCGTAACGCGCGGGAGGAAGGTGCTTTCTTCCGTCATCAGCTCGCAGATAGAGATACACAAGCGTTTCGGCGGCGTGGTGCCGGAGATAGCTTCGCGCAACCATATACTCGCTATAGGCAAAATAACCGACGAAGCGCTCGCGGAAGCGGGCATCACTCTGAAGGACGTCGACGTGGTGGCGGTAACGTACGGCGCGGGACTGCTCGGAGCGTTACTCGTGGGCGTGAGCTACGCGAAGTCGCTCGCCTATTCTCTCGGCGTACCGCTCGTCGCGGTCAATCATATCAAAGGACACATGGCGGCGAATTACATATCCGCGCCGGAACTCGAACCGCCGTATATATGTTTACTCGCGAGCGGCGGGCATACTTACATTCTCGAAGTAAACGCTACCGACGATATGACCGTACTCGGAGAAACGCAGGACGACGCCGTAGGCGAAGCATTCGACAAGGTGGCGCGCGTTCTGGGACTCCCCTACCCCGGCGGTCCGGAAATAGAAAAAAAGGCGAAGGAAGGCAAAGCCGTTTACGCGCTTCCCAGGGCGTATAAAGGCGAAAAACATCTCAATTTTTCGTACAGCGGGCTGAAGACCGCCGTCATCAACCTCGTATCGAACGCCAAAGCCCGCGGGCAAGAGATCGACGCCGCTGACCTCGCGGCGAGCTTCCAGAAAGAAGCGGTCGGCGTGCTCATAGACCACACCGCGGAAGCGGTGCGTCGCACTGGAATAAAGACGGTGACTCTCGCGGGCGGCGTCGGCGCGAATACCGCGCTCCGCGAAGGGCTCGTCAAAGCGGGCGAAGCCGCGGGCGCGCGGGTACTGCTCCCGCCAAAAAAGCTTTGCACCGACAACGCCGCGATGATAGGAGTTTGCGCTTACGAGGAGATCCGCGCGGGAGCGATGCCCGCAAAACTCGACCTCGACGCCGATCCCGCGCTATAGAAGGTCGGCACGGATAATGCCGTTCGTGCCGTCGTAAACGATATCGTATAAAACTACGGCTTCCCTTTTCGGGAAGCCGTTTCTCGGTTTATGGTTATCCTTACGCGGAATTTCGTTTATTCAAGCCCCGCCGCTTTTCTGAGTTCGTCCACCTTATCGGTCTTTTCCCAGCTGTATCCGGGTTTACCGAAATGCCCGTATGCCGCGGTGTCCTCGTATATCGGGCGCTGAAGGTCGAGCGCGTCGATTATCGCTTTCGGACGGAAATCGAAAACCTTTTTCACGATCTCCACAAGTTTGTCGTCGGAGATCTTTCCGGTGCCGAAGGTATTGACGGCGACAGATACCGGTTGCGCTTTTCCTATGGCGTACGCCACCTGCAGTTCGCATTTCGACGCGAGCCCCGCCGCCACGATATTTTTCGCCGCATATCGTGCGTAATATGTGGCGCTCCTGTCCACCTTCGTGGGATCCTTTCCGCTGAAGCAGCCGCCGCCGTGTCCGCACGCGCCGCCATAAGTGTCCACTATTATCTTCCTTCCTGTGAGCCCCGAGTCACCCGCGGGTCCGCCTACCACGAATCTTCCCGTAGGATTGATGTAATACTCGGTGTCTCCGTTCACGAGTTCAGCGGGTATGACCTTGTCGATGACTTCGCGCTTCACGTCCGCGCGCAGTTTCTCGATGTCTACGTCGGGACTGTGCTGAGTGGAAACCACTACCGCTTTCACGCCCGCGACTTTGTCGTCGTCGTATTCGACGGTGACCTGCGCTTTGCCGTCGGGACGGAGATAATCGAGTATCCCCTCCTTCCTTACGTCCGCAAGCCTCTTGCAAAGTTTGTGCGAAAGATCGAGCGGCATCGGAAGATAACTATCCGTTTCGTCGGTGGCGTATCCGAACATCATTCCCTGATCGCCCGCGCCTATCGCGTCGTACTCCTCTCCGCTCGCGCGGTGTTCGAGACTGTCGTCCACGCCCATGGCGATGTCGGGGGACTGCTCGTCTATCGCCACGTTGATGGCGCAGGATCTGTAATCGAAGCCCAGTTCGGGTTTGTCGTAACCTATCCTTTTCACCGTTTCGCGCACTATACCGGGTATGTCGGCATATCCGTTATGTAAAGTGATCTCGCCCATAACGAATACCTGCCCCGTCGTGGCTGTCGTTTCGCACGCCACGCGGCAGTTGGGATCGAGTCTCAACATCGCGTCCAATACCGCGTCGGATATCTGGTCGCAAACTTTATCGGGATGACCTTCGGTCACCGATTCCGAAGTAAAAAGTCTTTTCATTGTGCCTCCCGCGAATACGGGGCGATTACCGCCCCGCATCCGTTTTTATTATTATATTATTCGGCGTCCGCGTCCGCAGTGTCCGTTCCGATAAGATCGGAATCGTCGTAATCGTCCAGGAGCAACGGTTTTTCGTCCATTCCGCCGTCCGGGTTGTTGTCGTCCGAGGTACTCTCGAGAGTGACGTTGCGATAGAGCTTCATGCCGGTGCCGGCGGGAATGAGCTTACCGATGATGACGTTCTCCTTGAGTCCGGAGAAATGATCCACCTTACTGCGTATAGCCGCGTCGACGAGCACTCTCGTGGTTTCCTGGAAGGAAGCCGCGGAGAGGAAGGATTCGGTAGCGAGCGAGGACTTCGTGATACCGAGAAGTATGCGCTTCGCGCTCGCGGGGGTGCCGCCTTCTTCGAGTACGCGCTCGTTTTCTTCTTCCATCTTGTTGAGGTCGACGACTTCGTTGAGCAGGAAGCCGGTGTCGTTGGGCTCGGTGATCCTTACCTTACGGAGCATCTGACGAACGATGACTTCGATGTGCTTGTCCTGAATGTTGACGCCGTTACTGCGGTATGCAGACTGCACTTCGCGTATCATGGACTCTTGTACGCCCTGCACGCCCTTCGTCCTCAAAGTATCCTGCGGATAAATGCTGCCCGCCATGAACGGATCGCCCGCTTCTATCCTGTCGCCGGTCTTAACGAGCAGTTTCGCGGTGGAAGGGATCTTGAATTCCGCAACCGATTCGCCGTTGTTCACTTTGATGAGTTTCATCGCGGAATCTTTGAGATCCTCTACCGTCACCTGACCGCTGATGGTCGAAACGACGGCTTTACCTTTCGGGTCACGGGCTTCGAAAAGCTCCTCGACTCTCGGAAGACCTTGGGTTATGTCGGCGTTGGTCGCTATACCGCCGGTGTGGAAGGTTCTCATCGTGAGCTGCGTTCCGGGTTCGCCTATCGACTGCGCCGCTATGATACCGACGGCTTCGCCGACTTTGACCTTTCTCCAGCTCGACATATTCGCGCCGTAGCACTTCGCGCATATTCCCTGTTTCGCTTTGCAGGTAAGTACCGAACGGATCTTCACCGAAGTGATGCCCGCCTTCTCGATACGCGCCGCGTCGTCCTCGGAAATGAGCGTGTCCGCCTCGACGAGCACTTCGCCGGTGGCGGGATCGACGATGGCGTCGATGCTGAAGCGTCCCGCGATCCTCTCTTTAAGGGTCTCTATAACCGCGCCTGCGGAATCCTTAACGGGGGTTACGGTAAAGCCGCGCGTGTCGCCGCAATCTTCTTCCTTGACTATGACGTCGTGCGCCACGTCGACAAGCCTTCTCGTAAGATAACCGGAGTCGGCGGTCTTGAGCGCGGTGTCCGCGCCGCCCTTTCTGGCGCCGTGCGAGGAAATGAAGTATTCGAGAACGCTCAGTCCTTCGCGGAAGGAGGATTTGACGGGGATCTCTATGACCTTACCGGTAGGATCGTTCATCAGTCCGCGCATACCGGAAAGCTGTTTGATCTGCTGCATCGAACCGCGGGCTCCCGAATCCGCCATCATCCATATAGGATTGAATTTGTCGAATTTCTTGAAGTTCTCCTCGAGGTTGTCGGCGACGTCCTTGGTGGCTTTCGCCCAGACGTTGACGGTCTCTTCGTATCTTTCGTTCTCGGTCATCAAGCCGCGTTCGAAACGTCTCTCGATAGCGAGCACGTCTTTCTCCGCCTGGTCGAGGATCTCCTTTTTACTGCCGGGGATCTGCATATCGAACACCGAAGTGGTGATCGCGCCGAGAGTGGAATATTTGAAGCCGAGCGCTTTGATCTTGTCGAGCACCATGGATACGGCGGTCGCTCCCTGCTGCTTGAAGCACCTTTCGACGATCTGCGAAAGCTGTTTCTTGCCCACGAGGAAGTCTATTTCGAATTTCAAAGCGTCGCGAGGCTCCTTCCTTTCGACGAAGCCGAGCGTCTGCGGGATGGCTTCGTTGAAGATTATCTTACCGGTGGTTATAGGAATTATTTCCTTATATACCATACCGTCGATCTCTTTCTTCACTCGGACGTTGATACGCGCCTGAAGGTCGATGTCGCCCACCTGATAAGCCATTTTCGCTTCGTCGGGAGAGGTGAAGTATCTGCCTTCGCCCTTGGCGCCGGGCTTCTCCTGCGTGAGGTAGTAGGAACCGATGACCATGTCCTGCGTCGGGGAGACGATAGGTTTACCGTCGCTGAGCTTGAGGATATTGTTGGTGGACAGCATGAGGAATCTCGCCTCCACCTGCGCCGCTATCGAAAGCGGAACGTGCACGGGCATCTGGTCGCCGTCGAAGTCCGCGTTGAACGCCGAACATACGAGCGGATGAAGCTTGATCGCTCTGCCTTCGACGAGCACGGGCTCGAAAGCCTGTATGCCCAGTCTGTGAAGGGTGGGCGCGCGGTTCAGGAGCACGGGATGATCCTTGATGACGTCTTCGAGAATGTCCCATACCTGGGGCTTCACTCTCTCTACCGCTCTCTTCGCGCTCTTGATGTTCTGGCTTATGCCCATTTCGACGAGCTTACGGAACACGAAGGGCTTGAAGAGCTCGAGCGCCATTTCCTTCGGAAGACCGCACTGATACAGTTTGAGTTCCGGTCCGACGACGATAACGGAACGTCCGGAATAGTCCACGCGCTTACCGAGCAAGTTCTGACGGAAGCGTCCCTGCTTACCGCGAAGCATATCGGAAAGGGATTTCAGATTTCTGTTGCCGGGACCGGTCACGGCTTTGCCGTGTTTACCGTTGTCGATAAGGGCGTCGACAGCTTCCTGAAGCATTCTCTTCTCGTTACGGACGACGATGTCGGGAGCGCCCGATTCCATCATCTTCTTCAGACGGTTGTTCCTGTTGATGACTCTGCGGTAAAGGTCGTTCAGATCGCTCGTTGCGAATCTGCCGCCGTCGAGCTGTACCATGGGGCGCAGATCGGGAGGAATGACGGGAAGCACGTCGAGCACCATCCATTCGGGACGGTTGCCGGAGGTGCGGAAAGCCTCCACTATATCCAGACGTTTAGCGGCTTTCTGCTGCTTGTTGCCGGTGGAATTGGCGACTATCTCTTTAAGCTCCGCGCTCTCCGCTTCGAGGTCTATCTCGCGGAGCAGTATCTTGAACGCCTCGGCGCCCATTCCCACTTTGAAAGCGTTGGGACCGTATTTCTCGAGAGCCTCGCGGTACTCGTCGTCCTTGATGACCTGCTTCTTGTAGAACTGCGTTTCGCCCGGATCGAGCACTACGAACGCCGCGTAGTAAATGACCTGCTCTACCTGCTTCGGACTCATATTGAGAATGGTGCTTATACGGCTCGGAACGCCGCGGAAATACCATATATGCGCCACGGGAGAAGCAAGCTCGACGTGACCCATTCTTTCGCGACGGACTTTCGACTTGGTGACTTCGACGCCGCACTTGTCGCAGACTATGCCTTTATAACGCACCCTCTTGTACTTGCCGCAATGGCATTCGTAATCCTTAGTGGGTCCGAATATTTTTTCGCAGAAAAGACCGTCCTTTTCGGGTTTCTGCGTTCTGTAGTTGATGGTTTCGGGTTTGGTGACCTCGCCGTGAGACCACTCTCTGATTTTCTCGGGAGAAGCGAGAGAAATCTGCATTGCGTCGAAACTGTTGATCTCTATCATCTTTGCTACCTCCTATTCCTCGTCGTCGCCTTCGAATTCGCTTTTAAGCAGATCTTCGCCGTCGAGATAACCCGCGTCGGTGAGATCGGATATCGAATCGCCGCCTAAAGGTTCGTCATCGTCGTCGTCGAATATGCTGTCGAGAGCGCTTCCCGCGGGAATATCGGAATTGCCGCCGTTACCTTCGGTAAGATCCGCGAACAATCCCGCGATGTCTTCGTCGCCGCTTTCGTCTTCGAAGAGCGAGCCGCCTTTGTCGCCGATAAGGTCGAGCGACATATCCTTGAAGTCCTCGTCTCCGGCGGGTCTCTGAATGACCGGTTCGTATGCGGGCAGATCCTCGTCGAGCTCGGAGAGCTCAACTTCGGCGTTGGTGTCGGTGAGGAGTTTCATATCGAGACACAGCGACTGCATCTCTTTCTTGAGAACCTTGAACGCCTCGGGAAGTCCGGGCTCCGCCGTCACGTTGGATTTGATTATGGAGTCGAATATCTTCTGTCTGCCCATGACGTCGTCGGACTTCACGGTGAGCATTTCCTGAAGGATATTCGCCGCGCCGTAAGCTTCGAGCGCCCACACTTCCATTTCGCCGAAGCGCTGTCCGCCGAACTGCGCTTTGCCGCCGAGAGGCTGCTGAGTGACGAGCGAATACGGTCCTACCGAACGGGCGTGGATCTTATCGTCGACGAGGTGGATGAGCTTGAGCATGTACATATAACCCACGGTGACGGGATTCTCGAATTTCTCGCCCGTTCTTCCGTCGTAAACGGTAAGTTTACCGTGTTCGGGAAGCTTGTTCTCGCGGAACATCTCCTGAATGTCGAGCTCGGTGGCGCCGTCGAAAACGGGAGTCGCCACTTTCATGCCGAGCAGATTGGCGACGAGTCCCAAGTGGACTTCGAGCACCTGACCGATATTCATACGGCTCGGAACGCCGAGAGGATTGAGTACTATCTGCAGAGGAGTGCCGTCCGCAAGGAAGGGCATGTCCTCTTTGGGAAGAACGCGGGAGATAACGCCTTTGTTACCGTGACGTCCCGCCATCTTGTCGCCCACGCCGATCTTTCTCTTTTGAGCGATGTAAACTCTGACCATCATATTGACGCCGGGGTTGAGCTCGTCCTTGTTGGCACGGGTGAATATCTTGACGTCCACTACCGTGCCGCCTTCGCCGTTGGGAACTTTGAGGGAAACGTCGCGGACTTCTCTCGCCTTCTCGCCGAATATCGCGCGGAGCAGTCTCTCTTCGGGAGTGAGCTCGGTCTCGCCCTTCGGGGTGACCTTACCGACGAGGTAGTCGCCGGAATGGACTTCGGCGCCTATCATTACGATACCGTTCTCGTCGAGATTCTTGAGGAGGTCTTCGCTGACGTTGGGTATGTCGCGGGTGATCTGCTCCTCGCCGAGACGGGTGTCGCGGCATTCGAGCTCGTACTCTTCTATATGGATAGAAGTGAATACGTCCTTCTTGACGAGTTCTTCGGAAATCAGGATAGCGTCCTCGTAGTTGTAACCTTCCCAGGTCATGAAGCCGATGAGAATGTTCCTGCCGAGCGCAAGCTCGCCGTTCTCGGTCGAAGGACCGTCGGCGAGAGTATCGCCTACTTTCACGACGTCGCCTTTATGCACGACGGGCTTCTGGTTGATGCAGGTGCCCTGGTTGCTGCGGACGAATTTCTGGAGCTCGTAAGTGTGTACGATACCTTCTGCGTCCTTGACGTCGATCCTGTCGGCGCTCACGTAAGTGACCACGCCGTCTTCCTTGGCGAGCGTGCAAACGCCGGAGTCGTGAGCCACTCTGTATTCCATGCCCGTGCCCACGATAGGCGCTTCGGGACGGAGCAGCGGCACCGCCTGACGTTGCATGTTCGAGCCCATCAACGCGCGGTTCGCGTCGTCGTTCTCGAGGAAGGGTATCAGCGACGTAGCTATGGATACCAATTGTTGCGGCGAAACGTCCATGTAATCTACTCTGTCGCTCTCGTACTCTTTGATGAGATCGCGGTAACGGCAGGTAACGCGCTTATTGACGAAACGACCTTCTTCGTCGAGAGGCTCGTTCGCCTGCGCGATAACGTACTTGTCTTCTTCGTCGGCGGCGAGGTATCTGACCTCGTCGGTGACCTTTCCGGTGGCTTTGTCGACTTTACGGTAAGGAGCTTCGATAAATCCGTATTCGTTGACTTTCGCATAGGAGCTCAGAGAGGTTATAAGACCGATGTTCTGTCCTTCGGGCGTTTCGATCGGGCACATTCTGCCGTAATGCGAGTGGTGCACGTCGCGGACTTCGAATCCCGCGCGTTCCCTGTTAAGACCACCGGGGCCCAGAGCGGAGAGCTTTCTCTTATGCGTGAGTTCCGCTATGGGGTTGGGCTGGTCCATGAACTGCGAAAGCTGCGAGGAGCCGAAGAATTCTCTGATCGCGCTCGATACGGGACGAATGTTGATGAGAGAGGCGGGCGTAGCCTCGTTGGGATCCTGCGCCATCATTCTCTCGCGCACGACGCGTTCGAGACGCGCCATACCGATACGGAACTGGTTCTGCAAAAGTTCGCCTACCGAACGCACTCTGCGGTTCGAGAGGTGGTCGATATTGTCGGGGCTGTGGAAGCCGATACGCAGTTCCTTGTTGTAGAAACGCATATTGACGTTGTAGTTCATCGTGGCGATGATGTCGTCAACCGAAATGTGCTTGAGCACGAGGGTGTCGACGTTTGCTTTGATCGCCGCCTTGAGCTTTTCCATATCGCCTGCCGCACTTTCGATGAGCGGGAGCAGGTTGGGATAATAAACCTTCTCGGTTATGCCGAGCTCGCGAGGATCGCAGTCGACGTATCCCTTGAGGTCCACGGTGTTGTTGCCTATGACCTTGACGGGAGGAAGCTTCTCCATATCCTCGATATTCTTGAGCCATACTTCGTTCAAGCCGGAATTCTGTATGTATTCGGCCTGTTCCTCGGTGATGGTGTCGCCCTCTTTGACGACTATTTCGCCGTCGACGACGATATCCTTGCCGGCTACCTGCTCGGTTATGCGGTTGGCAAGCGAAAGATGCTTGTTGAATTTATATCTGCCGACTTTGCTGAGGTCGTAACGCCTCGTGTCGAAGAAAAGATTGCTCAGATGAGAATCCACGGCGTTGGCGGTGGGCACTTCGCCGGGCTTGAGCTTGCGGTAAACGTCCACTTTCGCCGCCTCGACGGTCTGAACGTCGCCGTCCTTCTCGCAGGAACGGACGATCATGTCGTCGTTGCCGAATATCTCGAGGATCTCCTCGGTGGTGCCGTAGCCGAGCGCGCGAAGCAACAGCGTTGCGGAAATCTTACGCTGACGGTCTACGCGGACGGAAAGCGTGCCCGCCGAATCCTGTATGAATTCGAGCCACGCGCCGCGGGAAGGAATGACCGTGGTTTCGTAGCGCAGTATGCCGTTCTTGTCGGCAACGCCTTTGGCGGTATAAACGCCGGGGCTCCTGACGAGCTGGCTGACCACCACGCGTTCCGCGCCGTTGATGATGAACGTGCCGTTCTCGGTCATCTTCGGGAATTCGCCCATGAATACTTCGGAATCGATAATTTTGCCGGTGTCTCTTACCGTCAAACGAACCTTGACTCTCAACGGAATGGTGTACGTTGCGTCGTGGTTCTTGCACTCTTTCGCGGAATACTTACATTCTCCCTTGAGGTTATGCTCGAGGAACTCCAGCTCTATCTTGTTGCCGAAGTCCGTTATCGGGGAGAAGTCGTCGAGTACTTCGCGGATGCCCTGATTCACGAAGGTGTCGTAAGAGTTCTTCTGCACCTCAATAAGATAGGGAATGTCTAAGATATCTTTGATTTTGCTGAAAGACCATCTTTCGACATTCCCACGCTTGATTTTGTGGATTCTTTGAGACATTTTAACGCTCCTTGTAAAAAAATTGTACGTTGGCTTGCGCCTGTGCGTTTGTTTGCTGCATGTAACGGGCAAAAAACCGTTGAAGCTGTCGATTTTTGTCCATTTTGTACTCAAATAACGGAAAATCCGACACGCCTGAAAGCTTACGGCGTATATAAATCCATTATAATCGTACAGATTAGCAGTTTATCACCCCGAAGGGCGGGTTGTCAAGCGTTTCATATAATAAATTTAATATAATTAAATTTTAATATATAATAGCGCACGAAGCGCGCGTATGGTATAATGTGCTTATGAGACTGGACAAATTTCTGAAAGTATCGAGGATAATCAAAAGGCGCACGGTAGCCAACGAAGCGTGCGATCTCGATCGCGTGAGCGTCAACGGGAAGCCGGCAAAGCCGTCCAAGGAATTGAAAGAAGGCGACGTTATCGCGATAAGATTCGGGGACAAGGAAGCGAAATTCCGCGTACTGCGTGTGCCGGAAGGCAACGTGTCCAAATCGGGCTCGTCGGAGTTATACGAAGTCGTGGAGGACAGCGATGAAATTTGACGCCGTAATAGTAGCCGCCGGAAAAAGCGAACGCGCTTCGGGCAACAAAATCGAATTCGTTATCGGTAACGACACCGTGCTGTCGAGGACGGTAGGCGTATTTTACGCTATAAAAGAGATAGAACGCATAGTGCTCGTGGTGCGTAAAGACGAGATAGATTTTGCTCAATCGGTGATATCGGAATACGACGCCGGGAGATTCCGCATAGTCGTAGGCGGCGAAAGCCGTTCCCGCTCCGTATATAACGGATTACAGGCAACGGTATCCGAAGGCGTGCTGATACACGACGGAGCGCGACCTTTCGTATCGGAGAAGACGATTTTCGACGTGATGAATTCCGTCGAAAGATTCGGTTCCGGCATACCCGCCCTGCCGGTCAACGATTCTGTGCGTTCGGTAAAAGACGGAGTCGTGACCGGAGCCGTCGATCGGGAAGGACTTTACGCGGTACAGACTCCGCAGGGCTTCAGGCGCGACGAGATCCTCAAAGCTTTCGCCGACGCCGGAGACAAGGAATACGCCGACGAAAGCATACTCTACAGCGAGTGGATAGCGCCCGCGCGCATAGTGGAGGGCGAGGAGCGCAACGTAAAAATAACGACGCGGGGCGATTACGGCGCGTTGAATTCGCGCGTAGGTATCGGCTACGACGTACACACCCTCGCGCCCTTCCGCAAACTTGTCATAGGCGGCATAGAAATAGCGCACGAGATGGGCGCGGTCGCCCATTCGGACGGAGACATGGCTATACACGCGCTCATCGACGCCCTGCTCGCGGCGATCGGCGAAAGCGATATAGGCACCCATTTCCCGCCCGACGATCCCAGGTATCTCGACGCGGACAGCTCACTCATGCTTACCGACACGGTGGAATTATGCAAGCGCGCAAACTATAAGATCGTGTCGTGCAGTATAATAATCGTCGCAGAAAAGCCGAAACTTGCCGATTACATTCCCGTCATGCGGGTAAAGATAGCGAATCTGCTGGGCATAACGGTATCCGACGTATCGATCGCAGCGAAAACGAACGAAGGCGTGGGCGAAATAGGCAAAGGCAGAGCCATCGCGGCTTACGCTTCGGCGGTGGTGTGCTGACTAATCCTTGAGTCTGGTGGCGCAGCTCGTGCGGAAAAGCTTATCCTGAACTAGGATCGAGGTCGCCGTGCAACGGCGATCTTTGTTATAAACGCAGTCGCATTCGCACTGCACTATGGCGGGGGCGTCCGAGAGGAATTCGTCGGCCGCTTCGAGCTCGGCGAAAGTCTGTTCGAGCGCGCCGCCCACTCTTTTGAGTTTACTGGCGCAACGCCCCTTTTCGTCGATGCCTATCACGGGCGCGTTGCAATGGTTTTTGAGATTGTGTTGGCAATTCACGGTCTTACATTTCAGTTGTTCCATAGTTCACCTCGGAGTAAGTATGCGTAAAGGCGAAGTTAATATACTCCCGTTGACATCGGGCGCGCGAAATGGTAAACTTGATAGGAAAGACGAAGACGCAAAGGAGGCAAATATGAAAGTTATTTTACTTGCCGACATACAGGGACACGGCAAAAAAGGCGATATCGTGACGGTAAACGACGGTTACGCGCGCAATTATCTGTTGCCGAAAAAACTGGCTGCGGAAGCCACTAAATCGGTATTGAACGAAATCGAACAGAAACTTGCCAAAGAAGCGAGGATCTTACGCGAAGAACGCGCGAAAGCGGAGGCCGTTGCCGAGAAAATGCGCGGCGTGACGGTCGCCGTCTACGTAAGGTGCGGCGACGGCAAAATGTACGGTAGCGTGACCACGCAGGACGTGGCGGACGCGCTCGCGAAGGAAGGCTTCGAAGTCGACAAAAAGAAAATTTCGCTCAAAGACGCCATCAAATCCGTAGGAATCTACGACGCCGACGTCAAAGTTTACAAGGATATTTCCGTGAAAATAAAGATAGACGTCAGAAAAGCGGAATAAAATAGAGCCGAGCGCAACGAAGCCCGCCTGAAAAAGGCGGGCTTTTTGTATACTCCGACGCCGCTTGCGGACAAAAAAAGAACGTGCCGAAACGGTAACCGTTCCGACACGTTACTTTAGTTGCTTCGTTAAGCGACTGCGGATTAAATATTATGCCGCAATTACTTGATCTCGACTTCGGCGCCTGCCGCTTTGAGTTTCTCGGCGAGCTGATCCGCAGCGTCCTTCGCGATGCCCTCTTTAACGGCTTTAGGAGCGCTCTCGACGAGAGCTTTCGCCTCGACGAGGCTGAGTCCGGGAAGAGCTTCGCGGACAGCCTTGATGACGGCGATCTTGTTGCCGCCGATAGCGGTGAGAACGACGTCGAACTCAGTCTTCTCTTCTTCAACAGCCGCCGCGGGGGTCGCACCGCCTGCCGCGGGAGCCGCAACTGCCGCCGCCGCGCTTACACCGAATTCCTCCTCGAGAGCTTTAACGAGGTCGTTGAGCTCGAGAACGGTCAAAGTCTTTACTTCTTCTACTAATTTTTTGATATCAGCCATTGTTATTCTCCTTAATAATCTCTTAAATTTGTAATTGGTCAGGCGTTAGCCTCTTGCTTCTTCGCAATAGCGTCGATAACTCTTGCGAATGCGGCGATGGGCGCTTGCAGCATTCCGAGAACCTGAGCGATGAGCCCTTCTCTGGACGGCAGCGACGCGAGTTTCTTGCAGCCGGCTTCGTCGAGGAATATTCCGTCGACCATACCGCACTTGATCTTCATCTTCTTGAAAGCCGCGGCTTTGTCGCTCGCGATCTTCGCGGGTGCGGCAAGGTTTTCGCCGCCGAACGCTACCGCTGTGGGTCCGTTCAGGGCTTCGTCGAACCGGTTGTATCCGAGTTCGTTGAACGCGAGTTTGAGAAGTCTGTTCTTGATTACGGCGTATTTGACGTCGTTCTTACGGAATTCGTTACGGAGTTCCGTATCTTGCGCAACGCTTATACCGCAGTAATCGATAAGCACAACGGAAGAAGCGGAAGTGATCATTTTCTTGATCTCTTCGACCTGTTGCACTTTCTGTTCCATGATCGCTTTGGATGCCATACATACCTCCTTCTATAATTGAATAACTCCGTCCCTGAAGAAACGGAGTTACGACGTGAAATCATAATCGGCATTTCTTCTGCGTACGCTCCTCAAAGAGGAATTATATCTTCCGACACGCACGGTCTTCGAAGGAATAGAGTGTAATGACATTATATCCGCGCGCGGATATAATGTCAATAGATTTTAAGATGTTATTATTGTTTGTAGTTTACCTTGATCCCGGGGCCCATCGTCGAAGAAAGCACTACGCTCTTGAGATAGGTGCCTTTCGCCGCGGCGGGTTTCGCCTTGATGATGGCGTCCATGAGGACGGTAAGGTTTTCGGAAAGCTTCTCTACGCCGAAGGACTTTTTGCCTATGGGGCAGTGAATGATAGCGGTCTTGTCCACTCTGTATTCCACTTTACCGGCTTTGATGTCGTGGATGGCTTTGGTGATGTCCATCGTGACGGTACCGCTCTTCGGGGTAGGCATCAAGCCTTTAGGTCCGAGCAGTTTACCGAGACGGCCTACCTGTCCCATCATGTCGGGAGTCGTTACGCAGGTGTCGAAATCGAACCATCCGCCCTGGATCTTCGCGATGATCTCTTCCGCGCCCACGATATCCGCGCCCGCTGCGGCCGCTTCGTCCGCTTTCGCGCCCTTCGCTATAACGAGCACACGAACGGTCTTACCGGTTCCGTTGGGGAGAACTACCACGCCTCTGACCTGCTGGTCCGCGTGACGGGGGTCTACGCCGAGTTTGACGGAGATCTCGATGGTCTCGTCAAATTTCGCCTTCGCGGTCGCTACCGCGAGTCCGAGCGCTTCGGTCGCTTCGTAAGCTTTGGTTTTGTCGTACAGTTTGAGAGAATCTCTGTAATTCTTGCCTTTCATTGCCTTGTCCTCCTTATTCCTCTACGAGTACGCCCATGCTGCGCGCGGTGCCGGCTATCATGGACATAGCCGCTTCGAGACTCGCCGCGTTGAGGTCAGCCATCTTGACTTTGGCGATCTCTTCGAGTTGAGCTTTACTGAGCGTCGCGACCTTGGTGCGGTTGGGGGTAGCGCTTCCGGACTCGATCTTGCATGCTTTCTTGATAAGCACGGGAGCCGGGGGCGTCTTGAGAATAAAGGTAAAGGAACGGTCGGCATAGATCGTGATGATCACGGGGATGATGAGACCTTCTTTATCCTTCGTCTTGTCGTTGAAATCTTTGGTGAACGACGGAATGTTGATGCCGTGCGGTCCCAAAGTGGAACCTACGGGCGGCCCGGGCGTCGCTTTGCCGGCGGGCAGTTGGAGTTTAACTACTGCGGAAATTTTCTTTGCCATAGTCGGATACCTCCTTGACTATCAGGTTCGAACGAGCGGCACTTTGGGATTTTGCCGCTCTCCCATTTGCTGTAAATATTGTAATTTGTTCAGTTAGCCAGCTTTTCTATCTGGTTGAACTCCAGTTCGACGGGCGTCTGTCTGCCGAACATGTGCACGATGACCTTGACCTTCTGCTTGTCGGGGTATATTTCCTCCACGACGGCGAGGAAGGTTTCGAGAGGACCGGATACGATGCGTACGTTGTCGCCCACTTCCACGTGGAAATCCGCAGCGGAGATCTTCTCCAGACCTATGCGCTTCACTTCGTCCGCGGTGAGAGGAAGAGCCTTGCCTTCCGGTCCCACGAAGCCGCTTACGCCGCGCACGTTCTTGACCATATAACCGACCTGATCGGTGTATATCATCTTGATATAAACGTAGCCGGGGAATTTCTTACGCTCGACTACTTTGCGTTTGCCGTTCTTTTCTACGATGTCTTCTTCGGTAGGTATGACGATCTCGAAAATGTAATCGTGAAGATTATTGAGTTCGACCATCGTCTCCAGCGTGTTCTTCACGAGAGTCTCATACGAAGAAAAGGTGCGTATCACATACCACTTTGCGTTATCGATATTTTCCATACGCTCCTCTTATTCTATACCTACCAGCAATCTGAGCAAAGCGAGCAGACCGGAGTCGAACGCCGTGATAATGACGAGGAAGAAAAGCACCACGAATATTACCGTACCCGTATTTGCAAGCACGCCGGGGTTATTCTTCGTACGTTTCATGCTCGGCCAATCCACCTTCTTGAGCTCCGAGATCATTTCGCGGAAACCCTTTGCCATTCTCTGGAATACGTTGGGTTGTCCGTTATTGCCGGCAGTTTTGGAATTTTTTGCCGAATTGGACTTGGCGGGCTTATTCTTCTTGGCGGGTTGAGCCTCTAAGCTTTTCTGAGTCTCGACCGTGCTTTCGTCCACGCCCATGTCCAGTTTGACATCTTTTTTAGCCATATAAAGCCTCCCTATTTGGTCTCTTTATGGACGGTATGCTTTTTGCAGAATCTGCAGTATTTCTTTAGCTCGATCCTGTCGGGAGTATTTTTCTTGTTTTTGGTCGTGTCGTAGTTGCGTTGTTTGCACTCGGTGCAGGCAAGCGTGATCTTCTCGTTCTTCTTGTTGTCGGCCATATACGGTACCTTCCTCTACCCGTAAGGGTAATTTTTTACATTCAAAAAATGACACCCCTTCAGACGGGTGCTTATTTACTATACCACTAACCTCGCACGCTGTCAAACAATTTTGAAGTCAAATTAACAAAATTTGCTTTATTTTGCGTGACTTGAAATGAATGCCACCACGTCTGCGACGGTTTTGACGTTCTGCATCTCGGAATCGTCGAATTCAATGCCGAATTCCGTTTCCATGGCGATGAGCATCTGCACGATGTCGAGGCTGTCCGCCTGGAGATCGGTGATGAAATCGCTGGTTTCTTTTATTTTGCTTTCTTCGATACCGAGCTGCTCGGCAATAAGTTTTCTCACTTTTTCAAACATATATAATCCTACTCCTGTGATTTTTGATTAATTCGCGCCGAGGCGCGTGTACATAAATATGATACAACATAACCCGCCGTTTTGCAAGTCAAAATATATCGGCGTTATTTGCGGTTTATCGCAAAAAAAGCGGGAAGCACGTGCTTCCCGCAATTAATGCTTTGAGCTATCGACGAAACTTTATTCGATGTTATAGGTTTCGCTCGAAGGCGTATCCGCGAGCACATAGGCGTTCTTCTTTGCAAAGAAAGGCAGAACGAAAAGCACGAGCGCGCATATCCAGGCTATGAGCCAACCTACTCCGAGCATAACGGTGGCGGGATCTCCGCTGAAGAAGAAACCGGCGACGTTGTCGCTGACGGCGCTTTCCGCGACTTCGCTGTTGGAGAACACGAGCGCGCAGACGGCGATGAGCGTGATGAGCACGAAATTGATGAGCGCCGCTACGCTGAAGCATCTCGGAGATTTGCCCTTGGCGAGCTTGACGACGTACTTCACGGCGATGCACACGAATCCGATCACTACGATGAGCGCGATGAAGGGAATGGCGTAAGCGAATATCTGCGCCGTCGTGGCGTTACCGCTGATGTTCGCTATCACGGCGTCGTAGTATCCCTCGCCGGAACCGGAGAATACGGATATTATCGCGGCGATAAGAGCTATACCGGAGGCGTTATACACTTCCGTGCGAACGGCGGTCTCGTTATACTTGAGCACGGTGAGCAACAGGAATAAAACCGCCGCCGCGATGGCGAGGATCGCCGCCGCGATAGAGATACCGCTATACGGCTTACGCTTATAAACGGGAGCCTTGGGCGCGGGCGGAGGATCCACGGGACGCGAGTACGGATCGTACTGCAGAAGCGGTTGGTTCTGCGAAGTATACGGCACGAGCGCGATCGGCTGTACGATCGGAGGCATCTGCACGATACTCGGCGGCGTGGGAACGGCATTGTTGGCATTGCCTGCCATGGGGCTCAACTGACTCGGAGAATTACCCATACAATAGAGCGCGCCGTCGGGCCCCTGTACGGGCTGTCCGTTCGGGAGCGGAGGTACGCCGAATCCCAGGGAATTCTTATCCACGGGCACCCATCTTCCGGCTTCGGCGGCATTTACTGCACCTTGATTGTTCTGATTTACGTTTTTATCCATACGGGCTTAACCCTCCTCGTTGGTTACGTTGCTGGCTTGATCGTCTCCCCCGTAAGGCACGAACGCTATCGGAGTGATGATAGGATTAAGCTGGCAAACCGCCGGAGCGATGGCTACCGGCACCGGTGCGCTGTGCGTCTGCGGTCCGTAGTGCATCAAAGGACTGTAGGTCCTGCCGTATTCGTCTACGGAAGTATACACGGGAAGACCCATCGGCATACCGTTGGATTGAACGGGTATTCCGCCGACGTTGGGCATGGTTATCGCAGTCGCCGCGCCCTGGACCATCGGGAACGGTCCCGCTTGCGGCTGTTGCATAGGTCCGTGCGCTCTGGCGATATTATCCGCGACCGCACATTGCTTATTCTTATTTCTTCTCATAGCAATTCTCCTGTACCCCATATTCGGGTTGAGATATTTGTTTAGACGTTAAATTATGATACGCACTCGCGCTCGGCGCGTGTGCGTAGACGGTTACGTTATTATTCGTTGGCGGCAAGCCAGGAGATGAGCACGTTGATAAGGCATATCACGGCTACGCCGTACAGTCCGTATCCTACGGAAGCGTCTCCGCCGATGACCGCCATCAGTATCGCCACGAGCGCGGCAACCAAAGCGAGAGCGGACATTATCTTGGCGAAGAGGTTGACACCCTTACGCATGACTCCGACGAGAGCGCCGATCAAAGTGAGGACAGCGAATACGGCGACAAGAATAATTGCCAGCGTGGTGATATCGGTCCATTCGGGTGCGCCGAAGAAGTTGATTATGATATCGAGACCGCCAACGCCGTCGATAAGCCCGATATATTCGGCGGCGACCCACTTCGCGATAACGTAAATACCGAGGATGATCAGGCTGAACAGCGCGACGACGATAGCGGCGGCGCTTGCTTTTTTCTTGGCGGGAGCCGCGACGACTGCCTCTTCTTCGTCATAGTACTCGTCTTCGGCGACGTCGTCTTCGTAGACGTCCTCATCGTCGTACATGAAGAGCGGCTGCTCCTGAGTGGAATACGGAACGAACGCTATAGGTTGGACTATAGGCGTCAACTGAACGGGTCTTACCGGAGACGATACGGGCACGTTCTTTTTCTTATTATCCGCTTCGGGTATTTCCGCAGGTGCCGGCTGATTAACGGCATCATACTTCTTTGCCATAGTTCTGTCCTCCTCGAATATATATTGTGATCAATAATTATTTGATAGACGCGTAACGGTCGGGATCAATAATCCTCGCCGTCATAATCGTCGTCGTAACCTTCTCCGTCATCGAACTGTGCAAGAGGTTGAGCCTGAGAGCTGTAAGGAACGATCGGGATAGGCTGTACCACGGGGGTGAGCTGAATGAAATCCGCGGGAGCCGCCACGGGTACGGGCGCACAGTTATTCATGACGCGGAACACGACGCGCGGCTTACGAACGACGGGGCGTTCTTCCTGAACATTCACTTCTGCTTCTTGCTTGCTTTTTTTAGACATAACCGTATTCTCCTCCTACACCGGTTAATTATTTATCGAAAATGCTGTACGGCACTTTCTTTCTCGCGAATATGGACAGAATGACCATTATCACGGGAATAACCACGAGAGCGATAAGTCCGTAACCCGCGACGAGATTCAAGGGCATTTCGTCGACTGCGGGATCGAGGGCGGTTTCGGGTGCTCCGGTAAAGACGCCGAACATAAAGTCGGATATCTTGGCGAAATCGAGCACGCTGACCACGGCGCCTTCCGCGTCATAGGCGGGATAGCCCATGTAGTTGCCCATTGCCGCCATGCCCGCGATCAGCACGCCTATACCGCCGAGCAACATGACGATGGACATTATTCCGAAACCTTTGAATATTCTTCTGCCGAAAAGCGAAAGGAAGGCGAGAATGAAGATCACGAGCGCGAATACCGCTCCGACGATAAGCACTACGGGAGCGTAATCGAACGCCATCGAAGCGACGGTGCCCATCGAATCTTCCTCTCTCGCTGCGGGATCGATATCGGTGTTGGCGCTGACGTAACCGAATTTGACGGAGGTGTCTTCTTCGACGGCTTCCTCATCGCCGGTTCCTTCTTCGCCATCTTCGCCTTCTTCTCCCTCCGCGTCGGTCGCTTCGTCTTCACCGTCCGTAGCTTCGTCTTCTTCGCCGGCGGCTTCCGCCACGATTTCGTCTTCGCCGTCGGTTTCGGCGTCCTTATCTTCCTCGTCGGTTACGCCGTCAGCGTCGGCTTCTTCCTCGGCACCGGATATTGCGGGAGAGAAACTGTCATAGAAAGGCGACATACTGTTGTCGTCGGCGTCCTTCATTTCGAGGTTGAGAAGTTTCTTGAGAACGCCGAATACGGGATCGGTCACACTGATGTAAACGCTCTTATCGACGTATTCCTCGATGATGACGTTGCCGTCCTCGTCGGTCTGATCCGTTTCCACGTCCTCTCTCTGATCGAGCGGAGTGAGATCGGGAGCAACGAGATAAGCCGTATATTGCGGCATTATGCCAAGATAGTTGAGCGCGATGACGCCCACCCATACGAGGGCGAGCAACATGATCAAGAAACATACTCCGCGGCGCATGATGAAGAAATAATCTCTCTCTTTGCGTCTGTTCTTTTGAACGGGAGGTTTTTCTTTGGGTCTGCGAGGAGCCGCGGGGCGTTGTTGATAGCCTGCGTTATACCGTACGCTGTACGGATTGGCATACTGAACTCCGCTCACCGGACGAGGTATCATGACCCCGTTCGACGGACGTCTCCTGACCGTGGAAGAAGTTGTTTTGATGGACTTGTTAGCCGCCATGTTCCCTCCGAACACTATTTATAATTATAATTCGCGTATAATTCGCGTAATAATTATAGATAGTATCATTAGTTTACCATACGCCCGCACATATTTCAATACTTTTGCCGAATTTTTTTTGCCAAATTTTGAATACGGCAGGCGTTCGGGCGCACCCCTGTCGCATTATCGCAAGGGCGCTCGCCGCAAGTTTTACTTTTATATAGCCGCAAGGGCAAATTATCGAAAAAGGCTGACCGAAGTCAGCCTTTCGGTTACCCGAAGTTATTATTCGTCGTCGTATTCGTCGGAATACTCGTACTCGTCCTCATAGGTGGCGAGAGGCTGGAGCTGGGTGCTGTACGGCACGAGCGGAATGGGCTGCACGATGGGCGTGAGCTGAATGAAATCCGCAGGTCTTGCCACGGGCACGGGACCGGTGTAGATCTTCTGCCAGCTTGCGGTACGGGGTTTGGCGGCAGCCTTTTTACGCGCCTCTTCTTCGCGGCGAGCCTTTTCTCTGGCTTCCGCTTCTGCTTTGGCTCTGGCTTCTGCTTCTCTTTTTTTCTTACCGAACATAATTCGATTCCTCCTGTTTGATTAAGATAGGCGCTTTTTGCTACGGAAAGCGAATATGCTCGCTATCAACGAAAGCAACGACATGCCGGCGAGTATCAGATAACCGTACCCTACCTGCATCGCGAGATCGCCGACGAACGGAATAAATCCTGCTATCTCGCCCCAATCCGCGCCGCTCCAGATGAATCCGCACACGATACCGACTATCGAAAGCAGAAGCATGAGAACGGAGCTGAATATGAACAATTTACGTCTTTTGGACGTAAACAGCGCCACGAGCGCACGTATGAAGAATATTACCGCGATGAGAACTCCGAGCACGAGCACGACGGGAAGCGCGTAATACGCTATCATATTCATCGTGTCCGCGGAGTCGATATTCGCAAGACACTCGTTATAGAATATATATTCGGAGGTATCTATGGAGTCCACGAACATGCCCGCGAAGCTCATTACGATATCTTCCACTCCGATATAGACCACGGTCTCGCCCTCGGTCTTATTGAAGAGAGAGAGGTATTCGTAATAATCGGAGAGCGCGTCCATATTAAGATAATTGAGCGCCGCGACCGCTATGTAGACGACGAGGAACAGCACGATGAGTAAGACGAAGAATAATCTTCTCGCCGGCTTTGCGGACCCTCTGGTGCTGCGTTTAGCCGCTTTTTTGTCGTATTGCGCCCTTTGAGGGGGAGCTTCGTAATAGAAGTCTTCTTCGTACTGCTGAGCGCGGGGCGCCGCAGTCACGGAGCGCATTACCGGAGCTTTACGAGGCACCGGTCCTTGCGCACGCGCCGCGCAGTAAGCCGCGAAATACGGAGCGGACATATCGCGACGGGTAAGTACGTACTCGTTGTCGCGTCTGCTGGTGACGACCGGTCTGGTATTGGCTTTCTGAACCTCTTTCATAATTCCTCCTGTTCTGATATCGAAGCAGGCTTCGTTACTAAAATTTGTTTCACGCGCATACGCACGCTAACCGAGCGCGTCCGGAGACGTTACGCGGCTTTGGGAGAAAACCACCCTACTACGAATACGAGAGCGGACAAAACGAGCGAAGACCACAGACCGGCGTCGGCTTCCGCAACGAAAGTGCTTATCGCGTCGGAGCTGAGTTCGCCTTTCTCGTAAGCGATCACGCCTATCGCCGTAGCGAGATAAGCCACGAAAACCAGAGTCGGAAGGATGCCGCCTATACGTTTGGCTTTGCCCCTGAAGATACGCACGAGACTGCGGACGAGAAGCGCTATCACGAGCACGCCGAAAACTATGGCGCAAACGGGCGCGATGGCGTCGGTACCGGTAGCGTAAACGTAATCCGCACCCGTGAATCCGAGCACGGGAGCTATGCCGGCGATATAATGAATCAAAGTGAATTTGGAAGTTTCGAGCGCGGGAAGCAGGCACATGATGACGCTGAGCGCCGCCGTGAGCAACAAGGTTATGACGGCAACCGCGGTCACTCTGAGCGAACGCCCGGATTTCTTCTCCGCGACAAAAGGAACGTCCGGAGCGGAAGAAGCTTCTTCCGTACCGCTTGCGGCGATACGCGCGTTGAGCTCTTCCATTTCGCGGCGGCTTTTGATCGCCGCGAGCTCTTCGTCGGTATAAGGCTCGAATCTGTAAAGCTGATCGGGCTGATACTGCCAAAGCGGCTGCATGGGATTGACGTACGGGACCACCACGAAAGGCTGAGCTATCGCCACTGCCTGACCGTTAGCCGCGATCTGAGCGGGTTGCTGAACGGTCGCGCTTTCCGCGGGAGCGTCTCTGTGCTGTTCCTGAGGGGGCTCCGGCATCGTGACGGGGATGGGAGCGACGAGCGTTTCGCTCTCCTCTCTCATCTGTTCGCTCTGCTTGATACGCCTCAAAGCGTTGACGTATTCGTTCCTCGGACGAGGCTTGCCGCAACGCGAACACTTCTCCTGATCGATACGGTTGACGCTGCCGCAAACGGAACACACGTAAGTTATGCGGGACTTATCGAGTGTTACCATGGAATCTTTATCGAATTCCGATTGGGCGGCTTCGAGCGCAGCGGTAAGCGCGGAGTTGTCGCTCTCTACCAAAGGTTGCCCGCAGCGCGCGCAGAAACGGCTGGTATCGGGATTGGACTCGCCGCAAAACTTACATTTCGTCATATCCTTCTCCTTGTATGAAGGGCAGAAAACGCCGCCCTCCGCATTGTCGGTACCTAATTACTTAACATTATACAAGTAAGCCGCATAAATTTCAATAGCTTTTTCAAAATTCCTTCACAAAAATTTATGGAAATTCTCACAAGATTTTGAGAAATTTACCATATTTTTACTTGTTGAAAGAATCTTTCAGCGAAACTATGCGGTAGAAGCGGTACGAATCTCCGAATTTGCCCGCTCTTTTGTAGTATGCGCTTCTCATGAATTGATATGTCTTGCAATCCTCGCCCTCGACTACGAAAGGCTCGCCTTTCGCGCCGCTCACGACGGTGAGGGAATCGGGATTGAGACGCTCGTTGAAGTCCGTCACGCCGTCCTTAACGTCCGTGAGAAGGCTCTCGTATTTGTAAAGTTCGCAGTCCACCGCTTCGTCCGCGGCTACCCATTGTATCGTGCCTTTGACTTTCATGCCCGCGTTCTCGCCGCCTGCGGCGCTTCCCGGAATGTACTCGCAATGTATCACGGAAGGTCTGCCTTCCGCGTCGAGTTCGGTGGCAACGTGCTTTACGATATACGCCCCTTTGAGACGCACCAGACCGCCTTCGGTCAGACGGTGATATTTGGGCGGAGGAACGAGCGCGAAGTCGCTGTCCTCGATAAAAATCTCTTTTGCAAAATTGACGGTATGGGTTCCCGAATTCGCGTCATTGGGATTATTAACTACGGAAAACGAATGTTTCTCTCCTTCCGCCATATTGTCTATCACGACGCGCAAAGGGCGCTCCACGACCATCGCTCTGTCGGCGTGGATATTGAGATTTTCTCTTACGCAGAATTCGAGCAGACCGGGGTCCACTTCGCTGTTGGCTTTCGCCACTCCCACCCTTGAGCAGAATTCCTTGATCGCTTCCGGCGGATATCCCCTCTCTCTCATTCCGCTCAGAGTGGGCATGCGCGGATCGTTCCAGCCCGTGACAAAGCCGGAATCGACGAGCTTCTTGAGATAGCGCTTCGACATTATCGTATTCTTGATATTGAGACGGGCGAACTCTATCTGACGCGGCGGCATCGGGAATTCGCATTGCTCGCACACCCAGTCGTACAGCGGGCGGTGATCCTCGAATTCGAGAGTACATATCGAATGAGTGACTCCGTCGAGCGCGTCACCTATCGGATGAGCGAAATCGTACATAGGATAAATGCACCATTTGTCGCCGGTGCGGTGATGGTGCGCCCGCAAAACGCGGTATATGACGGGATCGCGCATATTGATATTGGGGCTCGCCATGTCTATTTTCGCGCGCAGTACCTTGCTTCCGTCGGGGTATTTACCCTCTTTCATCTCCTCGAAAAGCCTGAGGTTCTCCTCGATACTGCGATTGCGGTAAGGGCTTTCCTTACCGGGCTCGGTGAGCGTTCCTCTGGTTGCGCGTATTTCGTCCGCCGTGTAATCGCAAACGTAAGCTGCGCCCTTTTTAATGAGCTTTACCGCAAGCTCGTAGGTCTCGTCAAAATAGTCGGACGCGTACAACTCCTTATCCCACTCGAAGCCAAGCCAGCGGATATCCTCTTTGATACTCTCGACGTACTCCACGTCCTCTTTGGCGGGATTGGTGTCGTCGAATCGGAGATTGCACCTGCCTCGGAACTTCTCTTTTATGCCGAAATTTATGCACAGGCTCTTGCTGTGCCCCACGTGCAGATAGCCGTTCGGTTCCGGCGGAAAGCGCGTGTATACGTAAGGATATCTGCCTTTCTCGAGATCTTCGACGATAAAGTCTTCGATGAAATTGGACGGTTCGACGTTAACTTTCATATATTTTGCTCCGGTACAAAATGAATTTTCGAATAAAGACCGCTTCAATGCGGCTTGTCGCCGCATTGGCATTTTTTAGGGAACACGAGGTCCTCGGAGGCTATACGCATTTCGTCTCCGTCCCTTCGGAACCCGAATTGCAGAAAATACGAGGCGGGATAATCTATGACTATCTCGTCCGTAACGTCAATGAGTACGTTCATCAGAGAACGCGTGAAAAAATCGCCGTAGCCCTTGCCGCGTAGCTTGGGAAGGATGCCCACGGTGTGTATGTGCGAAACGCTCTCCGTGACCGAAAGCTTCGCTACCCCGCAGGGTATACCGTCCACGACGAGAACGTATCCCACGTCGCCGGGGATATCGCTGCCGAAAACGGCGTTGTATAGCTTATTCAACAATACTTTGTCGTTGGTCGCCGTAAATGAGATCATAGCTTTATTCTGTCTCTCCTTCTGCTGCGGGCTCGCTCACGGCTAACGCCGCGGCGGCTTCCGCGGAAGCGTTGACGGTACCCGTTTCCATGGCGTTGATCTTATCCATGGCGTCCTGTACCTGCTGACGAGTCATTTTGCAACGGCTGAAAATAAACAAACCGCCCGCGACAGCGAGAATGACGCCTATGCACATTATCCAACCGATACCGGCGCAGACCTCGGGAGTCTGCGTGGTCGAGCCTTCCTGGAAGCCGACGACGTCGAGCATCACGCCGAGCACTGCCGAAGATATGGCTTGTCCGCTCTTGTTGCCGAGGGTGAGGAAACCGGTATAAGTAGCCGTCTTATCCTCTCCGCTGCGCGCCTTCTCTATGAGCACGGTGTCTCCTATGAGCGCCACCGGGAGAGAATACAGCACACCGGTGCCGAGTCCCGCCACCATGAGCGGCGGCATCATGAACACGACGTAAATACCGTTCTGATGGATGAGATCTATGAAGATATCGCGCAGAAGGAACATCAGAAGCAGCATAAAGCAGCCTATAAGGCTTATCGTCTGCCCTATCAGAAGCGCTTTTTTCTTATCGTACTTCTTGGAAAGATACATCCAGAGCGGCTGTCCCGCTATGGTCATTATGAAAAGTCCCGCCATAATGGCGTACATCTGTATTTTGGTGGTTTCGAAAGTGAAAGTGAATACGTTGAAACCTACCGCTATCAATATCGAAGCGGACACCATCGAAACCATGTAGCCTATCGTGATTGCGCGGAAATTGGTATCTTTCAAAGCGCCTATGAGATTGGCGAAAATCTTTTTGACCGCTTGGGCGTTGACTTTGACAGCGGGCTCCTTTTCGGCAAGCGCCCTGAGGCGCGGAACGTGGCTGTAGGTCGATATGAACATGATTATCCCGAAAAGCACGCAGCAGGCGCTCGACACGTAGCCGAAATTCCTGTAAGCGTCGGGATTGAATCTGCCGTCGACGAGCACTCCGTCGCGGTAGAAGTCCACCTGGAATACCGCCATTATCAACGTGGGCAACAGAAGTCCGAGAATGGTGAAGACCGATTTGACTATCTGAATGCTCGATCGTTCGTTGTAGTCCGAGGAAATATCGAGCGAAAGCGCCGAAACGGGAGTCTGGAACATCGTGGTGAAGGTACGCATACCTATGATGAAACAGACGAGCCAGGCGACCATCTGCCCCGTGGAGAATTCTGCGGGAAGAGACCATATCATCACGTTGCAGACGACCATACCGAAGATACCTATCAAAATATACTGATGTCTTCTGCCGAAAAGTTTACTGCGGGTATTGTCGCTGATAAAGCCCATAACGGGATCGGTAAAAGCGTCCCAGACGATACCGCAGGCGATGACGAATCCCATGATGCTGTTAGGAACGCCCATTACGGTACTGCCGAAAAATAAGATATACGACGAAAACGTATTGACTACAAGACTGTATCCGAGGTCGCCGAGTCCCAGCGTAAACTTCTGCATACCGGTGACCGATCTCTTCTGTTTTACGGCAGCTGCGTTTTTCATAGGGAAATTATATCATAACGGTTTGACGATTACAACAAAAAATTCAAATATAATACGCGTAACGCTACGCGCGCACAAGCAAAAAAGCCGCCCTTTCGAGGCGGCTTTTTTATTGAAAGGAACGATTGCAAGTGAGCAAGAGTTTAGGCACTCGGCGTTACCCGTTAGTGCGACTCGCCGTTGAGCGAGCCTCGACAGGTTGCAGGTTATCCTGCTCCTTAAAAGGAGGTGATCCAGCCGCACCTTCCGATACGGCTACCTTGTTACGACTTCACCCCAGTCATCGATCTTACCTTAG
>CASFAV010000003.1 GCA_949292905.1 uncultured Eubacteriales bacterium
ATTGCGAGGTATGGATTGTATATAGCATTACTTCATCGAGCGACTCTACATTAGTTAGTTGTATGTACTGCGCTTCCTAAATGCGTACTCGATTGCTATTATCGTTTATTTAAGAGAAATCTTACACGTTTTAGTTCCCTTTATTTCTTTGGTATGGTATAATAGTGCCGCCATAAGTATTATGCAACTGAAAGTTTTAGTTCCCTTTATTTCTTTGGTATGGTATAATGAAATCGACGCGCAGGTCAAGGCGTTCGAGGTTTTAGTTCCCTTTATTTCTTTGGTATGTTATAATATCTGCGTTAAAAGAAGAGAATAAAGCCGAGTTTTAGTTCCCTTTATTTCTTTGGTATGGTATAATGCACGATAATGGAACCTATAATTTACTATTGTTTTAGTTCCCTTTATTTCTTTGGTATGGTATAATCTTTTCTTGAAGCGCCTTCGTAAGTATTTGGTTTTAGTTCCCTTTATTTCTTTGGTATGGTATAATCTAAGAGGCGTTAAAATCCCTAAATTACAAGTTTTAGTTCCCTTTATTTCTTTGGTATGGTATAATTATCACCCTTTTGCGGCTGAGGAAGACACGGTTTTAGTTCCCTTTATTTCTTTGGTATGGTATAATTGAAGGGACGAAAAAGAACGCGATGAACCTCTTAATAGGGAGGTTTATCGCGTTCTTTTTTGTGTTATTGACGTACAATCAGCACTTTTCGAACGTAGCGGCGTTGAAGAAAATTTATCAAAATTCGGAAATCAATCGAGTATAAACGCTGTCTGAATGAATTTTGCCGGTTTTTCGCGCGGCGATTTGGCACCCGCTATAATGCGGATCGAAGCGTATTGCTTCTCCGTTACGGTAAGCATTCTGACTGAACCGTATTCGGGTGCGTTTTGCCTTACCCTGGCGCAATGTTTTTCTACATGATCGTTACCGTTACACAGTCTGCCGTAAACGGAGAACTGTATCATATAATAGCCGTCTTTAATAAGAAAGTTGCGGAAAGCGGTAGCAGCTTTTCTTTCCTCTTTTGTGCCTGTAGGCAAATCGAAAAATACTATCAATCTCATAAATCTACTCATAATCGTGGCGGCATACGCCAGCAAAAGAGGGGAGCAGTATATCGGAGGAATTTTCCCTATAACAGTTTAGAAGACTTTCGGCGCTCATTTCGGCGGCGGCAGCTAAAGTATACGAGCCGCTTTTGATATTGACGTCGACGTCGAGAACGGTAAATATTTTGCGTTTATCGAAAGAAGCCCCTTCCACTTCGATATATCGGTAAACTACGGCGTCGACGACGGGACGGAACGGTTCCATTAAATCGTCCGCGAGATTATAGGCATTGCACTTGTTACAATGAAATAATCCGTATGCGCATTCGAAGCCGCGTGCGCAGAGTTCGCGTGCCACTGTGGCGCGCACTATGGCGTAACCGTAATTTAATGCGGAATTTATCTCGTTATCGGATTTGCGTGTAAAACTTTCGCCGAAAAGCGCGCGGAAATATATTCTTGCGCTTTCAGCTTCTTTGTTGCCCGAATCGTTGCTCGTGACTTTAGCGGCGAGAGCTGTAAGTTTGTCGGCTCCGTCTATTCCGAAGTATCCGAGACATTCTGCCTGATTGAGAATTTTGCGCTTGACGATACGTTGCCATAATTGCTTTTGAGCGGGTTTAGATAGCGCGGACTGCGCTTCGAGAGTGTCTAGCCGTCTGTAATACCCCGATTGCGGCAGAAGTACGGAATAAGGGAGGTGCGTTTCGTCGCAAATTATCACGCTGACCCCGGCTTTACTTAAAGCGTTGAGAGCATACACGGATACCGCGGTGCGAAGATTATCTATAACGACGCAACCGAGATCCTCTATAGGGTAGCTGACACCGTCTTTTAAGATCAGTTGATCTTTGTTTACGCGGATATTACACTCCGCACCGACAAATATGTTTATGAATCCCACTCTGTGTTCAGCCTTTTTTCTTTGCTTACTTCGGTTATATTCCCAAGTAAGTCAACGGCGCATTTCTTCATCGATTTTACTGTTTTCAGACCTATATTTAAGGTATATGCGTTGTCATGCGATATAAATGTCGCCGCTCCGGTACTTCGATTTATACTCCTATAATAGAAATATCCGCTCATTGCTTTAAGCGGCAAGAGGGATTTGTCGTTAGGCGCAAGATTGAAGCTGCGGTTGTTCTCGATATATACGAGATCGTTGGGATACAATGCAAATAAGAATTCGTAGGTTTCGTCTATTATATCCCATTCGTCGTAAGACTTATTTGCGGTAATCGCTCTGTTAGGTAGCTTTTTCGCGGCGATGTCGCTCGTGTATACGGGTACGCAGTAGAATTTACCGTTTTTGGTAAAAACGTCGGTTCTTACGATACTGTCGAATTCGGCAACGGCTTTGCCGTTGGGGAAGCGGAAGCCGTGATTGAATACGTCGTCTATGAGCACGCTTTTGACTATCGGCGCTTTGGACGGGTCGGCGGAGGGCTTGCGGAAAGGTTCCTTGAATGCGAGTTTCGCTTCTCCGTCAAATTCTTTAAGCCGTGTTAGAAGCGCTTCGTACAGCGCGCGGTCGTCGCGCATGGCTTGCTCGTTATAGCCTGCGATAGCGTCTTTTGCGGCAGTGAGTTTAAGCTTGGTAAGCGCTGTTTTGAGCGTTGAGACGCCTTTGTCGATATAGCGAGCGGAGCGTATGGTTTCTTTGTGCAGGGCGCCGCGCGCGCCGCGAGAGGGCGCGCGGGAAACGAATATCGCTTTAATCGAAGTGATTTCATCTTCCGAATAGCCGAGCGACCTGAGCATATCGGTATCGTAGTACACGCTTTCTTGAGGATCGCCGTCGAGGCGAAGCAGGAGTTCTCTGCGGAAATGCTCGTACGGCTCTTTCAGCGTGCCGTATTTTGCGTCATATTCGTCTGCGGTAAGCACTTCGCCGTCGGAATCTATATATTCGTATTTTTGCGATTCTTTGTTAAAACGCTTGACGCAACTTTCTTTGAGCTTGCTGTACTCGGTTATCTTCTTTACGGTCCCGTCCGTGACCAAAGCTATTACCGCCGCGTCCTGGGCGTGATGCTTGTCTCCGGCGCCGCGTATCTTGGTAAGCCCCCAGAATTTCCTTAAATAAGAGGTTATCCTTCCGTTTACGGCGGTCACCTGCTTCTTGCGACCTTCGACGGGGTCAAGCATGAGATAATCGTTGATCAGATTATATAAAAGTATAGAGCCGTATTTGGTGTCCTGCAACGCACGCGCTTTCCACTCGCGCGCGTTATCGTCGGTGAACTTTTCGCGCAGAAGATTGGCGCGCTTTTTAGCGCTTGCGCTTTCTCTGTAGGTTGCGCGAACGAATTCGGTAAACTTACTCCATCTCTCGCCGTCGCCGAAATATTCGTAGGGGATACGGTTGCCTTTATTCCTGTTCTCCGCAGTCATTACGAGTACCTTATTTGAATAGCTGTCGTCGAACGAACGGCTGTAGGGTATGATATGGTCGATCTCGGTGTATGTGGGATCCGTGAGCAAGCGTTGTGCGTCTATCACGCTTTGACTGTATGCGCACTTGCAACCTTGTTCCTCGTATAGTCTATACTTGAGTATGTCGGTAGCGGTCACGCGGGTAAGCCCGTAAGTTTCTTTCAATAATTTCTCCGTTTCGCTACGGTTTTTTTCGCGTTCCTTGTTATCTTTACCTATTTCGTCGCGTTCCTTGAACGGCTTGCCTATTTCGCGCGCCGTTTCGATATTTACCGCGCACGGGGAACCGTATTTGTCGATAAGCGCGTTAAGCACCTTCAAAGTTTGAGATACTGCCCTGCGTACGACGGGAGAAGTTACGGAATCCACAATCTCCTTCACGGCTTCGCCGCGCAATTTCACGGTCTTATTCTTTCCCGCATGTGCTCCGGCTCCGCCCCATATTTCGGTGCATGCGTCGGTATATTTGTAACCGCTTTCGAGAAGTGGTATCAGCTTCTTCATGGCCTTGAACGACAGCGCGCCGAAAGTCGCACAGTCTATTCCGAGCAACGCGTCGCGCTCCGTCTCGCTCAATACCGAGCATACGTCGGTTTCGTCCATTCGTTTAAGGCGCTTTTGATCGGTTTTGCAATGCGACAGTATAACCGCAAGTATGTCTATAAGTTCGTTGTCGGAAGCGTTTGCCTCCGAAAGCGCCTTCCTTATTTCGTTACTGCGGCGCATGCTCGCAAATACTGCGCGTTCTACTTCGTCGACTGTTTTTTCTTTGCCTTTTTTATCGCCTTGCGAATAGTTTATAAGATTAAAAATCGAAGTTTCGGGTATCTTTAACCATTTGCGCAGTTGCCCGAACTTAATTTCGTTTACGCTTTTTAATTTTTCGATCAAGAAAGAGCGTTCTTCGTCTGTAAGCCTGCGTTCTCCGTCAGCGCCGATTATTTTAAGATTGTTCAGCTTCTGTAGAGCGGTACAATATTCGTAAGTGTAGCTCGCTTTAGGCGCGCGATCCTCGTCCGTATCGAATGTGCATTTGCCGACGTTGTAATTTTCTGTACGGTAGGGACTCGGCTTGCCAGGACCTTCGTCGTATTCGCGTTGCGAGAGGAAAATTTCCATGTATTTTTCTATCGTCGCGGAATCGATAACGCCGTAAGATTCCTGCTTGAGAAGAATAAGATTTATTTCGTCCTTGAGCCTTGCGCGGTATACCGTTCTTCTGTAATCTCCGCCTTTGTTGCGTATACTGTATATGCGTTTCCCCTCGACTAGGCGCGAATATTCGGGGTCGAGATAGCACATCTCTCCTACGGTGCGGTAGCCTTTTTCTTTCATATAGGCTTCGTTTGCTTCTACCGCGGCAAGCAGTTTACCGCCTTCTTTAGTATTCTTTTCGCTTTTGCGGTTTGATTTGAAGCCGCGGTGCTTGGCAAAATATATCATTATCCGCGCAAGTTGCGTGCGCGTCAGTTCTTCGTCAAGTCCTTTTACTCTCAGATATACGAGATCGTCGCGATTTTCGTTAGCTTCGGCAAGGACGTTTTCTCCCCATTTCATTCCGATGAGATTCCTTACCCGCTCCACTCTGTGCGCTCTGCGTCTTATAAGTCGACGCAGGCTTCTCGCGGCTCTGCGTTGCGCCGCGCCCGTTTTGCCGGTTTTAGCTTCTTCCGGAATGTCGAATATGCGCGTTCCGAGATCGAGTATTCTTAATGGTTCGCCGTATTCGTTGCAGCCTATAGCCGCGAAACCTACCGATTCGATGCCGACGTCTAAACCTATGCGATATTTCATAGTTTCTCCTCCGTATCCGATTATAAAGATGTCCCTGCGAAAAAACACAGGGACAGAGCTTTGCGGGAAAAATCCCTTATTTTAGTAACCTTTAATTCTTTGGTATGGTATAAAGTTACTATTAACAGTATAAACCGACGGGGAGCTCGTGTCAAGAGTGATAATTATAAATTTTGGCGTTAATTCTTTATGAAGGCTTTTTGAAACATATTGACGGATAGGGCGAGGTATCGTAGAATAAATATGTGTCGCGCGTATGTGCGCGTAAGAAATTCTGTATAAAGGAGAGTTCGTATGGATGACAATACCACTCCGGTAACGCCCGTAACTCAGGTTCAGGAAAATTCGGGTAAAAGCGGTCTGCCGCCTTTCGGTTGGAAAGACAAGATCGGTTACGCCCTCGGCGATTTCGGCTGTAACCTGAGCTTTGCGCTTATTTCCGCTTTTATGGTGGACTTCTACACGCAATACATCGGGATACCTTCCGCGGCGTGGGCGGTCATCATCATTCTCACCAAGGTGTGGGACGGCGTCAACGACCCCATTATGGGCGGTATTATGGACGCCGTTCATATCAAAAATACCAAAAGTAAGTTCAAGCCATGGATGAGTATCGGCGCTATAGGACTTATCGTATCGGGAGCACTCGTATTCCTGCCGATACCGAACGCCGCTACCTGGGTGAAAATAACCGTTTGCGTGGTGACGTATCTTCTCTGGGATATCTGCTATACCTTGCTTAACGTGCCGTACGGCGCATTGAGCAGCGCCATAACCGGCGATTCCATCGAACGCACGCAGCTTTCCACTTGGCGCAGTATAGGAGCCGCGATAGGCGGGGCGCTTTGCGTAATACTTCCGTTGTTCGTCTACGACGACAACAACAATATCATCGGCGGCAGGCTCATATGGATAGGCATCATTCTGGGCGGTATAGCTTACGTCGCGTATATGTTCTGTCTTAAACTTACTACCGAGCGCGTCGTCGTCCCGAAAGCCGAAAAACAGAAATTCAATTACATCAAGACCATCAAAGGCTTCCTGCATAACCGTCCGCTTCTCGGACTGTGCCTTGCGTCCTTTGCGCAGATAGTGTTCCTCATGTCCTGCACGCAGACCGCGAAGTGGCTTTTCCAGGTGCATTTCGGTAACGCCGACGTAATGGTCACGGTGGCGACGGTCATCGCGTATCTGCCGATGGTATTCTTCATTCCTTTCACTTCGAAAATAGTCAAGAAATTCGGCACGAAACTTGCCGTCGCGGCACCGCTGTTCTTGAGCCTTGCCGCTTCGCTCGTGATGATGTTCGTACCCATGCCCGCGACGACCGGAGGAACGGTCACGTTCATATTAGGGCTGATGCTCGTACAGACGGGCGGCGGACTTTTCAGCCTGCTTGCCTGGGCGATGGTCAACGACTGCATAGACTATCAGCAGATCAAGACTGGCTCCCGCGACGAAGGAAGCGTGTATGCGCTCTACAGTCTTTTCCGTAAAATTTCGCAGGGCGTGGCGCTCTCGCTTCCGCTCCTCTGCATGGAAGCCGTGGGGTATAACGCCAAAGCCAATCCCATAACCGCGCAGGAAGCGGGCGTCGCCGAAAAAATGGTCACGGTGTCCTTCGTACTGATGTTCGTCGGCGCGGCTCTCATGCTCGTAGCGTTTTTCCTCGTGTACAATCTCGGTAAAAAACAGGTGGAAGCGAATTCCGCTCTGCTCGGCAAGACCAACGACATAAGTCTTACCGACGTTCTCGGCGAAACCGCGGACAAAGACTGATAAATCAAATTATTACGTCAAAATGAAGGAACCGCTCGTGCGGTTCCTTTTTATATTATTTCCCGGTATAAATCCGCCGTTATTCCGCAACGGTTTCGGCGTATTCTATGATCACCGCCTGCGGTTTGCATTTGACGGCGCATTGACCGCAACGTATACAGCGCGATTCTATGATGCGGAAGGGGCTTTTTATAACGCCTTCCACCGCTTCCGCGGGGCAGTTCCGCTTGCAAAGCGAGCACCCGATACATTTCGATTCGTCGATACGCACGCGCTTTATCGCGCGGTGTCCGGGCGCGGGGGATATGCAGACCGCGGGGCAGGTTTCCGCGCATTGCCCGCAACCTGCGCATTTTTCTCCGATCGCATAATAGTATATTCCCGCTTCTTCCTTTTCTTCGATCGCGCCGAAAGGGCAGATATATCCGCAATATCCGCAGTCTACGCATTTCTCTTTGTCGATTCGATACGCCATTGTCGTGCTCCGTGATATGAGTCGGTATTAACCGCCATCAATATTTTAGCACGCGGCACGCTCATTGTCCAGTACCGATTTCGGGCATTGATAAGGGATGATTTTACGAATTTCAAATAAATTGACATTTGATTCGTATTTTGTTACAATATTCGCAGTATAGATTGGAGAGCGGTCTTGGATTATTTATTCTACGACATCGAATGCAGCGACGGCAGGCATATGTGCAGTTTCGGTTACGTGATAACCGACGAATATTTCAATATATTGGAAAAAGCCGATATCCTCATCAACCCCGAAGCGATCTTCCATACCGGCGCGTGGAGCAAAAAGAACAGAGAGAAAGACCCCGGCATAGAACTTGCTTATCCCAAAGAACGTTTCAAAGCCAATCCAACTTTCCCCGGAAGATATGAACGCATACAACGCCTTCTGCAGCACGACGATCGCAAAATAATAGGATTTTCGCATCACAACGACGCTCTATTCCTTACCGTCGCGTGCAAGAGATACGAACTTCCCGTCATCAATTACAAATTCTACGACGCGCAGGAAATGTTCGGCGAGAGCCGCAACATAGTCAACCAGGTAGCGTTGAACGCCATAGCCGAAGCGCTCGAAGTGGATCTGAGTAAGCTTGTTCAGCACCGCAGCGACGACGACGCGGAAGCGTCAATGCTCGTGACCAAAGCGCTTTGCGAGGATCTCGGGCTTACTATAGAAGAGCTGATAGGGCATTGTCCGCGTTGCGCCGGCGAGGTAACTGCGGAAGGTAAATGCAAATATTACGTGCGCGAAGCCAAACGCGCCGAAAAGCGCATGCGTGCCGCCGCCGTGCGTTCCAACAGAATGACCACGAAAAACCTCGAGGAATTCAAAAAGTACGTTCGCGGGCTTCAACCTGATCCCATCCTGGAATTGACGCTCAGAGGGAAGAAGGTCACTTTGAATTCACCTTATGAATACAAGCATTTCAAAGAGGCCTGCCTCATCGCCAAAGAAATAGCCGCTCGGGGCGGCAGATACGTGCGTATGGGCTCGGAAGCGGACATTTACGTAGCGGACGGGCAAGGCAAACGTTGTATGCGGCTTCCGCACGTAAAAAGGGCTATCGCCGCGGGAAAAGCGGTGGAGATCATTACTTTCGGGGAGCTCCTGACAAGGCTCTCACTCACGGAGAAGGAGCTCGAAAACGCGGAGTTTCCGGTCGTGCCGGAGGAGGGTACGCCCGTAGTAAAGAAAAAACGCAGAAGATCGAGAAAGAAGCACAGACCCGCCTCCGTAGCGACGGCGAATGCGTCGGGAGCAGTTAACGATGACGGAAAATAGAGAAAGGATGCAAAAGGGGCTCATTTACGATCCTACGGATCCGGAGCTCATGAAAGAACAGGGCGCGCTCATAGCGCGTATGAACGAATATAACGCGACTTCTCCCGCGGAAACGGAAAAGCGTGCGGCGCTTATCAAAGAGATGTTCGCCGAAGCGGGCGAAGGCTGTTACATAGAGCCGCCTTTCCGCGCCAACTGGGGCGGCAAGCACGTCAGGCTCGGAAACTACGTTTACGCGAATTTCAACCTCACTCTCGTGGACGACGGCAATATCGATATCGGCGACAACGTGATGTTCGCGCCCAATGTCACCGTCATCACGGCTACGCACCCGGTGCTTCCCTCTTTACGCGAAAAGGGCTTGCAGTTCAACGTCGACGTCAAGATATGTAGTAACGTTTGGATAGGGGCGGGGGCGATAATTATGCCCGGAATAACGGTAGGCGAGAATTCCGTCGTCGGCGCGGGAAGCGTGGTGACCAAAGACGTGCCGCCGAATACCGTAGTCGTGGGCAACCCCGCGAGAGTGCTGCGCGAAATAGGCGAGCACGACCGGATATATTATTTCAAAGACAAGAAAATAGATATTCCCGTATAATTAAATACGCCCCGTGAGCGGGGCGTTGTTTAATTCTGTTTTTCGTTGCTTTCAGCGTCTGTGCCGTCGGCGGATTTTGCCGCTTTCAAAGCCGTTTTTTGCTTTTTCCGCATTTCGCGTCCGGCTTTTTTGATCTCATCGTTCTCTTTGTGCGCGTGGCCGCTTTCGCCTGCGTATTTGATCAGAAGATAAAGGATATAGAAGAAATCCACTGCGACCACGAAGGGGAAGCCGAGGAGAAAGAAGCAGGCGCCGATTATCTTGCGCTCTGTAGCGGTGAGCCCTTTCGACTTGGGCGAGTAACGCGGCAGATACAGAGTGAATACGGAACCCTTGCCGGGCTTACTTGTGCAAGAGACGTCCCCGCCGTGATTTTTCATTACCTCTTTGACGGTCGCGAGACCTATACCCGTACCGCTTCCGTTACGCGCCTTGTCGGCGGTATAGTACCTTTCGAATATGTGCGGCATATCTTCCGCTTTGATACCCGTGCCGGTGTCTTTTATCTTAATGAAAAAATATTTGCGCGACTTACGGAAGCTTATAGTTATCTTGCCGCCTTTCGGTGTGAATTTAGCGGCGTTGGAAATAACGTTGGCTATCGCGGAATCGAGATCGCGCTCCGCTACCGCTATGCGCAACCTGGGTATGCGCTTTACGCGCACCGAAACGTTCTTCTCCGTGGCGTACGGGATATGCCTCAAGACTATCGCCGTCAGCGTTTCGCGGGCGTCGACAAGCTTGAGCGTTTCCTTGGCTTTGCCTGCCGAGTTTCTCGCGGCATCGATTATTTTGAGCACCGTGTCGTTCATGTCGGCGGCTTTGGAACGTATGAGTTCGGGGTAGTTCTTGTCGTCCATTCCGTCCTCGATACATTCAGCATAACCCGATATGAGCGCGAGAGGAGTTTTGAGATCGTGGGTAACCGAAGCAATCGTTTCCTGAGTACGGGCTTCCTTTTCCGATTCTTCGGAAGCCTTTTCGACAAGAGTTTTACGCAACGCTTCAAGCGACGCGACAACCGGCGAGAATTCGCCGGCGTCCTCTATCCTTAAAGGCTCGTATATTTTTCCTTCGCGCATGTCGCGTATGCGGTCGTTGAGTTTGCGCATCGCAAGCGTTCTCGTCAGCTTTGCCATTTATATCCGAACCCCCACACGGTGACGATGTTGTTGATGCCTTCGCGTTGGAGTTTTTCCCTGAGCCGAGCGACGGTCACGGCGACGGTGTTTTCGTCGATGTATTCGTCCGTACCCCATACGCGGTCTATAAGCTGTTGCTTGGAGAATATCCTGTCCGCGTCAAGAGTGAGCGCGTCGAGCAGTTTGAATTCCTTGTTCGAGAGGTTGAGAAGCTTGCCCGATACGCGTGCTTCGAAGCGCTCCGGGGATATGGTCAGGTTCTCGTATCTGCGTTCTGCGTCGTTAGTAATCGGCTTCTTGTTGAAATCGTAATACCTTCTCAACTGCGCGTTCACGCGCATTACGGCTTCTTTGAACGAAAAAGGTTTGGTGATATAATCGTCGGCGCCCAGCTCGAAAAGTCTGAGTTTGTCCTCTTCCGCCTCGCGCGCCGAAGTGACTATGATGGGCGAATTCAGGAAGCCGCGCACGGTGTTGCACACTTCGTATCCGTCTTTTACAGGCATCATTATGTCCAACAATATCAAGTCGGGACGCATTTTCGCCGCCATGTCTATCGCCTGCGCGCCGTCGAACGCCTGATATACGACGTGTCCCGCCTTGATGAGGTAGTTCCTCATCATATCTGAAAGTTCGGTATTGTCTTCCGCTATCAGTATTTTTCTTTGCATCGTTTTCTCCTCAACGCTTAATTGTGACGTGTTGACTGTTTCTATTATAACCGCGTAACGGAATTATGGCAACAGTCATTTGTTTTTGTCGGCGAAGTATTTTTCGTAGGACTTTCTGCAATATGCGCCGATCACCGCTTCGTCGGGATTGGCGTTAAAATCGTAGGCGCCGTTCACCTTGATGGGATTGAGAAGCCCGGTCTTTATGGCGTCGGCGGGGCAATCGAAGGCGCAACGCGCGCAACCGATACAATTACCGCCGAAACGGAATTTACCGTTCTCGTATTTAATGTTGGCGACGGGACAGCCGCGCACGCACTTCATACAGCCGATGCATTTATTTTTATTTACCTTATACAATCTGCCGTTGAGGCGCATTCCGGGGCGCTCTATCTTACACACTATCGCCATGAGGCGGGCGCGCAGAGGATATTCGACAGGGGTTAACGTGCCGGACAACACGGCTTGCGCGTCCTCGGGTATGCGCGCTTTTGCGGTGGCGAGCATCTTTGCCGCCATTGCGTCGCTGTGACGGTAGACCATATTGTAAGGCATAACGTAGTGTCGTTCTCCGATAAAGCGGTAGCCTTTATCTTCCGCGATACGGCTCAATTCCAAAGAAGACGCGTCGTTGAGTCGGAGCGGCTCGCCGGAAGTCTTGATGGCGAAAAGGGATTTGCCGTTGCCGCAAGGCAGTTTTTTCGCAAAGTCCGTGACGATCTCCGGAGTATTGAAGCCGTGTACGGGATAGGCTATGCCTACGGCGTCGTATCCTTCAGTTTCGGGTGCGTCGCAGCCGACCATATCGCGTATTTCTACTTCAGCCCCGCACGCTTCGAGCGCTTCCGAGAAAAGCCCGGTTATCTTTTTCGTGTTTCCCGTGCCGGAAAAATAGTAGATGATTATATTTTGCATAACGCACCGTCCTTCATGCGGAATCCTACCGCTTTGCCGTTCTTGTAGTAATAGATACCGTTCTCTCCGCGAGCGTGAGAGTCGTACCAGACTTGCGCGAAGAAGGGAATGCTTTTTGCCAGCATATCGAATTTCCAGGGCTCCGGCTGACAACATTCGGGGCACCAATGTCCCGCTTTCAATACGGTATAAGGGGAAGCTTCGAAGCGGTGACCGTCGTGACATTCCCACAAAAGTTTGGTGTACAGATCGCCTTTCGTCATGCTCTCGGAAAGGCACTTCCCGCCGCGGAACGCGGCTGCCGAACGCATATCGTCGATATCGAGCTCGGAGTCGGGTTTGCTTTCGTCGTAACCGTGGTCGAGAAGATAGCCGTGAGTGCGGGCGTATTCGTCGTCGCGGAGCGCGTCGTAATCTATCTCGCCGTCGGCGAGCCTGCCTTTACTGAGCAGGGGATATTCGTCCCAGCTTACCGGGCAAAGATCTATATTGTCGGTGCTTCCGAAAGCAGCAGCGACTTTAGCCGCTTCGTGAGATCTTACCCAGCGCATCGGGGCGTTGGAGTCGCCGAGCAATCTCTCTATCGCCAGTTTCTTGATAAGCTTCGAGGGGAGGAATTTCGCTACGGCATAGACGGGATGAGCTTTCGCCACGATCTCCCAGTAGTCCTCAACGGTCTGAGTGCGGAAATGAAAATAATCTTCGAGCACCTGCGAGTCGCTGAACCATACGCCGTGGAAGTTGCGCGGGCAGTTCCATACCGGTTCGAGGAAGCTCTCCGCCGAGCCGCCGATAATGGCAAAGCCGCCGTCGAAGGTGTCGTAACCCGTTCTTCTGTTTATTTTGCCGCCGCCGATGTTGTAGACGCGTTTCCAGAAGCCCTGTGCTTTTCCGTCCGAATCGTATTCTATGAGGTTGCGGATCAGGAGTCCGGAGTCGTCCGCGGTCACCCATTCGAGAGGGGCGTTCCAGGAGGTGTGGAACATCAGTCCGTCTTTCATGTTGTTTTCGAGCATCTTGAGGTGAAGGATACCTGTCTGACGGAGGATCGCCCAATTCTCTATATCGGAGTCGAGTATGTAACGCTCTGCGCGCACTTTGGTCGCGGCGTACACGTCGAAGGTGCTCGGCAGAAGGGGATCGCCCACTCTGCCCCACGGGTGCAGATAATTACGGTTGCCGTAAACGGCTACCGACGAAATATATACGAATTTGGGTTGCGGATCAGTAGCGCGCACCGCGTCCGCGAGATTGACGGTGCCGACGTAATTGGTGCGTTTGGTCTCCTCGAGCCTGTGGTCGGAGGCGGGAGGTATGAGCGCCGCCATGTGTATCACGTAGTCCGCGCCTTTCACCAGCCTGTCGCAATCCGCTCTCACGGCGACGTCGCCGTAAATTATTTCGAGCTTTGCGGGGTCCGTTCCTTTGAGCGAACGGGCGTATTTACGCGATACCGCGTCGTCGCGCAACAACAATCTGAGTTTGTGATTTCTTTCAGAAGCGAGTAAAAATTTCACAGCCGCCGAGCCCATCGCGCCGCTCGCTCCCGTCAATGCTATCGTAAGAGCCATTATCGTGACCTCCTTTTGCTTTCTGTCTAAATGTTAACAGGGCTTTCTTGCGAGCTTTTGACAAATCTCTTACAAATTTCTTACAATGGATTTTTTTTCGTGAAACGTATGCTACGGGCGGAAGGACGCGCTCGCGGCGAGCGCGTATTGTATATAAAAAACAAGCCGCGGGATATCCCGCGGCTTCTAACGGATACAAAGATTTGAAGGAGTTATTTATTAGCTACCGTATTTCTCCAGAAGCTCACCGCTTCTTCCACCCAGCCTTCGGCAGTCGTTCCTATGCCGAGGCCGCAGCCGTGGTTGACGCCTTCGCAGAGATTGTAGCGGTAAGCCACGCCCGCAGCCGCGAGCGCTTCGACCATGACGTCGGAATTGTATTTGTGCGGCACCACGAAATCGTTGTCGCCTTGCATTATATAGGTGGGAGGGTAGTCGGCGTCCACGTGGTTTTGGACGCATACTCCCGCTTTGGCTTCTTCGTCGGGGAAGAATTTGCCGAGCAGGAATTTATTGCCGATGAGCTGAGACACTCCCGCTACGGCTTCCTGCCAGCAGTTGCCGGTAAGTTCTATTTTACCGTTGATGTTTATCCAGGGATAGGCGAGCGAGAGAGTCGCGGGAGCGGGTAGACCGTATTTGGCGTAGCCCAGTTCCTTGCTTGCGAAAAGTCCCGCGAGGTTGCCGCCCGCGGAATACCCGAATATCGTATAATTCTCGGTATTGACGTTGAATTCGTCGGCGTTTTCGGTAATATATTCGACGGCGCGCGCGAGGTCGTCTATCGGCGCGTAGGCGGACGAATACTTGCCGTAGCGGTAACCCAGTACGAATGCGGAATATCCCATTTCGTTGAGGGTGGCGGCGCAGGGCAGCCCCACTTTATAGATGTCGCATTCGTAATATCCGCCGCCCGGCAGTACTATGGCGTAGTCCGTGGTCTCGCCGCCGTCTGAGGGGAAATAATATAGCTTGACTACTTCGAGATCGGAGTTCGCGGCGATTTCCGCTTCGGTATAGATATCGTAGCTTTCGGGAATGCCGCGCGCTTTAAGCTCCTCGTAGCGCTCTTCGCCGAGCTCCGTGTTGCGTGATGTTTTGTTCTGTCCGACCATGTGCAAGAGGTCTTCGAGAGTAAGGAAAAGTCCGCTCAGCACGTAAGACAACGCGAGCAACAGAACGATTCCTATGAGAGACTTGATAACGGAACCTTTGCGGGTCTTGGCTTTCATCCGATACCTCCGCCGAGATAATATAATATATTCAATTATACCATTAAGGTAAAATAATCTCAATACCGGAATTTCTTTTGTTGAATTCCGTAAAGGATTATATTATAATGTCGGTGCGCGCTCTTGCGCGCAGGAGGTAATATGCCGCACATAGCAGTCACGATGTATCCCGGAAGGGACGACGAGATCAAAAGCCGTTTTGCCTCAAAGCTGACGGCGTTCGTAGCCGAAGAGCTGGGAGTAAGTCCTTCCGTAGTTTCCGTATCCGTGGAGGATATAGAAAAAACAGACTGGGAAAAGCACCTTGCTTCGTTCGACGAAGAAATAATGTATGTCAAAGAAGGAAAGTCTCTCAAACGCTGAATCGCCGCTGACCAAATATTTACTGCTGGCAATAATATATCTTACGTTCGTATCGCTGGGACTTCCGGACTCCGTATTCGGAGCGGCGTGGCCGCAGGCTTACGTCGATATCGGAGTCGATCAGAGCCTGGGTTCGTTTTATTCCGTGGTGACCGGTATAACGTCGGGAGGCACGAGTTTCATGGCGGGTAAACTTATCCGCCGTTTCGGTACGGGCGGCGTGACGGCTGTTTCGGTAGGGCTCACTGTTGCCGGGCTTATCGGGATAAGTTTCGCGCCGAACTTTATCGTTATGATGGTGTGCGCCGTCGTGATGGGGATAGGCGCGGGCGCCATCGACACCGGACTCAACAATTACGTTTCTCGCAATTACAAAGCGGGACACATGAACTGGCTTCATTGCTTCTGGGGCGTGGGGGTGACGGCGAGCCCGATAATAATGTCGCTGTTTCTCCGTGACGGCGACTGGCGCAAAGGCTACCTTACGATAGGGCTTATCCAGCTTGCCATCGCCGTGGCGGTCGCGGCGAGTCTGCCGCTTTGGAAAAAACTCGCGCCGCCGTCGCTTCCCGAAGAAAGCGCCGCGAAAGCTCCGAAAAAGAGTTTCCGCGAAATAATCGCTACGCGCGGAGTTATAGCGGGGATATTGAGTCTCGGCTGTTACTGCTCGATGGAATTCATAATAGGAACGTGGGGAGCAAGCTATCTCGTGAACGCGGGAGGAAATACGCCTGCGGACGCATCCAAATTCGTTTCGGCGTTTTTCGGAGGGATAATGTTCGGAAGGCTCGTGGCGGGATTTGCGGCGTTCAAGTTCAAAGACAAGACGCTCATTCGGATAGGCACCGTAGCGGCGTTACCGGGAATGATATTGCTCGCCGTGCGCGCGGGGACGGTCACGGACGTGATCGGTATGCTGTTGATAGGCGCGGGCTTCGGACCGATATTCCCGTCCGTCATACATTCCGTACCCGAGAGGTTCGGCGCGGAGTATTCGGCGGATATAACGGGATATCACATGGGCGGCGCGTATGCGATAGCGTTTGCGGTACAGTTCACGTTCGGCTTCGCGGCGACGAATACGACGTTCGTAATAATGCCTTACGTGTTGCTTGCGTTCCTCGTTTTCATGGCAGTCGCGTGCGAAAGCGCGGTGCGACTCACGGAGAAGAAGCCCGGCGGCGCGGAGAGCTGAACGGTCCGATCCCGGGTGCGTAAAACCGCCGTAAACTTCCGAAAACGAGTAAAAACGCAGCGGCGATATCCGGTCAAAATAAAGTAAAAAACTGACACTTCTGTAAATATATTCCGAATAAGGGATACCGATATATGCTTAACGGAACACTTTATCAGTAATTTCGAGCGCGCGTCTCGCACCGTCGCACGGCACGTGCGCGCGCTTTTATCAGAAAAGTATTTACAACGCCGTTTTAATATGTTATATTAACATTATTGAACAAACTTCGGAGGAGAGAGGTATGTCGAAGTACGATAGACTTATCGAGAAAAAAGCGGACAGCGCGCAATATATGGTGGACGAGATCACCCATATCTGTAAAGATATGCCCAAGCGCGGTCCCGGAAGCGAAGGCGAAAAAGTAGCCTGCGAGTACATGGCGCAAGTCCTTAAAGAGCAATGCGGTTGCGAGAGAGCGGACGTGGAATCCTTCAAGGAAAATCCCGGCTCCTTCCTCGGTTGGCTGTATTTCACGCTCACGTTCGCGCTTGCCGGAATGATACTGTATTTCTTTATGCCGGCGCTCGGCGCGGCTATCATCGCGCTCGGCTTCGTTATCATGGTGGTGCAGTTTGGTTTCTATAAAAAATTCATAGATTTCTGCTTCCCCGAAAAGACCGGTCATAACGTGACGGCGATCAAGAAATGCAAAGGCGAAGTTAAAGCGAGGATATTCTTCAACGGACATCCCGACGCAGCGTGGAACTGGCCCGTGAACGAAAGATTCGGCGGCGCGGTGTACGAAGCGCATATCGCTTCCGGCGTGCTCGGCGCGCTCATCGTCATGATACTTTCGATAATCGCCGCGGTCAAGACGGGCGGCGTTCCCGGAGTGGCTTCTCCCGAGACCTACGGTCCCGCGCTTTTCTGGTGCGGTATAGCGTCGCTTATTTTCGCTCCTTTGCTTATCGGTCTTTATTTCATGTGGGACGAGAACACTATCGTCGACGGAGCTAACGACAACCTGACCGGTTGCTATATGGGTATAGCCATACTTAAAGCGCTCAAAGACGAGGGCATCGAGCTCGAGCATACCGAAGTGGGCGTTATACTGAGCGGTTCCGAAGAAGCGGGACTCAGAGGCGCCAAAGCGTGGTGCGAAGCGCACAAAGACGAATTCAACGACGTGCCCACCTGGATACTTTCCTACGACACGATACACGAGAGCAAGTTCCTGGGCGTCAACTACCGCGATCTCAACGGCACGGTAAAAGCGGATAAAGAGGTGAGCGACGCCTTCATGGCGGCGGCTAAAGAGCTCGACATAGCCTGCCAGAAGACCTGGGTACCTCCGCTCGGCGGAGCCACCGACTCGGCGGCGTTCGCGCAGGCGGGCTTCCGCGCCACAGGTATCACCGCGCTCAACCACGTGCTCGAGGATTATTATCACACGAGGAAGGACTCCTACGACAACCTTGACAAGGATTGTCTTGCGGACTGCTACGCCATTTCGGTGAAGTGCCTCGAGAACTTCGAAGAAAAGTACGGCAAATAATCAGAATTCGAATATAAAGCCTGCTTCGGCAGGCTTTTTTCGATATTTAAGCATAAAATCGTCGGCTTACGGCGTATAATGAGCCTCGGAGGTCAATATGATAGTTTATTTCAGCGGAACTGGTAATTCCCGTTCGATAGCCCTCAAACTCGCCCGCGAAGGCGAGAGAGTGGAGGAGATATGCGCGATATCGGATAGCGTTCTCGAAGACGACAGGATAGGGATAGTTTTCCCGGTATATTGCGGCGACGTGCCGCGCGCGGTTGCGGAATTTCTCAAGCGCGTAAAATTGGTTTCGCCCTATATTTTTTCCGTGGCGACGGCGGGCGGCGGTGCGGGACATTCGCACAAAAGCGCGGCGTATCTGCTCGAAGCTCAGGGTGCGGAACTTGCGTATGCCGCGACCGTCATAATGCCCGACAGCTGTATAGTGTTCGCGACGCCCGCCAAGACCAAAACGCGCCTTCTCGCGGAAGAAGGGAAGCGAGCGGAGGCGATAGCGAAAGATCTTGCCGAGCGTAAGCGCATTCCGGTGAAACCGTCTGCGCCATACGGGGCGGGAACGTGGTTTATGTGGAAGTTTTTCAGGGCGGTATTCGGGCTCGACCGTAAAAAAGTAGGCGGCTCCTGCGTGGGTTGCGGCTTATGCGCGGCGGGCTGCCCCGTGAACAATATCGAAATGCGTAACGGAAAAGGCGCTTTCCTCGGCGGCTCTTGCGAAAACTGTTTCCGTTGCATACAGAGTTGTCCCGAAAGGGCGATAGAATTCGGAAGGCTCAAAGTAAACGACCGCACGCAATACCTTCACGAGTAGTCAGCGCGCGTTAACGGAAAGAACGTAAAATTTGAGGTAGCCCGTTTCGCCGTCTGTAAGCGAAACCGGGTGATCGGGCGCCTGTATCCTGATCTCCAGTATCCTGACAGAGCGTCCGCTCTCGCTCGCCGCTTCGGCGAGCATTTTTTCGAAAAGGGGCATCGTCATATAATGCGTGCACGACGAAGTTACGAGATAACCGCCGTCGCTCACTATTTTCATTCCCGACGCGTTTATGTCTTTGTAGCCCCGGTAAGCGTCTTTTATTTCGGCGGCGCTCTTGCAGAAAGCGGGCGGATCCAGTATGACCGTGTCGAAGCGTCTGCCTTCCTTACGGTATTTGCGCAATTCCTCGAATACGTCCGCGCACACGGCGTTCACGTTGGTAAAACCGTTGAGCGCGGCGTTTGCCATGACTTCGTTTACGGCGCGCTCGGAGATGTCCACAGAGGTGACTTCTTCGGCTACCGTCGCCGCGTTCATGCTGAAACCGCCCGTATTGGAGAAGCAGTCCAGTACCCGTTTGCCGCGGCAATATCTTCTCACCGCGAAGCGGTTGTCCTTCTGATCGAGGAAATATCCCGTTTTCTGTCCGTTACGGACGTCCACGTATAATTTTACGCCGTTTTCTTCGACGATGACCTTTTCGGGCACTTCGCCGTAAAGGACGCCGACCGAAGGCTCCAGTCCTTCTTTGAGCCTTACTGAGGCGTCGCTTCTTTCGTATATCCCGTCGGGCGAAAACGCTTCCGCGAGAGCTTCCGTTATCAAAGCTTTGCGCTTGTCGAAGCCCAGCGAAAGAAATTGCACCGAGAGCACGTCGCCGTAACGGTCGACTATGAGCGAAGGAAGTCCGTCCGCTTCGCCGTAGCACAGACGGTAGGCTTCGCCGAGCGCGAGATCTTTGCGCATGGCGTCCGCTTTTTTCAGACGCCTTACGAAAAATTCCTTGTCGTCCGTTTCCTTTTCGTCTCGTATGAAAATCCTAACCAGTATCCGCGAAAGGTGATTTATATAGCCTTTGCCGATAAACTTTCCGTCGTGCGAGTATACGCTCGCGAGAGAACCGTTCTTGTCCTTGCCTTCCGTGCGCGCGACTTCGTTGGCGTATACCCAGCTCCTGCCGCGCAGTATTTCGCGCTCCTCACCTTTTTTAAGATATACCGAATATGCCATGCTCCGTTCCTTACGAATTCAAAGATGATTAAATTATATACGCCTAATACCGTTTTGTCTACCGGTGCGCGCGCGTTCGTTCAAACGGCGGTATTGACCTGAATTGAGTTATATGATATTATGACTTTGCGGATGGACCCGCGCGCGGAGGATATCGTATGAGATTTCGAAAAGCCGTTGCTGCGTTGCTTACAATAGCTTTCATTGCCGTAATCGCGACTGCTGTCGTGACGGAGTTTGTAAAAAACGACGAGAAAGAGATCAATGCTCCGGAGCCTTTGCTTATAACGTTCTGGGGAGATTCCATCGCCGAAGGCGTGCTGGGACCGTCACCGCTCAAAGAGCGTGATTCTTACGCGTATTTCGCTATAGTCGGCAGAGACAACGGTTATATTTATAAAAACCGTTCGGTATCAGGGCATCAGACTTCCAATATGCTCGAATATATACAACGCCCCGACGAGAACGCTTACCTCACCGATACGCTCATGCGCACCTCGGACATAATCCATATTTCCATTCTCGGCAACGACCTTCTCCAGAACAGTCTCGGCGCGATGGTCGTGAATTACGCCAAGGGCGATTCCTCTTCGCTCGACGCCAATATAGCGAAGGCGCGGATCAATTTCGCGGAAATAATGGATCATATCGCTTCGGTGAACCCCGACGCTTTCGTCATGATAAACACCGTGTATAACCCGATGTTCGAAGGGAGCGCGATATTGCCGCAAAGCTGTATAGACGAGATGCACGCGCTCGGAATGGACTCAGCGGACATACGCGCTACCGGTTCGGCGATGCTTGCGGAGCTTAACGGCATAATCTTCGATTATCTCGCGGAGCACGAAGGCGCTTACGTCGTGATCGACGCGGAAAAGGAATTCGACAGGATATTCAGTGAGGACGAAGAGAGGGGTAAGGGACTTTTCTACAAGGACGGCGTACACCCTTCCAACGAAGGCCATGCCGTGATAGCCGATCTCATCCAACGCGCTCTTGAGAAGGCTGGACTTGCGGACGAAGCCGCGGCGCTTGCCAATTACAAGAAATTGCGCACCGAGCAGCTCGCGAGGCTTTACGCGGGCACGGCGGACACCGCGGAAAACCGCGCGCGGATAGCGGGAGCCGCAAGCGTCGAGGAAGTTACGGACGCATATTTCCGCGCCATAGAAGGCTATTCTCCCGTTTACTACGATTGAAGAGGTGGCAATTATGAAAAAGATTAGAAGGATATTGACAGTCGCAATATTATTGACGGTGCTCGCGTTACCCGCGACGCTGCTTACGGCGTGCGACGAAAGCGGCGAGGAGACGTCCGATCCCGCGGACGGATATCACGTAGAGAAAACCGAAAGATATTATTTAGACGAATTGTCCACCGTAGTTTTGGATCTGCCGTTGGGAATACTGTTCGATCCGTACGAGAGTTATTTCGAATTCAGACCGGACGGCACTATGAAAATACGCGCCATGATCAAAAGCGCGTTTCTTTTGAATATTTCTTCCGTGCTCAATAAGTACGGCATCGATCTTTCCAATGTGAATCTGCAAAGCACCGTAGACACTTACGTAGTCGAATTGATGCCGTCGTTCACTTTGAAGGACATACCGTTTTCGCTCGGTCTGTTGGACGCCACTCTGGGTATAAAAGTACTGGGCTTCGACACCGAATATAAGGGGATACGCGAGCTTTGCGACGCGCTTTACGAGAACGCGAGCCTGCCGAGTGTATTAGATCTTCCCGCAGGGCTCGGATTAGAGTACGAAGGAACCTACGTAATGAAAGATCTCACCAGTGTCACGACCGGTAAAGTTTACCGAGCGGCGTTCACCGGCGGCAGTGCCGAAAACGGCGAACCTTACGGCGTGATGACCTTCGGCGAGAACGCCGAAGGCAAAAAGACCGTGGATCTGCACGTCGAATTTCTCAAAGCCGACGTCGTAGGAGTGGCATTGTAACGAGGACGCGCGCGCCGCGGCGCGCGCAACATTAACGATATAAACAAAACGCCCGCCGTGAGGCGGGCTCTCTTATTTTATCGTAAGGGCTGCGTTTCTTATAAATTCTCAAACGTAAATGATTATCAATCCGAGCATGACTCCCGCGAGCATCGTAACGGCGGGAAACTTGCTTTTCCACATAAGGTAGGCGGCGGGCAGGAGCTCGCCGAATACGACGTAGAGCATCGCGCCGGAGGCGAAAGAGAGCGCTATCGTGAGCCATATGTCTCCGAGAGTGCCGAGCCAGTAGCCGATCAACGCGCCGATAACGGTGGGAAGCCCGCTCAGGAAGGTGATGACGATGGCTTTCAGTCTGCTCGAACCTCCGGTGATGAGAGGTACCGCGACAGCCATTCCTTCGGGTATGTTGTGGAGCCCTATGATTATCGCAAGCGTTATAGCGGTGCCGCCCGTAGCGATACCGCCGTTTGCTATAGCCGCGCCTATGACCATTCCTTCGGGAAGATTGTGGAGCGCTATGGCGAGTCCCATCACTATACCCGCCGCGAAAAGCTGTTTTTTATTGACGACCGGTTCGTTCGCGTGATGGGCGTAGTGGTCGCTGTGTATGAGTTCGTCGAGATTATCTGCCGTTTTGGGGTGATCCTCGTCTATGTGACGGACTTCCTTATTGGTAGCCTGGTCGATAAGTATATTGAGAAGATAAACTATAAAAAATCCCGCGAGAGTACCGCCGATGACGACAAAAATGTTGGCAGGTTCCGTTTCGGAAGGCAGAATGGCGGACGGTACGAGATCGAAACACACGATCGCAAGCATAACGCCGCCCGCAAGAGCCAGAAGCAGGGAGACGATTTTGGTATTGTCGCGCTTGAATATCGCGCCGACAACGCCGCCGAGTCCGGTTCCGACTCCTCCTGCAATAAAAGTTATCACTACCACCCACGCTAACATCGACATAGTTAAAGTGTAGCTAACGCGCCGCGAATTGTAAAGCGTTTTCGTGTAAATCGGTTTATTTTTCGGGGGAGCGCGTGCTATTATAAGAATATGAGGAATTATTCGCGTTTAGTATGCCCGAAATGTAAAGAAAAGCTCGTCAGGAAGGGCGGCAGTCTGTATTGCGCAAACGGTCATTGTTACGACGTTGCGGCTTCGGGTTACGTCAATCTCGCGGCAGGTCCGAAAAGCTCTGCCGACTCGGGCGACTCGAAGGAGATGACTGCGGCGCGCCACCGCATAATGAGCCTCGGCTATTACGACGGCTTACTCGGTAAGGTGTGCAAGAGCGTATCCGGATTTTCGCCGCGTTTCATTGTTGACTGCGGCGCGGGAGAGGGGCGTTTCGCACGCGCTCTCGCGGAGGCTTTTCCCGACGCGGACGTAGCGGGCACGGATCTTGCGAAGGCTGCCGTGAACGTAGCGTCGCGCACCGTCAAAAACGCCGTCTTTGCGGTAGCCAACAGCAACGCGCTTCCCTATGCCGACGGAACGGCGGACGTTGCCTTGTGCGCCTTTGCGCCCGTGTTCCCGAAAGAAATATACAGGATATTACGCACGGGCGGCGGATTTTTGCGCATAACTCCGGGCGCGCGGCACCTGTACGGTCTCAAGGAAAAGCTTTACGAAAAGCCTTATCTCAACGAGGAAGCCGAGGACGTTCCGGAAGGCTTTACTCTTAAAGAAGTCTTGAGAGCGGAGTATCCGTTTACGGTAAAAGGAGAGGACGTGCACGCGCTCATACAAATGACCCCGTATTTTTACCGCACGGCGGCGGAAGCGCTGGAAAGAGTGGGCGCGGAGAAAGAGCTTACGACGGAACTCGCGTTCCGCATAGACGTCTTTCTAAAAAATAAAAAGGTCGAAACGCTTCGGGCGAGAAAATAAAATGCGAATACCTTTCGCTTCGTAAGGAATAATCGGTATATGAGCTTTTACGATAAAGTGTACGAACAGGTGAAGAAGATACCCGAAGGCAAAGTCGCCACTTACGGGCAGATAGCCGCTATGTGCGGTTCGCCGCGCGCCTCGCGCGCGGTGGGATACGCGCTTCACTTCAATCCGACGCCCGGAGTCATTCCGTGTCATCGCGTCGTCAACCGTTTCGGCGCGCTTGCCGCAAGGTTTGCCTTCGGCGGAGCGGAGGCGCAGAAGGCGCTCCTCGAAAGAGAAGGCGTCGAGGTGAACGGCTACTTCGTCGATCTGGAAAAATACGGTTATGGCGGTTAAAGAAGAAATACGCGACGGGATAAAGTACAGATACGTCAAGCGCAAGAATATGCGCCGCATAAGGCTGTCCGTAGCGGCGGACCGTACCGTCAGGATAAGTATGCCGTATTACGTGACGTTCGACTCGGCGCGGGAATTCGCGTTAGCCAACCATAACTGGGTGCGCGCCAAGCTTGCCGCGTCGTCCGCCTGTTCGCCCACCGTCCTCCGCGGCGGGGAAGGATTCGTATATTTCGGAAGATCTTATCCTCTCGCAATCGAGGAAGGAACAAAATATAAATTCGAGTTCAGGGACTCCGTAGCGGTATTAAAGGAGCCCAAAGACGGAAATACCGATAAAAGAACGGCGTTTATGCGCAAGTGGTTCGCGAAAGAGCTCGAGAAGCGCATAGCGGAAAGGCTCCCGTACTGGGAGATGGTCACCGGCATGCGCGCCGGGAAAGTCACCGTAAGATTCACGACGTCGAAGTGGGGCAGTTGTACTTACGACAACAGGATATCGGTGAGCGGCTTTATCGCGGAGAAGCCTCCGGAGTGTCTCGATTATCTTCTCGTTCACGAGCTCGTACATACCGTCGTGAAGAACCACGGAAAAGCCTTTTACGAAGCGCTCGAGAGGTATTATCCCGACTGGAAAAGGGTTCGCAAAATATTGAGATCTTAATTTTCGCTATTCGCTTGCGGAGAGAACGGGCACGGATATATAATATCCGCGTTCCGATACGGACGAATGCAGGTGAGACATGATAATCGATTTCCATACGCACATATTTCCGGACGCGCTCGCCGTAAGAGCGATGAGCGCCCTTCAGAGCAACTGCCACGGCGAATACAAGCCCGTTCACGATCTTACGCTGAACGGATTGCTTGCGGCGATGGACAGATTCGGCGTAGACAAGTCGGTGGTGATGCCGGTGAGCACGAAGCCCTCGCAGAGCATGAAAAACCTCATCTGGGGCGAGAGCATACGCTCCGAGAGGATTATACCTTTCGCGGGGATCTTCCCCGAAGCGGAAAGCTGGCGCGAAAATATCGATTACGCCGTGGAGCACGGATATAAAGGTATCAAGCTTCATCCCGAATATCAGAATTTCGACGTGGGCGACGAGAAGATGTTCCCTCTGTACGAATATGCGCTCGACAAAGGACTTATCATACTTTTCCACGCGGGGTACGATCCGATAGGCACGCCTCCTTACAGAAGCAATCCCGCCGCCTTCCGCAAGGTGGTTCGCGCAATGGGCGGCGGCGTGATAGTCGCGGCGCATTTCGGCGGTCAGTCGCAATGGGACGACGTCGAAAAGTATCTTGTGGGCGAAAATATTTATCTCGACACTTCGATGGGAACGGAATATTATTCCGAGGAGCAGTTTTTGCGTATCGTTCGCGCCCATGGCGCAGATAAAGTGCTTTTCGCTTCCGACTCCCCCTGGAGCGACGCGGGTAAAGAGATAGCCAATATCGAAGCCATGCCTTTGAGCGCGGAAGAAAAGGAAGCCGTTTTTGCGGGCAACGCGAAAAAACTGCTCGGTATAGCCGAATAATTAAATGCATCCCGAAAAATAAAAATTTTCCTTCCTGCTCTTGCAAAAAGCGGGATAATGTTGTATCATATTATCCCCCCGCGCAGGTGCGCGGTAAATTACGGAAGGCAGGCGGTATATGAGCGCTTACGCGATAGCGGTTTTCATCTTCATATTGGCATATTCGTTCTATATGGGAGTCAACGACGGCTCCAACGCCATCGCCACCACCGTCGTGACGCGCGCCGTCCAGCCGCGCACGGCTATCTTGATCGCTGCGCTTATCAATTTTGTTGTGCCGATAGCGGTTTTCCTGCTCGGCATGCTCTCCGTTGCCGACAATATCAGCTACAAACTTATCGCGAACAGCGAATTCGTCGATATTTCCGAGAAACAGGCGTTTTCTTTTGTTTTCAGCGGTCTGCTCGGCGCGATCATCTGGGGAGGAATAACTTTCTGCCTCAAGATACCCAACAGCACTTCTCATACTTTGCTCGGCGGCATCATAGGCGCCGGCATCGCGGCTTTCGGGTTCAACTCCGTGCAATGGTCCGATTACGTTCTTCTGAACGTGGTATTGATGATAGTGCTCGCTCCGGTAGTGGGACTTATCCTCGGATTTTTCATAATGAAGCTGGTAAGGCTGCTCGCGCGGCGCGCCAACCGCGGTATAAATAAGATCATGGTGCTCCTGCAAAGGCTTAATCTGCTCATTCTCGCGAGCTCGTTCAGCAGTAACAACGCGCAGAAGTCGATGGGTATCTTTTTCCTGCTCGGAGCGGTGGGACTTACCGCGTACAGCTCCTCCAACGTGCCCGTATGGATACCGATCTCGATAGCGAGCGCGCTCACGCTGGGCTTATTACTCGGCGGATACCGTGTCATAAATACCGTGGGGCGCAAAATATATAAATTACAGCCCGTGCATTCCGTAGTCGCGCAGTTCACGACGAGCCTCGTCATGATAACGGCGACTTCGCTCGGTATCTCGCTCAGCACGGGGCAGATAATGTCCTCGTCGATAATGGGCGTGGGCGCCGCCGAAAGAATAAGCGGCGTACACTGGAATACCGCTATACGCATACTCGTGAGCTGGATGCTCACGCTCCCTTGCAGCGCGGGTATGGGCGCCGTATTGTATCTTCTCGTAGGTAAAGCCATTTTCGGGATATAAGCCGGAATAAAGGAGGTCTTCTTATATGAAATTTCTGGACAAATTCAGGAAGAACAAAGAACCCGATTTCTTCGAACTGCTTACCAAGCAGGCGGAATTCATCAATAAAGGTATCAGGCTTCTCAACGAATACTGCATCACGCACGACGAAAGCATCGCCGACGCGGTGGTGAAAGCGGAAGACGACGGCGATATGGTGCGCCGCGTGCTCGTCGACGATATGAACAAGACCTTCATAACGCCTTTCGACAGAGAGGACCTTTTCAAGCTTTCCGCCAAGCTCGACGAAGTTCTCGATTATGCCAAAACTTCCGTTGACGAGATAAGGCTTTTCAAGATAACTCCGGACGACGAAATGACGGAGATAACGACCGCGCTCCACGAGATGAGCGAGCACATCATACTTGCGGTATCCAATATCGAAAGGCACGAAGCCATAGCGAGGGACGAAGCCATTTACGTCAAGAGAATGGAAAACAAAGTAGGGGATCTCACCGTGCAGGCGCTCGAAAGGCTTTTCGATACCGCCGATTTCCGTTCGATATTCAAATATCGTGAAATTTATCGTCATCTCAATCAGACCGCGGACATAGCGGACGAAGCGATGGACTGTCTGCTCAAGATCCTCGTCAAGAAATAAAATCCTTTATGGCAAAAAACAACTTTTTCGCATACCTGAACAGGATGAAATATATCGAGCGCTGGTCGCTTATGCACTCCACGGTCAAAGAAAACGTGATGGAGCACAGCGAGCAGGTGGCGCAGATAGCGCATGCGCTCGCGACGATCAACAACGTCGTATACGGCGGGAGCGTCAATGCGGATAAATGCGTTACGCTTGCGGTATTCCACGAAGCGAGCGAAGTGATAACGGGCGATCTGCCGACGCCAATCAAATATTATAACAACGAAATAAAAGTCGCGTATAAAGGGCTCGAAGGAGTGGCGAACGAAAAGCTGCTTACGATGCTTCCCGAGGAAATGCGCGACCGTTACCGCGCGGTGATTTCGCCCGATGTTTCGGGCGAGGAATACCGTATCGTAAAAGCCGCCGACAGGCTGGCAGCTTATATCAAATGCGTGGAGGAGATGAAGTCCGGCAATAAGGAATTCGCCAAAGCGCTCAAAACGATAGAAGCCGACATTAAGGATTGCGGCATTCCCGAAGCGGAGTATTTTATGAAGAATTTTCTTCCGGGATTCAGGCTTACGCTCGACGAGTTGGACTGATTTAGGAGGCTTCGATACGAAGAATTGTTGCGGGCGCGGTGCGCCCGTTAAAATTTTATACTTTATTTTAATTTTGCGGTATTGAAAACGGATTTGACTTATGTTACACTCTATTTGTATGTTTTCGAGGAGAAATTGCCGGAATGTTGAAGTGGCTACGTAAATTTTTCGAGTATAAACCCGACAGGGAAGTGCAGAACAAAGAGCTTGTGGATTTTGCCATAGGCGTTGCGGGACAGAATCAGGCTTACAATATAGTCAGCAGTTGGTTCATGTATTTCTGTACGGACGTGCTTTTTATGAATACGCTTTTCATAGGCACGGTACTCGGCGCGATGCGTATATGGGACGCGTTCAACGACCCGCTCGTCGGTACGATAGTGGACAGACACGTTTTCAAGAACGGCGAAAAATTGCGTCCCTTCCTCAAAATCACCGCTATTCCGATAGGTATCCTTACCGCGTTGATGTTCGTGGACTGGGGCATGCCGGAGTCCTGGACGGGCGTATACATCACGGTGATTTACTTCCTTTGGGATTTCCTGTATTCCTTCCAGGATCTTTCGATGTGGGGAATGACCGCGATGATATCCACGCACTCATCGGAGCGCGCCCGCGCCGCGCAGTTCGGACGCATAGGCGCGATGGTGGGCGGCTGGATTCCCGGACTCATTCCGCTGATGATAGATTACCTTCCGGACTTCGGTATCTCGGAGCTTGCGATATTTACCACGCTCGGCGTATTGATGGGTATCGGCGGTATGTCGATATCCATGTTCAGCGCGAAAGCGAAGGAGCGTTCCCCCGTTTATACTCCCGATTGTTCGCTCGGAGAATCGATAGGACTGATATTCAAGAACAAGATAGCGATGTCGCTCGTTATCGCGAGTATTTTAAGTAACTTCACCCTCGCCGTGCAGGACGTGTACTTCTTCAAATACATGGTATCCGTCAACATACTCGGCTTCCAGATGGACGGTATGACGGTTAAATTCTTTTACGGCATACTTGTAGGGCTTCCGGGGACTCTGATGATGTTCGTCGCGACCTGGTTCGCGCGGAAAATAGGCGGAATGAAGCGTGTGCTTATCCTCGGCACTTCTATGAATATAATTATGCGCGTGATATCCTATTTTATAGGGTTCGAAGGCTGGAGAATTTTCGTGGTCATAGGACTTATGGCGCTCGCCGGAATACCGAATAACCTTAACGGCATAGCTTCCACCGCCATATGGGGCGACAGCATCGATTATATGGAATGGAAGACGGGGCACCGCAGCGAAGGAAGCGTGTTCGCGCTTCAGAATCTCGTCGCGAAAATAGGTACGGCGCTCAGTACGTTCACTACCGGTCTTACGCTCACTATAATGAAGTTCGACGCCACGAAGTACGATCAGGGACTTCCGCAGGATCCGCTGTTCTATAAACTGATATGGCCGTTCTTCATGCTTGCTCCCGCGCTCGGCTCGGTATTCTATCTGATACCGCTTCTGATGCTCAAGTATGACGAGAAACAGAAAGCGGCTGTGGAAAAAGAACTCTATGCGCGAAGACACCGCGCCGAACTCGAAGCGGAGGCGTCGCCCGACGGCAATGTGCTCGACATGCCTATTTATTGACGGCAGGCGTTGCATAACGTGTTTCAAGTTGACAGTGACGAAAGGGGAGGTCGCACTTCGCGACCTCCCCTTTCTATGGGGGAAATAAAGAAAGTGGGTATGGTCTTTACGAATACTCTATCATCAGCTTATCGGCGATAAGCGCGATGAGTTCTCCGTTAGTGGGTTTCTCGCCCTTGGCGAATATCTTAATGCCGTAGATATTGTTGATGTTTTCTATTTTTCCGCGCGACCATGCGACTTCTATAGCGTGGCGTATTGCGCGCTCTACCTTCGACGGGCTCGTGGCGAATTTGTCCGCCACCGCGGGATAAAGTTCCTTCGTTATATTGTTGATCATTTCGGGTAGTTTGACCGTCTGCTTGACGGCTTCTCTGAGGAATTGATATCCTTTGATGTGCGGAGGTATCCCCGCCGATATGAAGATGTTTGCGATGCGCTCGTCGAGAGCGCGTTCCCGCGTCAGTTTCAGCTCGATCTGCTTGTTGTTCTTTTCCGTGCCGCTCGCTTCTATTATCGCGTCGGCTATGTACGCGCAACCTCTCGACGGATTGACGAGCGCGTCTGCGTATGCGCCTTCTCCGTTCCCTTCGGTTATGATCACGACGGTAGGGGATTCGGGTATCGCCTTTACGTATTCCGTAAAACTTTTGAGCTCGGCTACGTCTTTCGTACCGTATACCGCCACTGCCGACGGTGCGCGCTCGTTGAGCACGCTACGAGCTTCCGCGTAACCGTCGGCTGCCGCCGTAACTTTGAGTTCGAGCGGTCGCGCCATCTTCAATCCCTGTAATTCGGCATTGGGAAAACCTACCGCGAGGCAGGAAACAGCGTTCATACTATATAATCCTCCGATCTATTTACTTCCTTTTATTCTTTTTCCCGGATATTTCGCCCGACTTTACGGGTCTTTTGCGTAAATAACGTTCGCGTTTGGCGAATGTTAGCATTTTTTGTTTGCGTTCACATTATAGCACGCCCTTTTTCGGGGTGCAAGTTATTTTTGTAAAAAATTATGTCGAATAATTTATAATTTTGTAAAAAAATATCCCGAACGGTGCTCTGCGGGTATCCGTAATTCGTCCGATAAAATGCTTCAAACGGTTGACTTTGCCGCTTTAGCGTGTTAAATTATTATCGTCTATAACGACAAGGAGGCTATCAAGATGAAGAAAATTTTAACCGTTTTACTTATCGTCGTGCTGTGCGTGGCGACCGTATTGACCGCCGTCGCGTGCACTTCTTCCGAGCTTAATTTCGGCAAAAAACTCGTCAAGACCGGCGCGATGATAGATATTCTCACCGAACTCACCGCCAAAACCGCCGACGTAGGCATTATGGACAGCATAATGGCGAACTATTATCTCACCATCAATCCCACATACGCTTCTCAATTACAGCTCGTAGAAGGGCTCGTGCTTGCGGAAGAGGAGTACGGTATAGCCGCGCGCAAGAACGCGAAATCCACGATCTATAAAGTGAATTACGCGCTCAAGGCGCTCAAGGCGGACGGCACCGTCAACGAGATAGCCGCCGAATACGGTCTCGTCAACGAACTCGTTATCGACGGAAGCGCCGATATAGGCAACGAGCCTACCGACGCGGACTGGAGCGAGATCATCAAGGACGGCAAAATTAAAATAGGATATACCGTATTCGCGCCCATAGCTTATACCGACGCCAACGGTAAACTTATCGGATTCGACACCGAGCTCGCCGAAGCCGTTGCCGAATACTACGGCTTGACTGCTGAATTCATCGAGATACAGTGGGATTCCAAGACCATGGAGCTTGAGAGCAAGAACATCGACCTCATCTGGAACGGAATGACCATCACCGACGAGATCAAGGCGGCTTGCGAAATAAGCATTCCTTATCTTCAGAACCGTCAGGTCGCCGTCATCCGTAAGGCGGACGCCGACAAGTATACCAAAGACACTTCGACGATGAGCGACGCCGTTATCGCCGCGGAGAGCGGTTCCGCAGGACAAGCCGTCGTGGAAAAATAACCGAGTGACGGAGATCTGATCCGATGCAACCGGAATTCTCGTATGTTATACAACATTTGATGTCGGGGTTCGGCGTCACTTGTACGATATTCTTCTTGACGCTCGTCATGGCGCTCCCGCTGGGACTGCTGATAGCGTTCGGTTCGATGTCGAATTTCAAACCCGTCAGACTTATCACCCGCGCTTTCGTGTGGGTGATAAGAGGAACTCCGCTTATGTTGCAGGTAATAGTCGTGTTCTACGGACCGGGGTTGTGGTTCGACACTCCGGTCAGCTCGCGGCTCACGGCGGTAATAGTGGCGTTCGTCATCAACTACGCCTGTTATTTTTCGGAGATATACCGCGGCGGCATCGAGAGCATCACGCGCGGTCAGTACGAAGCGGGCGCGGTGCTCGGTATGACCAAGACGCAGATATTCTTCCGCGTGATACTTTTGCAGGTCGTGAAGCGCATCATACCGCCGATGTCCAACGAGATAATCACTCTCGTCAAGGACACTTCGCTTGCCCGCGTCATCACCGTCGCGGAACTTATCAAGGAAGCGCAGGAGATAGTCAATATCTACGGCATATTGTGGCCGATATTCTTCACGGCGGTATTCTACCTTATATTCGTAGGCATATTGACGCTTCTGTTCAATTTCCTCGAGAAAAAATTATCCTATTTCAAGGCGTGATATGGCGTTACTGGAAGTAAAGAACATTTCAAAAAATTTCGGCACCACGCGCGTGCTGAAAGACATAAATTTCGAGGTGGACAAGGGTGAAGTGCTCGTGCTCATCGGCTCGTCCGGTTCGGGCAAGACCACGCTGCTGCGTTGCTTAAACTTCCTCGAAACGCCCGACACCGGGAAAATAATACTGAACGGAGAAACTCTCGTCGACGCGGGCGCGGGCTCGAAGCGCGAGAGCGAAAGCGGCATACGCAAGAAAAGACTGCATTTCGGAATGGTATTCCAAAGCTTCAACCTTTTCCCGCAGTATAACGTTTTGCGCAACGTGACGCTCGCGATGGACATATTGTCGAAAGAGTCTTTGAAAAAGCCTTCGCCGTTCAAACTTGCCGAATTGAGAGAATACCGCAGGAAATGCGCCGAGATATACGCCGAGAACGAAAAGAAGGCGCTCGCGCTTATAGAAAGGGTAGGGCTCATAGACAAAGTGAAGAATTATCCCTGCGAGCTGTCCGGAGGACAGTGTCAGCGCGTGGCGATAGCGCGCGCACTCGCGCTGAGCCCGGACATCCTGTGTTTCGACGAACCTACGAGCGCGCTCGATCCAGAACTTACCGGCGAAGTCCTCAAGGTCATCAAAGGGCTCAAGTCGAGCGACAGGACTATGATAGTGGTCACGCACGAGATGGAGTTCGCCCGCGGCGTAGCCGACAAAGTGATATTTATGGCTGACGGAGTTATCGAGGAAACGGGTACTCCGGAAGAAGTTTTCGGCAACCCGAAATCGCCGAAAACGAAAGCGTTTCTGAGCAAAGCCGCGGAGGTGGTGTGATGGAAAACAAAGAGCAAGCTATCGCCCGTCTGTACGAAGTGCTCGCGGGCATATCCGACGCCAAAGAGTGCGCCTTGTTTTTGGAAGATCTGTGCACGCATAAGGAAATAGAGCAGATGGCGCAGCGCGTAAAGGCAGCCGAACTTCTGCTCGACGGCAAAACGTACGCCCAGGTCATAGCGGAAACGGATATTTCCTCCGCTACGTTGAGCCGCGTTTCCCGCTGTATCCGTTACGGCGACGGCGGGTATCGTCGCGCACTGAAAAAGGACGGTAACGAGTGATCCTTTTCGTTTAGCGTCCGCTTCGACCGCTTACCGCCCCACGGGGCGGTTTTATTTTGCCGAGCGGGCGTTGAGGCGTAAAAAGGCTTAAAAATGCGTATTGACGAAACCTTTATTTGGTATTATAATGATTTTACAGTGTTAATTTGCTGTTTTCAAAAAAAACTCAATAAAAGGAGATTTCATAATGAGAAAAGCATTTATTTGCCCCACCAAGTACGTACAAGGCGAAGACGAGCTCCTTAACCTCGGTTACTTCGTCAAAACCTTCGGCAAGAGAGCTCTGCTCATCGCGCACAAGGACGACTCCGCCCGCGTTCAAGCGAAACTCGACGCTACCGCCGCGCAGTATAAGATCGAGTTCATCAAAGTGGACTTCACCGGCGAGTGCTCCCGTCAGGAAGTGGCAAGACTTCAGAAGATAGCCAAAGAGAACAAATGCGCTTGTACGATAGGGCTCGGCGGCGGTAAAGCCATCGACACCGCGAAATGCGTGGCCGAAGGCAACGCCCTCATTATCTGCCCCACCATAGCGGCGACCGACGCTCCCACCTCGCACTCCGCGGTGCTTTATACTCCGGACGGCGCCTTCGACGATTACGCATACTTCAAGCAGAGCCCCAGCGTGGTCCTCATCGACACCACCGTTATCGCCAACGCTCCCGTGCGTTTCCTCGTATCGGGCATGGGCGACGCGCTCTCCACTTATTTCGAAGCTCGCGCCAACGTTCAGTCCTACGGCAACGTAAACGCGGGACTTCCCTGCGGCGCCAACCGCACCAAGGGAACGCTCCTCGCCAGAGGCACCAAAGCCGCTTTCGCGCTGGCTACCCTCTGCTATGAGAACCTCCTCGCGGACGGCTACAAAGCCATGCTTTCCTGCGAAGCCAAGAAGGTCACTCCCGCTCTCGAGAATATCGTAGAGACCAATATACTTCTTTCCGGTCTCGGCTTCGAGTCCGGCGGTCTTGCCGCGGCGCACGCCATTCACGACGGACTTACCGTGCTCGAGGAAACTCATAAGTACTTCCACGGCGAGAAGGTGGCGTTCGGCACCATCTGCCAGCTCGTTCTCGAGAACGCGCCCACCGAGGAGATCGACGAAGTCATCGGCTTCTGCCTCGAAGTTGGACTTCCCGTATGTCTTGCCGACCTCGGCGTAGAGGATATCGGCGACAGGCTCATGACCGTTGCGGAGAAAGCGTGCATACCGGACGAATCCGTCCACTTCATGCCCTTCCCCGTCACCGCGGCGGACGTTGCGGCGGCTATCGTCACCGCAGACAAACTCGGCGAAGCCGCGAAAGCGGGTTGCTGCTGCTAAAAAGTCTGATTTATCGCGTGCCGATAGGGAAACCTGTCGGCACGATTTTATCCGGAGGTACAAGATATGAAGAAAATAATGAATACTGCCGATACTTTCGTATACGATATGTGTCACGGCTTGGCGAAGGCGCATCCCGAACTCGAATTCGTGGAAAAATACAAGATCGTCAAGAAGAAAGCGCTCGACAGGAATAAAGTGTCGCTCATCTCGGGCGGCGGATCGGGGCACGAACCCGCTCACGCGGGCTTCGTGGGCAAGGGAATGCTCGACGCCGCGGTGTGCGGCGACGTATTCGCCTCTCCCTCGCAGATACAGGTCTATAACGCCCTGAAGCTCACCGCTTCCAAGAAGGGCACGCTGATGATAGTCAAGAACTATTCCGGCGACTGTATGAACTTCAATAACGCGGCGGCGCTTGCCAAAGACGAGGGCATAGAGGTCGACGCCGTGTACGTCAACGACGACATAGCGGTCAAGGACAGCCTTTACACCGTGGGAAGGCGCGGAGTCGCCGGCACCGTATTCGTGCATAAAATAGCCGGAGCATGTGCCGAAAAAGGCGGCTCGCTCGCCGAAGTCAAAGCGGTGGCGCAGAAGGTCATCGACAATATCCGTTCGTTCGGTTTCGCGCTCACTTCCTGCACGGTACCCGCGGCTGGCTCGCCCACTTTCGAGATAGGCGAGGACGAGATGGAATTCGGCGTGGGTATCCACGGCGAACCCGGCAGAAAGAGAGAGAAGCTCCAGACCGCCGATCAGCTTGCCGCAAGAATAGTGCCCGACCTTATGGAGGATCTCAAGCTCAAGAAGGGCGAGGAAATAGCGCTCCTCATCAACGGTTTCGGCGGAAGTCCTTTGCAGGAGCTGTATCTTTTCAATAATTCGGTGACCAAGGAGCTCGAAAAAGCTGGCGTCAAGATCTATAAGACTCTCGTCGGCAACTATATGACCAGTATCGATATGGCTGGCGCTTCGGTCACTTTCCTCCGTCTCGACGACGAACTGAAAGGGTATCTCGATTATCCCGTGGCTACTCCCGCGATCACCTGGGGCGGAGCGTCCGCGGAAGCTCTCGCTTGTCAGGAAGCGATAGCGGCTCTCGCTAAAGCGCTCAACATCACTCCCGGCGCGTTTACCGCAAAAGCGGCGGACGACGGCGCTGTGGCGGCGGAAGAGGAGAGCGACGAGGGCAAGACCTACGAATTCGAAGGCAAAGCCGTCGTCGGCGAGAAGATCAACACCCCCGGAATGGGCAAACTCGTGGAAATGATGGCGGACATCATCATCGAGAACGAAGTCCCGTTCTGTAAAGCGGACCGTTGCGGAGACGGTGACTTCGGAATGAGTATCGCCAAGGGCTTCAAACAGCTCAAAGTCGATTGGGCTACCCGTAAGAAGGGCAATATAGGCGAATTCCTCGTAAGCTGTTCCGAAATTATCATGGAATACTGCGGCGGCGCGTCGGGACCCATCTGGGGATCGGCATTCCGTTACGCGGGTAAAGCGGTAGCGGGCAAGAAGGAGATCGATCTTGCGGGACTCGCGGCTATATTCCAAGCGGCTGTCGAAGGCGTACAGGAAACGGGCAGAAAGAGCTTCGGAAAGGGCGCCGTGGTAGGCGACAAGACTCTTATAGACGCTCTCGTGCCGGCGGCGGACTCTTTAAGCGAATGCGCGAAGAAGGGTTGCAAGATGAAAGCCGCCATGGCTAAATCCGCAGAAGCCGCGGTGGCAGGCGCGGAAGCCACGAAGTTCATTCAGGCGAAGATGGGCAGAGCAGGAGTCACCGATTCCGAAGGTTATCCCGACGCGGGCGCATACGGACTCGGCGTAATTTTCACCGAGATCGTCAAACGCCTCGGATAAAAACAAATTTAATATACGGAATAAAGGCGCCCCGTCGGGGCGCCTTTAATTCGGTCAAATAATTCTTACTGCGTAACGGAAACGGCTTCTAACGTTCGTGCGGAGCTTGCAGCTCTTTTTCGGATACCGCGGCGCGACCGCTCGAGTATCTGTCGTAAGGTCTGCGCGTGACGCGCGCCACCGCTTTCGATATCGGTACGAAAAGCGTAGGGAACACGACGAGGTTCGTGACGATCTGCGCTATATAGAAGTATATTCCCCTTACGTAGTAAACGGCGAAGCGTTCCGCGAAGTTTTCGAAGTATCCGCTCGCGAGTCCCACGTCGACGAGCGACGAAAAGACTCCGAACGCCACCGTCAATACTACGGCTACGGCGGTATATAATATCCTGTTTGGCTTTGTAAAAAGGGACAAAAGAATGAACGCCACGCACACCAGCGGCCAATGGACGAAATAGGATATCACCCACGTTCCGAAGCCGTAGATAAGCGTTTCCGTCACGACGAAAACGTATACCGCGATAAGCCCGGTGACGCCCAGAACGTAGCCATACACGGCGCACAGAAGCGTCACTATCTCCACGTTGGGAATAGCTGAAAGTACGAACTTGCCTCCGACGAGCGTAGCGGCAGCCATTGCCGCATATGCTATTTCTGTTGCCCCGAAACGATTTTTCGGTTGCCCTATATAACGTTTCACGTTATTCACCGTATATTGTCGTACCTATGTAAACGGTGCAGTTCGCGAGTATCGTCATCTCGCCCGCGCCCACTCCGCTCGAAGTAAGCGACGTATCTTTGTAGGTCATTGTCTTGACGTTTTCGCTGACGTCGAAATCGGATTCCACCGTGGTAAACAGATAGATATACTCGCCTTTGGCGGAGTCCGGCTTGAGATCGCCGACTTCGTACAGCAGACCTTTTTTCTCAACGTAGTCAAGCTCGTATTGAGCCTTTGCCGCGTCGAGTACGTCCGTCAGGCTGCAATTACGTTTCATGCCGTCGAGTTCGATCTCGTATTCGGCGGGTTCTTCCGTGCCTACGACCAAGGTCATGGTATCTTTTTTGCCGAATACGTCGTCATTTTCGCAGGCGGTAAGCGCCGTTGCGGCGTTCACGGCGAAGACGACGGCGAGAATTACGGTTACGAGTGCTTTCAGGTGCTTATTCATGCGCCCCTCCTGATGATTATTTTCGGGCGCGGGAAAAACAAACCTTCCCGTAGGGGAAGGCGAAAATACGGAAAGCTCGTTTCCGTTTTTTTGCGTCCTTCTCTTGCCCAAAGACGGCTTGTTCATCTGCGGGGCAGGTCTTCCGACTTACGGTTTTCACCGATCACGGTAATGGCTGTTGCGACGGATTTTCACCGAGATTCCCACTGTTGACGGCTTGCGGTAACGCTTCCGAACCTCGCAGTTTTAAGTTTTGACGGAGTATTCCCCGTATGTTTAAGTTTACTGCCCGAAAGGGCGTTTGTCAACGGTATCTATCCGTTGAGCTTCGTTATACCCGACGGGACGCCTTCGAATATCTCTTTGGCTATCTTGACGTCCGTGCTCGCGTCCTTGCAGTAATAATCGGCGCCGATGTCGCGGGCGTATTCTTCGGTAAGCACCGCTCCGCCCACCATTACGGCGCAACGGGGACATTCCGATTTGAGCAGGCGTATCGTATCCTCCATATTCTTGACGGTCGTGGTCATCAGCGCCGAAAGTCCGCACAATTTGATACCGCGCGCCTTAACCGCGTCGACGACCGTTTGCGGTTCGACGTTTTTACCGAGATCGACGATCTCGTATCCGTAGTTTTCGAGCACGGTGCGCACGATATTCTTGCCGATATCGTGTACGTCGCCTTTGACGGTTGCGAGCGCAATGGTTCCTCTGTTGATAGCGTTGTCCGCCGACATACGGGCGCGTACTTCGTCGAAACACAGCTTTGCCGCGTCCGCTGCGGAAATAAGCTGCGGAAGGAATATTTTTCCGCTTTCGTAGTCGTCGCCGACGGCGTTAAGCGCGGGGATAAGATAATCGTTCACGAGCGTGAGCGGAGCCACGCCTTCGTCGAGAAGTTTCGCCGCGGCTTTGCCCGCGTCGGACAATCCTTTACGGATACAGTACGTAACGTCGCCGCAGGCGGCGCCCGCGTGGTTTGCGTTCACGGGAGCCTTCGCCCCGCTCGCGGCGGCGTATTTAGCCGAGTAAGCCGCGCAGTTGGCGTCCTCTCCCGACAGCACCTTGAAAGCGTCCACGGCTTCCGTCATCTCCGTGATGTTGGGATTGATTATCGCAAGATCGAGGCCCGCCCACATGGCCGCCGTAAGGAACGCCGCGTTCACGACGGTGCGGGAGGGAAGTCCGAAAGATACGTTGCTCACGCCGAGCACCGTCTTGACGGGATGCGCGGCTTTGATAAGCCGTATCGCTTCGAGAGTATTCTTTACCTGTGCCTGCTCGGCGGCGACGGTGAGAGTCAGACAGTCGATATAAACGTCCTCTTCCGGTATGCCGCAAGCCTTCGCCCGCGCAATTATTTTTTCGGCTATGGCAATTCTTTCTTCTACCGTTTTGGGTATCCCTTTTTCGTCTATCGTTAGCCCGATCACGGCTGAACCGTATTTTTTTACCAAAGGCAATATCCTGTCGAGAGAAGCGTCCTCACCGTTTACCGAGTTGACTATGGCTTTACCGTTATAGGCGCGGAGCGCGCTTTCGAGAGCTTGCGGATCGGACGAATCTATCTGCAGGGGAAGATCCGTTATCTTGCTTACATGCTTGACGAGGGCGGTCAGAACTTTCTTCTCGTCTATGCCGGGAAGCCCCGCGTTGACGTCCAGTATGTCCGCGCCCGCTTCGGTCTGTTCGACGGCTTGACCGGTAACGTAATCGAGATCGCCCGCGAGAAGAGCCGCCTTCATCGCCTTTTTACCGGTAGGATTGATGCGCTCCCCGATAATCCTGACGCCGTCTATCCGAACGCAACGTGTGGCGGAAGAAACGGCGTATTTCAGTTCGCAAAGGTGCGGCGCGGGTTTGCGTTCGCCGATAACTTTCTTGATTTCCGCAATATGCGCGGGCGTAGTCCCGCAACAACCGCCTATAACGTTTACGCCCGATTCGGCGTATTCGAGACAGTAGCGCGCGAATTCCTCAGCTCCTACGGAATATCTGCCTTCGGGATCGGGAAGACCGGCGTTGGCTTGCACGATGACGGGCTTATCGGTGGAAGCAAGTAACTTTTTAACTACAGGAAGCAGTTGTTTCGGTCCGAGAGAGCAATTCACGCCGATAACGTCGGCAAGCGGCGTGGCGGCAAGCGCGTAACATTCCACGCTTACGCCCGTAAACGTGCGCATGTTTTCGTCGAAAGTCATCGAGGCTATCACGGGAAGGGAAGAATTCTCTTTTGCCGCAAGCAATGCCGCGCGAAGCTCCGTAAGATCGGACATCGTTTCGATAAGCACGACGTCGGCTTCGCTTCCTGCCTTTACGGCGCGCGCGTAGACATTATACGCTTCTTCGAACGTCATCGTGCCCACGGGCTCCGCCATCTGCCCGGTCGGTCCCAGATCGAGCGCTATTATCTTATCGGGAGCCGCTTCGCGCGCGAGTTTTACAGCCGCGCGTATTATTTCGTCCGACTTTTCGCCCGCTTTAAGAACGTTGGCGCCGAAGGTGTCGGTGCTTATAACGTCCGCGCCCGCTTCGGCGTATGCGCGGTGAACGGCTTTGACCGGTTCGGGATCGGTAAGTACGAGCATTTCGGGCACGGTACCCGTTTTAACGCCCGACGCTTCGAGCATCGTGCCGAACGCGCCGTCGAATATTACTATTCTTTCTTTGATCAGCTGCAAAAAGTCTTTCATAGAGTCGTCCTCAGCGTTTGTCTCTGCGGTAGGCGCAATCGGTTTTTGCGCATAAGGCGCACCGCGAAGCGCAAGCTTTGCGGGTCTCGCCTTCTTTAAGAATGCCTATCACCGCCGTGACCGATTTGAGCGGGGAAAGGGTATAGTTCTCGTCGACGCACACTCCTATGCGCGTAGGCGTATTGAGCAGAGCGCAAATATCCTTCTGCGCGGATATCGGGAAGTCGCCGTATCCGCAGGAGAAGCGCGGAAGAAGTATCCTTGAGCATTCTTTTTCAAGTTCTTCCGCGCGCTCGTCAAGATAGCTTTCTATAGCGCACGACGCCGCGGCGTCGAATATGAGAGCGTCGGTGCGGCTTACGGCAGTAAGCCGCGTAAGTTCGCGTTCTATACCCGCGCCAACGGTCGCCGCAATCAGATATACTTCGTCTACTCCTGACAAATATCCGACGATATCGGATCCCTCAAACTTAACTCCGGTATCCGAAAGCGCGCCGTTCGCGTAAGCGAATTTACGTACCACCGAGCGCGGCGCGGCTACTTCCAAGCACCGCGCGCTCATTCTTTCCAAAGAGTCCGACGTAACGCCGTCGAGCGGTTGACCCCGCCAACCGAGGTATCTCAGAAGCTCCGCGCGATCGATTTTCATTGTCTGTTCACGCTTCGGAGCATCGGCGAAACGTTGCTCGTAAGCTTGCGCGCAACTTCGGCATTGTTCATCACGTACAGGTGTACGCCGTCCGCGCCCGAAGCTATCAGATCCGCTATCTGGTCGGTCGCATACGCGATACCCGCCGCCATGAGCGATTCCGGTTCGTCGTAAAAACGCGCTATCATGCGCGAAATCTTATTGGGTATCTTTGCGCCCGACAGACTTATTATTCTGTCCACGTGATTCTTTTTCACGAGGGGCATTATTCCCGCCTGCACCGGCACGTTTATGCCAGCCGCGCGTATTTTATCGATGAAACGATAAAAATCCTCGTTGTCGAAGAAAAGCTGCGTCACGAGATGAGTGACGCCGCAATCCACTTTCATTTTGAGGTATTCGATATCCTTTTCCGGCGACGGACTTTCGGGGTGACATTCTGGATAACAAGCCGCCGCGACGTCGAAACCGTAATCGGATGCGTGAATGTGGCGGATAAGATCGCCCGCGTAACGGAATTCTCCCGAATCGGCCACGCCCGCCATTCTGTCGCCTCTGAGAGCAAGGATGTTTTCGACTCCTTTTTCTTTCAGGAAGGCGAGAGAAGCGTCTATTTCTTCGGCGGAGGAATTCACGCAGGTAAGGTGCGCCAGCGGCTCTACCCCGTATTTGTTGCGGAGCATGTCGACTATTTCGGGCATTCTCGAATTTCCCGATCCGCCCGCACTGCAGGTGACCGATATGTAGTCGGGTGCAAGACTCGCGAGCTCCGATATCGCTTTTTCGATCACGCCGAGGTCGGCGGTGGGCTTGGGCGGGAATATCTCGAAAGAATAAAGCGCCTTCTTGTTTCTGAACAGTTCGGAGATCCTCATATAACACTACCTTCCGCATAACGCACGCGCGGAGCGCGCCCGATAATATAAGTTATTATACTCGTAAGCAGTCCAATAATCAAGGCAAATTAACGAAATCCGTGCCCGATAACGAAAAAAGCCGGAACGACGAAACGTTCCGGCTGTCGAGCGTAAGTGAATTGCGCTTGATTCATTTGACGTTTTGCGGAGGAACGATGAGTTCCATATCGGAATCGGGATACGAGCAGCACGGATGGATATACGAGAATTTTGCGTCCGCGAGCCTGCGTTTGTCGGCGCCCGCTATGGAGAACTTGCCTTTTACGAGTTTGCTGTGGCAATATCCGCAACCGCCCGCGCGGCACATGGCGGGTACGCGCAATCCCGCGCGTTCCATTGCGACAAGCAGAGTTTCTTCGGCTTTTGCGGGGATCTCGTAAACTTCGTCGAGGATATGAACGGTAAGTTTATATTCGGCGGGCTTAACGTCGCGATTGGTAACGCAGTTGGCTTCTTTCTTGACGTATTTGCCGCCTACGCCTATCGACGCCAGCTCCTTGTCGAGGAAATTGTACATGGCGTTAGGACCGCACATCATGACGGTGAAATCCTCGTCGACGTATTTTTTGATGAGCTCGGCGGTCACGAAACCGTGTTCGAATTCCGCGTTCTCCTCGTCGCTTAAAACGTATACGACTTTGAACTTGTCGCTTACCAATTCGTCGAGCTTGTCTTTGAATACGAGATCGGCTTCGGTACGCGCGCCGTAGAAAAGCACGAGCCTGAAATCTTCACTGCCTTCGGCTATCGCCTGCGCCATGCTGTAGAAAGGCGTGATACCGCTTCCGCCCGCTATACCTACCACGAGAGGTCGGTCTTTGAGCGCTTCGTAATGGAAGAAGCCGGAGGGTCCGTTTACGGCGAATTCTCCGCCGACTTCGGCGTTATCGAAAAGCCAGTCGCTGAAGAAGCCCGCTTTTTTGACGGTGACCGCGACTTTGCCCTCCCTGAGCGCAGTGTACGGAGAGCTCGAGACGGCGTAAGGTCTTGCTACGTAGCTTTCTCCGACTTTGGCGGAGACGGTGACGTACTGACCGGCGCGGAAAAGCATCTTCGTGCCGAGATCGAATACGTAAGTTTTGGTATCTGCGTTCTCGGTGACGATCTCGGTGAGGATGGCTTTACGGTTGCCCGGGTGCAATATACGCGCCGTCAGGTTGACGCGATAATCGTTCGGCAGGGGAGCCGCGGAGCCTTCCGCTAATTTGGCGCGGCGAACGTCGACGGCTTTGCTGAAACGGATGAGATCGAGAAAACCGAATATCTGTTTTTTGAAACGGTATGCCATTGTTAACCCTCCTTCTTGATATCGCCTACGGTCTGACGTCCGCTGATGTCGCCCGAGAAATATGCGCTCGAATATCCCGAAAGCCTCATCGAGAATCCGCCCGCGAATCTCAAGCCTCTTGTGCGGTAATCTTCGTCCATCATCATCAGACGGGGCATAAGACCGTCCCAATATTGAGATTCGTAGCCGTAGATACCGCCTTCCGGATGACCGCAATATCTCGCATAGGTCATCGGGGTGGCGATGGAAATCTCTTCTATACTGTCGCGTATCTTACTTCCCGTGTCTTCCTCGAAGCGCGTGATCATTTCGGAGGCAACGTATTCTTTGGTGCGTACGTAATCCTCCGGTTTGACCTTCGCCCAGTCGTTGGAGGTATAAAGCGTGGTGAAGTACATCATGCAGGTGCCTTTGGGCGAGCAATCGGGATATGCGTTGTTAAGGCATACCGTGGCCTGCACCTTATTGGTCTCTATGCGCTTCATGGCTTCGTACTGCTTTACGGAATCCATCGTGTCGTAGAGGAAGTAGTTGTGGTTCTGTATGCCTAGTTCTTCCGCAGACTTGTTCAAGCCGAGGAACATCGTATAGCCTCTGCCGGCAAACTTGCGGGCATTTGTAGCTCTGACTACGGATTCAGGCACGTTCTTCATCATCTTGCCGTAGACGACGTGAGGGGAGCAGTTGGCTACGACGTGGCGCGTTTCGATTATTTTGCCGTTCGCGAGCACCACGCCTTCGATACCGCCGTCGGTGTCGGAGGTGAGAAGCTTGACTGCTTCGGTGTTGAACCATATTTCGCCGCCGAGCTCGCGTATGCGTTCTGTGAGCGCAAGCGAGATCTCGTGCGAACGCATTTTCGGCATGGACGCTCCCTTGGTAAGGTAGCGGTACACCATCGACGCATAGTGTACGAAACTCAGATCGTCGCAATGCGCGCCGAGATAACACCAGTAAGCGTTGAGTATCTTGATCGCCTCTGTAGGCATACGAAGCGCTTTGAGCACTTCGTTGACGGAGTAGGAGCCTACGCGCACGAAGTTGGAATACTTGTCGAGCATGACCTTTTTGTCGGTCTTGCCGTTGACGGAAGAGCTGTAAGCCTGCGCCGCGTGTATCTCTTTGCATAGCAGGAAGAATTTTTCCATCGAGGGACGGCTACCCGGTACGTAGGACTCCATTTTGTCGGTGAACTCTTCCACGCCGAAAGGCATCAGCGCGTCGAGTTTGTCTTCGCGGGAAATGACGCGGTAGGCGTCGGGGATCTCCGTCCAGTCGATCTTGTCCGTTACGCCGAGCGCGTCGAAAAGATCGCGGACGTCGCCGCCGTTGTCCTTTGTCCCGAAATCGTTGAGCTCGTGCAGAGAAGCTTCGAATTCGAATCTGCCTCTGCGGAAACTCGTTGCGAATCCGCCGGGCAGATTGTGTTTCTCGACGACGAGTACGCTGGCGCCGCCTTGCAGCAGGCGTATTGCCGCGACAAGTCCGCCGTTTCCGGCTCCTATCACGACAGCATCGTATTTATTCATTTTGACCTCCTTTGGGTAATGGACTTGTGCGCTTCATGCGCGTAAGCCCGCACGCTACTATTATGCAACGTTTTCTATACTAAATTATATATTAAAGCGGACGCTCGTTTTTGTCAATATCTAATTGCGCGCATATACTTTTAAGCCGCTTATTCGTTGGACAAACGGAGCCGAATAATATACAATATGTCTATTCGAAAATACGGAGGGAGCAATGCTCAGCGATATAGAGATAGCGCGCAAAGCGCATCCGTTGCCGATAGTGACGGTGGCGGAGAAATTGGGATATTCGCCCGACGAGGTGGAGTGTTACGGCAGGTTCAAAGCCAAAGTACCTTATACCGACGGGGTGAAGCGCGGGAAGCTCGTATTGGTGACCGCAATGAATCCGACTCCGCTCGGAGAGGGGAAAACTACGGTCAGCATAAGCCTTGCGGACGCTTTGAACAGGCTTGGCAGGAATGCGGCGCTCGCGCTCCGCGAGCCTTCGCTGGGACCCGTTTTCGGGATAAAAGGCGGCGCCTGCGGCGGAGGATACGCTCAGATAATACCGATGGAAGAAATAAATCTGCATTTTACCGGAGATTTCCACGCGATAACTTCGGCGAACAATCTTTTATCCGCGCTTATCGACAATCACATACATTTCGGGAACGCGTTGGGGATAAAAGAAGTGATTTGGCGGCGCTGTCTCGATCTGAACGACAGGGCGCTGCGCGAAGTGGAAGTGGGACTGGGCGGAAGCGTCAACGGCGTTCCGAGAAGGGACGGATTCACGATAACCGCGGCTTCCGAGATAATGGCGATACTTTGTCTTGCCGATTCGCTCGGAGATCTCAAAAGGCGCATAGGGAACGTGACGATAGGGTACGGCGAAGGCGGTAAGCCGATACGCGCGCGGGATCTGCACGCGGAAGAATCGATGACGGTACTGCTCAAGGACGCCATCAAGCCCAATCTCGTGCAGACGCTCGAAGGTACTCCCGCGTACGTGCACGGCGGACCTTTTGCGAATATAGCGCATGGCTGTAACAGCATACTCGCTACGCGAGCGGCGCTCACTCACAGCGACTATACCGTAACGGAAGCGGGCTTCGGCGCCGAGCTCGGCGGCGAGAAGTTCCTCGATATCAAATGCAGAAAAGCGGGAATATCGCCCGACTGCGTGGTGTTGGTAGTAACGGCGAGAAGCCTCAAATTCAACGGCGGCGTAGCCAAAGAGGAAGCGGCAAAAGAGAACGTCGAAGCCTTGAAAGCGGGCTTTGCCAACGTCAAGCGTCATCTCGAAAATCTCGGTAAATTTAACGAACGCGCGGTAGTCGCCATAAACAGATTCACTTCCGATACCGAAGCTGAGCTTCGTACGATAAAAACGCTTTGCGCCGAATGCGGGGCGGAAGCGGTGGTGACGGAGGGCTTCGCGTACGGCGGCGTAGGCGCGCTCGCGCTTGCCGAAAAAGTCATGGAATATTGCGATAAGCCGAAGCGCGGGATAGACTATATGTACGCGCTCGACGCTCCGCTCGCCGAGAAAATAACCGCGGTAGCCACCAAAGTGTACGGAGCAAAAGAAGTAAAATTTTCCGAGGAAGCCGTGCGAACGCTCGAAAGGCTGAGCACGGACGATGAGATCAGGGAATACCCGGTCTGCATAGCGAAAACGCAATATTCGTTTTCTTCCGACGACAAGGCGCTCGGAGCGCCCGAAGGCTTCACTTTCGAAGTGCGCGACATTATACCCAGAACGGGAGCGGAATTCGTTGTAGCCGTGTGCGGGAAGATACTTCTTATGCCGGGGCTCGGCGCTTCTCCGAATACGGAGCGTATCAGAATAAACACGGACGACGGCGAAGTTTCCGGACTGATGTAATTCAAATAATTTGAATTCAGGGGTTCCGTAAATGCAAAAACGGAACCCTGAATTTTTATATAGACGACTTACCGTTGCGGCGCTTGCCGGTTCGCTCCGAAGTTCTATAAGCCCGTTCTACGATTCGTAGAGAGATATTTGAGACTTTACTCTTGTGCGGTGCGGACGCGCTATTATATAATCGGTATATGGAGACTTCGATGGACAAAAACAAAGATATGACAGCCGCTAACGTTAAAGCGTTGCGCGAAGAAAAAGGCTGGACTCAAGCCGAACTGGGCGAGAAACTTTTCGTATCGGATAAGCTCGTCAGCAAGTGGGAGAGAGGGGAGAGCGTGCCCGACACGGATACCGTGGTAAGACTTGCGGAGCTTGCCGGGAAAAGCGTGGGCGAGTTTACGGGCGGCGAAAAACTTTGGTCGGAAGAAAACGTGACCGCGCCGGCAGTGAAGCGCCGACTCGTCTACAATGCGGTTTCGTTTATAGCCGATCTCGGTATCGTAGCGTTTCTGGTCGCAATGTGGGCGATAGCGATCATGAAGTATTCGTCGCTTCCCGAAGTCATAGGGATACATTTCGGTCTGAACGGCGAAGCGGACGGTTTCGGCGGCAAAGGCTTCGTGTTCCTCATGCCCGCTTTGTCTACCGCCGCCGCGGCGGCGGCAATACTGTTTAACTCCGTCAAAATGCGATGGTCTATAAACCTCGTCGTCCCCGTTTATCTCGATACCGTGGCTGAGGGCAAAGAGTACGAAAAGCTCCTTAAAATAATGTCGATCGGCGTGAATATCACGATATTGCTCATTGTCGCCATGTTTTTTCAGGCGGCATATTCGGTAGCGATGCAGGTGAGGATCGTGATGTGGCTGTATTTAGGCTGGATAGGTCTGATAGTCGTGACGGTCTTCGCGTGCGTCGCGGCGGGTATCGCCGTTGTCAAAACGCGTGAAGAAAAGTAAACTTCTATGGAACTCAACGAGAAGATCAAGGCGTTAAGGACCAGGCGAGGGCTCACGCAGAAAGAGCTTGCCTCGGCGATAGGCGTTTCCGATAAAACCGTAAGTAAATGGGAATGCGGAAGGGGCGGGATAGCGCTAAAAGAAGCGTTGAAGATCGCAGAAGCGCTCGGCGCGCATATAGACGATCTTCTGCCCGTAGGCGCGGTTGCGAACAAGGAGTTTTTTCCTCATAAAATTACGATGAGTCCGCTGTCGAAAATATTGCTTACGCTCGCGGCAGCGCTCACGGCGGCTTCGCTTGTATGGATGGCTGTGCTTACGGCGCACGCTTACGAAGCGAGTATGCTTATCGGCTGGTTGCACGCGTGCTTCGGCGTATTGCTGTTTGCGGCGGCGATCGTCGTATTCGCCGTGAGATATCGCGCCGACAGCGTTACGGCTTCGTGCTTCGGGAAGCTCAAACCGTTGCAGATACGTTCCGTTTATAATCTTAAAAAGGCGTATGCGCTCGCGGGCGAAACCGTTTCGCTCGCCGTCTGCGTTCTCGAGGCGGCGCAGTTTGCGGGAGTGGCGTTCGTCGCTACGGGCGCAGCTTACGCGATATCCGTGTCCGTAAGAATAGTCTTGTTGCTGTCTGCTTTTGCGGGCGCCGCGACGTTATACTATGTCAAATTCGCAAAAATACGCCGTGACGAAAGCATTATACGTTCGACTTTGGATAGCGGCGTGCTACAGGAATAAATATTACGATAAAGGTATCTTAAGTACGTATATCGGTTGCCAAAATAAGTAAAAAGCGCACCGTATTCGGTGCGCTTTAATACGGTTCCGCAGATCCTGCGGCTTATTTTTCCTCTCCGCCTTCGCTTGCGGCGACTTCCGCCCCCGTGTTTTCGGCGTTAGCCGTTTCGGCGCTTTCCGTAAGATACGGATCCGCAAGTCCCGTTTCACCCTGCATGGCGCGTTCCTCGAGAGAGACGGAAAGCTCCTCCGGTATCTTGCCGTCCGCAGTCGCCGCGCGTATTTTGAGCACTTCCATTATCGATTTGTGTTTGGCTTCCGTCATATCCCAGAAGAAGTAGGGGATGGCAGCAAGCACAGCGCTTAAAAGTCCCACAGCCGCTATCCTGCTCGTGATACCGAAAAGCACTCCGTTGTCGTACAGGACGCTCGCGTCGTCTATGTATCCGAAAGACTTTTGGATAGCGGGTCCGATGAACGCCGTGCCCATGCTCGCGGCGGTAAGGAATATCGTTCCGAATTGACCGAGGAAGCCTTCTATCCGGTCACCCGTTTCGTATTGCTGGAAGTCGTTGATCTCGGCTTGGCAGGCGGGACCGGTGACTATCTGGAAGCTGTTGAACAGAGTCAATACGTACACGCATACGATATGTACCCACGAATTCGGTATGAACAGCATAGGTATTGAGGCTGCGGCGATACCGAAATTCGATATCAGTATCAGTTTCTTTTTGCCTATTTTGTTTATGACGAGAGGCGCAAGCAACATTCCGGGGACGGAAGCGGTGCCCAGAACGAGGGTGACCAACGAGTGCGTGACCGAAGCGAGATCTCCCAAGCCGCGCGCCGTGAGATCGGGCGCGATGTCGTATGCCACATACCACAGCGCAAGGCCGTTCGCGGTGAGTTTCATTACTCCGAGAAGATTGGATATATTGAGTATCCAGAAATATTTATTTTTGAAGGTCTTGCGGCAACCGTCGATGAAGGTCTGCCTTTGACGGAACGTCGCGGGGACCACGGTACGTTCCTTGACGCCGAGCGCGAGGAAGATCCCGAGCAGCATGAATACGCCCACCGTGAGCGGCAACGCCCATTCGTAAGCGCCTATGCTGTGCACGCCGTCGCTCATGCTCCCGGGAGAGGAATAGAGCCTGTTGGCGATGACGGGGTAGAGGAAATTGGCGATCGTGGGTCCCAACGATATCGCGAACGTGCCTATCGACATGAGCTGTATGCGTTCGTTCATGTTAGGCGAAATGACCTGCGGGATACTGTTGAAAGCTATCGTGTAAAGTCTGTTGAGCAGGGACAGTATATTGTATATTATCGTGAAAAGTATTACAAGCGCAAGATAATCGTCTATTTTGACTATCTGACCTATCGCGAAGAAACACGCCGTCATCGGAAGCGGAATGATGAGAAGGTATGGTCTGAATTTTCCGAAGCGCGTTCGCGTGTTGTCTATTAGCCAGCTTACGAATGGCGTCGTCGCGATGGTGAAAAGCGACGAAGCGATACCGATAATGGCGACGTGATCGACGTTGATATTGCATGCGGCTGCGACGTACACGCCCTGCGTTATCGTAACGTAAGTCATCAGCACCGTTGCGCCCAGACCTCCTATGCCGCCGATCAGATACATCACCCATTCTTTGAGAGTCATGCACATATTCGGCGCGGGCTTATCCCAGCGCGGCAATTTGTCTTTAAGAGATCTGAGTTTAGCTATAGTTGCGCCCATATACCCTCCCGTGCGCGCACGGCGCGTTCGCGTGCCGCGCATATATTGTAACCCCTGCGCACCGCGAAAGCAATAGCGAATTTATACCGTTTTGCGTTACGGCGTCGTTTCCGAACGAAATTACGCCTACGAGATAGTTTACGGAGAAAACACCGCTGTCGAGGTCGACGTGCTGAAGTAAGGACTTTATCAATATACCGCTTACGCCACCGACGTCTACGGCAACCGTTTTGCCGCGGGAACAGCCGTGATCGGCATAGACGACGGGCAAACCGCAACTCTTTGCGTAACGTCCGACGTTACCGATTACAACGCTTAACCGTCAAAAGCAAATAAAAATAAAAAGCACTTATTTTTGCGTTCGGAAGGCTTGTTTTCTTGAGATTCACGATAAAGCAGTCGATCGATCGAACATGATAATGTGTAAAAATATATTGCACGCCTGAAGCGTGTAAAAAATTATTTTGCGAAAAGACTTGAAATTTTTTTTAACCGGTGGTAAGATTTATAACAAGGGGAAATATTTCGACAAGAAATTTTATTTTTCGTGAGCGAACGTCACAACAGAAACATCTTGCCGGAGAATTACCGTTTGAAAGGTTTGAATTTATAGACGCATAAGGCGCGTTTATGCCTTGAGCGGCTTTACTTCAGGTTTACTTCAAAAAAACTACAGTTTGCAAGCGCGGGAGTATTTTACGTCGTACATCCGTCGTCCGCCCGGGCATTACCGAGTACGTATATTGCCGGTCCGCCGATCGGGGGAACGTTTTATGGGAGGTTTACTTTCTTGCGTTATCAAAGGGAAAGACTGCCCGATTTAATCAAAGCTTACCGTATTTTTCAATTTCCGAATAAGTAATTAAAAAAATTTTTTATAAAGGAGAAACAATTATGAAAAGAAAAGTAGTACTCAACATCAGTGGTCAGAAAGCCATTTCCGAAGAGATCGAGATGGAAGCCGTCATCTATAAGGATCTTGCGCGCCTCGCGCCCAAATATCCCAATACTTTCGGCAGGGCAGACGACAGCAACTCTTACGCCTATAAGCTGATCAACGTCACGTTCGACAAGAATCAGTCCACGGTCAAGCTAACCTGTAAAGACGGCGCCAGAATGGCGTTGGACATGATGCTCCCGTGGAATCAGGCGGAATCCGAGTTCGCAAAGATCAACGGAGCCGCCGACGTCGAGCTCACGCTCGCAGGTACGGTAGGCGATTGAAAGGCTGCGGGCTCGGGTAAAGCCCGCAGCCCGCAATCGCAAAAGTCAGGAGGTGAAGATCTATGACCGGTATGGACGTTTACAGAATGCTTGCAAATACGATCAACGCCGCGTTGGGGTCCCCGGGCAATGTGTCGCTCGAGAGGACCGTAGACCAGAAATGCAAGATAATCATCAGCGATATTCCCGTATATCCTTCGGGGAAAGGGGGGTATCTGGTAGTTTATTTTCCGCTTGATTTCGTAAAAGTCGCGGGAAACAACGATCTTATCTGCAGAGAGCTTACGCAAAACGAGATACGGATATTCAACGGCAGCAGACCGGATACGAAAAAAGCGCTCGCGCATACCAACGTTTTCGAAGACGGGCATCCTTGCTTGGGCGGTGGCGGCAGTTTGGTAAGGATATCCGGCGTTTACGATTTCGCCGCGTATATAGTGGAGTCCGTTCTGCGCGTAAACATGACGGAGCAAGCTTTTTTAAGCCCTGCCACACGGAAATACGGCGCAACCGTCGAGCAGATGAGAGCGTTCAAGGTAAAGGTCAGGCGCATGCTTGCCTCGAGTTTCCGCGAACGCGTTATGAATCAGGTCGATCATTCCCAGATATACAGATACGTTCGGGAATATTTCAACGATCAATATTGCGCTAATATCGGGTGACGTTATGAAAAAAGTTATTATCGACACAAGGTTATACGAAGATATACTTACTTTCGGCGAAAAATACGATTCGTTTTGCGTTAAACTCAGCTGTTCGCTCGTAAAGCTGAACGAAAACGCGGAACTTTACGCTTGCGTGAGAGGCGGGGAAGGGATACCTTGTCCCGTCTATCTTGCCGACAGTCGTATGCGCGCGGAAGAAAACCGGAACGCCGATGCGTGCGACAAATGGATCGAAGCGATACGTAGAGCGGATACCGCGGAGCTCAAGTTCTATGAGAAGACCGCAGACGGCGTCACCGGCGTAGAGGTCATCGCAGGCGAGCATACGCTCAGGATCGCCAAACCGTTAGCCGCGACAATGCGGCGACTGTCTACCGAGCGGAATAAAGTGATAATAATTTCGCACGAAAAGCGTTACGAAGAAGCGGATAAGGCGGAATTTCAGAGCCGTAGCGTGCTCTCGCTGGCCGAACTGGATTCTTCCGCGGTCGACATCGTATATTTCGAAGGAGCGGATAAGCTTTTGGAGAAATTGTTGTACGCCGGCTGCAGAGAGCTCAACGTATTCGTTCCCCATACCCGAAACGACAAAAATATTGTCAAGACGCTCAGAAAATTAAGTAAAAAGGCTCCGTTCGGTAACCGTATCGCCGTTGCGATAGGTAACGATTACGAGCCCGGCAGTTGTTGTAAGCTCATAGTGGGACCGGCCGAAAGGATAGCCGGGTGTAACGCTTATAAAGTGTTCTTTTCCACGGCATACAATGGAGAACTCGGAAAGTTCGTCTACGTGGGGCAGAATACCGCAGACCTTATCCCGGAGCAAACGCGGTACCGCCTTAAGCCGCATACCGTTCATTACATAACTTCCGTCATGAGCGAACTCATCTTGGCAGCGCTTTCGGAGAAGAAGTATTCGTCCGGTAGGCTGTATACGGTCAAAGCCAACGATCTTACCACAGAAACGATTTATAAGGAGGATTAAACCATGTTCGTAATTGCCGTTCAGACGGAATTGAAGTCTCTTGCAAATTGTGCGGAGACTAACGTAATGACAAGAAGCGGTTATCAGATAGTGACGGATCACGAAGTCTATTTCGTCAGCAAAGAACGCTTCCTCAATAAATACAAGGGTAATCTTTATATGGTGCCTTCAGCAAAAGACAGACTGCTTACTTTCGAAGAAGCGAGCGTATTAAGGAGCGCTATCGAAGAACTCGAGAGCGGTAAGCTGATCAAAGTCAAGGGGAAAAACCGCTACGAAAAGTTTGACAGGGACGGAGCCAATTACAGTATATCGCTCCCGTCGTCCGACGTTGAGATAGAGGCTAAAGCCATACGTTGCGAATTCAGCGGAAACAACAGCAACCTCCGCGTCAAGACCGAGAATTCCGCGCTTGACGCGACCGCATCCAATTCGACCTTCGATATTTCGGCAAACGATACCGTAGCCACCATGTACGTTTCCAACTGCTTCATCGAGTTGAGCGGAGTGGGCTTAAAAGTGATGATCGTCGGAAACAACAATACCGTTAGCGGTATTACCGACGGGATCGAAGTTTTTTCGAGGGGCAGAAAAAACGAATTCCGCAGAAAGTCGGAAGCCACGAGTGAGGATACCTCCAAACGCAATATCCGAGGAGGACGATAATGGATAAAAAAGCCTTGGTTTATATGCCTAAATCCTGTTACGACAGAATGATAAAGCATATTTATATCGATCCTTCCAACGAGTGCGGCGGCTATTTGATAGGGAACCGCGTCGATCTCGACAACGCTTATGTCTTTTCCGTGAGGGAGCTGTACAGCGAGGTGCGTTTCGGGACGCAGAGCCGCTTCGAATTCAAGTTGGATTATACCTCGAACGCGCAGGAATTTACAAGGAAGTGGCAGAGAGCGCGTCGTTGCGACGATTTTCTGGTTGGGACGTATCATTCGCACGGGACGTTCGACGCATTCCACAGCAGCGTCGACGACGTATTCGCGAGACTTTTCAACCTTATGATCATTCTGAGTCCCGCGACCGGCAGGATAGAAGTATGGTATTGGTGCCTCGGGCTCGCGCAATGGTTCGAGGGAGAACTAATAGTATACGACGACGAGGAAAATGACGGGAAACGGCGTCCCGTCTACGTCGAAGAAAGCGAGCTTTGTTCCGGTAAGGAAAAATTCCGTATGCGCATATTTCGCAGGAACAAAAAAGAGCTCGCGCCGCAAAAGAAGGTCCTGATAGTCGGCTGCGGAACTCTCGGCAACCTGCTCGCGGAGCATTTAATAGACGCTAGGCACAATGCCGAGATCACCTTCATCGACAGAGACCGTTACGAGACAGCCAATCTCCCGCGCAGTCCCGTTATAGACGCGACGGCGGTAGGCAGCCCCAAGGCGTTCGCGCTTGCCGAAGCGGTCGCGAGGGAAGCGCGAATGTCCTACGCCGTAAGAGGAATAATAGGGGACGTAAGAGAATTTTCGCTTGATTTTTTCGAGCAATTCGACGTAATAGTCACCCCTTTAGATAACCTCGAATGCAGGTATTACGTCAATTATTGCGCTACCGTTCTCAATAAAGCTTACGTCAATCTCGGTACTTCGTATACGGGATTTAACGGACTGCCTTTATTCGGCGGAGACGTATTCTATAAGCCCTTCCGGGCTACGACGTGCCTGGATTGCTTTTACCTCCTGTACAGAGGAAACGAGGAGATGCTCCGTAAGCGCGTGTCGTGCGGAGGCGCTCTGCCCGAGAAGGTGGTCCCGCAAGTCATCTCTTCGTCTATGCTGATAGCTTCGATCGCTTTCGTGTGTCTTAAGAAAGCTCTGAGGCACGACCGATCCACGGTGGCGACAGGCTATAACATAAACGACGTAAGCGCGTCCTACGACAGGTTTTTCAATGTCGCCCCCGTAAGGACGAGCGCCCGATGCAGCTTTGCCGCGGCACACGCTGAGAGCGACGGGATAGAGACTATAGAGATATCCGCCGGAACGCATCTGCGTACGTTATATCGGCGCGTGCGCAAAATATTCAATGACAAAACCGAAGACAAAGTTTACGAGATAAACATGATGTCGTCGTGCCTTACGCAGGTCAAATACCGTACCGAGAATCCCATTCATTCGATAACCCTCGACAAAGAGAGTATCGGACGGATGCGCGACGTCATTCGCTACGATTATTTTCCAGCAGACCATATATACGCGGTCAGCTCCGCGGAGAACGTCAAATATATCCGTATAAAATTAAGATAAGGAGGACTACAATGAAATACGCAATACTCGTATGCAATCAAAGAGATAGATTCCAATGCGCTGAATGTAATAAATTGACTTCCGCCGGCTATCAATTAGTCGACGATAACGAAACGAAGTTCGTTTGCAGTGAGTGTTATTCGGACTTTATGCGGCAGTATCCTCAACAAGGAAACAGCGTGAAGCAGCTTATTCCGGCCGAAGTGCTTTTTGCCGACGGGGACGTCGCGCGGAATACCGTAGATGAAAGCGTCGAGTCCGTAGCGGAGGAAAGCTCCGGCTATATAGGAGAGCTCGTATCCGACGGTCACGGAGGGTGGCGCGAGCCCACGGCGGAAGAACTCGCGGCGATGAACGCGAGCGCGAACGCAGTTGACTACGGCGCTTCGTGTATAACTGAAGACACTCATGCCGTCAATATCCGTTATCGCTTCACTACAGATAATAAACTCCAGATTATGTTACCCAAACGGTGTCGGATAGACGACAGAACCTACGAGATCGTCGTCACGACCACGGATTAAAACGTATGGACGAACTCGAAAGATACAATAACCGTATCGACACGATCATTCCGCGCGAGACCGTGTTTCCGTGTTGCTTCGTGACTACGCCCAAGCAGATGTTTATGTCGCTTATGGCGGGAGAAAGGGTGTGCTTTAAGGGATACAACGAAGCGGCGCGATATTATTTGCGGACTGCGGAAATATTCCGCAGTCTGTATGCGCCCGGTATGAGCGATTACGGCTTCGTCCTCGCGTTGAATAATTACATTGTGCGCAATATCCGTTACGATTACGACGTATTGACTAAAAAAACGCTTACGCCGGAAGATATGGAAAGCTTCGAGATAGACGCTCCGCTTTTCAAGGGAAAGGGAGTATGCTCCGCCAAAAGCAAGTTTTTTTCGCTGCTGTGCGCGTTGGCCGATATCCGCACGGTATTAGTGACGGGTTCTCTCAAGGGTTGTAAAGACGACTCGAGACACGCTTGGAACAAAGTGTTTCTGCAGAAGCCGGGCGATAGCGCGCCCAAATGGTGGAATATCGACGTAACCAACAATCGCGTGCATCACCGTTTCGATCTCGGCTACAGAGATTATTTTCTTGTAACCGACAGAGAGATCATGCGCACGCATTTTTTCATAGAATACGACGAAACCTTCGAATACAGGCAGATCAACCGTCTTGTCACCGGTTCTCTCGATTATCCTGCGGCGTGAATCCTCGACTTCGGTCGTTGCGGAGCGGGCAAACTGAGTTTATATTGCGTAACACGATACCGTTTCGGTATAAGGGCGGCAAACGCGCGTAAATCATTATACGCGCGTTTGCCGTTTTTTCGCGGAAGTGCGGAGAAATACCGCTATTGAAAGATACTTATTCGGTTGCGCTTGCGCGCGGGAGAGTGTAATATTAATGTATGTCGGTATGTCGGCGGCGAAAAAAGGAGTAATCGAAGTGATAGCGGAGGGCGTAAATGATACTTGAAGCGGATCGTAGCAGCGTAGACGTTTTGACGGAGATGTCGTGCCTGTTATGGAAGGACGCGAAGCCCGCCGAACTGTACAAGGAGTACGACGGAGCGATGTCCTGCGGCGATAACGCCTTCTTTATCAAATATGCAAACGGCGAGGCGGCGGGATTTGCGCATTGCTCGTTGCGCAGAGAATACACGGAAGGAGTAACGAGCTCGCCTGCCGGCTATCTCGAAGCGGTGTTCGTGAAAGAGAAGTACCGTCGCAAAGGTTTTGCGCGCGAACTCGTCGCGGCGGCGGAAGATTGGGCGCGCTCGAAAGGTTGCGCCGAATTCGCAAGCGATTGCGAAACCGTTAACGCGGCGTCGATAGCTTTCCATGAAGCGATCGGTTTTACCGAAGCCGGCAGGATAGTTTGCTTCGTCAAAAAACTCCGAGTCGAGCGTCTGCAGCATTGAACGAAACAGAGACCGTTTAACGGTCGGAAGCAAAACAAAAAAACTAACGTTCGAGAGGCCGAATATGAGTAATACCGCAATGACGGTACTGGGATTTTTGATAATTTTCGTCTCCACCACGCTGGGTAGCGCGTTGGTATGGTTTTTCAGAAAGGATATTTCCGAGAAGGCTAATACCGTTATCCTCGGATTCGCGTCCGGCGTGATGGTTGCCGCGTCGGTGTGGTCGTTGATAATACCTTCTATCGAAGGCGCATCGGAATGGGGAACGTGGAGCTTCGTGCCGGCATTGGTAGGTTTTCTGGCGGGAGGTTTGTTCCTCGTGTTTCTCGATAAGGCAATACCGCATTTCCATAAAGGGACTTCGGAGGAAGAAGGCCCGAAAGTGGCGCTCGACAAGCCGGCGAAAATGTTTCTTGCCGTCACGATACATAACATTCCCGAAGGACTTGCGGTGGGGTTCGCGTTCGGCGCCGCGGCGACTTTAGGGGAAAGCGGCGCGTATGTTTCGGCGCTCGGACTCGCGATTGGGATGGCGATACAGAATTTCCCCGAGGGCGCCGCAGTGGCGCTACCGATGAAAGCGGCGACCGGCAGCAGGACGAAAGCCTTTCTGTACGGAACGGCGTCCGGTGCGGTCGAGCCGATAGCGGCGACGATAGGGTATTTCCTCGCGGCGGCGCTTACCGTAGCTCAGCCGTGGTTCCTGGCGTTTGCCGCAGGCGCGATGATCTTCGTCGTTGCGGAGGATCTCATACCCGACGCCCGCATAGGCTCTCACCCCCATCTCGGCACCTGGGGAGTCATGATAGGTTTCGCGGTAATGATGGTCCTCGACGTCGCTCTCGGGTAAATCCCGCCACGGGTGAATTGTGGTGCGCAAGCACTTGTCTCGGGTTTGCGAAGCTTTCACCTCCTTACGAAACGGAATTGTCCGCGAACGAAGAAACATACGCGATAACTTTCGAACCTGACTGGGGCGAGTATTATACGGAAGGAGTGCGGGGCTTCGCCGAGCGTATTTTAATACTCACGGAGGAGCCCATAAAAAAGGCTTCGAATTCTGCGGTCGGTATGCGGATCCCGAATTCAGAACGGCATACGATTTCGCTCCCGTCAAATCGGATATCACCGTCTATGCGAAGAGTGGAAGGAACTTCAAACGTAAGTTGTAATGAGCTGTTGTAGAGGTCATGTCTGCTTTTCGTTTAGCTCGTCAGGTTCGCGCCGTAGAACCGCGCAAACTTGCGCACCCCAATGCGCTGAAGCGCACGGGTAAGCTATCCCTCTCGTCCGACAAAAAGGAACCTATCCGAAAGTTCGAATAGGTTCGCTTTTGGCGGAGAGAGTGTAACGTAAATCGATTTTTTAAGATTATCCGATTGTTTTTAATGTAAAATCGATTTTAATATTTTCTTTTTTCATCATACGTATTGCCACATATCTTTATGGACACTTTATCATTGCAAAAGCAATTCATTTAAATTAGCGTGTATTTAGCTTTTCTAACATTAAACGCTTCTTTACCACCTTCAAGAATTTCACATATATGCCCTTGAATACCGGTTTGATTTAAAATACCGCTTTTAATTGAACCATCGTCATTTCTAATTACCATATTGTTTTCAATAGCTCCGGATCGATATTCAAATCGATAAGTTTCATTAGGACTATTTGTACCTCTTTGGTTGGCAACAATAATTTCTTCCGAATCGGCCCCAACAACAATATTAGCATTATGCGTAACTACAATTATTTGCCTATCATATTTCTTTTGTCGCAGAAAATTAACTAGTTCATAGTAAATTGAACGATTATCTAAATCATCTTCAGGTTGATCTATTAATATTGGGCAATCGGCATCTGCCAAGTTAATCAGCAATTTAAGTAAAACTAATGCTTTTTTGCCTGGAGACATCGTTTGAATTTTATCGTTATCAAGTTCAATCGTGTAAATAATGTTATACCAATTGGATAATATAGCACGTAAAGCCTCTTCAATAGTAACGCTTTTCTTCAACAATGATTTTCCATTAAATTCAAATAATGGATGAATCAATTTCTCTATAATGTCCTCGCTGATATCGGCAGGATCAGCATCTTCATAAAAAGCATAGATTGTTTTCAGTTTTCTGTTATCAAATAAATCTCTTATTTTAGCGTCAAAAGCTTCTAGCCTAAATGGTGCCGTTGCAAGAAAAGTCATGGAACTATCAAGATTTGTTGCTTTTTCGTTTACAAAACTCGCATATTTTTGATGTAATTCATCAAAAATTGCTAGTTTGTGAACTATGCTATTTAATAGATTTTCAAAAACCTGTGTTTGTGTTTGTACTTGTAAGGTCAATGTTTCAGATGTCTTAAGTTTTCGTTCTTCCTCCAATAACAATTCATTTGTGATCTTTAACGCTTCAGTTTTTTCAAGTAATTGTTCTTTTGTTTCTATTTCAGTCTTAAGTGTATCTAATTCACTATTAATTTTTTCAATTTCAGCATTTAAGTTAATTATTAATTCTTGTCTGGCATTATTCCATTTTGTAGCTATTTCGTTTGTGAAACCAGATATAACAGCATCGACCTTATGCAAACTATCCGCAGACAATTCCTCGGATTCATTTGACATTTTTACAACTAAACCTAAATTTGAAAGAAGTTTAATGTCATTATGTTTTGTTTGCAGCAATTTAGATAATGTTGCAAATTGTGTTTTGCATTGGTCATATTTCGTTATGTCTTCTTCGCTTATTTGTAATAGTTTTGTTATTCGATCTCGTTCCTTTTGCAGTTTTGCAATCTCTTTTTTTATTGAATCTACGCTACCATTTTCCGTAAGTTGTTGAGAATACTGCATAAGTAATTCATGTGCTTTAACAGTGTCATATATTTCTTTGTCCAAATCAGTTTTTGTTGTCTCTAAATCGCGCTGAAACTGACCAAAGGCTTCTTTAATATTCTCATCTTGCAAAATAATATCCTGTATGATCTCATCAATTTCCGTCTTTTCTTCTTGATTGTCACTTAAACTATTTAAATAGGTTTGTGGTATATACACAATATTCTTCTTATCAGTACCGTCGCTTATTGTTCCATCTTTCCAATAAACCCTCATATTTTGAATAGTAAAATCTTTTCCGCTGTATTTAAGCTTATATTGGTCACAATCAATAAGTCGTGCCATATTGTTGAGAATTATTGATTTCCCGGTAGATTTCCCTCCAATGAAACAAGTTAGATTAGGATTAAAAACAATTGGTGCAGGGGAAAATCTATCGTCGCTGATTGTGATTTTATCGATTACATTATAGTCTCTCTTTTTTTCAGGATGCACATCGCAAATTTTAACACGTTCTTGAGGTTCATAAATGATTTGTTTGAGTCCTTCAAAAGTGCAATCAGCTTTTATCCAACAATATCTATTATTATCAGGAGACAGAATGTCAGAATTTTTATGCGCATCACAACCATGTACACATGGCTTCAAACGCCCATATTTTTGAACGATTTCTTCTTTAGTGAGAGAACCTTCTCCAAGAAAATATTTAATAGAGCTTTCTGTAGCGGAAAAAATTATATCAGCAAAATAACATAGATCATCTCTAATTACTGTCAAATCTGAGTTTACATTAGGACGAGAAGGATTGCCTATTCCTGAAGCGCCATCGTTCGAACTATTAGAAACAGCAACTATTACATTATCTCTTAAATCTTTATCATCCTCCAGTATCTTTTTAAGATTTGATAAATCAACTACAAATTGTTCAATACCTTTTTTGTATGCTGCTTCGTCATTTAGGGTGGTGTCATATAGCTGACCAAGTTTAATGAAATCATCTTTAACAGCGTGAAAAGTCTGCCCATTACTATGCTTAAACGTTAACTGACTGAAAAGTTTTACATCCAATTGAGAAACAATCATCGGATTGCAAATGAAATGTATGTTTATTGCTGCTTTACTTGAAACGGGAGTAATACGCATTTCAATATTTGGCAATATCAGCTCAAATTTATCAGTTATTCTACTATCAGATATAACTTTTCTATAGTTGTCAATAGAAAAGTAATCGGTTATTCCCAATACCGCAACTTTTTTAGTTGGATCTTCGGAATTGATATATAATAAAATGTCCTCGTAAAATTTGTCCCATTTTTCTTGAGGCGTTGATCCCACAAATTGATCATTCTTCTTTGTTTGTGGAGTGTGTATATGTAAATCCCAACGTCTCCATTCAGAACCACGGCAAAAATCCATACGAAGTATCTCCTTGGTGTATAGTGAGGTTTATTGATGTAAAAGGTCTACTAATCGTTCATTGCTTGCTATGTCTTTTATAAACTCTTCGATCGCGTATGTTAGTATATCCACATTATACTGATATTTTGAATATCCTGCCATATACTTTGTGTCAGCATGGATAGCGGGCGCAACTAATATGGAAAACACAATTTTATCGGGATATTTAGTGACTGCCTCCTGTAAATGTCGTGTGATTGCCGGCATTTCCATAGTTGCTTGAGTCCTTGCCGTAATCAAAGTTACTTCGACGAGTGGATTGCAATCCGTATCGAAGCACTCAATATCGGCTAGCCCACCCGATGCTGTGAAGGTTGGTAAGCCTTCGTCATCAACATGATAATTAGGACAAACCGTCAATCCTTCAAAGTTCTGTTTTAATGCGATACTGGTTAAGAATTCAAATCTTGTGGGTTTGTCAATAATCCTCAGTACGGGATTACGGCTTTCACCTCTTTTGCTACAAACGATAAGCAATTCGTTGAAAATTTCCTGTTTATCATAGTTTGTCGCCCACTCATTGAGGGTTCTTGTTCTAACATCATTGATGTTCTCTTCCTGAATGGTGGTAGTGGCCAGAATATGAGCGTCAATCGAGCCCATATACCTAAAATAATCTTCTTTGGAGGCATATCGGGTATAAGTACTATAATTTTCTAATATGTAGTTAATTTTATCTGCTTCAAATTGGTTAAAATCCAAGAAGCGACCATTACCTCTGAGAGAGATTATACCTGTAATACGCATCTTGCGTATAAATTCATCAACAGCTTCGCCTGTAATCTGCTCAATTTTAAAGCGTTTCTTTTTATCTTCACCCGCACCTAACAGTTGTAAGCAGTCATCATAAATGACTTCATCGCTATAATTGTAGCCATACTGAGCGCGTAATTCTTTGATTGTGCGGTAAAGCCGTTCAGCATCGTTATCAGGCCAGCAAATTATGAGCGATAATTCGCTTCTTAATATACCTGCATCGTTTTCGTTAGGATCTTCCTTCAAAAGTTTTATAACCTGAAGCAAGAGAACGAGCGGGACATTATCATTTGCATTCTTTCTGAATGGATTGCTTGTCTGATACTTCATCAGTGCATTCAAAAAGACATTCTGTATCTTTGAATCGTTGGCGGGAACTTCATTAAAAGCATCTATCAGCATGTGTCCCGTTTGGGAGATTATAATTTGCTTACCCATTTCATAATAGATAAAGCCGAACTCCATAGACAGCTTGTACCAAGTGTCAAATCGAGAATCCCATCCTTTTTCAAAGCCAGCTTCTTTATGGTCTTGCGGGCTATTTGCTATAATGTCTTCAACTTGTTCACGAGTAAAAGAAAGCTCATCACTTTTATATATCCTTTTATATTCTGGCACTTTCATTTCATACTTTTCGGTATAGTACAATTTTGCCATAATTAAATTAACTGCAACCTCGTGAATAATATCGCTCGTTAAAACATGACCTTCATACGGTAAAATACAATTTAAGAACGCCGCTATACGAGCAGGGTTACGCATGGTGGTAGAGAATGAAAGTGGTTTGTATTCTTTTCGTCTTTCTTTTGCCATAGACACCTCAATAATTTTTTACAAGAACTTCGTAAGTATCCTTTTCGCTATTGTCATTAAAACTTATATAATTGCTTTGAATACGCACGATATTATATTTCTGTGCCCAATAATTGAACGTACCGTTATATTTCCTTCTGTGCCATAGCACGTTTGACACGGCAAAACGTATATGCCGTTCGTTTAATTCATCGAGGACTTTAATAAGACGCATTTCGCTATCTTCGTTCCACAACTTGTTATATTCACTGAATGTAATAAGATATGGCGGATCAAGATATACAAAATCTTTTTCAGTAAGTTCAAGAGAATTGAGGAAATCTTCAAAATCCATACTGAATAGAGAGATGTCTTTATCTTTTACATACTCAAAATATGAGTTAAGTGCGTCGACCACATTCTCGTTGAAATCTACATTCCCTACGGGAAGATTAAAGTCGCCCTTCCCATTAAAACGCAACATACGGTTAAATCCATAAATCAGTAACAGATAAAGGAGCATCATATCTGTCTTATCGGCATTGAAATCTGTTCTTAATTGCGTATAAGCTTCTTTATTGTATTTGGCAAAATAAGTTTTAGGGAATTGTGTGCGCAATTCTTTCGGCACAGTCTTTCCCATGTATGTGGCAGATAGGGCATACTTGTTTATGATTGTATTGATACTATCCCAGAACTTGACTTGATTCTTACTATAAGCAATAAGAAACTTATGCAATGAAATCATATATGAATCAATGTCATTAAGGATATATTGATTTGCCTTAGTATTTAAGAAAACGCTGCCGCCCCCACAAAAAGGCTCAACAAACTTGTCAATATCTTTAGGGAAATTATCTTTTAGCTGCGATAGCAACTTAAATTTATCTCCAACGTAGAAAAATGGTGAACGACGAAACTCTGTTTTTACTGTTACATTCTTTTTCATTTTAATTAACCTTAACTAAAAAGATAAATTCTTTGTGTTCCGTAAAATCTGTTTTGCCGGCATTAAAAAAGGAATGTTCCTTTTCGAAACAAGTCAGTTCACCTTTGGTTTTCAGCACATCTTTTATATTTTCAAGCGTCATCTTGTTTCGTGATGAGGTGCTTTTTGAGGCATAGGTGTTATTATAAGAAACAACTATATACTTGCATTGCAAATCACGTATTAAATCAGCAAAAGCTTGGAGGGCACCGCTTCGGCAATACTCGCTCATATTCTCAGGTTCTGGCTTCAACGCTTCACCATATAGTTTTGGCTTTTTCCAAGTTGTCAAGTTTTCTAAGACATGATAAAAACGGCTGTATTGTCTTGAATTATAAGGCGGATCAATATAAACGATATCAACGCTCAAAGATTTTGCTAAAATATTTGCGTCTTCACGGTGAATTTCGATTTCTGCCGTTGTGGCGTATGGGGAAATTAGGTCAAACTTGAAAGTATCAGGTATATTATGACCTTTTATATAAGCGTCATAATGTCCGACAGTGTTTGCCGCTTTATCTGCAGAGTATAAAAGTGAGGCGATCAAAATAGCCCGTTCTTTTTCATTAACATCATTTATAGAATCAATGACATCTCTTATTGCTCCAATATGTAACGCATCGGCATAAGAGAAAAACTTATTACTATAATTTATAGAAGCGTAGTTATCTTTAATAGATGAGGTATCAATATTTTGAAAATTGGTTTTATAGTTATTTATCTTATTGACATCGAACGGTTCTTGCAGAAAGAACGCCTTATAGATAATTTCATTTGAATAAAGGAAGTCGTTGATGACGACCTTTTGCATATTTTTTATTGCGTGTTGAGCTATTATCCCTGTGCCGGCAAAAATATCACAAAAAGAACTTCCCGTACAGTGACTATTTATTAAATCAAAAATCCAATCAGCAAGCTTAAATTTACTTCCTGTATATCGCCTATTCCATATTTCAAAAGACATGCTTCTTACGCTCATATTATTATCCAAATAAGTCTACTGTATTGAATTTTGAACTATTTCCATTTTGGAAACAGTTGCCGGCTGACTTAATTCTCCTTCTACGTAAATATTAGCCAAATGTTTTGAAATGGCGGAAACATTGACATCAAACAATTCTGCCATACCGCGTTGTGTAACCCAAATGGTTTCATCCTTGATAGCAACTTTGACCTTTATATCTTCATTGTCTATACTGTACAAAGTATACTGAATTTCGTTAGACATTTGCATCCTCCACAATCTCCATGATATCTGCAATATCGCAATTTAAGGCGGTACAGATTTTTACCAGCATTTCGGTATTAACATTTTCATTTTTACCGAGTTTAGCCATAGTGTTGGTAGAGATTCCAGCTTTGAGTCGCAAATCTTCCTTTCTCATGTCCTTGTCAATAAGTAGCTTCCAAAGTTTTTTGTAGCTGATAGCCATATAATTGCACTCCGAAGGTGTCGATTGAAATAATTATATCATAACGCAGCGTAGATTGCAAGAAAATCTTTGCGAACACAAAATAATAATTGACAATTTTATTATTTGGCACCGTGGCGTGTGCTTGTCACAGACAAGTGCGGCTCGGCTGCGCCTCGCCGTTCAAGCACACGCCGCGAAAATGCAACAAGAGTGGCGCGGAAAACCAAATCGAAAGGCGCGGCGGCGCGGAGCCGTCCCCGCTAAACCGCTCGGGGATCGGCTGCCGCTTTTCCGCCGTGCGATTTTTTCTCTTTATTGATTTTGCCGTTCCAGTTACCTCTTGAATTTTGCCTCATTCGGCAGGCTTAGGTTAGCATAGTCCTCGCGGACGCGCCGACGCTTTGCTATCGTCTCGTCCTGCCGAGGTCCTACGCCCTGTCCGTGCAAAACGGGCGCCGAAAGCGTCGCCCTCCCGTCGTCGGACCGCGCCGGGGCAGACATGTCGCAAGGCGCGTCTGGGACGGAGTAAGCCGCAAAACCGCCTTCGGGTCCTTAAAAATAAATAAAATCAAAAATGAGTTGCCTACCTGCGCATAGGCGTGATAGAATAGATGCAGTACGGAATTGAGGGATATTATGGCCAGTACACTCAAGCGCAAGATCAACGAAGGCCTGACCCAGGTCAAAAACACCGCGTCCTTCATCGTGACGGACGTCACCTCGCATTGGAGCAAACCGGGCAAAGACAACTTCGTTTCGTACAAAGAAATCCTCAACTACTCAATCGGCGGCATGGGCCAAAACATGCTCATATATCTGCTCGGATATATGGCTCTCGGCGTCACGAACACTCTGTTCGCGTCGACGATCGGCATCCGCCCGATGCACTTGCAGAACATGCTCACCGTGCAGACGATCCTCAACATCGTCTTCCAGATCATCCGCGGCAAGCTTGTCGACAACACCAATACCCGGTGGGGCAGGTTCAGACCATATCTGGCGATCATGGGCGCGCCGCTTGCGATCGTCAGTATCATCTTCATCTTTTTGCCGTTCGAATCGATGTCGTACAGCGACAAGTACACGGCGGTGTTTGTGTTTGCGATAGCCATATCGATAGGTCAGCCGCTTTATCAGACCGCATACACCAACCTGGGCAGTGTCATCTCGCCCAGTACGGCGGAGCGCTCGAAGATCCTTGCGATCAGCTCGCTGATCTACTCTTTCGCGCCGACGATATATCAATTGTTCGTGCCGATATTCTCCAACCTCACGGGCGGCTTTACCGACATCAGGACATACAAGTACATAGTCGTGCCCATCGGTATACTGGGCGTTTTCCTCAGTTTCTTCGCGTTTTTCGGATGCAAGGAGCGCATCGTTTCGTCCAAGCACTTCGTCAAAAAGGTCAGCATCATCGGCGGCTGCGTCGCCGTATGGCGCAACAAGTACTGGTGGTTTAGGACGATCTCGACGTGGTTCAACTTCCTCGAAGGCGCGTACCTGGTGTTGTTCGGCTGGATCTACATCTACGGCACCCAGGACATGAACGCCTACGGCATCCTGCAGACGGTGCTGTCGATCGCGTCGGGTCTGTCGATGTTTGCGACGCCGTTCTTCCTCAAATGGCTGGGCAACAAGGGGATACTGCTGTTCCACAATATCCTCAACATCGTGTTCATCTCTTGTATGCTCGCGTGTTATGAGATCCCGCTGCTCTACTTCCTCTTCTTGTGGATCAACACGTTCATCAACCAGCTGCAACTGGTCTACAACCCGGTGCTCAACGCCGAGGTCAAGGATTCGATCCAATGGCAGTCGGGCAAGCGCGTCGACTATATGCTCGAAGTCGCGGCGCTGATCGGCACGCCGGTCACGATACTGTCGGGATACTTCCTGCCGTTCATCTACGAGTCGTACGGTCTCACCGTCAACTATGACGTGCTGTATGACCCGAGCGTGCGCAACAGTCTTTTCTATATGCTATGCGCGCTGTCCATCCTGGGCGCCGCGCTCAACCTCGCGCCGTACTTTTTGTACAACCTGTCCCGCGAAAAGCACAGCATGATCGTGCTGGCGCTCAAATACCGCGCCGCCAACACCGACTACCGCACCGGCGACCTCACTCCCCACCAGGTCAAAGACCTTGTCGAGAGCTACAACTATATGGTCGAACGCCGCGACGCGGTACAGCCCGACATCAAGGAAAAGAAGCAGGAGATGAAGGCGGCGAAGGCGGTCTACAAGTCCGCGAAAAACGAGTACGAGGCGTTGTACGAGCGCATCGAAAAGGATACGCCGCGCGGAGAGGAGGTCGTCAAGACGCAGGAGCTGCTCGATCTGGAAGAGATCTATCATCGGCAGAAACAGGCGTACAGGGACGCGCACTTCGCCTACAAGGATGCGCGCAAACTCAAACGCGACAAAGAGGCGATCGAAGAGTTCATCGTACCCGAACTGAAAAAGTGGGAGACGCCCAAAATGCAGGTCAGGCTCGCGCTGGCTCAGGCAATCACCGCGGTGGACAAAAAGGACGTGGTCGCGACCGACGTCGACTTCTCCGCCGTCGCACTGCCCGATCTGACCGATTGGACCGCAAAACTCGCCGCGCGCAAATATGCCAAAAGGCAGGCGGCGTTGATCAGACGCGGCAAGATCGAAGCGCCCGCGCAGACCGAGAACGTCCCGGCGGATGCGATAGACGCGGACATCCTCGCCTGGGCGGACAAAAAGGCGGACAGACAGCGCCGCTCGCTGCAGGCGCTGATCAAACGCACCGCTTTGCGCTATCGGATCATGCAGAAGCTGTCTAAGCTGTTCTTCCGCAACGGGCTCGAACACGACTATGAAGAAGCGTACAAGAGAGAGCTCGAAGTCCAATGCTTCACCAAAGAGGAGAAGCGCGCGCAGAACAAACGCATCCGCGCCGCGCAGTTCAAATACAACCGATTCGCCTCGGCGTACAAATTGTATATCGAGTGCGAACATGTCATTCTCGATTACAACGACCGCAACAACTTCTTCGACCACATCCTCGGCATGTACGAGGACAGCGTCGCCGAGGCAGCGCGCATAGACAGAGAGGAAGAAGAAAAGGCGCGCGCCGAAAAGGCGGCAAAGGACGCCGAGATCGCCGCGATCAAGCTGGAGCGCCGCATCCGCAAGGACGCCAAGAAGGACGCCAAGGCGCACGGCGCGACGTTTGACGAAGCGTATCTCGAACAGTTCAAAACAGACCATGCGGCCGATTATGAAGAACCGACGACGGCGGTCGACGAGATCGCGGACGCCGCCGCGGACGCCGAGCCGACAGATTCGCAGGCCGCAGACCAAGAAGACAAGGAGGGCTCCGACAATGAGGACTAAGAAGACGCTTTGTTTGGTAATTACGGCGATATTCCTCCTTTGCATAGGAGCGACCGCGCTGACCGGATGCAACACCCCGTTGACCGCCCGCGAGGCGTATGACGAACTGATGGCGGCGCTCGATCTCTCCGTGTCGGGCGACATGTACGGCCCCGCCTACGACCCCGAAACGAGCGCGACCAACGGATATATCTTCTATTATAAAGAATCGGTGCGCACCGACTCGATGATCGTCAACACCAACGTCAACGTACACTGCGACCAGGACGCGGCGTACAAACTGCACGTCGACGAAGACCTGATGGTCGACCTCTATCAGGAGACCTGGAGCATCAGCAGCGTCACCGGCGGCACAGGCACGAAGATCGGCGACTTCGGCTTTATCGTAGGGCCGTATCCCGACGCCGACTCGGCGGAAGAGCGCCTGTTCTACACCGAGCGCCCGTCCGACGGAGTCAGCGCGACCGCGCCCGAATATACCGACGTCACGCTGTATGACGATATGACGGCGGAGGACTTTGTCGCAAGCGATTTCTTCCGCGGATACAGCCTCTCTTCGCGCCTGGAAGAGTTGCGCAACATGCCGTTCGAGGCGTTTGTCTTCGACGAAGAAGTCAACGGCGACTACGGCGCGTACAGACAGATCAACCTGGTCAAACTCACCTTCGGCGTGACGGACGAATATATCGCCGATTATGCCGAACGCACAGGAGAAAGGTCGATGTTCGAGGGCTGCACCTATGTGGAGATCGAACTCACCTTCGGCAGAGTCAGCAACATCTATGTGTACAGAACCGAAAATCTCGGCGGCGGCTTCTTCAACCTGCCGCAGGAGATGTACAGCCTTTATATTTCCTACCTCGGGCCCAACATCTCCTTCCCCAATGCGGGCGGATATACCGCCGATCCGGCGCTTTTGGACAGGACCGATCTCGCCTTTTCGAGAGCGACGTTCTGATCGACAACAAACCTCATGACAAGAGCGCGTCGAAAGACGCGCTTTTCTTGTATTATAAAACCCCCGGATAGTCCGGGGGTACAGTAGAGCTTTAGCGGTGAGCAGAAAAAAATCCTCCATATGCCAGAATGTGAAGAGTAGTCCGCAAAACTAACACACATAAAGCAAGGAGGATTTTTACAAATGAAAGATGTAAACAGTTTATCACACACGTCTTGGAATTGCAAATATCATATGGTGTTTGCTCCGAAGTATCGTCGGAAAGTGTTCTATGGGAGCAAAAGACGGGAAATAGGAGCAATTCTAAGACAGTTGTGTGAATGGAAGAATGTGGAAATAATAGAGACGGAGGTGTGTCCGGATCATATACACATGCTGGTGGCAATCCCTCCCAAAATCTCTGTTGCGAGTTTCGTAGGATTTTTGAAAGGGAAAAGTTCGTTGTTAAATTATCAAAAATGGGCGAATATGAAGTATAAATATCGCAACAGAGAGTTTTGGTGCCGTGGATATTATGTAGACACGGTGGGCAAGAATACAACGAAAATAAAAGAATATATCGCCAACCAACTGAAAGAAGATAAGTTAACGGAACAAATGACAATAACGGAACTATTGGATCCGTTCAAACAATAGAGTTGGCGAATCGCAAAAGGCGGACTATGGGTAAGCGATTTCGCTAAGCTAGTATCAGAGGGCTATGCCCTCAAATTAAAAACCACCAGCTAGGCTGGTGGATTTTTTTACGAAAAACAACTCAAAATGCCGTATGTAAGACAAAACAAGAAGGATTTGCAATACCGCAAGTTTACGATTGTGCTTTCCGTCTGATATACAAAAACAGCTATTCCAAATCTGGCGAGGGTTCGAATCGCAACCTCTCGGGCAGGATTTTACCGCTTTTATCCGAACCCCCGTCAAAGATATAAAAATCGCTCAAAAGCGCTTGTTTTTAAGCGAAATACCGTATTTTGGACAAGAAAAAATCCTAAACCGAATTTATGTGTTCGATTTAGGATTTGTTTGGCGGAGAGAGTGGGATTCGAACCCACGAAGCCCTTATTAGGGGCTTACACGATTTCGAGTCGTGCGCGTTCAACCGGGCTCCGCCATCTCTCCGTTTTGCCCGTGCTTTTCAATAATACATTATTTGTTTCCGTTTGTAAAGTTTTTTTGGCTGTGACTTTAGGCTTTTTTGTTTTATTATTTCGGTATGCGCGCGCACGCCTCATCGCGCGCGTTCGCATTATTGCGTATTGATATTTTTGCCAATCCGTGATAATATTACATATATTTGATATTATACCTAAATAAGGAGTGCAGATATTCTATGAAAAAAATAATTGCCGTTGCGGGTAACGCGATCGCCCCCGACGATTCGGTAAATTTCAAGCTTGCTTTCGATACCGGCAGAGCCATCATCGATAACGGTTACCGCCTCCAGTGCGGCGGATTGAACGGCGTCATGCGCGCCGCCTGTATGGGCGCGAGATCTTCCCCCAAATATACGGAAGGCGACATAATAGGGTTGCTCCCCTCGTTTGACCCCAACACCGCCAACGAGTATGTCGACATCATCATCCCCACGGGACTCGACGTTTTCCGTAACGTGATTGTCGCAAGCGCTTCCGCAGTCATAGGCGTAGGCGGCGGCGCGGGCAGTCTTTCCGAGATGGCGAACGCATGGGCTCTGCAACGTCTCGTAGTCGCCTACCGCACCGCGGAAGGATGGAGCTCCAAACTCGCAGATACGCGTTTGGATACCCGAATCCGCTATCCCGATATACCCGAAGACAGAGTTTACGGCGCGGATACGGCGGAGGAAGCCCTCGAAATAATCAATAAATATATCGACCGTTACGACCGCTATCACCTTGGCATAACGCCCAACAACTGAGGTAAGCCGAGCGCGCGTGCCGCGGCTCGAACGACGGAAGAAAATTCCTTCTATTAAAGCCTTGAAAAATGCGCGGATATAGTTTATAATAACAATATCTATGCGGAGGTTTTGCCTCAAGGGATGAACGATGCGTAACTTATCGGAACAGAAAAAGGTTGCTACACCTGCCATTGCGCTATTCTTCATGGCGATACTTTTCGCCGTGATCTTCATCGTCTTTTATCTTAACCGTTTCGACGTGGACGCGACGATAGCGGGGTACCGTTTCTACGACTTTACCGACGAAGTGGAGAAAGTCGACGATTACGACATCGACGACGGTGACGCGATGAAATACATTGCGCAGGGTTCGAAGGTCCTCGTCAAAGAGACGGCGGTAGCGGATCTTAAGGAAAACGACGTCATAGCGTTCTACTATAAAGACGGCGTCGAAAACGTGATCGTCACCCAGATCTTCAAATTTTCGGAGACCGATTATAACGGCGAGACCGTATATCATACGCACGATCTCGACGACGCGACCATGCATTCGTTCACCATCGATTCGGGTAAATTCATGGGCGTATACGTAGCTCACGTTCCGGTACTCGGCACAGTGTCGGAATATCTTGCGGCGCAAAGCTGGCTGATGTATTTTTCGCTCGTGCTTCTCGCGCTTATCATGCTCGGTACCCCGATAGTGTTCCTTATCATTCGCATTAAGTCGAGGCAGATGGGAAGTCCCTTCCCCGAAGGCGTCAATATTAATAAATTAAAGACGGAAAATCTCTATATTTACGAAAATATCCGTGAATTCATATTGAGTTCGGGCATGACGCTCGACAAAGGTTACGACTGCGACCTAATATATCTCGGTAAAATACTTTTCGGCATATTGCATTGCACCAACGGGAACATTTACGTTAATATCAACAAGAATTTCCAAAGATACGACAACAAGATTGACCGGGCGGGATATATCTGCATACCGCATGCGGCTAATCTCGAGAACGCGAAGAAGCGTATCAACAGCATATATCGCGCATACTTTATGAACAAGAAGCCTTATGCCGCGATGCCCGCGCGGCGCAGACCGCGTCCGGCGCAAAGGACGAAGTAATTATACACCGATACGCAGGCGGCGCGGAAAGCGCCGCTTTTTTATATTCCAAATATTTGCGACGGGGGTTTCGCTTATTGACAGGGGCGGGGGAATATATTATAATTACTTTAATCGTGCGTACCGCGTACGCGCGAAATAATCGGCGGACCGGACAATGAGCGAACCCGAAAACGAAAAAAAGACGGAAACCGAAGCCGAAACCGTATCCGTAAAGAACGGCGGCGGTAAAAGCGGATCCGAGAATAAAAAGAAACGCGGCGTCGTTATCGCGATAATATGCGTGGTACTCGCGCTCATTATCGCCGGTACTGTCACTGCCGTCGTTTTGCTTACGCGCGACGAGGAAACGAATTACGCGGCGCCTACGGAATTGAAGCAATACGCTTATTACATCGATCCGTCCGACACGGTGGGATTTTATCTGGACGATTCGTTCCGCGCGGGAATACCTTTAGGCGATCTGGTAAGGACGGTTAAACTCGAAGCCAAGGGCGTAACGCTCACGGACGATCTCAGGCTGTACGTGTCGGGCGAAGCTTCGACGGGCGCGGTAGGGATATACGAGTATGCTTACAAGGGTGTTACCGTGGCGGTGATAAACGTCAAAGTGACCGGGATCGACGCTACGATAAGCGACGCGGCGGCGTTGAAAGCGATAAGCGACAACGGCACGTATGCGCTCGCCGCCGACATAGACATGACCGGCGTAACGGAAGGGATAGATTATTTCAGCGGCAATCTCTACGGCAATCATCACGAGATAAAAGGTCTGGGAATTGCCGGCGGATTATTTACGAACCTTTACGGAGCGCACGTCAGCGGCATCGAATTCACGTCCGTCAACGTAGCTTCTGAGGTTTCCGCTTACGGCAATTACGGCGTGATAGCGGGAACGGTACGCAACTCGGACATTTCGTATTGCACCGTGGAAGGCAGCTATACGCTCAACGCCCGGTTAGGTAAAAACGATATAATCTACGTGGGCGGCGTCGCCGGATACGTTTCGTCGCTCGCGCGCAAGAACGAAGCTTTCGACAATCTCAAGCAGATATCTTATTGCGTTACGCGGCTTGCGCTTACCGTGAACGCTACGGGCGACGTCAAGATAGGGGGTATCGCCGGGGGCGTGGTGAATTCTTCTCTGCGCGAATGTTATAATTACGGGAGCGTGACGTTCACCGGAACGGACGCGACGGAAATGTCGGGCGTTTACTTCGGGGGGCTTGCGGGAGTGTTGACGAAGGAATACGAACAGGTCAATTCTTTCAAAGAGCTCGACGAGGGCGCGAGGCTGTATTCTTACGCCGCGCTCAAAGCTACGGTGATCGGAGATAACGGCGGTATCGCGGTATACGCGGGAGGGATATTCGGCACGGTGGAGAATCATTCCTTGGCGAATTCGTCTTTCGGCGGATCCATTGAAGTCCGTCTCGGGAAGGTGGCTTCCTACGTGGGCGGGATAGCGGGCAACGCCGTCAACAATACCCTGCTCGTTATGCGGGTGCGCGGCGTGGGCGTGAAAGAGGGCGCCTCCGTAAGCGTATACTCGTTATACAACGCTTATGCGGGCGGGATAGCGGGGCGTTTCGCGGGAAACGTCACCTACGAAAAGATAACCGGATCTGTCATGCCCGTTATAACCACGGACAGTTCGTCGAATACGGGACTGCACGTAGCGAACGAAGGCGTGGCGCGCAACGAGAACGCCGCATAAGGCTCGCGGCTGAATAGAGATACAAAAATCCACGGAGGGATTTATGATATACCGAATCAAAGATAAGGCTAACTACAAGAATTTCAAAGTTTTTAAGGACAACCGACTGGAGCACAGGGCGTACTTCATACCTTTCCCGAACGAAAAGGAAGCCGCCGCGGCAGGGTTGCTGGATAAGCGGTATTCGAGCGAAAAAGTGATCGTGCTCAACGGAGAATGGGATTTCGTCTATTACCGCAACAACAAGGAAGTTCCCGCGGTATTCGATACGGAAGCCGTCAGTTTCGATAAAGTCAAGGTTCCTTCGTGCTGGCAGTTCACGGGTTACGAGCCTCCGTTTTATACCAACATTAAATATCCTTATCTTTGCACTCCTCCGAAGCCCCCGATCAACACGGCGGAAGGTATTTACAAGGGCGCAATCGACGGTGAAACCTATAAGGTCGGCGATAAGCAATACAACAGCGTAGGCGTGTATCGCAGATTTTTCACTATCAAAGACCTCGGCAAACGTTACATTCTGTCCTTCCTCGGCGTGGCGAGCAACGCGGAGATATACGTCAACGGCAATTACGTGGGATACAGCGAATGTTCTCACAATACCGCCGAATTCTATCTGGACGAACATCTCCGTCTGGGCGAGAACGAGCTCGTCGTAGTAGTGCATAAGTGGTGTAACGGCTCCTATCTCGAAGATCAGGACATGTTCCGCAACAACGGCATCTTCAGAGACGTGCTCCTTTTCGTCAACGAAAAGACTTTCATATACGATTTTGAATTTTTCACGACGAAGCGGAACGATATGTACGACGCGATCATCAACGTCAACGTAGTCGATTTCGACGGTGCGAGCGTGACGGTGACGCTTACCGATAAGGGCAAGCTGATGGCGATACGCAGCGTAGAAGCGGCTTCGTGCGCGAAAATAATGCTCAATTCGCTCAAAGTAGAAGAATGGAGCGCCGAGGTGCCCAGGCTTTACGATCTCACGATAACGCTGTCCGTACACGGCACGGTCATCGAATGTATACGCAAGAAAGTCGGTTTCAAGACGATAACCATAGAGGGCAGAGTCTATAAGCTTAACGGCAAAAAAATCAAAATTCTCGGCGTGAACCATCACGATACCAATCCGAAAACGGGATATTATCTGACGCCCGAGGAAATAGAACGCGACGTGTTGCTCTGCAAGGAATACAATATCAATACCGTACGCACGTCGCATTATCCGCCCGATCCGTTGTTCCTGGAGCTTGCGGACTATTACGGACTGTACGTCATAGACGAAGCCGATATCGAGACGCACGGCACGCGCACGCCCGGGCAGATAAGCAACCGTCTCAAATGGAAAGACCATTATTGGGACAGGGTGAAAGGAATGTACATGCGCGACCGCAACTCGCCGAGCATAATACTTTGGTCGCTCGGGAACGAGTCCGGAGGGGTGCGTTGCCAGGATTATTGCTACAAGATGCTCAAGCCGCTTACCCTTATTCCCGTACATTACGAAGGCGCGATACGCACGCGCAGGGGAGGATACGACGTAGTCAGCGCGATGTATCCCGACGTGAGAGCGGTGGCGAAAGTCGCGGAAGTGCATCCGAGCAGAAAGGATTTATACGCGATAGGGCCAAGCAAGGCAATTAAAGCAAAACCTTTCATACTTTGCGAATACGCTCACGCGATGGGGCTCGGACCCGGCAACCTCGAGGAATACGTCGAAACCTTCTTCAAGTACGACGTACTCATGGGCGGCTGCATATGGGAAATGGTGGATCACGCGGTATTGCACGGCTGCGACAAACCGTATAAATACACTTACGGTGGCGATCACGGCGAATATACCCACGACGGCAACTTCTGCGTGGACGGACTTTTCTATCCCGACCGCACGCCGTCCACGGGCGCATACAACGTAAAGAACTGCTATCGTCCCGTCAAGGCTCGTCTCGTCGACGCGGGGATAATAGAACTTACCAACCGCAATTATTTCCGCAATTCTTCCTATATCACGGTGAAAGGCACGGTCATGTTCGAGGGGAAAGCGGTATTCAGATTCGAATTCCCCTGCGACATAGAACCGCGCTCGAAGCATATTTACAACCTGAACTTCGACGTGAGGGGCGGGGATACGATGATAAACCTCGATTATTACGACGGCGCGAGACTGGTGGCGTTCGAGCAGCTCGAAGTACACCGCGCGCTTACCGAGGTGAGACCCATTCGCGGTAAGAAAGTTTCCGCGGAGCCTTACGGCGACATTTTGGAAGTTATCTTCGACAACGGCACGGTGCGCTTCGATCGTACCACGGGCGCGATAGCGAGCTACGTCTATGACGGCATATCGTATTTTGCCGACAAGCCCGCCAAATCGGGCAGAGGCAGATTCTACACCAACATTTTCCGCGCGCCGAGCGACAACGACATGCGTTTCTACCGTAAATGGAAGGAATACGGCTATAACGCGCTCATTTCCCGTAACGATACCTTCAATTATCAGGTATATGCGGACAGAGTCGAGATCAACGCCGTCAACGGAATGTACGCTTCCGGCGGAAGAAAGGTGCTTACGGTCAAAGACGTTTATACCGTGTTCGCGAGCGGAATAATCAGGGCTGAAAGTTCGGTGACTCCTTTCATCAAGTTCGGTCCCATCCTTCCGAGAGTGGGCAAGACCTTGGAACTGAAAAAGGAATTCCGCGACATCGTGTATTACGGAAGAGGAGACAAGGAATGTTATCCCGATTTCAAGGCGCATGCGAGAATAGGCGTCTACAGGTCGGATATCGGAGATTTCGTCGAGCCGTATATCCGCCCGCAGGAATCCGGCAACCGTACCGACGTGCGTTATGCCGCGGTGCGCAATTCGGCAGGGGCGGGATTAATGTTCCTTGCCGATTTCGCTCCCTTCAATTTCGGCGCGAAAGAATATTCCGATCAGGCGCTCGCCGAGTTCAGGCACCGCGAAGACATAGTGAAGGAATCCGAAGTGAATTATTATTCCGTGGACGGCTTCACCGGCGGAGTCGGCAGCGCGAGTTGCGGTCCGATGACTCTACCGGCATACAGATTGAAATGCAACCGCAGTTATACTTATTCTTTCAAAATGATACCGTTTACTTCTCTCGAGGAAGACGTGTTGAAACCTAACAATATAACGGAGTAATATGAAATTCTACGTATTGGACCGCTCCGCGGCGGTAACTGACTACAGAGACAGAAGCGTCATAGAAGGGCTGACGCCTGCGCGTGAGTTCGATTTTCGCGCTTCCAGGCACGAATATTACGTCGTGCAGCTGATACTGGATCCCGAATACGACATCAGATCGGTAGCGATCAAGACCGGAGCGTTGGAGAACGCGTCCGGAGGTAAGCCCGTGGAACGCGCGGTGACCTGCTTCAATGCGGGCGGCGTGAACGCCGCGGGAGAAAAATTCACCCGCGATATAAGCGTCTCCGAAGGCGTACTGCAGCCGTTGTTTTTCGGTTTCGACCTTTCGCGGGCGGACATCGGCGAATATTTTACCGTGGTGACCGTCGGCTCCGAAAAGCTCAGGCTCAATTTCGTTATCGACGACGAGCTCGTATTCAGTCAGGGCACGGAGGACGGCAACACTCGCGCAAGACTCAAATGGCTGAATTCCTCTCTTTGCAGCGACAAAAAGATATTGCAAGGGTACGAAGCCATTACTGTGGAAAAGAACGCCGTCGGATTCACCGGCAAGAGAGCTTTGCTCGGAAACGACGGTCTCATAGAGAACGTGGAAAGCCGTTTCGGCGAGTCCAACGCGCTCACGGACGAGGTCGAGAAGGAATTGTTCTACCGTCCGATGGAGTTTCTGGCGGCGGGACAGAAATTCAAATATAACAAACTCAAAATAGCCGCGCGCGCCGGAGCGGCTGTGCTCGCCGCGGACGGCAGAAGCGAAAAACTGCGCATAGACGTAAGCGCGGAAGCCACTTACGAAGGGGCGTTCCGCTACGAGATAAAACTTACGGCGGACTCCGACGTGATAGCTGAAGACGTGTGCCTGAAAGCATATTTCAAGGCAGCCGACTATTTCTCCGGATTGGGCAGAGAGGGCGGCAGATTCACCGAAAACGTCGAATACAAGCGCAGTCCTGGGATCTATTCCGACTCGCTGTTTATAGGAGACGTCAACTGCGGCGCGAGGTTCGCGTTCGGCGCCGACAAAGGGGCGTGCGCGCCGGTGTACGGCAGATTCTCCCGCTACGAAAGCAAAGACGACGAATGGTACAACTTCGGCAAGGGCGGCGTCAACGTCGCGCGTACCGCAGACGGAGCCGAGCTCACCGTATATACCGGCAAAACGGTATTTACGGCAGGGGCGTCCAAGACCTTCCGCTTCACTATACATTTGACGCCGTTCAAGCCGCTCGATCTCGCCAACGCCTTCGCCAATCGCTTCGCTGCGGACAAAATAGCCGCGCATTACGGCGATATGCTCGCGCGCGCCGAAGCCGACGGAATGAAGTACCTCGATCTTCAATACGGCGGCGAACTCAACAAGTGTATAAATTCGCCGTTTGACGGAGTAGAGGCTCTTAAAGACCTCGCTTTGGAAGCCCATAAGCGCAAGATAGGACTTGCTATCGCATATACTCCGGGATCGGTGGCTACGGATTCCGCAGAGGCTTGCGCTTTCCATGCTTTGGGCGACGAGGTGCTTATGAGAAGCGGCGGCGGCGCGGAAGATTATTCTCCCTGCGTGCTTCCGTGCGTCACCGGCGCCGGACGAGAGGGCGGCGCCACGCTGATCACGGTGCCCGGATCGCGCGCCGAGAATTATTATGTGGAAGGCGTAAACTATCTTATCAACAACGCCGACCTTAACGCCGTAACGATGCTCGATCCTTCGCTTACGCGCAATACGGCGGAGCGCGTCGCGAAATGCGTCAAGCGCAAACGCGGCATTGAAGGGCTTGTCGAGATAGGATTCGGAGATAGGTATAACGAGGAAAACGGTTTTGCAGGAGCTTTGAACGTATATGCGGATATACTGCCTTTTGCGGACAAGCTCTACGCCGCAGACGCCGACGTGACGCGGCAGGCGGATAAAGTGTTGGCGGAAGTTTCGGGCATCCTGTACGGGCTCAACGCCGACTGCCGTTACGACGCGAGCATATGCAGGAGCCTGCTTTTCGGAATGCTGCCGAGATACGGCGAGGAGGAGGAAACGAGCGCGGCGCTTGCCGACGTGAAAGCCGTATTCTCATGTCTGGACATGAGCAAAGCCGAGATGAAAGGGTACTGGGACCGTACAAATCCCGTGCGCGTCGACACGCCGAGCGTGCGTTGCACCTGCTATATCGACGGCGGAAACATGATCGTGGCGATCTACAACGAGAATTCGAAAGCCACCCGTTTCGAGATAGGTATAGAGAACAAGCTCGGGTTCACTACCGTGGGCAAGCGCGTGTACGCGCCCGAGATCGCCGGACTGCAGAAAAAGAAACGCGTCAATTTCAATAAGCCGCTGAAGCTCGCGGGACATCGCGGTATCATTGTGGCGGTGCGTGAAAGGAAGCACGCGAAGGCAAAAGAATTGTAAAATTTCTTAAATTTAGATCTGTAGGGAGCCGTTTTCGTTTTTCGGGGACGGCTTTTTTGTTTCTACGGGAACCTCGTCGGCCTGTCGCGTATTGCCGGAAGCATTCGCGCGCACGCGCTTCCGCGTATAATATTTAATGGAAATTTCCGAAAGCGTATTGAAATGCGCGCTCGCGTATGTTACAATTTATCCGTATATATTCCCAAACCCATTATGCTTCGGCATATTAGCATATTCGAAAAGGTGTGCCTATGTATTCTGCTGCAGGAAATCGGAAAGTTTTATTGATGATCTCGGTGTTGTTCGCCGTTGTTTGCGCGTGCATTTTCTTTTACGCGGGCGCGGGCGACGCGCGCTCGGCGGTGGAAGCCGAAGCCGCGGACGAGTTGAACGGCGGCGGCACCGAATTGAATCCGTATATCATTTCCGACGCGGAAGACCTCGCGATAATGTCCGATCTCGTCAATAACGGCGACGAAGCCACATACCGCAGTGCGTATTACTCGCTCACCGCTTCAGTAGATCTCGACGACCTCGTCGGCACCGAATACAAATTCGCTCCCATAGGAACGGCAACCAAGCCTTTCATTGGGAACTTCAACGGCAACGGTAACCTCGTCTATAATCTCGATATCGTCGAAAATTCCGCTACGGCTCCGCTCCTTGCGGATCGGTACATAGGATTATTCGGCTACGTGGGCGCGGGCGGCAACGTTTCCAACGTCGGCGTCACGGGAGCGTCTTACGGCAAGAATACGGCTTTCGTAATAGGCGGTATAGCCGGATATAACGCGGGAACGATCTATCAATGCTTCTTCGAAGGGACTATCACGGGAAGCGACACGATAGGCGGAATAGCGGGGCATAACGCGGGTACGGTACGCAGCTGTTTCGCCAACGGCGCCCTCTACGCCGGAGTCAACAACGCCAAGCTCGGCGGACTTATCGGCGTCAACGATTTTTCCGGCTCCGTTTCGTACAGCTACAACCAGTGTTCTCTGAATGTTTCCGTGCAGAACGCTTATAACGTCGGCGGCATAATAGGCAATCAGCTCGCCGTCACGGCGCATTCCTATTGCTATTACAATTCTTCTCTCAATCCTTCGCTCAAGGCGCTCGGCGCGTCTTCCGCCGGGGCTTCCGCGCCCGCAGATACGGATACTTTCAGAGGTATGACTTCGCAGGAAACGGATTCCGCGGCGCTCACCGAGATATTCGGGCTCGAAACGTCTAATTCGTGGGTGAGAAAATACAGGCTCAACGACCACACGGGCTATACGGGACTGTTGCTCAAGGTATTCGACGTCGCGGGTTGCGACGACAGCGCTTTGTCCGCGGCGGTCACCGTGAGAATGTTCGGCATAGACCGCTCCTCTTCCGCCGTGTGGGGGAGCGAGGAAAATCCTTATCTCGTGACGAACGCCGCGCAGCTCGACAACCTCGCCGTCGCGGTCAACGATTATTCGGAGAGCTTTGCCGGAGATTATTTCCTGCTCACCGCTGACGTCACGCCTTCTGCAAGTTTCAAAGGGATCGGCGTTTACGCCAACAATTCCGCTCTGAACAGACCTTTCGCCGGCACTTTCGACGGAGGCAATCACACCGTGCGCGGATTGAATATCTCTTCCGCATCGGACAACTATCTCGGATTTTTCGGTTACGCTTCCGGCGCGCAGATACGCAATCTCACGCTTGAGGAAAACTGCCTTGTGAGCGGCGGCAATTACGTGGGAAGTCTTATAGGTTATGCGGTGAACGCAGTCGTTAAAAACGTGGCGAGTTTCGCCGTAGTCGAATCCGCTTACGGCAATTCGGGCGGCATAGTGGGCTACGACGAGCGCGGCGCTTACGATTCCGTTCTGAGCGCGGTCACGCTCGCCGCTCCCGATAACGTTTCCGCCGTGTACGGCTTCATCGGCAACGGGCGTACCGTGCTTTCCGTAAGCAACGTGTGGTATCTCGCTCAGGACGTCAAAGGCGGCAAAGTCAACCGCTTCCTTACTTCCAACAATCTCGGCGCCGTTCTGCGCGTCGATACGGCTTACGGTAACGTCGCGGCGAGTAAAGACGCCGACGGCAACATCACTTTCGCCGCGGCAGCTTCGGGCGGCTGGAGCACCGAATTCAGACTCGCCACAGAGAGCGTGGTAATGGCTGGAGAGGTATTCACCGCGCCGAGATCGGCGTATTACAACGCCAATACCGTTTACGCGCGCTTCGTGAAGGAGATAACCGCGAGCGTCACGGGAGCGGCCACGGCGACTTTCCGCGAAACGGGAACTTCCTCGGGCAAATATTACGTAGGACAGCAATACCGTCTTGCTGTCACGGTGGCAGACGGGCATTATCTTAAATCGATAAGCGGCGCGGGAGAAGGAACGTTTGTCTACGAACCGCAATCGCTTTCAGTGGTATACACCGACGTGATGCGGGAGAAGACTTCCGTATTGGGTGTGACCATCGAAGAAATAATCTACGACGACATCAACTTTCCGATAACCCGCGTCTACAACGCGCAACCCGTGGAATTCGATAAGGGCATACTTCGCAATATGCCCGCCGACTTCCGCGCGGACGTGCTTTATTCGAGCGGCAGCGCGCCCGTCAATGCTTCCGCCGACGGAGTGCCGTATACCTTGACCATAGTTTACTATAACGCCGCCGACGTGCGCGTAGGCTCCAAAAACGTGGCGTTCACCATAACCCGCGCGGAACTTTCCGTTACCGACGCGACGGGACTTCCGTATTCCAAACAATGGGACAATTCCGACACAGCGGAAGGCGTAACGGTGGATATTTCCGCGGTGAGCGGGATCTACGCGGGCGACGAAGTGACTGTGACCGCGAATATGCGTTTCGGTTCTTCCGATATCACCGGCGATACCAAAACGGATATCACTTATACTTTCGCCGTTTCCGGAAGGTCGGCTTCCAATTATACCGCGCCGTCGTCCGTGACGCGCTACGGAGTCGGAGAAATAACCAAACGCGACGTGTATTTCAAACCTCTTTCGCTTACGGGTATCTATAACGCGCTTTATCCTTCTTTCGGCTCGTGGGACGTGATAGACGAAATAACCGGCGCCAAGGTCAATCCTTCCTTCGAGTTTGTCAAAGTCATCGAAGACGGTAGCGGAGGCTACGCGGAAGATCCTTCTTCCTATGCCGTCGGAGACGTAGGACTTTATAAAGTGACTATTGCCGACGTAAGCGACTCGGAGCATTACGTGCCGCATCTGTACGGCGCGGAGAACGCCGCGGACGGTACGGAGTATCTTATTTATACCGTGGTACCGCGCGAAGTGAGCGTGTCTTACGCCGTGGCGGGGCAACCTGCGGCTTCGGCAGAGCTCGTATATAACGACTCCGCGTTTAACATAGGAGCCCAATTCACGGACGCTCTGGGTAAAACCGTTTCTCTTGCCGGATATCTGAAGATATATCTCGGCGGCACTCCCGTTACGGAAGTGAAAGACGCGGGCGATTACGAAGTCCGCGTGGAGAATTTCGATAACGCCAATTATACACTCTCCAACCCTTCGCAGGAGTTTACGGTAGCCAAAGCGGATCAGACGGCGATAGCCGTTACCGCTGTAGTAGGCGGCGTCACTGCGACGGAGGCGGCTTTTACGGACGAGATAACGTTCGGCGTTACGGGCGGAACTCTTGTCGGCTCCGAAACGGTATTCGAGCTTGTCACGGGAGATGAGGTCACCGGAGAGGGTACGGTAGCGGACAGCGTATTGATACCTTCCAAAGCTGGCGTTTTCCGTGTGAGGGCGACGCTTATCGGCAACGAAAATTATAACGACGTTTCGGCGGAAACCGTACTCACCGTCAATAAATCCGAACTGAAAATTTCGTTCGGCGGCGAAGCTGAGTTCAATTATCTGGACGAGATAATATTCCCGATAGTGTACGAAGGGCTCCGCGCGGACGAAAGCGAACCTGCAGGGCTTGCGGGAATAGCGATTTATTTGAACGGCGAGCCGTTCGATCCGCAGAAGGCATACGACGCCGACGTGTACGAGCTTACGTTGGACGTTTCGGGCGCTACGGCGTACGGATATACGCTTGCGCTCGGAGAAAACGCCGTCAGCACGCTTACCGTGAATAAGCGCGCCGTGACGATCCGCGCGTCGGGCGCGACTTCCGTTTACGGCGAACCGGACGCGGAAATACGATTCGAGATCATGAACGACGACAAAGTTACCGTCGGCATGATAGCGGGCGAGTTATCGAGAGACGAGGGTGTTGCCGTAGGCAAATATGCGATCACACTCGGCACGCTCAACGAATCCAACCCCAATTTCTCGATTTCTCTCTATGAAGGAGAGGACGCGGGCGTATACGTTATAACCGTAGCTCAACTCACCGTCAGGATAACCGCTCAATCGAAATATTACGGGGAACCCGATCCCGCAGTCCGGTACGTTGTGGACGGACTGGCTTATGAAGATACCGAAGAAAGTATCGGTCTTATCGACGTCGCTACCGTCGTCGACCGCGTTCAAGGCGAATCCGCCGCAATAGGCACCGTCGTGGGCGTCGGTTACGATTATACGCTCAGACAGGGCGCCGCGATAACGCACTCGTCCGCCAACTACGCAAGTACCGTTATATTCGAAAAAGCGGCGCTTACGATCTTACCCGCCGCTCCGACTCCCGCGGAAATACCTTCTGTGTCGCTCGACGCGAAGTGCTCGCTTTCGGCTGTTTCCGCGCCGCAGGTAGCGTTTAACGGAGCTAAAGGCGAGGGACTCACAGGCGTTTACGCCTGGAAGGACGGCGCTTACGTTCCGGATTTCACCGACAGCGCGACCGTGAAGTGCGTGGCGGTATTTACTCCCTACGATCTCAATTACGCCGCTACGGAATATCCCGTAAACGTGAAAGTCATTCCCAAGAATGTGACCGTCACTTTCTCGGGTAGCTCCACCGTCACTTATACGGGCGGTCAACAGCCCGACGTCGAATTCACGATAGACGGCGTTGACGAGGGTGACGATCTCGGAGTTTCGGTAACGTACAGCGGCGACCGCACGAATGCCGGAACATTCAAAGCCACCGTAACGATATCCAATATGAATTACGCCGTATCCGGAAGCGCTACGCGCACGATAACGATAGAAAAGGCAGTACTCAACGTGTCGTTGACCGAAAGCGAGATCACCGTCAACGAAGGCGATACCGTGGAATACGAAATTTACTATTTCGGATTTGTGGGAAGCGACGACGAGAGCGTCCTCAACTCGGCGGCTACCGTGACCTTCCCCGCCGAACCGGGCGTGTATAACGTTTCGCCGGAAGGCGTTTCGGCGGATAATTATACCGTTAAATACGGCGTGACCGTATTCCGCGTAAACAGAGGAATGCTTTATTCCGAAACTTCCGACGTCATTATGGAAGGAAGTTTCCCCGCTTCGATAGAGGTGTCCGTAGTCGCGAAGGAAAACAACGAAGACGGTATCGACTCCGAATTCAACGCATTGAAAGCGGCTTACAATGTTCTCGGAGACAAAACGCTGAGCGAAGTACTCCGTATAGAATATCTTGACGACGGCGAAGCGTACGAATACAGAGACAAAGTAAGCATATCGATGATGCTCGACGAGAAATACGAGGACACGACCAAGCTCGCTTTCGCGGTAAAGACTTACGACGGCGACATCCTGTACGTTTCCGACGTTACATACAAAGACGGCAGGGCGATATTCGACGTCGAGAATGCCGAATACGTCATCGTCGCCTACGCGACCGGCGAAGAGAGCAATGTTTTATTGTATGCCGGAATAGGCGCGGGCGCTGCGGTCATCGTGATAATCCTCGTAGCGGTCGCGGTGAAACTCAAACGCAAACGCGCGGCGCGCTTCATCAAGTACCGCGACGATATCGAGGATTGACGACGTGACCGTTTAGTCCGAACGTATATCGACTTCGAAGAAGCTCTCTCCCGCAACGAGAGAGCTTTTTTGTGCGGAGCATGCTTGTGCGGCGGACAGAGACGATATTTTTGTTCAGGTTACCTTTTTACAAGTTTACGTTGCCGCAACTTCAATGTTCACGGCAGGATGCGTTGCTTGCGCCTCCGCGCCGGCTCCGTCGACGCACGGTTGCATACGCGCGCGGCGCGGGTACAATATATTACATTTGACTTTTGTCTCATTTTATAGTAATATATTTAGCATACAATATTTTTCTGTAAGGAGGTGCATAATGGCCAAAACGGAAAATCCCAAACAGCGCGTCGCCAAACGTATCAAAGGTCTGGCGAATATGGCGAGGAAAAGCACCATTATCAAAGAGGAGTACTATGAACAGCACGACTGTAAACGCGGACTGCGCGACATTAACGGTAAAGGCGTAGTCGTAGGTCTTACGGAGATAAGCGAGATCATAGCTTCCAAAGTGAACGACAAGGGCGTCAGGGAACCTTGCAACGGCGAACTTTATTATCGCGGCATCCTTCTCGACGACATAGTCAAAGGTTTCATCCGCGAGAAGCGCTTCGGCTTCGAAGAAGTCACTTACCTTTTGCTTTTCGGTAAATTGCCCAATGCCGAAGAACTTTCGGCTTTCAACAATATGCTCGCCGAGCTCAGGACGTTGCCGTCCGGATTTTTACGCGACGTCATCATGAAAAGACCGTCCGTCGACATGATGAACGTGCTGCAACGCAGCGTGCTCACGCTTTACGCGTACGACGACAACGCGGACGACATTTCCATAGAGAACGTGTTGTTGCAATGTATGGACCTTATAGCCAAATTCCCGATGCTTTCGGTTTACGGCTACCAGGTATTCAAGCATTATTACGATGACGGAAGCCTCATAATACACAATCCCGATCCCGCCATGAGTACGGCGGAGAATACTTTGCGCATGCTTCGTCCCGACGGCGAATACAGCGCGCTCGAAGCCAAGCTTCTCGACCTGTGTCTCGTGCTTCACGCGGAACACGGCGGCGGCAACAACTCCACTTTCACCGACCACGTGGTGAGCAGCTCCGGCACCGATACTTATTCCGCTATAGCGGCTTCGCTCGGCTCGCTCAAAGGACCCCGCCACGGCGGCGCGAACGTGAAGGTCATCAAGATGATGGAGGATATCCGCGAACACGTTGATCCGTATTCCGATTCCAGCATCGAGAATTATCTCAATCAGATACTCGACAAAAAAGCCTTCGACAATTCGGGACTCATATACGGAATGGGACACGCGGTGTATTCGCTTTCCGACCCGCGCGCGAAGATACTCAAGAGCTTCATCAAACCTCTCGCGATAGAGAAGGGGCTCGAGGACGAATATAAATTCTATCGCAAGATAGAGACCATAGCTCCTCAGGTCATCGCCGCGAAACGCAAGATGTATAAAGGCGTTTCCGCCAACATCGACTTCTATTCGGGGCTCATATACCGTCTGCTCGGCATTCCGACCGAACTTTTCACTCCCATATTCGCTATGGCGCGTATGTCCGGCTGGAGCGCCCACCGCATCGAGGAGCTTGCCAACGGCGGTAAGATAATCCGTCCCGCCTACGACGCGGTAGCGGAACACAGTCCCTACGTCAAACTCAGCGAAAGGAAATAACATTAAATAAGGATACTGTAGATCCGACGAGGTTATATGCTTAACGTTATCCCCAGACCGGCTTATGCCGAGGAGAAATTCGGAGAATTCGTGATCAATTCCGATACCACCGTGTACGCGGACGACCAACTCGCTTATGCGCGCGACGCTCTGATCGGCTGCGTCGAAAAGGCGTGCGGCTACCGTATGCAGGTAGTAGTCAGCCGCAAAGCTAAAATACAGTTTCTTTTCGACAGGCACGTAGCCCGCGAGGGCTACGTGCTCGAAGCCACCACAGACAGCCTTGTCGTGAGGGCGTCCGCCATCGCAGGCGCTTTTTACGCGGTACAGACCGTAAGACAGCTTACCATGGCGGATCTCATAGATTCGCCTACGGTGCTGTCGATGCACGCCGTGTCGATCAAGGACGAGCCCGCTTACGCATACCGAGGACTGATGTTCGACGAAGCAAGGTATTTCCACGGGGCGGATACCGTCAAGACGATCCTCGACATGATGGCGTTTCATAAGCTCAACGTTTTCCACTGGCATCTCACCGATAACGAAGGGTGGCGCGTAGAGATCAAGAAGTATCCCAAACTTACCGAAGTGGGAGCCTATCGTAAAGGAAGTCAGTATCTTGCCTGGGGCAACAAATCGATAGAAAAGACTCCTCACGAAGGCTTTTATACGCAGCAGGAGATCAAAGAGATCGTGGCGTACGCCGCGAGGCTCAACATTATGATAGTACCCGAGATAGATATGCCCGCGCATTTAGGCGCGGCTATCGCGGCGTATCCCGAATTAAGCTGCCGCGACGTGCTCACCGACGTCCCGATCATACACGGCGGCACACCCGAGAATCAAGGTATCGGCGATATAATAGGGTGCGCGGGCAAGGAATTCACTTACAGGTTCATATACGACGTTATAGACGAATTGTCCGCTTTATTCCCCGCGCCGTATTTCCATATCGGCGGAGACGAAGCGCCCAAAAGCGAATGGAAAAAGTGTCCTCACTGCCAGGAAATGATGCGAAAATACGGACTTGAGAACGAGGAACAGCTGCAGGGATACATGAATAACAAGATAGCCGTTTACCTCAAGCGCAAAGGCAAAAGGCTCATCGGTTGGAACGAGATACTCACCGCAAAGAAGCTCGACAGTTCCGTCATAGCTCAATACTGGACTTACAGGCGCGATCCGCGAGTGGAAAATTATCTTATGAGCGGGCGCGACGTCATAGTCAGCAAGCATCAGGCTTTCTATTTCGATATGCCTTATGCGCAGAATTCTCTGCGTACCACCTACGAATTTACTCTCGACAAGTACAATATCGGCGAGTATCCGGCGGGTATCCTCGGCGTGGAAGGCACGCTATGGACGGAATGGATGCCCACCGAAGAAAGAGTGGAATATCAGCTTTTCCCAAGAATGGAAGCGCTCGCGGAGGTCGCGTGGACGCCCGAATCCGAGCGCAATTACAAAGATTTCATCGCAAGACTCAGGAAGTTCATGCCTATACTCGAGAAAGCGCGCGTCGAATATTGCCCGCTTTCCATGGTCAACGTCAGAAATCCTTTCAAGCGGCTTAAGATAGTCAGGACCTTCCAGCGCAAGAACGCTCACGTCGAATACAACAGGGCGATGGTGATCAAGAAGAGAAGAAGATACCGCGCGTGACATGAGAGTGTTTTCCGTAAAAACGGTCGTAACTCGCGACGATCTCCGTAAACACCTTAAATATCCTTTCAGGCTCGACGGCGACGCTGAAAAACTGACGGTCAGGTATTCGTATTCTCCGAAGAAGTACGAGGGCGCGGACTCTTACGCGCTTGCGCGCGCGGCTTTCGAAGAGGCATATCCGGAGGGCGTCGAGCCTTCGCGCGAGGATATAGAAGCGGAGCTGCCGCTCAACAATCATCTTACGCTGTCGCTCGAGAGAGAGGGTGCGCTCGTGGGCACGGCGCACAGACACGAGCCTGTCGCGGAGTATCACGTGTCCGCTTCGGACGCAAGTCCGGGATTTTCACCGACAGCCGTCGAAAAGGGCGAATGGGCGGTAGTGCTTTCGGCGCACGCCGTTCTGGACGAAAAACTTACGGCGACGATAGAGGTCGAAGCGGAATGAACGACGCGGTATATTATCCCTTCGAATTGCATTGTCATACGTTACACAGCGACGGCGCGTTTACGCCGCGGGAACTGGTAAAGGCGGCGGCTGAGCGAGGGCTGAGAGGGATAGCGCTTACCGATCACAATACCGCCACGGGTAACGCGGAAGCGTTGCGCGCAGGCGAAGAATTCGGTATCGTAGTGATACCGGGGACGGAGTGGACTACCTTTTACGGGCACATTACCGTGCTCGGCGGTCGCTCCGATATCGACTGGCGAAGCGTGACGCCCGCCAACGCCGCGGATAAGACGGCGCGCGCCGTTGCGCTCGGCGACGTCGCCGTGCTCGCTCACCCTTATAGAGTGGGATACCCCGTATGCACGGGAGGCAGATCGGAGTTTCCTGAAGAAATTTTCGACGCTCTCACCGGTTACGAGGTGTTTTCGGGACTGCTGTCCGATCCAACTAACCTGCGGGCTCGCGAGGAATACCTCGGATTGACTGCGGCGGGTAAGAAGTTATCCGCGCTTTACGGCAGGGACTGGCACGGTCCTGGCTCAAATAACGGTTACGGGGTGACTATGCTCGGTATATCGGGGACCCTTAATGCCGAGAACGCGCTTGAAGCTATACGTCGCGGGCGCACCGCGGTAGCGGACGGATGCGGAAATACGATTATAATAACGCCTTGGCAGGCGTAATGCGGGAGGAATCTATGATCACGGCTCACGGCGGATCGCTCAACACGGAAAGGAACAGTTACGAATATTTCGAAGCCGTCGCAAATTGCGGAATGGACGCCATCGAGGTCGATATACGTTCTGTCGGCGGCAAACTTTATCTGGGGCACCTGATCGTGCCGCTTTTCAAGTCGAAAAGAATACCTCTCGAATATGTCTTCGAGTATTGCAAGGAGCACCGTCTTAAAGTGAACTGCGACGTAAAAAAAGGCGGCTTGGTGGCTCCCGTGGCGAAACTCGCCGCGGACATGAACGCCACTCAGTACGTGTATTTCACGGGCTCTGTCAAAGGCGAGGAGATAGCGTCTCTGGGCGGTTGCGAAGCCTATATGAATAACGGGTTTTATCCGTTCTCGCTCAAAGAAGAAAATCTGGAGAAGATAAAAAAATATCTTGATTCCTTCTCGTCGCCGCGAATTAGAGGACTCAACGTCAACTACCTTTTTACTCCGGAGAGCCTTCGCGACGCCGTAGTCGCCGCCGGAATGGGACTTTCGGTGTACACCGTGGACAACGAAGAGGAGTTGAGAAAAATAGTCAATAAAGGTTACGACAACGTCACTACCAACAAGCCCGACAAAGCTCTGGCTTTTATGGAGAACGGAGTATGACGGATTTCATCGTTATAGGTATCGGGAGAATGGGAAGCATACACGCCAAAAATCTCGCGGCGGGCAGAGTGCGCGGCGCGCGGCTCAAGGCGGTATGCGACACGGACGCCGCCGTGCTTGCGGCTTTCAAAGCGGCTCATCCCGACGTAGAGGTCTATACCGATTACCGCGAGGCGGCGGAGAAGTCCGGAGTAAAAGCGGCAATCGTCGCGACTCCGCATTATTCGCATACCCGGATAGCGGAGTATTACGTTACGAGAGGGATACACGTTTTGTCCGAGAAGCCGCAGACGGTAACGGTGGGCGAAGCGCGCCGAATGAACGTGGTCGCCGAGGCGCATCCCGACGTGCTGTACGCGATAATGTATAATCAACGCACCAACCGCATGTATGCTTACGCCAAAAAACTTATGGACGAAGGCGCGCTCGGCGAACTGAGAAGGGTGACTCTCATAGTGACGGACTGGTACCGCGCGCAGTGCTATTACGATATGGGAGGCTGGAGAGCGAGCTGGAACGGCGAAGGCGGCGGATTGCTTATAAATCAATGCGTGCATCAACTGGACATATTGCAGTGGCTTGTGGGGCTTCCCGAATCCCTCATCGCGGTGGCGAAGACGGTGAACCGCAATATCACCGTAGAGAACGACGTCGCGGTCATAATGCGTTATCCGGGAGGGGCGACGGGCGAATTCGTCGCTTCGGGGCACGAGCCTCGCGGCACCAATCGTCTCGAAATAGCGGGGGACAAAGGTAAAATAGTCATCGACAAGCACAAAATGGTATATTTCGCATACGAGAAATCGGAACGCGAGATCAACGCGACCGTGACCGAAGGCTACGGCGGCACGCGGGTGAAAAAAACGCGGGTGACCTACGGCGCTATAAGAAAGCTTACCGATCTCGTTTACGGACAGCAGCTGCGCGTGGTGAAGCGTTTCGCGGACGTTCTGAACGGCAAAGCCGCCGCGCCTACGGCGTACGGAGTCGAAGGGGTGCGCGCGCTCGAATTCATCAATGCGGTATATCTTTCGGCATATTCAGGCAAAGAAGCGGTATTCCCCGTCGACGCAAAGGAATACGACGCTTTGATAGACAGACTCAGAGAGGAGGAGAAGAAGCATGTCCGTAAGTTATAAAAACGGGGCGATAGTGTACTCGGACGCTTTCCATAAGAAGGCGTTGTACGATATTTCCAACAATTTGTTGACGGCGCAGTTCGACGGAACGGGAGCCATATCGAAATACGCGGTTATCAATAAGTGGGATTTCATCGAATGTTATTACAGCCAGCTTGCTTTCAACGGCAAAGTGTTCGATCTGTATACGCCGAAAAAGGTAACTATGGCAGGCAGGACCCAGATAACCGAAACGGAAACGGAGGACGCCGAGCTCAGGATCACACAGTTTGCCGACGGCACGACCAACGCGTTGTTCGAGGAATATGAGATAACCGCGAAAAAAGACGTTAAATTCGAAAAAGTCGTCAATTTCGGATTGAATATTACCTCATGGATGAAAAACTTTTTCTCTACTAGATTTACATTCCGCAATCTCATGCGGCTTATTTTCGGCACGCTCGGTTCGGAGATAAAAGGGCATCGCAAGAATACCGTATACGACGGGTTTACCGCGATAAGAAATACCGTTATCGAGAGTTTTTATTTCGATTTCGCTGTCGGCAATCCCTGTGAGCCGCTCGAGACCAATCATCTGTACACAAACCAGTTCGCCGCGACTCTCGAAGTGCCCGCGGGCGAAACGCGCAGAATGCGTATCGTGCTGAGCGCGGGTACGAAAAAGGATTTCAGTTACGCCGACGTGGCGGAATGCTACCGCAATTTCGACGAACATAAAAAGGCGGCGGAGAAATATATAGCCGAGCTGCCCTGCCCCGAGACGTGCAAGGGCGACGAATTCCTCGAAGCGTATTTCAAGAGTTTGTATAACTGCTCTCTTACCATGTACAAAGAGGTGGGCAGATTCCGCGGGTTCCTCGCCGGCATAGTGTATCAGTCGCCCGCGAGAACGTATTTCCGCGACGGGTACTGGACGGTATTGAGCGTATTGCCGTACCGCCCCGACCTCGTGAGGAACGAGATAATAACGCTCGCTACCGGTATAGATAAGGACGGCAAATGTCCTTCCGCCGTCAAATACAATTTCAAGAACTGGTGGGGCAACCACTACGACAGCCCGTCCTGTTTCGCGGCGATGCTGTACGACTACGTGCGCGCTTCGGGAGACGAAACGATACTCGACGAGCCGTGGCGCGGCGGAACCATACTCGACGCCGCCGTCAAAGTCGTGGACAAGCTGTCCGAATACGCCGACGGTACGGGATTGCTTTACAAGGGCGGCGCATATAACCGCAGAGACTGGTGCGACAACGTGTTCCGCAGCGGCTATTGCACCTACGACGAAGCCTTCTACGCACGCGCTCTGTACGCGTTGAGCGTGATGCTCAAGGACAGGGACAAAGCCGCATCCGACAAGTACGCCGCCAAGTACGAGAAAGTGTGCAAAGCCGTCAACGACATACTTTGGGACGCCGAACTCGGCTATTACGTCAACTATAAAAACGAAACGTTCACCGAGGACAATCTCTCGGTGGATACGGTCACAACGGTATTGTTCGGACTTGCTCCCGAGGACAGGGCGCGCTCCGTGCTCTCGAAGATGGAGAGTCTGTTGGAGTCCCGCAACAACAAAGAACAGAAAGCGGGGGATTACGGCGTGTTGTCGGTCTATCCTTTCTATAAGGACAACCGCTCCGTGGTACTCAAATCCAGTCTGCCTTATTATTATCATAACGGCGGCGATTGGCCGTATTGGTCCGCGGCGTACGCTTACGCCAAGCTCATGTACGGTATGGATTATAAGTATCCGCTTACCCGCTGGTTCGAATACAACGTGGCGAAGAACAACTTCACGCCCGTCGAATTCTATGCTCCGCCGCACGCGGACGGTTCGCTCCTGCAGGCGTGGTCGAGCGTGGGCGCTTTCGTCCTGAGCTACCCCGACGGACGCTTCTTCGAGTGACTTGAGGTTAATTTACCGTAAAATTTGCGCCCGCGCATACGTGTTACACGTTGCGCGGGCGTGTTCTTTTTACGCGCGCCCGAATATTTCTTAAAATAAAGTATTGCATATTCGGAACTTTTAATTTATAATTAAATCAATTATTACGCCCCGGAGAACGCAATGCGGAAATTCGTACGCCCTGTAATTTTCATGATACTCGTTTTGTGTATGGCGGTGGCGCTGCTTACGGCTTGCAGCGGGACCGATTCGTCGGGTACCGTAAGCGATATATTGTCGGTGCGTATAAATTCTTTCCCGTTCGCGTCCACCGAAGTTTTCTACGGCGACGAACTCGATCTCGAGGGGGCAACGCTGCTCGTGGTACGTAAGGGCGGCACCTCCGTGGTGGACATCACCCCCGACATGATCTCCGGCTACGACAAACTCGCCACCGGCAATCAGGCGCTCACGGTTTCGTACGAAGGGCATACCGCCGTCGTCGAGATCACCGTCAAAGAACTCGCCGTGAGCCGCATAGACATAATAGACGGCTCCGAGACGATCAGCGTAGTGCAGGGTAGCGAACTCAATCTCGCCGGCATCGCTCTCAAAGTCACTTATCAGAACGGCAGAACGGTCACCGTTTCGCAGATAACCGACGTCATGGTACGCGGCTACAGCCCCGATCTCGCTCCCGGCATGCACGATATTTTCATCGATTATTCCGGTTATTCCGTGGCGCTCGAGATAGAAGTGGTCGCCAAGACGGTGATCTCCGTCGAGATCGTCTCCGAACCCTCCATCAACAGCTATTTCGTCAAGACCGCCGAGGAGAACGAAGGCGCTCTCGATCCTACGGGACTGGTCATACAACGCAATTTCGACAACAACACCTCCGATACTTTGGTTTATACGGAAGGGGACGAGGACTTCGTATTCGAGTACGACTTCACGATAGTCAACTCCCGTTCGCAGGTCGTGATGTATTACCGCGGTTGCTACGAGAGCTTCAACGTGAAGGTCCTCGAACCGCAATGTTCCCGCGTGCAGATCACCGAATATCCCGTTCCCGTGGGCATACACCTCGATCCCGATCACGTCTCCGACCTCAATTCCCTCATCCAGGGCGACAGAATAGATTGGTCCACGGGCGCCGCGACGGTGTATTTCAACGACGGCACGGTAATAGCCGATATACCTCTTTCCGATCTCGTGTTCGGCGTATTCGTCGACAGATTCGACGACAGCGGATATATTCAGAATAAGGAAACTTACGTATTCGACGAGGTCGGGACGCATACCGTTTACGTGCGCTACGGCAATTACGACGTTCCCTCCGAAATAAGCGTCAACGTCGTGGCGAAACAGCCGTACTTGCTCCTGTTGGCGGATTCGCGTCTCGCTGACGGCGGTACCGCCGCGGACGGCTCCGTCACCATTGAGGACCGCGAATTCATAGAGGGTACGAGATTCGACACCGGTTATCTCAGATACAATATCCGCTACGACAACGGTACTTACGAGTATCCCGTCGACGACGTTTCCGCATGGGCGTCGATAAACGCCGACATGCTTGCGGACGCCGAGAACAACTCGCTTACGCTATACGTCGAATACACCGACGCGCAAGGCTATCAGAGCATTATTTTCGAGGCGCGCGGCGTGCAGAACAGTTTCCGCGTCAAGGTGGTCGCCAAGCTCGCTCGCAAGCTCGTGCTTACCGCGCCTTATAAGGATTATTACGCGATCTCTTCCGCGCTCGATCTCACGGGATCCTCGCTGTATGCCGAATTCAACGACAATTCCGTCGAGCTTCTCAAGCCCATTCCCGCCGAACTCATCACTTTGAAAAACGGCGACGGCGTCGTCACGGAAGCGCTCAACTCGGTGGGAACGTATACCGCCACCGTGACGTATTACGGTTCCGAACGTACGTTTACCTTCGAAGTGGTGTCCGCGAGCGAAGAGGTGACTTCCGTCGCGTTCAACGCTATGGACGCCGACGGCGTGTATTATTACGATTCCTACGCTTCGATATTCAATTCGGGGCTCACCGCCACCGTGGTCAAGGGCATCGGCTCCTATACGATAGCTGTCACCGAGGATCTCGTCCTTTCTTCCGATCCCGGCGCTGTCGGGTATCAGGAAATAGTTTTCCGTTACGAAGGCTGTTTGTTCACGCTTAAAGCGAATGTGGGCGGCAGGAGCGTCGTTTCCGTCGAAGTGACGCGCGCTCCCGATAAGCTCGTTTACGTGCCCGGCGTCGATAAATCTCTCGACCTTACCGGCTTGCAGGTGACCAAGATATTCAACGACAATACTTACGGTCAGGTCTCGAGCTTCTCGTCCGCGTACTGGAGCTTCACGGGCTACGACCTTTCGGCAGAAGGCGTGCAGAGCGTCGAAGTCGTTTACTCGATAGAGGGAAGAACGTTCGTCACCTATTTCGATATCGTCGTCTCGTCCTCTACGATAGAATCGGTGGAATTCGACGAAGAATACAACGCCAACGCGCTCGTCAATATCGACGGCAAGTACGTCTATTACGTTACTTACCGCGACGACCTCAATACCACCTACGAGTATGTGGACGAGATAGCCGACGTGAGCTATATCGACGAGCTCGCGCTCACCGTCCGTTATGCGGACGGAAAAACCGAACATCTGCCGCTTCGCGCAGCAAACGTTTCCTACGATAAAAACGTGACCGTTTCCACGGACGGCGATTATTACATCCAAAGCGTACAGATCAACTTCGGCGGATTCACCGACACGATGTATCTTTGCGTGGTAAAACGCACTCTCGTGAGCATAGAGGTCTACAGCGCGCCCGATCTGCTTATATATGCAGAAGGACAACAGCTTGTCACGGACGGCGGTTATATACGCCGTATCTACGACAACGGCGATACCGACGTCGTACCGATGACGAGCGGGCTCGTGGCGATCAGCGGATATACCTCGGATCCTTTCGCCAACGTTCAGGGAGGAACCAGCAAGACGCAGGAAGTTACCGTGACTTACGCGAATTTCAGTACTTCTTTCACAGTGACTTCTTACCGTAAACTTACTTCCGCGCCGGTGCTGAACAACACGAGCTTCTTCTACGGCAAGACGAGCGATCCGATAATCACCTTCAACACCGAAGTGGAGGGCTTCGTCAAACCCGAAACCTATACCGAATATTTCGTCGACGGAGTATGGACGACCGCCACGCCCAAATATCCCGGCATCTACGGAATGCGCGTCGTCGTCATAGAGAACGAATATTACAAAGCCATGGTGTGGGAAGGCTACGAATACACCGTCAAAGTCGCGGTCATAGTCATAACCGTCGACAACTTTACCAAAGAATACGGCGAAGCCGATCCCGAACTTACTTACAGCATAGCGGACGGCGAACTCGTGCCCGGCGACGTGATAGAGGTCGTATTGAGCAGGGCGCCCGGCGAGGACGTCGGAACTTACGCAATCACGGCGGCGCTCACCGACTCCGGCTTCAACCAGAACGCGCTTTACAAACTCACTTACGATAAAGCGTCGTTGATCATCACTCCCAAGCAGGTAGGCTACGACGCTACCGGCAGACCGATCAGCGTACAGTTCGGCATGCCAGACAATTATCATAACGGCGTGATAGATTATACCGGAAGCGAGATACGCGCGATAAGCGCGATGTACAGCGACAATCTCGGCAACGTTATAATCGACGCCGAAGATATAGAGTACTACGACGCAAACGGCGAGCTTATGACGACGTTGCCCAAAGAAAAGGGCACGTATACCGTACGCATTTCGGATAACTACGCCTTCGAGGAAGGGGCGGTGAGTTCGATAACGTTTACGATAAGCTGAAGTCCGCCCGCGAAATAAACCGAACTGAAAATAATTTATTACCATGAGGAGGTAATTACAATATGGACAATGAACAAAAGTATTCGATTTCCGTGTGGGAAGAACCCGAACGCATTTACAAGGAGCTTGCGGAGCTCACTTCCAAACCTATATATGAAGTAAACCCCGATGAACTCAAACGCATACTCGAGTATTTCGACACGAAATGCGCCGGCTCCAAAAAGATAGCCACCGAAGCGAAGAATTATATTCCCGGCGGCGTACAGCACAACCTCGCGTTCAACTATCCCTTCCCCATAGCGATGGCGAGAGCGGAAGGCGCGTACATGTACGACGTCGACGGCAACAAATATATCGATTTCCTGCAGGCGGGCGGCCCCACGATACTCGGAAGCAACTATCCCGCTATCCGCGAAGAGATCAAGAAGCTGCTCGATTCCTGCGGTCCCGTCACAGGCTTGCTGCACGAGAGCGAACTTATGCTCGCCAAAGAGATCAACAAGCACATGCCCGCGGTGGAGATGTTCAGAATGCTCGGTTCGGGTACCGAATCCGTAATGGCGGCTATCCGTATCGCAAGAATTCAGACCAAGAAAAAGAGAGTCATCAAAGTGGGCGGCGCGTATCACGGCTGGTCGGATCAGATGGTATACGGTCTTAAAATACCCGGCACCCGTCAGTTCCTCGAGAGCCACGGCATACCCGGCACCTGCTACAAGCTCACCGACGAAGTCAAGCCCGATTCTCTCGAGATGCTCGAGAAGATGCTCAAGCTCAACACTTTGCGCGGCGGCACGGCGGCGGTCATCGTCGAACCGGTAGGCGCGGAGAGCGGCACCCGTCCCGTACATAAGAACTACAACGAAGAAGCGATGAAGCTGGCGCACAAATACGGCGCGTTGTTCATCTTCGACGAAGTCGTCACTGGATTCCGTTTGGGACTCGGCGGCGCGCAGGGCTATTTCGGCATCGAACCCGACCTTACCGTATTCGGCAAGATCATCGCGGGCGGCTATCCCGCGGCTGGCGGCGTCGGCGGTAAGAAGGAATACGCGGGACTCATGGCGGCGGGCGTCGCTACCGGCAAGCACCGCGCATACGTCGGCGGCACTCTTGCGGCTAACCCCCTGAGCTCTTACGCCGGATACCTCACGATCAAGGAAATCGAGAGGACCAACGCTTGCGTGAAAGCGGGACAGGCGGGCGACAGACTTACCGCGGGTCTCAAGAAACTTTGCGCCAAATACAATCTTCCCTACGTCGTGTACAATCAGGGCAGCATCGTCCACCTCGAATGCACGGGTGCGATGAGCTTCGATTTCTCCTCGATGTGCATCGTAAAGTCCTTGCTCGGAGTGCTTAAGAACAAGAGCATGATAATGGACCGTAAAGTCGCCATGGAGCACATGGGAGCGGCTTATATGGCTAACGGCATCGTCACTCTTGCGGGCAGCAGACTGTACACCTCTCTTGCGGACACCGACGAAGTCATCGACGACGCGCTCGCGCGTTTCGACAAAGTGTTCGCCACCGTACAGGCGACCGACAAGGGACTCGTTAAGTAAGGCGGCTTCGGAAGAAGTTTCTCCGACGCGTGCGACGCGCGTTCCGCGCGTGCGCGGAACTAATTTATAACAATAAACTTATCGGCGTCACCCGGGCGTAAAGCCGGGTGACGCCCAAGGCGGTATTATGAAAGAAAAAATCATCAGTCAGATGCTCGACTTCTGCGCCGCGCTCGAGGCAAACAAGCTGGTCGCTCGCGGAGATACTCTGAGCGTACGTTATAAGGAAGGCATGTTCATCACACCTTCCGACAAAGCCATGGCGGAAGTAAGTGCGGGCGATATTAAATTTTTGAGCAAATCCGACGCCGCTGACGGCGACGAAGGTTTGCATTTGGCAATATACGGCACCCGTCCCGATATCAACGCTATCATTACCAATCACGCGCCTTTCTGCGTAGGCGTCGCGGCGAGCTGTAAAAGTCTTCCCGCGGCTCTCGACGATATGGCGCAGATCATAGGACCCACCGCCAAAGTGAGTCCCGACGGCGACGCGCTCACCGTTCTGCGCACACTTAAAGGCAGAAACGCCTGCCTAATCCGTAACGGCGGCGTAGTGGCTACCGGAAGAACGCTCGACGAGGCGTTTACGGGCTCGATGGTGCTTGAGAAGGGCGCGCTTTGTTACGTAGGCTCCACCGTTATCGGCAAGTCGGTCAGGATAGGACTTTTCGACGCATTGCTGATGAGGTTCGTCTACAAGACCAAATACAGCAAAAAAGACCAGACTGCCAAACAGCAGGAACTGAAAGCATAGAGGTGGATCATGACCGAAGCAGAAATCAGACAAGCAGTCAAAGACGCGGGCGTTAAATTGCTCGAGAGCAATCTCGTGCAGGGCACCTGGGGCAATATCTCGATAAGGATCGACGACAAAAAAATGGTAGTGACTCCTTCCGGTATGGATTATATCCGCATGCGTCCGGAGGACACCGTGGTCGTGGATATAGAAACGCTCGAATATACGAGCGAAGTAAAGCCCACTTCGGAGAAGAAGATACACGCGGCTATATATCGCGACAGACCGGAGATAGGGGCTGTGATACACTCGCATCCCTTATGGAGCTCCGCCGTCGCCGCGGCGCGCGTGGAGATGCCCGTCAAAGACGAGAGACATCGTAAACTCATAGGCGAGAGCGTACGTCCCGGCACGTACGGACTTCCCGGCACGAAAAAGCTTACCGCGGGAGCGGTGGAAGCGATGAAGGGACGCAACGCCTGTTTCCTCGCCAATCACGGTATAGTCGCCTGCGCGCCCACGATAGAAGAGGCTTTCGAAGTTTGCCGCGCCATGGAAGAATGCAGCCGCGATTTTATCGAGAGCTTCGTCAAAAAAGAACTCGGTAAAGACAAAGTATCCGTCGAAGATATCTTCACCGTATTCAGAAAAAAAATCAATTAAATAAATTAATAGAACCAAGGAGGCAGGAATGAGCGAAAAAACTACTTTTGCGCAGAAATTCGGCGCGTTTTCGCACAAACTGTTCGGCACTACGCCGAACGACGGCGACATCCAACCTAAAGAAGGTTGGAGCTACAGCATTGCCGGGATAGGTCAGAACTTTATCTGCACGGTCATCGGCAGCTATCTTACGGTGTTTATGACCGACGCGCTCGGATTCAACATCGATATGAACGTTGGCGCTTTGACCGGTGTTACCGCAGTTGCGATCCTGATGCTCGTCGCGAGACTTTTCGACGCTTTCAACGACCCGATAATGGGCTCGATAGTGGACAGAACGCGTACGAAGTACGGCAAATGTCGTCCTTATCTCCTCTGGATGGCGATACCTATCGGTATCATGACCATATTGTGTTTCCTGCCCTGGTATCCCAGGAATACGGGCGGATTCATAGCTGTTTCGCTTATTTACGTGGTATGGAGCGTGGTCTATACGGTGGCGGACGTTCCGTATTGGGGACTTTCGACCACGATGACCAACAATACCACCAAGCGCGGTAATCTCCTCACTATAGCCCGTCTTTTCTGCACCGCCGGCGCAGGTATAGTTACGATATTCGTTCCTATAATCACCGACGCCGTAACGGCGAAATACAGATATACCACCGCCGACGGCAAGAGCCTCGTAAACCCGCTGTTCGCCGCGGAGAACGCTCAGACGCTCCAGTATACGTATTTAATTATCGCGATAGTTCTCGTTGTGATTTCCATGCCGCTTTTCTATATCGGTTTCAAAAATACCAAAGAGCGTTGCGGAACGATAGAGGACAATCAGAAGCTTCCTTCTTTCGGACACAATCTTAAACTTCTTTTCAAAAACAAAGAGCTTATGCTCATCGTTCTGTCGGGCATACTCGGCGGCGCGAGAATGGTCTATACTTATACCGGCGGTCTTTATTTCTGCAAATACGCGCTCGGTAACGAATCCGCATACGGACTCCTGACGATGCTCGTCGTCCCCGGAGGACTCATCGCTTCGGTGCTCTGCCCGTGGCTCACGAAGAAATTTACGAAGAAATGGTCGTTCATCGGTTCGCACATACTCGGTGCCGCGGCAATGCTCGTGATGTTCTTCATGTGGGACTTCGGCAAAGGCGCCTTCATCGGTACCGGCGGTACCGCGGGACTCGTAGTGTGCGTTATCTGTATGTTGCTCATCGGTATCCCGCAGGGTATCTCCAACATAATGACCTACGCCATGATAGGCGACACCGTCGAATATCTCGAGTGGAAGACCGGCGAGCGTGCGGAAGGTATATGCTTCGCCATGCAGACGCTCATCAATAAGATTGGTATGGCTATCGGCGCGTTCATCGGCGTCATCGCTTATGCCATGAGCGGTATAAGCCCCTCCAATCCCGAAGGCTCGATGACCGTGGACGGACTTAATAAGCTGTGGCTGATGCTCGTTCTTTCGGGCGTATTGAGCTTCATCGCGTGCGTGATCCCGATGTTCTTCTACACCATAACCGAGGACAAACAGAGATGGCTCGTAGCCGAGATCGAGAAGCGTAAAGCCGCTTCCGAAGCAGGCGAAACCGCCGTCGCGTCAGAAGAGCAATAATCTTAAAAATAACGGTTCCCGATAACCGAACTACGGTTATCGGGAACCCAAATACGATATAAAACATATTTGAACTGGTCAGGAGGATAATAGACTATGGCAAATAACAAAAACGCAAAGGACGCCCTTTACATCACTCCGGTAGGGACGGTTTCCTACGACGAATACGTAAGGATACCTTATGAGAAAGGCAGACACGCCGACGAAACTGCCGTCGTCGGCGCTTACGGCAAAGGACAGGAGATCGGAGTCGGCGCGTACAATACGGAAGACCCGCTGTTTTTCCGCGTGTCTGTCGTAGGCCGTCCGGGCTGCACGGTATTCCCCACGGACGGCGCCAAAAGGTATTACGTACAGTGCCTTCGCGCCTCTCTCAAGTGCTATCCGATAGAGATAGAGAGCTATTCCGTGGTCCATAACGGAGCTTTTTTCGTGATCGCTTCCTACGATCAGGCTCCGGTGAGTTACAGAAGGTATTTCGATCTCGTAAATTCCACTTACGCAAAGTATTTCAACGAAACTTTCGGCTATTCGGGATTCGCGTTCCGCAGTAAGCTTTACGTCAAGAGGCTGAAGGAAGTCGACGACGTCGCCGCGCAGATAGTATACGCGGACAAGCAACCTGCGGCGAGAGGTATGCATAACGCGCGGAATTATCTTTTCTGTTCGTCGGGCGAGCCCGACGCTACCGCGTTGACTTCACGTTCGGCATTCGTCAGGGCGTTCGGCAAACAGGGCGTAAGCGTTCTGAACAACGCTTACCGCAACGCGCATTCCGATCGCGGCAGCATCGTCGATCTGCTCAATGTAGGACTTCTTAACCGCGAGAGGCTCGACGACGTTATCGAAAACACTCTCGTCGATTACGGTTGCTATACCAAAAAGGCTATCCCCAACAACCTGATGCATCGCATAATAGCGCTCGTTTCGGAGAATTCCGGAGCGCCTTTCGACAAGATATGCTCCAAGCTTGCCATTCCCAAGGCGCAACGCGGCGAATTGCTCGCCAAAGTAATGGGCGAGCTCACGATAGGGCTCAAACACTCCTTCGACGCGAGCTATAAGCTGTGCAACGCATTCGTGCCCGACAAGAGGGCGCTCGCGGTAGACGTCGTGATCGAGATATTCGACAGGCTCGGCTATTCCGTAGATAAGATATTCGCGATGCTCGGCTTCGCGTATTGCGCGGTCATAGACGGTCAGTGCGTCTACTACAACGACGAACTGCTCGTGCAGATAATCTTGAAACTGGCGGAGACCCGCGGTATGCTCGTCGAGGGAGCGATAGCCAAGCTCGGCATCATCGACACTTTCGAAGATCCCGCGAGAAAGGCTTACGTAGCCAAGCTTTGCAGATCGAGAATAGGCTCCGTTTCGTAAGCTTTTGACACTTCGCAAGGGAACTTACGGTTTAATTAAAGTAAAAAGCGCGCGTACGCGCGCTTTTTTAATGTAAAAAAAAGATTAAATTTTGTTTTTGATATTGTAACGTCCGCGGGCGTATGCTACAATATTCACATATAAGTATATTAACGCGCGCGTAGCGCGTATTATAGAGGACGATATGGGCAAAACGGGCAAAAGATTATTGACTATTTTACTCGCCGCGATCATGCTGGCGACAGCGTTGGCTTTGGTTGCCTGCGAACAGAAAGAGGTCAATATCGATCACATCGAGATATATTCCGCTCCGAAATCGGAGTATTACATAGGCGAATCGCTGGATCTTACCGACGCAAGGATACTCGTCGCCTATAAGAACAATACCGATAAGCTCGTCGATATCACGCCTTCGATGATATCCGACTACGACCCGTATACGCTCGGCGATCAGTATATAAAAGTTTATTATTCCGGGCACAGCGCCACGATGCGCGTGACCGTCAAGCGTTACGACGTCGTTTCCGTGGAGCTCTCCATACCGAGCGATAATTTCGATTATATCGTGGAGCAGAATTTGAGGGTGGACAATTCCTACCTCATTCTTCATTATGCCAACGATACGGAGGAGCGCATACCGATAACTCCTGCGATGTGCTCCGGCTACGACCCCAACGTCATCGGACAGCAGACGGTGACCGTTACTTACGTTCAGGACGGCAATACCTATAGCGGCGTGTATAGCGTCAACGTCGAGGATAAGGAGCTCGTCGGTATAGAAGTTACCGTTAAACCCACTCAGAATATCTATTATTTAGGCGACGACGATCTCGATCTGAGCGGAGGAGAGCTTTTCCTTAAGTACAACAACGGTTATTCGGTAAGAATGCCCATGACCGACGCGGACGGCGTGGTTGACGGACTCGTTGCCGTCTGGGACAGCTCCGTAGTCGATTCCGATTCCAAAGTAACGCTCACTTACGGCGGATTCAGTACGGTATTCACCGTGGACGTCCAGTACAGGGACGTGTCATATTACGAACTGATAGGCACCATACCCACTCAGATGCAGAATCTCCCGCTCGACCTGGGCGACGTATACGTCACCATCGGCTACACCAACGGCGAAGAAGAGACCGTGCCGCTTGCGGGCGACAGAGTGGAAGTGCGCGGATACGACGCGAGCGCGCCCGGCACGCAACTGCTCACTCTCGCCTTCGTTTACGGCGGCGTTGAAATGGCGTTCACCGCCACCGTTGCAGTTACAGTAGAAGCGCGTACTCCCGTGGGACTCGAGATAGTCGAACCCGCTCCCGTGATCTATCAGGATACCGTATTCGATATCGGAGACTGGCAATACCGCATCGTATACAGCAACGGTGAGCGCGGAGAAGCCGCGGCTCTCACCGATACGCTCGTAAAGTGGGATAACAACGTACCCGTCACTTCCTACCCCGATACGGGCGCGCACAACTGGTATATATACGTAGACGAAGGAGTGGAGCTCGATTACGAATTCGAAGTCGTCGCTCTCGAAGTCGTCGACATAGTCTTCAACGGCGCGGAGAACGTTATTGCGTATTTCGGCGGGCAGGCGTTGGTCGACGACGTAACGATGACCGTTACTTACAACAGCGGCACCGTGGTCAACGACGTTCCGCTCGATCCGGAAGCCGTTGTTTTCGACAATACCGTGACCGGCAATCAGCTCGCCACCGTCGTCTATACCGATAAATACGAAGACGGCTTCGAAGCGCCTCTCTACGTCACCGTCATCAAAGAGATCGCGGAGGTGGACATAAGCGGAGATTTCAGGACGGATTATTATCTTAATTCCGCATTCGATCCCGCGGGAATGACGCTTTACGTGAGGTATACCGACAATTCCGTCGAAACGGTATCCGAGTCGGACGCCAACTTCTACGACAACTGGTCGTTCAGAAGCGAGAAGGAAGAGGGAGGCGCTCTCGTATTCACCCATACGGGCGAACAGAAGGTATATCTTATCAACGGCGGACTCAATTTCGAAGTGTTCGTCACCGTGAACGTAAGCAACGATTTCGTGAAACTCGTAGGATTGTATCGCGACAACGAAGGCGTTTACGTTCCCGTGAGCGGCGAATTTTCCGCGATGACCGTCGTGCAGGGCAACGCCCTCGATCTCGACGGATACTATATCCTCGTGGAATTCGAAGGCGAGAGCTCGTATATTCCCGTTACCGCGGACATGACCGATTATAACGCGCGTAACACTACCGTGGGCGAAAGAAGCGTGTCGATATATTACGCCGACGAAGAAGGCAACGTGTTCGGACAATGCGACTTCGTGATAACGGTCGTCGCCAAGAGTGTTACCGGCATCGAAATAACTCAGCTTCCTGATAAATTGATATACGTAGCCGGCAACAGCTCCGCCACGCTCGACCTGACGGGCATAGTCGTAAGGCTCGTATACGACAACGGCACTTACGATACGATAGATAATTCCGATCTGTTGCAGTCCGGCTTCGAATATAACGAGGAAGGGGAACAGACCATCACCATAAGCTATATAGGCGATTCCGTCGTTTATTCCGATACGTTCACCATCGACGTGCTCGGCAAGAGCCCTTCGTCGCTTACATGGGTCTCGTCCGAGATACCCGTTGCGGATCTCGCGCAGGGTTCCGAATTCGATTTCGACACCGTATACGTACTGAACGATTCCGGCAGTTATCTTACCTCTCTCAGCATGCGTAACGTCGTGATCCGGTACGATAACGGCGAAACCGACATCGTGACGATAGGCGATATACGCGAAGCGATCGTCGTCACGGATTACAATTCCACTTCGATAGGCAAGCAATACGTCACTCTGAATTATCTGAACGGCACATATCTTAACGTGGAAGTCAACGTGCTCGTGCGCAAACTGGCTTCCATCGAGCTTACCGACAGCGGCGATAACGATTTCACCGTGATACAGGGAGCCGCGATCGATCTCAGCAATCTCAAACTCATACGCGTTTTCGAGGACGAGACCACTTCCGCCATACCCGTGGAAGCGAGTTTCATCAATTACGACGCCGTGCTCAATCCCGGCGGTTACAATGCGCTCGACACTTCTACCGGCGCGCGCACGGTCACGGTGAGATACGTCTACGGCGCGGAGACCGAAGCAAAATATTGCCAAGTGACATTCACCGTTCTCGAGAAAACTCTCACAAGCGTTGAAATTTACGATATACCTAAACAGAAATATATCGAAAACGAACCTTTTGATCAGAATATCGGCTCGATAATCGCTTATTACGACAACGGTGATTCGGAAGTATTGTATTTTGCGACGGCTTCGGTGAATATCCCGACGGCTGCTTTTAATATCGATACGGTCAATTTCGACAATTCCGAATTCAGCGGGCTCGTAAGCAAGACGCAGCGTATCACCGTTTCTTACGAATACAACGGCGTGCGCAAATCGACGGGATATAATATTTATATGCGCGACCGCAAAAACGCCGAAGCGCGTTTTGCGGAGAGCAACGTTTACGACACGGTATACGGCACCGCGGCTTCCGTAGATATAACCCTGTACGGCTATGCCGCTTACGATTCGCAAGAAGCGAACACCGCTTTCGACGCCGGATCGTATCTCGTAGAATACATACCCGAAGAGGTGTGGAATTCCGTAGGGAGAGAAGACGGCGCGGATTATACCGCAATGCCCGTTTACGCGGGCGTTTACCGCATAGTGGTCACTTATGCCGGAGACGCGATACATAACGTATTCCTCGACGATTCCCGCACCCTGACTATAGCGAAGAAACCCGTAACGCTCGGTATAGTGAGCGTAGACGAAACTTCCGCGGAAAGCTCCATGATATACGGAGCGGAAGTCCCGGATATTCTCGTGACCATCAGAGAGACGGGCGGAGCGATAGCGGACGATCCCTTCTCTGCGTTCGCGTACGACGACACTTTCACGTCGCCCGCCTTCAATTCAGCGCAGGGAACTTACGCCGCCGTATATCTCGCGGATAAGAACGGCGACAAATATCTTGACGCGGACGGCAACGAAGTGGTTTTGACCGTTTTCGATATGCTTTACAGCAATACTGCCGGTGAGCAGATATCCGTCACGCGCATGACCGGAGTGGGCAGATATTATTTGGGATACAGAGCCGAGGCGATCGTTTCGGACAACTACGAGATCACGTTCGAGACGGTGGTATTCACGGTAGGCAAGCGCCCCGTGAGAATAACGCCGAGCAGCGTCAGGTATACTTACGGCTCTCAGACGCCGGAGATCCCGTACGTCGCTTCCGCCCTGGACGACAATGTCGATTCGGGCATTTGTAACGGAGATATCCTCGCGGGCGCTCTCAGTAAATCCGACAGCGGCAACACCGCGGTGGGAGAATATTCGGTCACGCTCGGTAGCCTTACGAGCAGCAACCCCGATTACACGTTCGTTCTCGACGCCGCCACCGTCACCATCGTCCCGCGCGACATCTATGTCAAAGCGGACAGCTCGGACAAGATTTACGGCGAAGAGCCGGTAACGCCCGACATCAGGTTCTACGGCGACGCCGCGTGCGAAAACTCCGACGGAGCGTTCGCACCCGGAGACGACCGCGATTCGCTGGGCGTATTCGAACTCGACTGTGACGTGGACAAATACACCCCCGTCGGACAGTACGCCGTAACGGCGAAGCTCGTCAGCGAGGGCGAGGCTTACGATAACTACGCCATTCATTTTATCGCGGGCACCGTCAACGTGGCTAAAAGACCGGTGGCTGTCACTCCGCAATCAGAATTCAAGTATTACGGGGAGCCGGAAACCGTTATAAGGTATACCGTAAGCGCGATATCCGGAGTTGCCGCCAGCGGGCTCATCACGAATGCCGAAGGCGAAGTCGAAACTCTTTCGGGCGCGCTCGGACGCATAGAAGGGGAGGAATCCGGCGAATATGCGGTAACGGCGGGCACGCTCGGCGCGGGCGGAAATTACGTCGTAACGCTCGTTCCCGCGAAGTACGTCATCAAGCCCAAGGAACTCAAACCTGTATTCGCCGAAGAGGAGATCACCAAGTATTACGACGGCAAGGCGCCTTCGCTTACGGCAAGTACCGTGTATTACAGAACTTATTCGGGCGAGTACGCGCTCGCGAGCGCGGAGGAGCTCGCCGTATTCAATTCCGTACTTACCTACGGTTTCGCCAACTCGAGTAAGAACAGCGGAACTTATCCGATAAGCGTGTCCGTCAAGAACGCGAATTACACGGCGGGATTCGGAGAGGGAACGAGTTATTCTTACGTTATCCTCAAAAGACCTTTCTCAGTAACGGCGGAAGATTACGTCGATCTTCCCGACGATAAAGAGTACACCGGGGCGGCGTTCATACTGACGGCGAAGGTCTCGGAAGAATATCTCCAGCCCGTATATAACGCCGACGGCGTCACGCAGGTCACCGACGACGACGGCAATCCCGTATTCGACAGCGTGGATCTTACGTTAAGTCTTGCGAGCGTCACTGCGGCGGGTACGTATACGGTCAAGGTGCTTTCCGTAGTCGACCAGAACTACGAACTTATCGGCAACGAAGAGGTCACGTTCACGATCCTGCCCAAGAGCGTTTATATAGAAATAAATTGCAATTCTTCGGAGCAGCCCGATACGCTCGAACGCGAATTCAACAATCAGGCAGCGTATATATATACGACCGACTATGTTATCAAAGATTCTTCGGGTGAGACGCTCACCGCCGCGGAAGTCCCGCAATTCGAGCTCGGGATCACCCTTAACGGCGTAGTCACGGAAGCGCGCGACGTGCGTTACGACGGCAACGGTCAGATCGCAAGTTACGATATCAGCCTCGTAAACGCTTCCGCCGACAGCAACTATAAATTTATCCTTGCCAAAGAATATAAGTTCAGGATCGTGCCTCAGGCGATCACGGTCACGATTTACGATCAGTATCTCAGTAAAACTTACGACGGCAGGGAGCCTTCGCTCACTACGGGAATGTTCTCGGTAATGCCTACCGGGATCAATACGTCTTCCGTTACTTTCACTTTCTTGAGGAACGAGAACGACGGCAGGGATAACGCGAGCGTAGGCAATTATTCGGTAGGCGTCGATTGCCTCGACCGTAACTATACCGTGTCGCTGTACTCCACTTACGAATACACTATCGATAAGGTGGATATAAGCGTTTCCGTACAGGCTACCGCGTTGTCTAAAATATATGACGGTAACGGATATTCGTTCTCGTATTCCAATCTCAATCTTGGAGCGTACGTAGGTAACGCCCCCATAGTGCGTAATTTCTCCGTTCCCGCAGGAACGCTTCCCGAAGACGAAAGCAGCTCTTACAGTAAATTCCTGAAAGATCTGCAGACGTTGTCCGACGCTATCGATCTGTTGACCGAAAGCTACGAATACGTCAATTTCGACGACGCCGGCGCCGCGACGAATTTCCTTACCGCGACGCGCACATACGCCACCGACGTCTCCATTTACGTAACGCAATTCTCTTACTTCCTGCAACAGAGCTCTGTCGACAGCTTGAGGAGCGCGACCGAAGTTATAGTGAGCCGTTGCACAAGCGCGCTCGACTCTCTTGGCAAAGGCGATATGACCAACGCGCGCACCCATTACGATTTTTGCGCTTCCTACGTGAACGATCTGATATCGGTGCTCGCAGCCGAATCGAGTTATATCGCGTTCGTATTCGTAGGCGACGATTCGGGCTCCACGGCAAATTCCGGTTCCTATACGTATTTCGTATACGCCAACGACTATAACCGTAACTTCAATATGCTCGGTGGTACGAGAACGGTGACCGTGAATGCGCGCACATTGCAGATATTCGTGGACGAAATAGTTAAAAATTACGGCACCGCGATCTCGGTCATTCCGTATAAGATCAAGGATCCTCGCAGCGGCGAATTCATCGAAACCGGACTCAACGTGATAGGCTCGCCCGTTTCCGCCGGTACCGACGCCTCCGCCGTGGTGGGCACTTATACCATCGATACGAGCTCCATGTTCATAGCCGTGGCGGGAAGCTCCGACGAGAAGGATCCCAACTACGATCTTATTGTGGGTTCGATCGGCAAGTTCACGGTCAACCGCGCGAAGATCACCGTCCTGCTCAAAGACGTAGAAGGCGACGAATACGTTTACGGCACGCAGATAAGGAAGAGCAGTCTCGATAAGAACGGCTACTCGTATGTGAATATCGACGACGTTTCCGAAGACAGCGAACTCGGTCAGCTCGCCGATCAATACGGCTCCGGTAACACCTTCGAGGAGAAGAAACTCGACTATTTCGGTAAGCTGCAAGGCGGCGACACGGCAGACATAATTATTTCCGATTACGTTATATTCTACTGTTACGTAAACGGCGAAAGCGGCGCGGAAATATTCGATTCCACGGTGGCTGCCGCGGGCGAATACGTGCTTACCGCCGACGGCTTCAGCACCTTGGGGAATAACTATACCATTCAGGTCATACCCGCTACCTTCACGATAGCCAAAGCGCCTTTGAGCGTTTCGGTAGGCTCCACGGGCAATATCAATAAGATATACGGCGAAGAGGGCGTCACCCTTAATTACCTCGGCTTCCAGAACAACGACGCCGCGAGCAACGTTTACGTCAGAGCCGAAGACGGAAGCGTAGTGGCGCTTGCCAATATGAAGTGGGCGTATTCGTTGCAGACCGCAGGCGTCGAGGATCCGTTGCTCGCTTCTACGCGAGTTACCGGTACGCCCGTTGCCATCAGATTCAGCGACTCGGGATACACCCTCGACAACTACACGATGAATTTCTCCGTGGACATCAACGTGCTCGTCGTAAAAGCTACGCTAACGCTTTCGGTCACTCCGACCGACGTTTCGCTCAACGGCGTGACTTCCTATTACAGAGGCACTCCCGCCGAAGGAAGCTACGAATATACCTACAGCGGATTTAAGAACGGCGAAACCGCCGAGGATTTCGGTATCGTTTACGGAGCTCCCAACGCGCCCGAACTTATTACCGCTAACGGTTCCGCATACTACAACGCGGGCACTTACACCTTCGGTGCGGAGAATATGGATCTTACCTTGGCGGTCGCGGCGCTCAGCAATTACGATCTCGTCGTGGCGCAGTTCAATTACATCGTCAATCCGCTTACGATACGGGTAGAGCTCGACACTTCCGATATCGCGACCGTATTGTACGCAAGCGATAACGACAGAGTATACGATTTCTCGCCATATATCGCCGAGATCGACTATCATCTCGAAAACTCCACCAACTCTCAGGGCGAAACCATTCAATATTCTTATGTCGATTCGATGAGCATTATCGGCGGTCAGTACGGGCAGAAGAACTTTGTGCTTGATCTCTACTACCCCGAAGGCGCCAACGTCAAAGAATTGTCGGAGAGCGAAGTCGAGGCGCTGTACTCGAAGATATCCATGATGAGCGCCGATACCGGCGTTATATATGACAACAACAGTAATTTAAGGAAGGAGTACTACCGTTACGACGAGATGTACCGTCACGGACTCACGCTCGGCGCCGTGAACGATATAGACCGCGAGACCCACACCGTCGAATGTAAACTCAACGGAATGTTCGTCTCCGACACGAACTTCAAATTCGAATACGTGCCGTTCGAAGTGAAGGTGTACGACACGGTAGCCGGATTGCTTGCGGATATAGAAGAGAAACTACTTGCCTCCGATCTCGATAAGTCGGACAAAGAGATACTCGACCTCATCAAGGTAACGGCGTACGATACCAATCTGAACGATCTGCTCGGCGGAAACGGCACCGCCAACAGCGACGGCATCACGGTAAGCGGCAACATTCCCGACGCTACCGACATAACTTCCGTACTGAGGCTCACGTACCTGCTCGAATACACCCTCGGCACGCAGATCACGGACGCCGATTATCTTAAATACAGTTATGCCGATCCGAGCGGAACGACGCACAGCGTCACCGTTACCGATAACCGTGTGCTCACGTATACGGGCGACAGCGTTTATTCCGATATCGCAATAAGGTTCTACGACGAAACCACGACGGTTTACGACGAGAACGATCTCGATATCAAGAAGAAAGCGGACGGAAGCGCCGTTTCCGAAGATTACGTAGTCGGTACGCTCGACGCCCCCGGTGCGGGAACGAGTTATTTCGCCAACGGCAAGTTCGCTTACGACAGGGGACTTATCGAATTCCGCGTGCTGCCCGCAAACGTAGCGCAGGATACGAGAGTACGTATCGTTCTGAACGGAGATTACGCTTCGGATAAGTATCTCTACATAGAATTCGCGTACGGCGACTACAATACTCTTACGATAGGATATAAGACGCCGTCCTACGAATACAGCTACGAGTACGCTGTCAATTACGGCTCCGTGTTCGACGGAAAGACGCACGAAGTGAAGTTCATGCTCGACACCGAGTTCTTCACGTTGTTGCTTTCCGTGGACGGCAAGGTGGGCGCGGTATACGATCTCAACGATCTGGACAACGACGATAAGAATAGTATTTTCGGCGCTGGCAATACTCTTGAGTCGAGATCCGATTACGGCGCATACGTAGTCGGTTCGGCGTTTGCTATCCGCGAGATCGAGTGTTACTCGCAGGGATTGTACGATAAGAGCGGCACGTTCATTTCGCTCAAGGAAAATTCCGACTCCATAGTGTTTGCTTCCTCGAGCAACGAATACTGCGCGGCTACGGTACAGCTCGCGTCCTTCTTCGGACTGCCTTCGGTATTGCCCGAAGGTTACGAAGCGCTGTTCTATGTCGACGGTGAAGCCGCTTCTTACGGTTGGGACGATTCGATAACGCTTCAGCGCGGCAGACACAAAGTGGAACTTGCGCTTTACTACGATAACGGTACTTCTAAATACCTTATTGATTACGATATGCTCATCGTCACCGTCGATAAGGCGCGCGAGATAAGTGCGATATTGATGTACAAAGAGGACGGCTCCGATTACGTCGAGTATCACGACGGCATATCTTACGATCTGTATGCCGTGGACGGAAACTATACCGGTAATGCCATAGATAAATCCCTCGTAAGGCTTAACGGCGCCGCGACCGGACAGATAACGGGTATCGATTTCAGAGGCGAAGGTTACGAAACGAGTTATCTGTCCACCGTGTTCGATCTCGTCAGAACGGCTACCGTCAACGCCGACGGCGTCGCGGTCTATCCCGCGGGAACGGGTCGTATCGATTATTATCTGTTCAGCGACGGCAGCGATGTCGGAGGAGTAAATATGTTCCTGCGCTTCAATATCGAGCAGACGAGCGAAGAAGTCGCGGGCGCGAACACTTACGATTACAACGTAAGCGTCGAATTGCATTGCACGGTCTACGAACAGAGCTATATCATAGACCTCGATAACCTCAAATATACCGGTAACGCAACGCTTCCGACCTACGCTATCAACGCTTACCGCGACAGGAATTCCGCGTCTTACGGCACCAATAACTACGCCGTAGCGGTAACGCTTGTCGGAGTCGCTACCGAAACTTACGTATTTGCAGACGAGGTGGGCAACAGAGACGTGTTCATTCTCAACGGATTCGACGCTTCCAACGCGCCGAGAATGGTATTCCACACCATGACTCTTGAAGAGAGATTGCCCGAAGAAACGCGCGATTATCTCGTGATCAAGGACGGAGAGGCGTCATGGGTAGCCAACCGTGCCGACGGCGCGGAGATAGCCGCAGGCTCTACGGTCACCGTGAACGACGGCTTCGACCTTCCGAAGGCGCGCGCGGGCGACACGCAGACCTGGAGATACTCTTCCGCGGCGACTTCCGGAGAGCTCAACTTCCGCTTCAACGAGTCTGTATGGGAAACTTCGAGTACCGTGGACGGCATAGCCGACAGGGGAGCCTATCTCAGATACGACATAGCTTCCAACACCTTCTACTTCGGCTTCCACTATGACAATATCGCGTCGGTAGAGCAGGCGTGGCAACCGACTTCCGAGTGGAACGGCAAAGTGCACACGCTGACTTTAAGGCTTACTACCGATCTTACCGAGCTATTGTCCACGACTTCCGACGTAATGTACGACGACGGAACGGGCACTCTCAAAGCGCTTACGGACAGCAAGGGCGCGAACCTCTATTATCAGGAGATAAGCGTGACCTACGACGGCGAAACGCACGTCTTCTATTGCCCGCAGTTCGGAGACATGGGATTGTGGAAGGCGGTAAGAGAGGACGGCGGCGAATACGTGTACGGTAGCTCCAACAAGTACAGCGAAATAACCGATCTGAATAAGACGCCCACATTCCTTGCGCTTTACAGATATTCTCGTATGGAAACGAGCGTAGATATGACTCTCTACGGCGTATCGGGCTCGTACGGCGCGGACAACGGGCGCACGGACGCTTTCGTAACCGAACAACCCAAAATATAAAGGAAAAGGGAGCAACCGCAAGCCTCACCCGGCGTGCGGAGGGATAAGCAAAGGAGCCTTCGGACAACGAAGGCTCCTTTCTTTTACGGTATGAGCGGAACGGACGGAAAGGGAAGCGCGCTAAACGATTCAACCCGGTATAAAGAAGGAGTTAACGGCATTTACTACCCGCGTGAGCCGCAAAAAAGCGCATACGGTGCGGTGCGGGAGAACCGAGGAGAAGGGTGCAGATCGCGGGCTTTCGAGTGAGATGGCGAGGGAGTTTACAATGACGTAAATGACCGAAGCCTGAATATGAAAAAAGGGCGCTATATGCGCCCTTATACTCGGTTTTGGTACCTCCATGGGGAATCGAACCCCAGATTCCGCCGTGAGAGGGCGACGTCTTAACCGCTTGACCATGGAGGCTTATTTCAGCTTGATTAGTATATCATAGCTTCCGAGTACAGCGCAAGCGTTTTTCGATAATTATTGTGCTATTTATTGTATCGCGGTAGATTTCGCCGCCGTTATGAATTGCTTTTTTTACGTAAGGGAATTATAATGTCAGTATGGTCGATCTTAACGAGAAACTCAAATCGCTTCCTCTTGCGAGCGGCGTGTATATAATGCTCGACGAATTCGGGCAGGTGCTTTACGTGGGTAAGGCGAAAATACTCCGTAACCGCGTAAGACAGTATTTCCGTTCGACCGCAACGCAGACCGAAAAAACGCAACTGCTCGTCGCAAAGATAGCCGATTTCAGATACATCGTAACTGCCAACGAGATCGAAGCGCTCGTCCTCGAAAACAATCTCATCAAGCAATATAAGCCTTATTACAATATTCTCCTTAAAGACGACAAGAATTATCCCTATATAAAGATCAAGATGAACGAGGAATTCCCGTCGATAGAGGTGACGAGGCGGCTCAAAGCGGACGGCGGCAAATATTTCGGACCGTATATGCTGGGGCTTTCGGCTTCCGCGACGATGGATCTCATACATTCGATATTCCCCGTGAGGAGCTGTCGCGGCAACATTAAAAAGGGAGCGAAGCGGGAATGCCTCAATTATCATATAGGGCGGTGTTGCGCGCCGTGTTGCGGCAAGGTAACGCCCGAAGAATATCGCGCGATAATCAAAAAGGTGGTGGCGTTCCTTAACGGGAACGACAAGGAAGCGCGCGAGCTTCTTACGGAGAAAATGGCGAAAGCGGCGGAACGCGAGGAATTCGAACTCGCGATAACCTATCGCGAGGGACTCGAACTTCTCGACAAAATAGTGAGGAAGCAGAATATCAATTTGCCGCGTGACTTCAACCTGGATATTTTCGCATACGCTACGGACGGACTGTACGGCGTTATCAATTACACGGTGGTGCGCGGCGGTAAGGTCATAGGAAGCGAGAATACCGGCGTGAACGAAGCGGGCGACGCGAGCGATATTCTGTCGGGCTACGTCATGCAGTTCTACGAGAATAATCCCGTGGTGGCGGACGAGATACTTTTCAATTCCGAGCCCGAGTTCGGTGCGGAGATAGCCGATTATCTCAGCTCGAAGAAGGGGTCGAAGGTGCACGTATTCGAGCCGAAAGGCGGCGCCAGAGCGCAGCTTGTGGCTCTTGCGTACAATAACGCGAGCGAAAATCTGACCAAGACGGTGCAGAAGATAGCGTCGCGCGAATCTCTTACGAAAGGCGCAGTCATGCAGCTTAAAGAGATGCTTTCGCTCGAGAAGCCGCCGAAGCGTATGGAGTGCTACGACATAAGCAATATAAGCGGCACGGACAAAGTGGCGAGCATGGTGGTATTCGTGAACGGCGAGCCCGCCAAAGAGCGTTACAGGCGTTTCAGGATAAAGACGGTCGCGGGCTCTGACGACTTCGCGTGCATGCGCGAAGTGCTTTCGAGAAGGCTCGGCGAGATGAGCGGCGGCGATCTTTCGTTCTCGGAAGTTCCCGACCTCATTATCGTGGACGGCGGCAAAGGGCAGTTAAGCTCTGCGGTGGAGATACTCGAAGGCAGCGGGATCGCGGTAGTGGGGCTTGCCAAGCGTGAGGAGGAGATATTCCGTCCGCACGAGAGCGAGCCGGTGATACTTCCGCGCGACAGTCTCGCGCTTAAACTGTGCCAGCGCATACGCGACGAAGCCCACAGATTCGCGATAACGTATCACCGCAAGCTCCGGTCGGAGAGACAGACAAGAAGCAACCTCAAGAATATAGAGGGAGTAGGCGACAAGGGTGCGCGGGCACTTTTAAGCTATTTCAAAAAGGTGGAGCGCATCGCGGAAGCGAGCGTCGAGGAGATAGCGGAAGTGAGCGGCTTCGGTAAGGACAGGGCGCAAAAAGTATACGATCATTTCCATTTGGACGAAACCGAAGGGACGGAGGACTGAAATGAAATACAAGATGATAGCATGCGATTTCGACGACACGCTTTCGGACTCTGCAAGCTTTGCGAGCGAAAAGAACCGTGAAGCAATAGCGAAATACGTGGCTTGCGGCGGTAAATTCGTATTGAGCACGGGGAGAATGATCTCCGCGATAATCCCGCACGCGAAGTATCTCGGATTGCACGGCGAGGTGATAGGGTATCAGGGTGCGGTAATAGCGGACATAGACACCGGCAAGTTCTATAACGAAGAAACGATACCTTACGAGTCCGCGCTGAAAGTGGCGAAAAAGCTTGACGCGGAGGGCGCATATTACCAGATCTACGTGCACGACGATTACGTTATCCCCGCCGAAACGCCTTATGCGGAGGAATACGCCAAATATACTTTCTCTCCGCCGATAATAGCGGGAATGCCGCTGAGCGAGTACATAGAAAAGAACGGTATTTCTCCGGTCAAAATGCTCATTATCACTCCGCCCGAAAAGGTGGACGGATACATAGACGAATTGAGCGCGGAGTACGGCGACGAATTCTTGGTGAATACCAGTAAGAAGTTCGTCGTGGAAATAATCCGCGGCGATGTGAGCAAGGCTAAAGCCGTAGCCGCGCTCGCGGCGAAATACGGTATAAAGCGCGAGGAAATAATAGCTATCGGCGACAGCCTCAACGACGTGCCGATGGTGGAATACGCAGGACTCGGCGTAATGGTAGCGAACGCGTCGAAGAAGGCGCTCGAGTCTGCCGATTACGTTTGTCCTTCCTGCGAGGATAACGGAGTGGCTTACGTTATTGAAAATATCGCGTTGAAAGATTAACTCGGATCATCGTTCCGGATGCGCCTGTCATACAATTATGAAAGTACCCCGTATTCCGATACGGGGTTACTTGTTTTCGGCGTTCGGTTACCCGAATATAAAAATTTGTTTAAGACGTTCGCGTCAGATTATCTTGACGTTATGCGGTCCGAGTATGCCCGCAAGTTCTTTTCCCGCGGCGTCGAGATCTCCCACCGTGCGTTTGTATTCGTGCAGAGCGCGGCGGTATTGGAACTTGACCGTATTCGGTCCCGGGTGCGCTTCGAGAACTTTGTCTATGCGCTTTATTTTATCCGAATCCGCAAAATCGGCGTCGGTGAGATTGAAGTATAAAACGCGCGCGTCGGCTTCGACCGTTTCCTCGCGTTCCTTGAGATCCCACGGCAACAGTTCCGATACGTAAATTTTACATTCGTCGTCGCGGTAAGAGAGTCGTCCTTTGATCTTGACGAGGGTGTCGGCGACCAAGTATTTGCGCGATACGGCGAAGGCGCGCGACATCATTATACATTCGATCCTGTCGTACATGTCCTCGATGACCAGAATAGCCATTTCCTTGCCGTCTTTGGTGCGCTTGAGTTGTACGCTCGCGAGTATGCCGCCCGTCGTGACGTCCATATTGTCGTGAATAAGTACGGGCTCGTCGGATACGATATCCATGTCGACGGAATCTTCGTCCTCGTCCTCGTCGCGGCGGCGCGGTATCATCGAAGTGTTGAAATTGAATACCTCGAAATCCTTTTCGTAGCCGTGCAGAGGGTGTCCCGTGATATACATTCCGAGCATTTCCTTTTCCGCGAGCAGTTTTTCGCGTTGAGAATATTCTTTCACGCGGTCGTATTTGAAGGGCGCTTCGCTGACCGCTTCGTCCTCTCCGAACATCGCGAACATATCGAATTGTCCGGTGATCTCGCGTTTCTGCTTTTCCTTGCGTTTGGCGTCAACTTCCGCCATGATGCGCTCGTAATTCGCCATGAGCGTGGCGCGCGTTTCGCCGAAACAGTCGAAAGCTCCGCCTTTTATGAGACTTTCCACCACGCGCTTGTTGATAAGCTGCGTTTCGCCCATTCTGGAGATGAAATCGTAAAGATCTTTGAATGCCCCGCGTTCGTTGCGTTCCCTGACCGTTTCCGTCATTATCGCCATTCCCACGTTCTTGATACAGGCAAGCCCGTAACGGATACCTTCCTTTTCAGGCGAGAAAAGCGGCAGCGACCTGTTGATGTCGGGCTGTAATAGCGGTATGTTCATCGTCTTCAATACCGCCATGTATTTCTTGGTATCGTCGGGTTTGTTTATACGGTTGTTGATGACCGCCGCGAGATATTCGGTAGGGTAGTAATGCTTATAGAAGGCGGTCTCGTAGCAGAGATACGCGTAAGCCGCCGCATGCGACTTATTGAAAGCGTAGGAAGCGAAGCTCTCCATTTCGCCGAATATTTCGAGCGCCGTTTCCGCGCTTATGCCGTTGGCTACGCACCCCGGGATCAATACCTTCCCGTCGGCGTCTCTGAGACCGTTGATGAACTTGTCGCGTTCTTTCGGGATCTTGTCGAGTTTCTTTTTGCTTATGATGCTGCGGAAGTTGTCCGCGTCCGTCATCGTGTATCCCGCAAGCTTACGGGTTATCATCATCGCCTGTTCCTGGTAGACGATTATACCGCTCGTAACGCCCAGAATGTCTTTGAGCAGGGGGTGCTTGTAGACGATGGTTTCGGGGTTTTTACGGTAGGAAATGAATTTGTCTATGTCCTTGAGCGGACCGGGACGGTAGAGCGCTATACCCGCTATCACGTCTTCCATACATACCGGCTTGAGACGGGTAAGGAATTTTTTCATGCCTCCGCCTTCGAGCTGGAAGACCGCGTCGGTATCGCCCGCCGATATCATTGCGTAAACTTCGGGGTCTGCGTAGCCCAGTTCGTTGAAGTCCACGTCGCGCCCCGTGGCTTCCTTGACGTAATCGTGCGCCATCTTGATGTCCGTCAGAGTCATCAGCGCGAGGAAGTCCATTTTGAGAAGCCCCAAGCCTTCCACCTCTATCATGTCGAATTGCGTCGTGGTTTCGGTGCCGTTGCGCGCAAGCGGTATGGTGTCGATAGCGGGGTTGCGGTAAATGACCACGCCTGCGGCGTGTATGGAAGTGTTGCGCGGCATACCCTCTATCTGCGCCGCTATGTCGATTATTTTCTTGATCTGAGGATTGGAAATATACTGCTCATATAGGTCGGATACGAGATATTTGCTGTTGGGATTGACGAGGTCGGGAATGTGGACCTTCTTCTCTTCTTCTCCGAAATTTCCGATATTTTTCGTTATCTTCGAAACGTCGGCAAAAGGTAATCTGTAAACGCGCGCAACGTCTTTGATAGCCTGTTTTTTCTTGAGTTTGCCGAACGTTATTATCTGCGAGATGTGATCTTCGCCGTATTTGTCTTTTACGTACTGTATGACTTCGCCTCTGCGGTGATAGCAGATGTCTATGTCGAAGTCGGGCATCGAGGTACGGTCCTTGTTGAGGAACCTTTCGAAAATGAGGTCGTATTCGAGAGGCTCGACGTCCGTTATGCCTATGGCGTACGCGATGATACTGCCTACGCCCGAACCTCTGCCTTTACCGATGGGGATGTCGTGGTTTTTCGCCCAGAATATGAAGTCCCATACCAGAAGATAATAGTCCGGGAAACCCATCGAAATTATGACGTCGAGCTCCGTTTCCGCGCGTTCGCGTATCTCTTTGGTGATAGTGCCGTAGCGACGTTCCAGTCCTTCGTAGGCAAGTTTGCGGAGATATATGTCCGACTTCATTCCGTCAGGACACGGATAATCGGGTAACTGATATTGCTTCGGCGGGAACTTAAAGTTGCATTTTTCGGCGATCTCGTAGGGCGTTTCGAGAGCTTCGGGACACCAGCCCAATACTTTCTCCATCTCGTCGTACGTCTTGAGATAGAAGTTGTCGTTGGGAAGCCACTTCATTCTGTTTTCGTCGTCGTAGTAGGAAGCCGTACCGATGCACAGGACGATGTCGTGCATCTCGGCGTCGCTCTTCGTAATGTAGTGCACGTCGTTGGTGGCGACGCATTTGACGCCTATCTCGCGGGCAAGCTTCACGAGCAGGGGATTGACCTTCAGCTCATCTTCGAGTCCGTGATTCTGCAGCTCGATATAGAAATCCCCCTCGCCGAACATGTTTTTCAGGCGAAGCGCGTAAGCCTTCGCGCCTTCGTAATCGTTGCGCAGGATATAGCGCGGTATGGCGCCCGCTATACATGCCGATAAGCATACGAGATTGTCCGAATACTTTTCGAGCAATTCGAGGTCTATCCTCGGCTTATAATGGTATCCGTCTATCCAGGCGTAAGAATTGAGCTTTGCAAGGTTTTTGTAGCCGTCGTAGTTTTTCGCGAGAAGCACGAGGTGGCAGTTCTTGTTCTGCTCCTCGGTATTGCGCCCTTCGTGGACGTGCATGTTTTCGGTAGTGTAGAATTCGCATCCGATTATCGGCTTGATGCCTTCGCTCTTGCAGGCGTCCACAAACTTTATCGTACCGTACATGTTCCCGTGATCGGTCATCGCAAGCGCGGGCATTCCGAGCTCCTTGGCGGTCTTTACGAGCTTTTTCACGGGAGCCGCTCCGTCGAGCAAACTATATTCGGTGTGTACGTGCAGATGTATGAAATTTCCTTTATCGGTGGGCATCTTTTCCTCCGTAAAGCCGCGTTTCAGGCGTTTTCGCCGTTTGCGTCTATTTCTGCGGCTATCGCAAGCAGTTTTCTCATTCTGTGATTAAGACAGCTTTTCGACGGGTTGCCGGGTAGTACTCCGGCAAGCTCCGCAAGCGTCGTTTCGGGATTGGCAAGCCGCGCTTCGGCGGTAGCTTTGAGCGCGGGATCGAGCGAGTCCAGTCCGCGCGCGGAACGTATTTTCTCTATGGCGACTATCTGCCGCATGCTCGCGTCGACGCTCTTGTCTATGTTGGCGCTCGCGCAGTTTATCTGGCGGTTGTTGTCGTTGTTCAGGGAGCGCGTCGCGAGTATGTCCTGCAATTCCATCATCGCGCGCACCGCGCCCATTCTGACGAGCAGGTTGGAGATCGTTTCGGCGTCTTTTACGTAGACGGAATAGAGCTCGTTCCTCACCCTTATCCTTGCCGCTACGTCGAATTTTGCGAGCAACGCTTTCAGATCGTCCGCCATTCTCTCCGTGCTGACGGTGAAATCCAGATAATAACTTACCGCCTTGGCGGTGACGGTATGCCTCGGCGGCGCGGAAACCGTGCCCGCCGCAAGGAATATTCCGCGAAGGAATGAGCCGGCGCAACATGTTTCGGCAACCGTTTCGGGAGCGATGCCGTCGGCGAACTGATAGGGCGCGGGGGAGATACCCGTTTCGGACAGCAGATCGAAACACACGTCGCCGCGTAATTTGAGTTCGTACACGGTCTTGTTGCCGACTTCGCGCGACGAAGTGCGCATTATGACTTCGGGTTCGTTGCCGACAAGATTTTTGACAAGTCCCGCGCATTTCGCGATAAGTTCAGCGCCGGGTAAAGCGACTTTCACGCCGAAACCTTCGTGGTCTACGTAAAAATTGCCCGCACCGCGAATTATGCCCGCTAAAAAAGCGCGTTTGCAACAGGCTTTGCCGATCTTGAGCGAAGTCAGCTCCTCTTTGGCGATCTGGGCGATCCCGCCGCTTTTTTCCTTATCCAATGCTACTCCCCGCCGACGATAACTATCTCCGGCTCAAGCGTTATTCCGTATTTGCTTTCGACTACCGTATGCGCGAGCGACATCAGCGAGCAATAATCTTTCGCCGTTCCTCCGCCTCGGTTGACGATGAAGTTTGCGTGCTTTTCGGATATTTCCGCGCCGCCTATGCGCGCGCCTTTCAGCCCCGCTTTTTCTATGTAATATCCCGCGCTCATACCGTTCTCCGCTTTGAGAAAAACGGAGCCCAACGACGGCGCGCAAGGCTGTTTCGCTCTGCGTTTTTCGCGATAGAAAGCCGACTTTTCTTTTACCGATATCCCTTCGGTCAGTAGCAGGGTGGTTTCGAGAGCGACGGCTTTTCCGAAGACGTTTCCGCTGGAGCGGTAAGAGAAGGGGATCTCTCCTCGCGTAAGCTTGCGCACTTGACGCGCCTCGGCGTCGTAAACGGTGACGGAATCCACGAGCTCCGACAATTCGCGTCCGAAAGCGCCCGCGTTCATTCTGAGAGCGCCTCCCGCGGTACCGGGTATCCCCGAAAGTTCTTCGAGTCCGCTGAGGTCGTATCCCGCCGCGGTATTCGCTATGCCCGCAAGTCCCGCGCCCGCCCCGCATACGAGCGAATTCCCGTGCCGCGTTACGTTGCGGAAACCGATCAAAGATATCATTATCCCGTTGAATCCGCCGTCTTTGACGAGAATGTTGGTGCCGTTGCCGAGGGGCATACAGGGCACTCCGTTTTCCGTTGCGATACGCACGCATTCGGCAAGAGCAACGGCGTTTTCCGGATACGCTATCACGGCGGTCGTACCGCCGCCGCGATACGAGCTCACGAGAGTCGCCGGCATATCCGTTTTGAAGGGAATGTTCCCGCTTGTCAACATTTTAATTACGTCTTTCATATTGTACCAAAATCGAGGTGTTATTACAAGGACATTGCATTATTTTTTTGCGCGCGAGCATGAACGTTGCCAGCGCGGCGAAGCCTGCGCCTACCGCTCCGATGAAAGGGTAGGCATATTTTACGAGGTTAGCGAAGCCTGCGGCGGAAAGGAGAAAGGCGAAAGAAACTGTGATTATCGGCGAGAAAGCCGAATTTTCTTTCGCCGCAACACCCAATGTGCCGGCGGCTGTGGTGAATATGGCGGAATATATCACTACCGCCCCCGCGATCCCCAGTCCGTTATTAAGGGATGTCGAGTAAAGTGGCATATCGGAGTCGGCGCTTCCGACTATCGCGGAGCGAACCATAAGCAAAAGAGCGGAAACGCTTACGGCTATTATCGCCGAAACGCAAAGCGCGCCTTTGCGCGTGAGAGAAGCGCTGATCTTTGCCGTCACCAGCCCTGCCGAAAGGGCGTTCATTGCGGAATAAAGGAGAGGGGACAATACTCTCACTCGCCCGGTGACGGGCGAGAAGCCTTTACGAGAAAGTATGAGAACGACGAGAGCGATAATGACGGGAACGAGCACGGCGTTGACGGCTTTGACGCCGCGCATGCCTGCGGAATTCGCTATAAGAGCGGCGACGCCGGTAACGATCGCGCCGCCGTGGACGCCGAAAAGCTCGTAGGCGAGATATTCGGCTGCGGCGAGCACCGTCGCAAGCACCAGAAAATTGACGAATCTCAGAACGAGCTCGGCGTATTCGCGATGAGAGGGGAATAAGCCTTTCGCCACGTTGCCTCCGGTAAGCGCGCCTATGCGCATGAAAGGATACGCGATAGAGCCGCACGCGACGCCCGCAAGCAGTACGGAAGGGACGCCGGCGTCGCCGAAGAAAAGGGCAATTTCCTTTCCCGAAGCGAAGCCGGCGCCGATCAGAGTTCCTATGAAAGTGAACGCCGTGACGAAGTAACCGAGCATATACCTACCGCTAAAGTGTACTCGGCGGTAGCGTCTTTTATGCTAATAATAGCGGCTTATGAGTTTTTCAATAAGCGCAACGACGAGGTACATGGCGGTAGCCAGCACGCAAAGCATGAGAGTGGAAGCCATCACGAGGTCGAGCTTGAATACCTGACTGCCGTAGACCAGAAGATAGCCTATGCCTTCGCGCGAAACGAGGTATTCGCCCATGATCGTACCTACCCAACTCAGTCCCACGTTTATTTTGAGAATGGACAGGATATTCGGGATATTGGCGGGCAGGATGAGCTTGGTCAGTATCTGAAATTTATTTGCGCCCATCGAACGCATGAGCTGTATTTTTTCCTCGTCCACCGACATGAAACCCGTAAGCGCCGATATCACCGTGATGATAAGGCATATCATAAGCGCCATGGTGACTATCGCCGTACGCCCCGCGCCCACCCAAATTATTATAAGCGGTCCGAGCGCCACTTTCGGGAGGGAATTCAGCACGATCAGGTAGGGCTCCAGCACCCGCCTTACGGTTTCGCTCCACCATAGGATCACGGCTATGGCCGTACCGAGAACGGTGGAAAGTATGAAGCTGATCACCGTTTCCCACAGTGTCGCTCCGAGATGGGTGAAGAGCTGTCCCGACGTGTACAGGTTGGCTATACTTTTGACCACGCGCGAAGGGGAAGAGGTTATGAAAGGATCCGCCCATTCGAGATATGCCGACAATTCCCATAATCCGAAAAATAATATCAGGATACCTATTTGAATTATTCGGATAACTATTTTGCGTATTCTTTGCTTTTTAAGATATTGTTTGTGTTCTTCACTCATCGTTTGCCTCCATATCCTTCCATATACTTCTGAAATATACCGGGAAGGATTTCTGTTCTCTTCGCTTGAGGGGCGAAATACTTTTGTCGAGGGTGATGTCGTACACTTTTTTGACCGTGGCGGGGCGCGACGAGAGAACGATAACCTTATCCGACATGGATATGGCTTCGCTTATGTCGTGAGTGACGAGAACGGCGGTCTTGCCTTCCGTGCGAATTATGCGCTCCACGTCGTCGCACACGGTGAGCCGCGTCTGGAAGTCCAGCGCGGAGAAGGGTTCGTCCAGCAGCAAAAGTTCGGGTCTCGTGACGAGCGTACGAATGAGCGCGGCGCGCTGTCGCATACCGCCCGACAGCTCGGAAGGACGCTTCTTGCGGAATTCCTTGAGACCGTATTTTTCCAACAGCGCGTCGGCGTATTCGCATATTTCTTTGCTTTTGTCGCGTTTGATCTCGGGTCCGAGGGTGACGTTGCGAAATACGGAGCGCCACTCGAACAATTGATCTCTTTGCGGCATCAGCGAAGTCATATGCCGCGCTTCGCTTACGGGTCTGCCTTTGACGAGCACTTCGCCGCCGGATGGAGATATGAGTCCTGCGATGATCCCGAGCAAAGTGGTCTTGCCGCAACCCGACGGTCCCACTATAGCTGCGAATTCGCCTTCGTTGACCTCCAGGCTTACGTCGGACACGGCTTCCGTTTCGCCGTCGTGACTGTGATAAATAAGAGATACGTTTTTAAGTTCGAGCAGCGCCATTATACCGTACCTCTTTACGACGCGAGCAATGCTTCCGCTATCGAATTGTCGATGATGTCGGCGAATGCTACCGGCGCTTCGAGCGCGCCTGCGAAAGTCAGTATCTCTATGAATTTGTCGAAATCCTTTTCCTCCATGACGGGAGTGGTCTTGTAAGCGTCGATCGCTTTATAGGCTTCTACAGAAGAAGCGAGTATCTCGTTCGACGTGTCGGGGAAGGACGGAGCTATAGCCGCGGCGATCGCCTGCGAAGAAGAATCCGTCACGAAATCGATACCTTTGATGATGGCGCGCATGAACGCCAAAACGGTGTCGCGGTTTTCCGAAATGTAATTTTGGGTAGCCATAAAGCAGGTGTAAGGCACGTCGCCCGCCGCGGCTCCCACGGAAGCGGCTATATACCCTTTGCCCGCTTCGGCGTAGGTGGAAGCAACGGGTTCGAACATCGTGCAGTAATCGCCGGTCCCCGATTCGAATGCCGAAGCGATGAGATCGAATTGGACGTCGTAGTTGATCGTGACGTTCACGCCGTCGTCGAGTCCGTTGAGATGTAAAGCGTATTCCAGCGTCATCGCGGGGATACCGCCGGGGCGTCCGCCGATTATTTCCGAACCCGCAAGAGACGACCACGTAAAGTCCTCGACGGCGTTTCTGCCGATTAGGAAAGAGCCGTCCTTCTTTGTGAGCTGACCGAAAACGACGGGGTAATTGTTACTGCCCGCCGCTTTGACGTATACGGCGGCTTCGGGACCCATGAGTCCGATATCGGCTTGACCGCTCAGAACGGCTGTCATCGATTTGTCGGCGCCGCCGCCGTTGGTAAGTTCGATCTCGATGCCTTCTTCCGCGAAGAAGCCCTGATTGACAGCCACGTAGAGCGGCGCGTAGAATACGGAATGAGTGACTTCGTTGAGCCTTATGGTGACGACGTCGGAATCGTCCTCCTTACAGCCGGCGAAGCAGAGCGCGCACAGCGTACACAGTACGGCAATGAGCGCGAGGGAAATGAGTTTTTTCATTTTGGTTCCTCCTTGAATGATTTCAATACATACTATGTCCGCGTTTGCGCGACGGGTGACAGCGCGCGCCGATTGATTTTTGGGTGAAGTCTGTTGTAAATTGCGCGCGCGTGTGTTATATTACATAATGATGAGAACAAATACGTTCGTAAAAATTTGTTTGGGAGTCGCATTCGTGCTTGTCGTGTCTGTCGCGGCGGCGCTTTCGGCGTGCGTTCCGACTGCCAGCTCGGCGGAAGCCGCTAGTTACGCATACGACGTCAATCCTCCACGAATAATCTGTTCGCCTTCGTCCGCGGACGGGTACGCTTCGTCCGTGGAAGTTACGGTAATATGGGAGAATTCCGATTCGTATAAGTTCTATTCCGTCACGGGACGCACAGGTATAGAGTCGGGTGAGATACGCTATGCCGAACCTTTCGTCGTCACCGCAGAAGGCAATAACGAAATAAAAGCTTATTATCTGGATTCGACGGGAGCGAAAAGCTACGTGACCGCTACGGTCGATTATATCGATTCCACTCCGCCTACGGCGTCCGCGATAGCGGAAAGCATACGGTGCGAAATAGACCTCACTGCGGAAACGCCGATGTTGCTTACTTTGCGCGCGGCGGACGCATTGAGCGGAGTCAAAAGGGTTTACGTTAAAGATCTCGGCAGAGAATTCTATTTGAAAGACGGAGCGGATTCTCTCTATGCCGTGGATTGCGCGGGACTGAGCGGCTACGTTTACGTTACCGTAGAGGACAACGCGGGCAATACGACCGATTACGGGTATCAGCTCAACGGCTTCGACAGGACGGCTATCAACGAGTACGCCGCCAAATTCGCGGCGCTCGACGAAAGTATGTACGCTTCCGACGCCTGGGACGGCATACTGGAAGCCTATAAAAATCTTTCGACCGCATTGGGTGATCCCGCGACGTCGTCGTCCGTGGTGAGCGCGTACAAGCGCGCGGCGGACGAGGCGGCGGATACCTCGTACAGGATAACTACCGTGTATTCGGCAAGCAATGCCGACGTACCGACGGGTATAGACGCGAGCGCCGAATACGGCTATACCGACAGACCGGCAGGCGACGCGCTCACTCTTACCGCGGGCGAATGTGCCGCGGCAAATCATGCGGAAATCAAAAATACCGCTTCGGCGGCTTCCGGATATCTCAATCCGATAACGTACTCGTTTTCGCTTGCGCTCACTTCCGCAGAGGGGGCGGTAAACGTCTATCGCGAAATAGAAATAGGCGCGGACATGCCTGCGGGCGCGGACGTGGCGAAAGTGTATTACTATAATTCCGACGGCGTGCTCGAGTTGTTGCGCTCGCAGATACGCGACGGCAGACTTTATTTCTATACCGACAAGTTGGGCGATTTCTATCTCGTATCCGATCTGGAATACGCGAATAACGGAAGCGAAGAAAAAGGAGTCACGATAGGCGACAAATTTTATCCTGCCGAAACTTTATGGACGGCAGGCGGAATAATAGCGGGCGTAGCTGTCCTCGGCGGAATAGTTACTTTAGTCGCAATGTCTTTAGTGAATAAAAAACGCGGGAGATAAAAAAACAGGATTATCGCTTTTTGTTAAAAAAGGCGCCGCTTGTAGCGGCGTCTTTTAATGCTTTAACGTTCTAACGGATATTTATTCTTCCTCGCGTCTTCTACTCGCCAGATATTCGGTGTGCGCCCGCGAGGCTTTGCTCCTTGAGGAGAAAGTGGATCTGCCGCGATTGAAAATAAGATCGACGACGAGAAGTATGCTGGCCGCGCAGAATATTACCTGCAGCAGCAATGCGAGCAAGCCCGCGCCGAAACCGCAGCGCTTGAAGTCGAATACGGCGACGATAAGCAATATCACCGCGCCCAAGCCTACGAGTCCCCAGCCGATACCGGAACCGCTCGCGACGAGGAATATTCCTCCCGCAATACCGCCCGCGCCGAGCAAACAGAAGAATCCGCCTACGAAAAGACTCACGCCGTAACGGCGCAGAAAAGCCCGATTTATCTTATTGGCGACGACTATAAGTATTATGAGTGCGACGACGGCGATGATAACGTATACCCACCAAGGCATAATTTACCTCCTTAAAGAATTTCGTGTAAAGATTATACCATACGTGATATTACTTATCAATAGGTAAAAAAAGACCGTCCCGGTCGGGACGGTCGAAGCGTATCGTATTCGATTTCCGCAAGGTCTACAGCTTAAAGCACTCTCACGCTGATAACGTCGTCGAGCTCGCTCATGGCGTTGAGCACGCAATCCTCTCCGCCGTTGCAGACGTCGTCTATATCGACTATTGCGTAGCCGAGGCTACCGCGTTCCGCTTTATTGAGAACGTATTTCTTGCCTGCGAGGATATTCTCCACGGCTTCGGGCACGTCCGTGCCCGCCTTATACACGACGGTCAGGCGTTCGTTACCGGTACGTTCGCATTTGAGAGCGGGGAAATTGACGCTGTTGACCACGTTTCCGTTTTCGAGATAATCCTTGATCTCGCTCGCCGCCATTACCGCGCAGTTGTCCTCCGCTTCCGCGGTGCTCGCGCCGAGGTGAGGGATGACGATGATGCCTTTGGAGTTGAGGCAGTCCGCATTCGGGAAGTCCACCACGTAATTGCGTATCTTGCCTGCGGCGATGCCGTCTTTGACGTCGGCAACGTTCGCGAGCTCGCCGCGCGCCATATTGAGGATCACGACTCCCGCTTTCATCGAGGCTATGGAGACAGCGTTGACCATTTCGCGGGTGGAGTCGAGAAGGGGAACGTGTAAAGTAATGAAGTCGGCTACGGGATAAATTTCCTCGGGAGAAGCCGCTATGACGGTTCCTTCGGGAAGGCGCGCTTTGTTCGCTTCGGAAAGATAGGGGTCGTATCCCACGATATTCATGCCGAGAGCCTTGGCGGCGCACGCCACTTTGACGCCGATCGCGCCGAGTCCTATGATACCGAGAGTTTTGCCTTCTATCTCGATACCGCCGAAAGCGCTCTTCCCTTTTTCGACCTGTTTGGCGACGTCGTCGCCTTTGAGCCCGTTAGCCCAGGCGTTACCGCCTATGATGTCGCGCGAAGCGAGCAACATTCCGCAGATAACGAGCTCCTTGACGGCGTTGGCGTTCGCGCCGGGAGTGTTGAATACGCATATCCCCGATTCGGTCATGCGCGCTACGGGTATGTTGTTCACGCCCGCGCCCGCTCTGCCGATAGCGAGGAGATTGTCGTTAATTTCGTAGTCGTCCATTTTGAAGGAACGCACGATTATCGCGTCGGGAGCGGCGCAATCCTTGCTCACCGCGTAGTTTCCGTCGAATACCGTGAAGATCTTATCGCTTATCGAATTCAGAGTAAGGATATCGTACATATTATTTGTTCTCCGTTTCGAATTTCTTCATGAACGCGATGAGCGCTTCCACGCCTTCAACGGGCATTGCGTTGTAAATGCTCGCGCGCATTCCGCCTACGAGCTTGTGTCCTTTGATGGATACGAGTCCCGCTTTCTCCGCTTCTTTGACGAATTTTGCGTTCAACTCGTCGGAGCCGGTCACGAAAGGCACGTTCATGAGCGAACGGTCTTCGGGCTTGACGGGGTTGGTGTAGAGAGAGGAATTGTCGATGAAATCGTAAAGCAATTTAGCTTTGTATTCGTTGATCTTCTGGATCTCTTTCACGCCGCCGAGCTTAAGGAGATGACGGAACACGAGCATCGCCATATATATAGCGAAGCACGGAGGGGTGTTGTAGAGGCTGTCGGCGTCCGCCTGCGTCTTGTAAGAAAGCATCGTCGGGCAATAGTCTTTCTCGTGACCGACGAGGTCTTTGCGCACGATGACTATGGTGAGTCCTGCGGGCGCGATGTTCTTCTGGGCGCCTGCATAGATGAGTCCGTACTTGTTGACGTCCACTTCCTCGCTCAGTATCATGCTGGACATATCGGATACGATAGGGCAATCCGCCACGGGGAAAGTGCGGTCGGTATAACGGGTACCGAAAATGGTGTTGTTCTGCGTGATATGAACGTAGTCGATACCGTCGCGGAATTTAACGCCCTCGGGGATATAAGTGAATACTTTGTCTTTGGAGCTCGCCGCGACTACGCAATCGCCGTATTTGGTCGCTTCTTTGGCGGCTTTTCCTGCGAAGTTGCCGGTCACGATATAGTCCGCTTTACCTTTGACGAGGAGGTTGAGGGGGACTGCCGCGAACTGCTGGCTCGCGCCGCCCTGCACGAACAATACGTCGTAATCGTCGCCTATATTCATCAGTTTACGCAGAGAAGCGAGGGCTTCCTGGTGGATGGCGTCGTACCATTTGGAGCGGTGGCTCATTTCGGTTACGGACATGCCGGAGCCTTCGTAATCGAGAAAATCTTTCTGCGCGGAGAGTTTAACTTCTTCGGGCAGCATACTGGGACCTGCGGAAAAATTGTAAACTTTCATATTATCCTTCCTTAAAGTTTAATAATATGAGGAGATTATACAACAATTGCGTTTGTATGTCTATTATTCGCGAGCATTTCGGAGTGAAATATTGCTTGCTAAAAGGTAAAGATATAATATATAATATATTAAGCGAATTCCGGAACGCGCCGCGCGTGTGCGCGCCGCGGAGCGGAAACAATCATGCAAAATTTTACGGAAGGGATCAGCATTGGCAAAAACCGATAAAACAGACAGAAACAATGACAAAATAAACGACGGAAAAAGATCTCGTCGCGGGAGCGTGCGCGGAGAGGCGAAAAGCGAAAGCCGCAAAGAGCGCACACCGAGCGAAGCCGGCAAAAAGCCGCGCGGAAAAGTCAAAGAGAGAAGCGTAGCGGCAAACGACAACGGCGCCAAAGCGAAGAACAGGGGCAAAGTCCGCGGCAGACGCGCGCGCAACGGTCAGCTCAAACTCATCTTTCTCGGCGGAGTAGGAGAGATAGGCAAGAACATGACCGCGCTCGAATACGGCGACACGATAATCGTCGTGGACGCGGGAATGGCGTTTCCCGATAACGAGATCACGCCGGGAATAGACAGCATAATCCCCGATTACACTTATCTCGAAGAGAACCGCGCCAAAGTTAAAGCGGTGTTGCTTACTCACGCGCACGAGGATCACCTCGGCGGTCTGCCTTATTTCCTTAAAGATTTTCCGGTGCCGGTTTACGGCAGCAACGTGTCCTGTGCGTTCCTCGAGCACAAGCTTCGCCGCAACAAGTTCAAAGAGGCGACATGCAAAGTGGTGGAGGACGGCGAAATCGTAGAGATAGGACCTTTCAAAGTGGAATTCGTGGCGGTCACGCATTCCGTTGCGGGTTCGATAGCGTTATCGATAGAGACGCCCGAAGGCGTGGTGTTTTTCACGGGAGATTTCAAGATCGACCATACGCCCGTGGACGGCAGGCACATAGCGCTCACGCGCATAGCGGAGATAGGTAAGCGCGGCGTGAAACTTCTGTTGCAGGACAGCACCAACGTAGAGCGCAGAGGCTACACGATGAGCGAATCGGCGGTAGGCAAGAGCCTGGACGCCGTATTCAACGACAACCGCGCGAACAGGATAATAGTTGCTACTTTCGCAAGCAATATTCACCGCGTGCAGCAGATAATCGACGTCGCCATCAAGTACGGCAGAAAGATAGCGTTGAACGGCAAGAGCATGCAGTATATGACTGAGATAGCGCAGAAGATCAAAGAGCTGCGCTTCCCGCAGGACAAGATGATCGATTTCGACAAGGTGAGCGGCGTGCCTTACGACAAGGTATGTATAATCGCCACGGGTACGCAGGGCGAGCCGGAGAGCGCGCTCACGAGAATGAGCCAGGACGATTTCAAGAAGGTGGTCATAGGCGAGAACGACACCGTCATTCTGTCCGCTTCCCCGATACCCGGCAACGAACGCAGCATATATAAGGTCATCAACAACCTTTGCAAGAAGGGCGCCAAGGTGATCTACGAAAGCCTCTACGAAGTGCACAGCTCCGGTCACGCCTGTCAGGAAGAACTCAAAATGATGATGGCGCTGTTGAAGCCCGAGTACTTCATACCCGTGCACGGCGAATATCGTCATCTCAAGAAGCATGCTGAGCTTGCCGAGACGATGGGGATACCGAGAGAGAACATTCTGATACCCGAACTCGGATATTGCGTGGAAGTAGGAGAAAGAGGACTGAAGCGGCTCGACAACGTGAGATCGGGCGCCGTGATGCTCGTGGGGGACACTGAAGAGGGCGTCGAAACGCTTATCGACAGACGGAAGATAGCCGCCGAAGGCATAGTCATAGCGGTGGTCAACGTGCCCGAAGACGAGGACGCGGAAGGCAGTATCGACATACTTTGCAAAGGCACGCAGATCCCCGACAAATTGCTTTCGGAGATAAAGAGCGCCGTGCAATATAAAATAGCGGGCGGAGATTTCCGCGAACTGACCGCGGAGGACATGGACAAGTCGGTACGCAAGACGATGACCAAAATGTTCTATAACAGACTCAAGCGTTGTCCGCTGATAGTGCCTATAATCATAACGTCGTGAGAAGGGCGTAAGGCAAAGTGAAAATATAATTTCCGAATTATGCAGAACAAGAAGACAGTACTCATATTCACCGACGCGGCGCGCGCGATGAGCGCGTCCGCCGTAAAGGAACAGCTCCTCGAGGAGCTGCCCGACGCGGTGGTCATCATCATAGACGACCTCGAGCTCCACGCCGACGCGGTGCGCGATTATATCGAGAAGGTATTCAAGCTCAAAGTCAATTTCGAGAAAAACCGCGCGGTGCGCGAGGAACGCAAGCTCGCGCGCAAAATCGACGAAACGCCGAAGTCGAGCAACGTTTACAAATTGCAGAATTCCTATAAGAAAATGGAAAACATATTCAACCGCTACACTCCCGATCTCGTTGTGACGATAGGGTACGGCGCGTTCAACGAGGCGGTAGCGGTGAGGGACAAGCTGTGCGCTAAAACGCGCATAGCTTCGGTGATAGACGACTATGCGCTGAACAGACAGCTCATCAATACGTACATAGACGCTTACGTAGTCGAAAACATGGCGGTCAAGACGACGCTTGTCAACAATTACGTCAAGGAGAGCAGGATATCGCTTGCGGACATACCGGTAAGAAAAAGTTTCGTTCTGGCGCCTCCGCAGTCGAAGGTATTGGAGGAATTGCGCCTCGAGACAAAACTGCCCACGCTGTTGAGCGTGGCTTGCGCGGAGAAGGGCTGCGAGCAATTCGAAACGCTCGCCGCGTATAAAGATAAATTCAATATACTCGTGTATACGGGCACCAACAGAGCGGCTTATTCCGAGGCGTCGGGCACGGGACTCGCGGCGTACAACGAAGGTACGGCGATAGAGACTCTTTACGCCGCGGCGGACGTGGTGCTCACCAATCCCGATTCCTATTACGTGGCGGCTGCGCGCGAGACGGGCAAACTCATTGCTTTGTGGACGCCTGCGAGCGCCATAGAGAAGCGCAACGCCGCCTTCCTCGCGGGTATGACGGCGGACTGCTCCGACAGGCACAGACTCACGAGATTTCTGCGGCATTATCCCGACGCGAGATTCGACGCGGTGCGTCGCGCGTCCGCTCTTACAGCGGTCAGAAGTGTGGGAAAGGAATTGATAAAACTTATATAAAAGGCAACCGGAATCATATTTTAGGTTGCCCGTTCTGCGGTATTGAGATATGTAACGCCGACGCATACGGACGCCCGAGAGGGCGTCCGTCGCTTAAGACGGATAAGTTTCAGTCGTCCAGTCTGTCCGCTTCGAACATGTGAGCGAACTTACTTTTTTTACCGCTTTTCTTTTCCGAGACGTCTATCGCGAGGCGGGTGAGCGCATACATCGTAAACGCCGTTCCGCAAGCCACGAGAGTCCAGTCGAAGCCGTAGTTGAGACCTATGGGCGAGCCTATCTGAACGAGCAGGTTGGCAAGCAACATCGCTATCGCGGCGGACAAGAAAGAGTATTTGCCGTTGCGCGTGACGAGGAAAGTGATCGTACCGAGCACGAGGGCGTAGACGTAGTTGGTGGTAGCGAAGAATGCGTTACCGCCGAGCAGGCTCAGGCGCGTTGCCGCGTAGATGAGACCGCCGAGAATAAGCCCCAATGCCATCGCCGTCATCTGGGTAGAGAATTTGCCGTACACGAAGAACATCACGAACGCGGTAAGGTAGAATAACGCAGTTCCCACGCTGAACGTGAAACTTCCTATCGTTATGAGCGGAATGAAATTCAAACCTATGACGAGCGCGAAAAACACGAGCGCGGCTATCCAGTTGACGCGGAAGTCTTTAAGGACAGGTCTGCCCAGACCTACTATGACCATCAGTCCGAGCACTCCGAGAATTATCATACTGATCAACATAATTTTATCACCTCTCGGCTATATTGTGTCCCCTCGGTCGGTAATTATACGCATAACGGCAAGCGTCTTGCAATTATCGCGGAAATATAGTAAAATATTCCGGTAAACACAAGTGGAGAGGGTGCAATGGAAAACACAAAAGTCGTTCAGAACGAGCGCGCTCGGCATATAGACCGTAAAAAGCGCGTTTTCGATATAGTTTATCTCGCCGTGACCTGCGCTCTCGCCGCAGTCGCTCTCGCGACGGGGTTCGTGAGCCTTCCTCTGTTCACCGTGGTGCTTGCGATAGCCGCGGCGTTGCTTATCGCGTTGCGCGCCGTCAGAGATAAAGGCGTTCCGCTTTATCTATGGATAGCGTATCTTGTCGCGATATGCGGCACGTTCTTCCTTTTCGTCATTCGCGGAGCGGACGGCTTCGGCAAGCGGTTGTGGTGGAATCTCGTGCTTTCGTCGGGACCCGTCGTTCTCGCGGTCGCGATATATTTTGCGGATAAGATAAGTCCGGAGCGCTTCCGTAAGCTTTTCACGACGGTGACCGCCGTATTGATGGCGGGCGTAGCGCTGATTTATTTTTTCTTTATGAGTCTGAGACTCACGCCCACGGTGGAGAGCTTGCAGAAAGGGCATGACGAATATCTTGCGAAACTTGCCGCCGACAAGGCTTCCGCCGACGCGCCCAACGTGCTCGTTATACTTATGGACGATATGGCGTACTCCGACATATCTCTTTACAGCTATCTCGGAAGCGCGGACGCCACGATTAATACCCCGAATATCGACAGGATAGCCGACGGGGGTATAGTAATGGATAATTTCTATTCCGCTTCGCCCGTGTGTTCGCCTTCGCGTTTCAGCCTTCTTACGGGAAGGTACTCGTCGCGCGGATATCTCGACAACGTGGTATTCCCCACCACGGTGGAATCGGATCCTTATTCCTTTACTCATTTCGTCAATCCTTACCAATTCCTCAACAGCGTGGACGGCATTCTCGGCGACGAGATAACTTTTGCCGAAGCGTTGCAGGCAAGAGGCTATTCCACCGCGTGCATAGGGAAATGGAACCTCGGAGATTACGGCGAATATCTGCCGACGAACCAGGGCTTCGATCTTTTCTACGGCAGTTATTACGTCAACGACATGACGCCGTATAACTGGGTACGCGACACGGGGAAAGGACATCCCGAAGGAGAAACGCACGCCGAGATACGCACTCACGAAGAAAATCTCGACCAGTCCGAAAGCACGAGGATATTCACGGAGCAGATCAACGAATTCATAGAGTCGAGCGTCGATAACGGTGAAAAATTCCTCGCGTATTACACTACGCCGTGGCCGCACTGGCCGCTTTTCTCTGACAATAACGGCAACGGAAAAGGCGACGTTACGGACGATACCTATATAGATTGCATAGAGGAATTCGACAAGTATATGGGCACAATACTCGACACCCTCGAGAGGAAGGGGGTGTATGACGACACTCTGATAATCTTCACGAGCGACAACGGACCGGGCAGGGAAGGCGTGACGGGCTCCCTTCGCGGCAGGAAGAACACTACTTTCGAAGGCGGTATGAAGGTGCCGCTCATCGCAAGCTATCCCAACGGCGGCGTGGGCGCGGGAAGCGCCGTCGCGAGCGAGGAATTCAGCTATTTCGAATGGGTGCAAGGCGAGGACGGCAGGTATTCGGGCGAAGTTAGAGAGCGTACGGGAAGCACGAAGCATATAGTCGCAAGCTCCATGAATTTCGATTTATTCACGACAATACTGGATTATTGCGGTATTACGGAGCTTCCCTCCGACAGGATGATCGACGGGGTGAGCCTGAGGAAACTATGGTCTGCGGAAGTGCCCGCCGACACCCGCGTGCACGACGTATTGTATTATCAGAAGGGCGGTAAAACGCAGGGGATACAAATGGCGGTCGAGCTCGACGGCAAGGTTTATGATTTCAAGTATTACGACAGGGTGCATACCGAGAATTCGGCATTCATAGACCAATTCTACAATAATTATCTTTTCAATCTCGACCTCGATCCCGCGGAAGGCTACGATATCTCGAAAACCTATCCCGAAACAGCGAACGCGCTCAAAGCGGAGCTGGAGGCTTTCCGTAAAGAGATGCGATCGAACCGTCGCGGCATAACGGAGAAGGAGTGAACGTGAGAGCTCTTTCGCTGATGCTTAAACCCGCTTCGTCGGAGTGCAATCTCGCTTGCGGCTACTGCTTTTACCATTCGCTGTGCGCGTCGCGTTCTGCGCCGTCGCACGGATATATGAGCGAGCGCACGTTCGATCTCGTTCTCTCCAAAGCCGTTAAATTCGCTTCCGGAGCGCCGATCGCGCTTTCCTTTCAGGGCGGCGAACCTCTTTTGCGCGGCAAGGAATTTTTCCTGCGCGCGGCGCGCGCCATATCCGAATACCGCAAGAAGGGGATCGGGATTTCGGTAGGGATACAGACCAACGGAACGCTTATCGACGAGGAGTGGTGCGATATATTCGCAAGTAACGGCTGGCTCGTCGGCTTGTCGCTCGACGGCGACGAAGAAGCAAACGCTTTCCGCGCCGACAAGCAGGGCGAAAACACCTTCGGGAAAGTTCTCGCCGCCGCTCGCCTTATGCAACGCAAAAAGGTGGAGTTCAATATCCTTACCGTGCTTACCGCGCCCGTGGCGCAAAGGGCGGGTGAGATTTACGACTTTTTCAAGGAGAGCGGCTTTCGGTATCTGCAGTTCATTCCCTGCCTTAAACCTTTCCGCTTCGACAAGCGCGGCAGGATAGACGCTACTCCCGATTACTCGCCCGCGGCAGCGGGCGGCAGGAGATATTCGCTGTCGTCGGAGGAGTACGGACGCTTTCTCGAAGAAGTTTTCGCGCGCTATTACGCGGACTATATGTCGGGAGATTACGTTTCGGTGAGACAGTTCGACAATTTCGTGCGTCTCGCGCGCTTCGGCAGCGCCGAGCAATGCGGTATGAACGGACATTGCACTCATCAGTTCGTGATAGAAGGGGACGGCGAAGTCTATCCCTGCGACTTCTATTGTCTGGACGAATATTCTTTAGGAAATATCGAAAACGCGGATTTCGTTGCGTTCGCCACGCACCCGAAGGCGCAGGCGTTCATCAAAGAAAGCATGATCCTGCCCGAAAAATGTAAGGCGTGTAAGTATTTCGCCCTTTGCAGGAACGGTTGCAAACGCGAAAGGCTCGACGTGGATAAATGTGAGGCTTACAAAAGGTTTTTTGAAAGAAATCTCGAAAAGTTGCTTAAAATGAGATAAAAATATCGCCGCGCAGGCGGGATAATATTTGACCGTACGATAAGATTTAACCGGATTTACGCCGTTTATCAGAATCAGACGTCGCCGCGCTCGTCGTCGTTATCGGCTCGGAGATCTTCCTCGTTCTCATAGTCGGCGTCGTCGTTTCGCGAGATGAAGTTATTTGCGGAGGAAGCTTTGGCAGCGAGCGCCGCTTCGCGGATACGTCTGAGTTTGACGCTCGACAAGACTATCATATATATACCGAGCAGCAACGTCCAACCCGCGATCAACGCTCCCAGCGCGGCGACTACTTCCCACATGGTATATCCGTGCGCGAATGGTATTATTATCGAGATCTGTAAGTTGAAAAGCGATATGAACGCCACTACGGTATTTATGTTTTTGAGCGCGAATATCACCGGTTCTTTGCGGTTCCGCGTTCTAGCCACTCCGGATATGGCGACGCTTATTTTGGTGAGCGCGAATATGGAGTTGACGACGATGTTGAATATGCCGCCTCCTTTAGGATAGGAGCCTATCGCCATCTGAATTATCGGCGCGACCATGACTCCCGCTACGGCGGGAAGGCACACGCCCGTGACGAGGAAAATGATCCATTGCGCCTTGATACCGCTTTTTTCGACGTGGAGTTTATCGGAAATGATTATCGCCGAACGCAGAGCGTACAACGCGGTGTACATTCCGAGAAGGGAAGCGTACCATGCGGAACTGTGATTCACCGCCATCACCAAAAGATAAATGATGAAGCCGAGATTGAATACCGAAGTGATCAGCGCAAAGAAGAGTACCCTGTATTTGTAGTCTGATAAAAATCTGTTGAAAACGGGGAATTTTTTGAGTGACAGCACGAAGTCGCTCATCGCGAAGCGCGAAGCCGTTCTGCGAACGGAATTCTTGAAAATAACGGCGAGTGTTATCGCGGTGATTATCGAAAGCCCCGTCAGAAAAACGGTAAGCTTGACGAATCCGGTGACTGCGGTATCCAGCCCGAAAAGTATAAGAGAAACCGCGCTCAGGCACAATGCTATTGCCGAGCTCAGGACTACCGATATGAATTTCCCTTTATCGTGGGCGTTTTGATGTTCCCGAGTCATTATGTACCATAATATCGGTATCCCGCGCCCTCAGATCTCTTTCCTGTCGGAGAGCGCTTTACCGAGAGTCATTTCGTCGGTATACTCTATCTCGGAACCGATCGGTATCCCGTGAGCGAGGCGCGTCACTTTGATACCGAGGGGTTTGACAAGACGAGCTATGTAAGTGGCGGTCATTTCGCCCGAAACGTCGGGATTGGTGGCAACGATGACTTCTTCCACGCCGTCGAGCCGCGCAAGCAGCTCTTTGATGCGTATTTGCTCCGCGCCTATGCCTTTCTGAAAATCCAACGTGCCGTGCAGAACGTGATACAGTCCGTCGTAAGTACCCAGTTTTTCGAATGCGGTCACGTCGCGCGGCTCCGCGACCACGCAGATCACGCGTTTGTCGGCGGTAAGGCAGCGTTCGCATACTTCGCGATCGGTGTAGTTGCCGCACCGGGCGCAAAAATGTATCTCCGATTTGGCGCGGCGTACGGCTTCCGCGAATTCTTCCGCTTCGGCGGCGTTCATATCTATCACGGCGTATGCGTAACGGGTGGCGGTCTTGAGTCCCACGGCGGGGAGCTTGCGGAATTCCGCAATGAGCGCCGAGAGCGCTTCGGGTTGCATCAGAACAGCCCTCCCGGTATGCCGCCCGTGAGCGGTCCCATTACTCTCTGTTGTTCTTCTTCGACGAGTTTGATGGCTTCGTTGAACGCCGCGGTTATCATGTCTTCGAGCATTTCCACGTCGTCGGGATCGACCGCTTCGGGTTTGATCTTTATCGAAGTGAGCGTGCGGTCGCAACCCATCACGACTTCCACCATTCCGCCGCTGGAAGTCGCGACGACTTCGGTCTCTGCCAGTTCTTTCTGCGCTTCGGCAAGCTTTTGCTGCATTTGTTGCGCCTGGCGCATGAGCTGCTGCATGTTGCCGCCGCCACCGCCTCCGAATCCGTTGAATTTAGCCATAGATACCTCCGTATCAGTTTATTCCCGCTTTCGCGCCATAGTTACGCCGAAGGCGGATAGGGTTTTGAATTATTTTGTCTGTTTTTTCTCGGTGAGCTTACTGCCGAAGAGATCGACGAGCCTCATCCTGTCCTCGGGCTTCGCCTTGCCGCCGCTCTCCTTGTGCTCGCCCACGCACTTGAAGGAATATCCGGCGTCGCCGGTCACCGCTTTCAGCGCCGCGGCGATCGCGCCTTCGTATGCGGGATCGGTCAGTTGCGTCTGACTAGCCGCGTCGTGCACGCGAACGATCAGAGTCTTGCCTTCGAGTTCGTAATCTTCCTGCGTACGCAAAGCCTGATACAACAGCCCGTAGCCGCTTTCCCTGAGCTCGGTGATGATAAGTCCCATAAGTCTGACCGCCTTATCGCTCGCGCTCTTACGCACGGGCGCGCTGTCAAATACGGTAGTTTCTTCGGTTACGGTATCCTTTTTTGCAAGAGAGGATACCAGTTCGGCGACTTTTTGTTCGTTTACCTCCGGCTTTACCGGTTGCGCGACGGTGATGGCGCCGCCGAATTCGAGTTCGCGCAGTTGCTTTTCGAGCGCGCCGACGCGTGAGGCGAGAGCGTCTACGCCCGCCTCGGTATTCATTTCCGCCGCCTGCACCAGTATCGCTTCGAATATTATCCTGGGTTGGGTGCTGTAGCGCAGAGAGTTCTCCACGCCGGCAAGCAGGCGCATCGCGCGGGATATGCGGAAATTATCGTATCCGTCCGCAAGCGCCCTGACGGCTTTGTATTCTTCGTCGTTGTATCCGCCGCGATAGCCGTTGACGTTTTTCACGGTGAGCAGTTCGCGGAAGAATTCCGAGAGTTCTTTGTTGAGCGTGGTAAGTCCTTTGCCGCGTTCGTAAACTTTGTCGGTAAGGGTGAGTATCGTAGCCGCGTCGCCTGCGAGTATCGCCGAAGAGAGGGCGTGCAGCGTGCCGAAATCGGAAGCGCCCAATACTTCGAGCACGGCCGCCACGGTGAGCTTGTCGGGAGCGTAGGATAAGCACATGTCCGCAAGCGAAAGCGTGTCTCTCACGGAGCCTTCGCCGTGCACGGCGAGTATCTCCGCGGCTTCGCGTTCGTAGGAATATCCGATATCGTCGAAAATTTCACCCAGCAACTTTGTGAGCTCCGTTTTCGACACGAGCCTGAAGTCGAAACGCATACACCGCGACAATATGGTCTGCGGCAGTTTATGCACCTCGGTCGTGGCGAGTATGAATATCACGTGAGCGGGCGGCTCTTCGAGCGTCTTGAGCAGCGCGTTGAACGCCGACGCCGAAAGCATGTGCACTTCGTCGATGATGTATACCTTGTATTTGCCGACGGTAGGGGGGTATTGCACGTTTTCCTTGAGCTCGCGGATCTCGTCAACGCCGTTGTTGCTCGCGGCGTCCATTTCGATTATATCGATATTGTCGCTTCCCGCAAGCGCGCGGCACACTTCGCATTTACCGCAGGGTGAGCCGTGCACGGGTGATAAACAATTCACCGCGCGTGCGAAAATTTTTGCCGAACTCGTCTTACCCGTTCCGCGGGTGCCGGTGAAAAGATATGCGTGACCTACCGTGCCCGCCTCTATCTGATTGACGAGAGTGGTGACGATATGGTTCTGACCTATGACCTTATCCCACGTTGCGGGACGGTATTTGCGGTATAACGATACGTACGCCATTTTTTATATCCGATTTAACGCTTATGCCGGCTCTATTTCGAGAGAGGCAAGGAATTTTGCGAATGCTTCCTGTCCCGCTTCCGTATTCTTGAAAACGGCGGTGCATTCCAGTATGCGGACGCAGGTCTCGTTCACGTATTTGACGATCATGGCTTCCGCGTCGTCCACGGAATTCGCCGTGCCGTGATCGTTGGCGAGCTGCATTATCATTCCGAGATGTTTGGAGAGGGGATTTGTTTCGTCGCTGAGCGCGGCGAAATCGAGAGGAGCGGAGCCGCTCAATATGTCTACGATGCCGCGCATCTCGCTCGCAAGCCTTCCGGGAAGTATGAAGGTGCCCATCGCTTCGATGAGTCCGATGCCTTCTTTCTTGATATTGTGCATGTCCTCCGTGGGATGATATATGCCGTAAGGATGCTTCTCGTCGGTGCGGTTGTTGCGGAGTATGAGATACAGGACGTAGTCGCCGTTTTCAACGGTGGCTATCGGGGTTATCGTGTTGTGCGGCGCGCTCGTTTCGGCAATTATGCCTACGGACGTGTCCGTGTATTTGCGCCACTTGGCGAGGATGGCGGAAGCCGCGGCTTCGACGTCCGAGCGTACTCTTCCGGAAAGCTTAATGACGGAATTATACCAGTCAAGGATACCGATACTTACGCTTTGGTATGCTTGAGACGCGAATTGACGTCTTATGGGACGGGAGAACATCGGCAATACCTTCTTGCCGCCCTGGTAATGCTCGTGGGCGAGGATACTGCCGCCGACTATCGGGAGATCCGCATTGCTTCCGATGAAATAGTGCGGGAACATCTCCACGAAGTCCAATAGCCTTACGAAAGTTTTGTCCGTTATGGACATCGGGTGGTGCTCCGCGCTCACCGCTATGCAGTGTCCGTCGAAATACACGTAAGGGCTGAATTGCATGAACCACGGCTCGTCGTTGAGATACAGCGGAATGACGCGTATGGTTTCGCGCGCGGGATGACGCGCGTTGCCGTCGAAACCGAGATTTTCAAGGCAAAGCAGGCATTTCGGATAATTCGTCGCGGGCGCGTTGCGTTCGCGCGCTACCTGTTCGTTGCTCTTTTCCGGTTTACTGAGATTGACGGTCACGGTAAGATTGCCGGTAGGGAATTCCGCAGTCCACTTGATATTTTTATTGATATCGACCATTCTTATGTAATTGCTGTTTACGCCGATCTTATTCAGATATTCCGTCGCGGCTTCCGTGCCTTCGTTGGCGGCTATCGCGTCGAATTCCGCGATCACCACGCTCGGAGCGGGCGTAACGAGTCCCATGACGCGCGTCTCGAAAAGCAGTTTTTCGCTTTCGTCCGCGAGTCCGTTGGCAACGGCGTACTCCACGATGGGGTCGAGGATGCCCGTTTGCAAAGGCGGTATTTTGGAGTCTGCCGCGGACGGTTCGCTCTGCTTGAACATGGCAAGAAGCCTGTTTCTCGCGTAGATCGCGTCGAAAGTGCCGAGATCGAGGTTGTCTTGCGCGTATGCGACAAGATTAGCAAGTAACTTACCTATGGGTGCGTTTTGTTTAGGCATATTGAAATCCTTATACTGTGATTTATTGAGATGCGAATATATTTTTGTTGTTTACTTATCAACTTATATGTGCTATAATGGCGATATCAATATTATATATGGAGAAGACGATTTTGGCAATATTATACGATAAAAAAAGTTTGCTCGAAAATAAGAAATTTCTTGCCGCGGCGGAAGAGATATACGCCTGCGACGTCGAAAAATCCGCCGAAAGAACGGAAGCTCTCGTGGCGGAGCATCTGAAGTCCGTCAAGGGCGAAACTCTGTTGTTCAGCTCGCCCGGCAGGATAGAAGTATGCGGCAACCACACCGACCACAACAACGGCAAAGTGCTCGCGGCGGCGGTATCGGTGGATCTTCTCGCGGCGGTCACGCCGCTCGAAGAGCGCAAGATAGTGGTCAGGAGCCTCGGTTATCCCGTAGTGGAAGTGGATATCGACGATCTCGAACCGAAGAAGGAAGAGGAAGGGACGTCGTACGCCCTCGTACGCGGCGTGTGCCGCGCGCTCAAGGATCGCGGATACGCTCTCGGAGGCTTCTACGCGACTACCGTTTCGGACGTATTCAAAGGCGCGGGGATGAGCAGCTCGGCGTCGTTCGAGGTATTCGTGGCGGAAGTGGAAAACGCGCTCTATAACGGCGGCGTCATTTCCGCGGTGGAGAAAGCCATCGTCAGCCAGTATGCCGAGAACGTGTTTTTCGGCAAGCCTTCGGGGCTGATGGATCAGTCGGCGATAGCGCTGGGCGGTGTGAGCTACATAGATTTCGCGGATCCCGCCGAGCCTCGGGTGGAGAAGCTCAACTGGGAATTCAACGACACCGCGGTATTCGTCGTGAACTGCGGCGGCGACCATTGCGAACTTACCCCTCAATACGCCGCCATACGCGCGGAAATGGAAGAGGTTGCCGCGTTGTTCGGGCAGGAGAAGCTGCGCTTCGTGGACGCGGGCGAATTTTATACTTCGATACCCGCGATAAAAGACAAAGTCAGCGGAAGGGCGCTTCTCAGAGCGATGCATTATTTCGAAGAGAACGACAGGGTGGAAGCCCTGCGCGAAGCGATACGCGAAGGCGACGAGGACGTCGCTTACGCGCTTATCGTGGCTTCGGGCGAATCTTCTTACAAGAAGCTCCAGAACTGCTACGCCGAAGGCGATCATTCCGAACCGATACCTCTTGCGCTCGCGCTGTGCGAAAGCTATGACGGAGTGCGCGCTTTCCGCGTGCACGGCGGCGGCTTCGCGGGCACGGTGCTCGCTTTCGTGGACAACGACGCCAAAGAGGAATTCAACGAGTATATGGGCAATATTTTCGGGAAAGAAAACGTGTATATGCTCAAAATACGTAACAGCGGCGCCGTGATGCTCGACCTGGACGATTAGGCGCGGAGGATAATACAGTGTTGTGCGATATGCATTGGACGGGTAAAGTCGACTCCGTCGCCTTCACTATAGGCGGCAAAGACATAGCGTGGTACGGTATAATAATCACCTGCGCCATGCTCGCGGGGCTCGTCGCCGCGTTTATAAGAGGCAAAAAGCATAATTTAACCATAGACGACCTCGTGGAGATATTCATAATAGCGATACCTCTTGCGATAATCGGCGCGAGGTTGGGCTACGTCATGGTGCGTCCCGAATATTTCCCTTCCGACTTCGGCTGGGACGACTTCGTCAACGTGATAGCCGTATGGGACGGCGGACTCACGATAATGACGGGAGTTCCTTTCGGCGTGCTCGGCGGAGCTATATGGTGTAAGTGGCGTAAGGTCAATCTCATCGATCTTGCGGACATTATCATCCCCGTGGTGCTTCTTTCGCAGGGGCTCGGAAGATGGGGCAATTTCTGTAATCAGGAGATCTTCGGCGCGGAAATAACCGATCCCTCTCTTCAGTTTTTCCCGATAGCGGTCTATATCGCGAGGCTCGGCGGATTCTATCAGGCGCTTTTCTTCTACGAAATGGTGATGGATCTCGCCTTCTTCGCCGCGATGATGATCGTGCTCCGTCATCTTAAAGTGCGCGGAGCGGGTTCGCTCATGTATCTTTTCTCGTATTGCCTTATCCGTTTCGTCATGGAATTCATACGCGATGACGGACACATTTACGACGTATTCAATTATACGCAGGTGATATGCGGGATACTCGTCGTCGTTTCTGCCGGGTTGTTGACATATCTTATCGTGCGCGACGTCAAGAAAGGTAAAAAAGTGTGGTACGGCAAAGGCGGTATCCCTCTCGAAGAAACGGTGCAGATACATCCTTACCACAAGCCGAGCAAAAAAGACGCCGGCACAAACAAATAATACTACTTTATGCGGATACGCGCGGCGGAGATCGTTACGAGCCGCGCGGTATTCGTTTTAGAAGGTAAATACTTCGGGGAAACGGAGAAATACTGAAATAGACACAGGTAGAGGTATGAGAAATTTAACTTTATTGACGGATCTTTATCAATTCACGATGATGAACGGCTACGCCGAAACGGGCATGGCGGACAGAGAAGCGGTATTCGACGTCTTTTTCAGACCTGCGGCGTATCTGGATTTCGCGGTGGCGGCGGGGCTGGAGCAGGCGGTGGATTATATAAACAACCTGCATTTCGACAAAGACGACGTCGCGTATCTCCGTTCGCTCGGATGCTTCGGCGAAAAGTTTTTCGAACGCATCGAAAATTTCCGTTTTACCGGTGACGTTTACGCGGTGCGCGAAGGGGAAATGGTATTCCCTTACGAGCCTCTCGTCACGGTGAAAGCGCCTTTATTCGAAGCGCAGCTCATCGAAACGGCTTTGCTCAATATGATCAACCACCAGACGCTGATCGCCACGAAAGCCATGAAAATGGCGAACGAGACGAAAGGCGGTATCGCGGAATTCGGTCTGCGCAGAGCGCAGGGACCGGACGCGGGCATATACGGCGCAAGGGCGAGCATGATAGGCGGTTGCGTAAGCACCTCGAACGTGCTCGCGGGTAAAATGTTCGGAGTCAAAGTGAGCGGTACGCACGCGCACAGCTGGGTGATGAGTTTCCCCGACGAGCTTACGGCTTTCCGTAAGTACGCAGAGCTTTATCCCGACGCCTGCCTCCTGCTCGTGGACACTTACGACACTCTCGGAAGCGGCGTGCCCAACGCCATCAAAGTTTTCGACGAGCTCAAAGCGAAAGGATATAAGCCGCTCGGCATAAGGCTCGATTCGGGCGACCTCGCTTATCTGTCCAAACAGGCGCGCAGGATGCTCGACGAAGCCGGACACTCCGACGCCAAGATATTCGCCTCGGGCGACATCGACGAGAACATCATCGCTTCGCTGAACGCCCAGGGCGCGAAAATAGACGTCTGGGGAATAGGCACGAAGCTCATCACGGCTTCGCCCAACCCCGCTTTGGGCGGCGTGTATAAGCTGGCGGCGATACAGGATGAAAAGGGGAATTGGACTCCCAAAATGAAAATTTCGGATACCCCGGAGAAGATTACCAACCCCGGATTCAAAACCTTCTACAGGATATACGATTCCGACGGAAAGGCGGCGGCGGACCTTATCGCGTTACGCGGCGAAAAGTTTGACGAGAGCAAACCTCTTACGATATTCCACCCCATCGAAACGTGGAAGCGCACCACCTTCGAGAAGTATTCGATGCGCGAGATACCCGTCAAAGTATTCGAAGGCGGCAGGCAGGTTTACGAAATACCTTCGCTCGAAGAAACCGTGGCTTTCGCCGCAAGATCCAAAGGCGAATTCTGGGAAGAATACAAGAGACTTACCAATCCGCACATATACAAAGTGGACCTTTCCGACGGGCTGTACGACCTGAGGAAATCGCTCATGTTTGACGAGCGTCGAACTAATCCGCGCAAATAAGATAATTTTCGAGGTATTACGCGGCGGCGCGGAGGTTATAATCCGCTTATGTCCGGAATATTTACGCGTAGAAAGAAGTACGTAAAAGAGAGAAAAAGCAAAGACGTCGGCGCGCCGCTTCCCGAGGAAGCGGGCGCGCAGGCGGAGCGCATCGCCGCGCTCCGAGCGGAAGTCGACAGACTTACCGCGGAGCTCAACGAATACCGCGGCGAGGAGCGCGAGATACGCGAAGCGCTTAATTTTGCCAAAGCGCGGTCGGAAGAATACGAGAAGGAAGCACGCATACGTTTCGCGCTCGAAGCGGAAAGGCTTGCCGCTTACCGCGACAAATGGCGTTCGAGGCTCAACGCCCTCGGAAGCGCGGAGAAACTGGGAGAAGAAGTGCTCGAATGTCAACGCTTTTTCGGCGATTGCGTGAAGGAGCTTTCCGCAGTCATAGAAGGCGAACCTTTGCCGAGCGACCCGCCCAGAGACCAGTATTACAGCGAGTGCGTGAGACTTAACGAACTCGGCGTCAGCGCGGACGGCACTGAGCGGAGGCTCAGCGACGAGGAACTCGACTTACTGCTCACGCAACTGGGGAATAAATAGCGAATCGTATTGACTTAATTTAATATTTAGAGTATATTTTTATTATTCCGTGATTTCGGGAAACACCGTTTTTTCGGTAAGGAGACTATATGGCATTGAAGCGCGAAGACGTGGCGGAAAGCAGAAAATGGGATCTTTCTTCGCTGTTTGCGAGCGAAAAAGAGTACGACGATTTATACGTCGGAGTGGCGGAGAAGCTTAAGGAAATTTCCGCTTACGAAGGCAAACTCGACGAGGACAACGCGCTCGCCTGCCTGCGTCTTTCGTCGGAGATAGGACGCGCGCTCGAAAGACTTTACGTTTACGCCAATCTTATCAAGGACGAGAATACCGCCGATCCGGTAGCGCAGGCGAGAGCCGAAAAAATAGGTATACTCGCCGCGAAATGTTCTTCGGCTACTTCATTCATAAGCGCCGAGCTCGCCAAATTCCCCGCGAAAACTTTGCGCCGCATGGCGGAAAAGGCGGAATTCGAAGCATTTTCGGTAATGCTTAACGACGTTATACGCGAGAAAAAGCATATTCTTTCGGCAAAGGAAGAAAAAATAATGTCTGAAATTTCCGCTTTCACAGGAGATTTCCGCAATATTTTCATGATGTTCGACAACGCCGACATCAAATTCGGCAAAGTGTGCGTGGACGGAGAGGACGTCGAACTCACGCACGGCGCGTATTCGGTGCTTTTGCAAAATCCGTCTCAGGAGGTGCGTAAAAAGGCTTTCGAGACATATTACGCTTCTTATCGCGCTTCGCTCAATACGGTTGCGGCGACCTACGCCGGCTCGGTCAAGAAGGATTGTACGATGTCCGCGCTCCGCGGGTTCCCGTCCGCTCTCGCAAGAGCGTTGTACGCGGACGACATTAAGGACGCCGTATACGGCAACCTTATCTCCGCCGTCCACGGCGCTACGTCCGCAGTGCACGATTATATCCGTTACCGCAAGAAGGCGCTCGGACTCAAGGAACTTCACATGTACGATCTGTATGTCCCGATCACCGACGACTACAGGCTGGAAATGGAATACGACGACGCTTACGCGCTCGTCGAGGAAGCGCTCGCGCCGCTCGGCGCGGAATACCGCGAACTTCTCGAAAGAGCGCGCGCGGAACGCTGGATAGACGTCGAGGAAACCGTCAACAAGAGATCCGGCGCGTATTCCTGGGGAATGTACGACAGCAATCCTTACGTGCTCCTGAATTACAGGAAGACGGCTCACGACGTATTCACGATAGCGCACGAGCTCGGACATTCCATGCACAGCCATTATTCCCGCACGAGCCAATGCTACGAAAAATCCGATTACAGTATTTTCGTGGCGGAGATAGCTTCCACGGTGAACGAAGTGCTTTTGCTGAAACACCTTATTTCGAAAGCGGACGGCAGCGCGCGCAAATATCTCTTGTCGTACTACCTCGACATGTTCCGAACGACGGTATTCCGTCAGACGATGTTCGCGGAATTCGAGAAATTCGCTCACGAACTTTACGAGGCGGGTTCGCCCATCACCGCGGAGAATATGAGCGCGGAGTATCTGCGCCTCAATAAATTCTACTACGGCGACGGCGTGATATCCGACGACGACATAGCCATAGAGTGGGCGCGCATACCGCACTTCTATAATGCGTTCTACGTATACAAATACGCTACCGGAATGATCTCCGCGGTCAATATCGCAGGTAAGCTTCTCAACGAAAAAGGCTACGTAGACAAATACAAGGCTTTCCTTTCGGCGGGCGGCTCGCTCTACCCGCTGCCCACTCTCGCGCTCGCGGAAGTGGACCTTACGAAGAAGGCGCCTTTTACGTTCGCGATGCGCGAATTCGGGGACGCGCTTAAAGAGATGAAGAAACTATGAAAAAGACGACAGCGATCTTCAAAGCGGGCATTGTCCTGCTCGTAATAGCCGCAATAATCGTTATAGTGTACGGTTCGGTAGCTATAGCTACATTTTCTCGCGCGGACGTAGACGTCTATGACGGCGGCAAGCCCGCCGCTTCGCCCGTGGAGATAATTTACAACTCGTTGATGTACACGGACGGGAGTTACCGGTACGGCATACAGATCTACGTCGACGCGGACACTCTTACGGCGAGGGTAAGCTCAGCCGTGGCTGAAGAGCAGATAAGAGGAGCCGTTTCCGATAGGCTCAAAGCGATTTACGACCGCTTCACCGAGGCGGGCATGCGCGTCGAGTATGACGAGGAAGGATTTTTCGTAAACGCCGTGCTTGCGGAATACTCCGGCGCGGAGGAAATGTCGATAGCCAACGGCGAAACGGGCTACGACGTCGGAACGTCGTCGGGAAAAACGTATAACGGATTTTTCTTTTCCGATTACGTGGTGAGCTATCGGACGGCATTCGCCGACGCCGAGGCGGACAATTATCTGAATTACGCTTACGGCGAACTGACTGCGGACGGCTTGATCGCGCCTTCGGATACCGATCTCGTATTCAATTACGGCACGGCGTATTCGACCAAGCTCATCGAGTCGGACGCCGATTACGTGTATTTGTTCAAGTCGCCCGACGGCAAACAGAGCTACGTGCACGAATTCAGGATGTCCCCGGACGAGCGCGGAAGGGAGATCACCCTCGTACAGCATACGCCCAATACCGCGAGCTGGTACCTTATCGTCATTACGGCGGCGCTTATCGTGACCGGCGTAACGTTCACGGTTATCGGAGTGCGCCGTTCACGAGAGAACTGAACGCCGCGACGAATCGCAATTTTTACTACGGAGAAACTTCTATGAGCGAAAAAGAGATCAACGAATCCAAACAGGGTTACAGACAATATCCCAACAATTTCGGAGCGGAGCAGTATGTGCTGTGCTGTATGCTGATAGACGGCGAAGTGCTCGCGGACGTCGCGCCTACGATAAATTCCGATTATTTCTATAATCCGAGGCACAAGACCATTTTCGAAGCGGCGCAGTCGCTTTTCAACAGGGGCGTTTCGGTCAACGTCATAACGGTCAATGACGTTCTTACCAAGACCAATAAGACGGATATAGATATGTTGGGGTATCTTACCGATCTTACGCAGATAACTCCGAGCGCCGTCAATTACCGCGATCATCTCGATATCCTGCGCCGCGACATGATAATGCGCAGGCTCATCGCGATAAGCAAGGAAATAGCCGAGGACGCATACACTTCGCAGGACGCGGACAAATCGGTCAATAACGCCGAACGCCTGGTCTACGGTATCAATCTCGCCGCGACCGCGAGCGGACTCGAGCACATCGAGGCGCCGAGCTCGCGTTTTCTGAGAAGGCTGGAGCAGATGGCTGTCAATCCTGCGGCGAGCAGAGGGCTCAAAACGCATTTCCCTATCTTCGACAAGATCACGAACGGACTTCAGCCCTCGAGTCTTATAATACTCGCCGCGCGCCCGTCCGTGGGTAAGACTTCGTTTGCGTTGAACATTATTTCCAATATAATCAAAGAACACGAGGACGCCGTCGTGGCGATGTTCTCTCTCGAAATGTCCGCGGAACAGCTTGTGCAGAGAGTGCTTGCCACGAATACCGGAGTGGACATGGGCAAACTGAGCAGCGCGCGCCTCAGCGAAAGCGATCAATCGGAACTCTGGAGCGCACACGTGGAAGCTTCGAATTGCAGGATATATTTCGATTCCACTTCGATGCAGACTCCCGGAAACATCGCGAGTAAGTGCAGACGTCTTAAATCCATGACAGCAGACAAGCGTCTCGACCTCGTAATAGTGGACTATCTCCAGTTAATGGCGAACGATAAGGACAAGATACGTTCGTCCTCGAGCAGGCAGACCGACGTTTCGGACATCAGCCGTATGATGAAGATAATGGCGATGGAATTGCAGTGTCCGGTGATAGCTCTGTCGCAGATGTCGAGAAGCATCGAAGGGCGCGACGACAAGCAACCCAGGCTTTCCGACCTGCGCGAATCCGGAGCTATAGAGCAGGACGCCGACATGGTCATGTTCCTTTCGAGGGAGAACGAGGAGGAAAAGACCAAAGAGGCGTGCAATATCATACTCGATATAGCCAAGCACCGTAACGGCGAGCTTGCGCAGATAAGATACGTGTGGGAAGGGCGTCACGTGCGCTTCACGGAGTCTTCCGATCAGACCATTTATACCTTCCCGAAAACCGCAAGCAAGAAAAAAGCGCAGTCTTCCGAGGATTGAAGCCGTCAGTAGCGGTAAGTTTATAAGGAATAACGAAGCCCGTACCCGATATAATATGGTATGGGCTTTTCTGTTGCGGTCAAAGAAATAATGCTGGATAAGATAACTTTCAGCGCGGGCGAAAAGGTATTCATCGAAGGTCACCGCGGCATATCGTCGTACTCTCCGGAAGAAACGGTGGTGCGTATAACGGGCGGCACCGTCACGATTAGAGGCGAAGCGCTCGAGATATGCGAGATGAACGCGGACGAGCTGCTCGTCACGGGCAGAATAAGCGGCGTGGAAAGGAGAAAGAAGGGTGAATAGAAAGGAAAAACCGTTCTTAAATCTGCTTGGCTCCGAGGGAAAGCCGGGAATTTTCGCCGGAAAAGCGGAAATTTACGTTGAAGGCTCGCCCGCATACGCGTTGAACCTTCTTACCTGCGGCGGTATTAAGGTGCGCGATGTAGGGATAGACGGCGACAAGATGCGCTTATCTATTACGGAAGCAGAGCTTCCGCTCGCGGAAAAGATCCTCGGCGAAAACGACAGAACGTATCGCGTCGTGAAAGCGGGCGGGATCAGACGCCGATTCCCTGAATTCCTGAAGCGCTACGCGCTCATAGCGGGGATATTGATATCGTGCGCTTTCACCTGCGTTTACGGCACGCTCGTCGCCGAAGTTGAGATACGCGGGAACGCTCTCGTGTCGGAGGAGGTCATAGCGGCGGCGGTGTCCGAGTACGTCGAAACGCCGAGTTTGTTTGCGTATCCCGACCTCGAAAGTATAGAAAAAGCGGTGTTGCGATGCGACGGAGTGGCGTACGCCAAAGTAACGCGGGAAGGCAAACGTATAATTGTAGAAGTTGTTGAAGAGCTTCCCGAAACAGAAGTAACGGATACCCAAAGTCCTGTACCTCTGCTTGCTCGCGAAAGCGGAGTAATTACGCGCATAGTGACGTTGAGAGGGAGCGCGGTGGTGGAATGCGGAGACTCCGTAAAGGCGGGCGACGTTATGATAGCGCCGTACGTTTCGGCGGGCGAGAACGAGCCCGTGCCCGTGCGCGCAATGGGAATAGTGGAGGCTAAAGTCACCCGCTCCGAACAGATCGAATACGCCGACGAAGAGGCGTTTACGGAGCGCGCCGCCGCCGACATCGAAGCGCGTAAAGAGGAATTCTGCGCGTCGCTTGCGGAGTACGAAATCTTCGTCGGTTCGTCATTTAACGTGAAAAAGCTGGACAAAAGTATTACGGTAAGTATATACTATGAAGTAATAACGCGCATTTCATAATGTGCGACCGAGCGGGCGCGCCCGCTTACATACATACGAAGGGATTAAATATGGCTAACAACAAGATCCGCAAAAACAGACCTTCTTCGTTCATCGGCCTTACCGACGGCAAAGTAAGACTGATAGCCGTTCAGGTACTGTTTATGATAGGAGTTTCGCTCATACTCGCCATGCTCGTGCGCCTCGTTTCTCTCGATAACGTGAGCGGCGCTGAGGATATATTCAACGGCAGAGTATGGTTGCAGATACTTATCCTCACGGTCATAATGGCGATCATTATGTCCACGCTTTTACTCTATGCGTACTACGTAAGGAAGGACGCCGACGACTCCAAGCACAAGCTCCTTCCCGTGCTCGCGACTTCGGTCACGCTGACTTTTGCGCTCGCGCTCGTTTTCGGCAGGCTCATTTCTTTGTACGCCGCTCCGCTCACGCTGTGCTCGCTGCTCGTCGCGGCGCTCATCGACAAGCGCGTCGGCGTCGTGACCAATATACTTATTTCGCAAGCGTTCTATCTCACCTACGTTTTCGTGTTCGGCAGCGCGAAAGTGGTGGAGAGCGCCGCGGCGCTCATCACTTCGATGGTGGCGTCCATCTTCCTCATCGTTTTCATAGACAAAGCCAATAACCGCCTTAAATTCACGTTGACGGGTTTCGTCGTGGGTATCTGCACGGCCGTGCTCCCCATACTCATCAACCTCGTCATCGACGCTTCCGACGCCGCCGTGGTATTGATGAGCGGGCTCTGGAGCTTCGTTTCGGTGGTGCTGTCGATAGGTCTGTTCATGATAATCCTGCCCGTTATGGAGTTCCTTTTCAGGCTCGATACCGGTTTTCGTCTCGCGGAATTGTGTTCGCTCGACAACCCTCTGCTCAAAAGACTCGCGCAGGAAGCTCCGGGAACGTTCAATCACAGCATGGTAGTAGGCAATCTCGCCGAGCTATGCGCCGACGCGATAGGTGAGAACAGTCAGCTCGCCAAAGTCTGCGCATATTATCACGACGTGGGCAAGACCAAAAATCCGCAGTATTTCATAGAGAACCAGAAAGGTTATAATCCTCACGACGACGTCATACCCGAGGTGAGCGTTTCGATGATAGTCAGTCACGTTACCGAAGGAAGCGCGATGCTGCGTAAAGAAAGACTGCCCGACATCGTCGCCGACGTGGCTTTGCAGCACCACGGCACGACGCCCGTGAATTATTTCCTCTATAAAGCGCAGAATTTCACCGAGGACGATCTCGACAAGGCGGAATTCAGCTATCCCGGACCCAAACCGCAGACGAAAATAGCGGCGATAATCATGATAGCGGACACCGCGGAAGCGGCGAGCCGCGCCGTGTCGGGACTCAAGACGCCCGAAAGCTACCGCGCTTTCGTGCACAACATCATCAAACAGAAAGCCGATTCAGATCAGTTCAGCGAATGTGCGATCACTTATAAAGACCTGCAGATAATCGAAGATACGCTCGCAACCGCGATCCCGTCCATTTATCACGGCAGGATAGAGTACAACAATAACAGAAAAGACAAATGACTTACCGTTTCCGCGAAGAAACGGATAAGCGCCGTTAAGGCGAAAAACCGATCGGATAATATATGATAAACGTTTACGACGCCGGTAAACTCGGCAACATAGTAACTAAAGCGGTAAACGGCGTTTTACGCCGTTTCGGTATAGAAGCGGACGCTATAGAAGTCGAGATAGGCTTCATCGACGCGGAGCGCATGCGCTCGACGAATGCGGAAGCGCGCGGAGCGGACTCCGTTACCGACGTACTGAGCTTTCCCGCGCTCGAAGTAAAACTTCCTTTCGACGCCGGAGATTATCCCGACGATCGCGATCCCGAAACGGGAGCGGTCATGCTCGGCGAGATATATATTTGCCCCGAACGCGCGTTCGCGCAAGCCGCCGAGTACGGACATTCGCTTTCCCGCGAAGCGGCGTTTTTGAGCGTCCACGGCATGCTTCATCTGCTCGGTTTCGATCACGAGGACGAGGCGGAACGCGAAGAAATGGAAAAATTACAGGACGAAATACTCGATTCCGAAGGCATTTCTCGCGACTATGAGGACGGGCTCACGGCGGAAGACGCTTTTTGCGACGAAGAAGCGGACGACGCGGAAGATGAGGACGACGGGGAGATCGCGGAGCGTTCGGGCGTAGCTGTAATACTGGGCAGACCGAACGCCGGCAAATCCACTCTTATCAACGCCATAGTGGGCGAAAAGGTGGCTATAGTGAGCTGGAAGCCGCAGACGACGCGCAACCGTATAATAGGGGTGTATAACGCGCCCGGACTTCAGATCGCGTTCGCGGACACGCCCGGTATCCATAAACCCAAGAACAAGCTCGGAGATTTCATGATGCGCTCCGTCAAGAACGCCATGGAAGGCGTGGACGCGGCGATATACGTTGTGGATTCGGAGAAAGGCTTTGACGAGGAGGACTCGTCGCGCATCACCGCGCTCGTGCGCGGCGGGAACAACACCGTGGTGGCGGTCAACAAAGTCGACGGGACGAGCAAGGAGAAAGTGGCGGAGATACTGAGCAAGCTCAACGTTATAGACGGGATCAAAGCCGTCGTGCCGATATCCGCGCTCAAAGGCAAAAACGTGGACGTCCTTATAGAAGAAACGGCGAAATTCATGCCGTACGGTCCCAAACTTTACCCCGACGATCAGTACACCGACAGAAATATGCGTTTCATGACCTCCGAGATCGTGCGCGAAAAGGCGTTAAGGCTTCTCGACAAGGAAATACCTTACGGTATCGCCGTATCCGTCAATAAGTACGAGTACCGCGACAACGGCATACTGGACATCGACGCCGACGTCATAGTGCAGAAAGCGACTCACAAGCCCATAGTTCTCGGTAAAGGCGGCGCCATGATCAAGAGGATAGCGGAATACGCCCGCGAGGATCTCGAGAAAATGACGGGTTCGAAAATTTATCTTACGCTCTGGGTGCGGGTGAAAGAGGACTGGCGCGACGATACCGTGCTTCTCAACAACCTCGGATACGATCCGAAGAAGGATTCGTGAGCTTTTCGTTCGCATAATCCTCCGTTTCGCGGACATACTTAAAGTATGGAAAAAGACATGAGGACAGGCGAACACGTTGAGGAGCTTTTGCACGCCGCGTTCCGCTCCAGCGGCGACATAGGATATTACATGCTCTACTCCGCGCTGAAGCGCAAGAGGGGAGGGAAAACCACCGATGGAGATCAAGACTAAAGCGCTTTGCGTTACGGCGACGGACTACGGCGAGAAGGACAGATTGCTCGTTCTCGTAACTCCGGAATACGGCAAGATCGTCGCCCGTATAAGGTCTGTCAGGACCCCGAACTCAAAATTGAAAGTCTGCGCTTCGCCCCTTTGTTTCGGCGAGTACATATTGAATTTCAAGGCGGGGCACTATACCGTGATAGGAGCTTCGCCCGAAAATAATTTTTTCGGTTGCTGGTCCGACGTGGATAAAAACTGCGCCGCAGGAACGGTGACGGAAGCCCTGGATAAATTTACCGAAAACGGCGTGAGCGCCGCCGGAGAACTCGCGCTCGCGCTCGAAGCTTTGTACCATATCGATTGCGGCGACGGCTATCCCTATGTGTATAGCGCCGCTTTTTTGCTCAAACTCATGCCGCATTTAGGGATCGACGTCGGAGAATACTCCGCGCTTCCGCGTGACGTAAGCGCCGCTTTCGGCGCGCTTGCCGAGGCGCCTTTCGACGAACTCGATTCGCTGGAGCTCACGCTCGTTTCGCTTATCCGCGCGCTCACCCGTATCGGACTTATTTATCAGGAGCGCACGGGAGAGAAGCTCCGCGCTCTCGCCTCGGCTCTCAAACTGGCGGGAGAAGGGGATATCGACGGCTGACGGCGGAGAAAATTCCCGACGGTAAAATTTTTGAAAATAATTGACGTAAATCCCGTTTTTCTTACGTTTCGTTTTCGTGACCGCGCAGGATAACACTATCAATATGTACCGCCGCGCATATCCGTGCGGAATGTGCGCGCGAAAATTTATTATTAATACCGGAAATTACTTGATTAGCGGCTCTTTTTCGGATATAATATTAACCGCTAAACAATACAATAATAAGTTTCACAGGAGATTACTTTATGACACAGTTCGTTTACTTGTTCAGAGAAGCCGACGGTAAAGACAAAGCCAAATTCGGCGGCAAAGGCGCGAACCTTGCCGAGATGACCAAGCTCGGTATGCCCGTGCCCCCCGGACTTACCATTACCACCGAGGCTTGCACCCAGTACTACAAGGACGGCAAAAAGATCAACGACGAGATCCTCGCGCAGGTTTTCGAGAAACTCGCCGTCCTCGAGAAGGAGACCGGTAAGACTTTCGGCGACGTCGAAAATCCCTTCCTCGTTTCCGTCAGAAGCGGTGCGAGAGCTTCGATGCCCGGTATGATGGACACCGTTCTTAACCTCGGTCTCAACGACGTCAGCGTCGTGGGACTTGCCAAGCTCACCGAGAATCCCCGTTTTGCATACGATTGCTATCGCAGATTCATTCAGATGTAATCCGACGTCGTCGTCGGCGTAGGCAAGAACTTCTTTGAAAAAGTCATCGACGAGCTCAAGAAAGAGAAGGGCATCGTTCAGGACACCGAATTCACCGCAGAGGACCTTCAGGAGCTTATCGCGAGATATAAAGAATTCTACCGCAACGAAATGGGAGAGGATTTCCCTCAGGATCCCAAGAAACAGCTCGTCGGAGCCATCGAAGCGGTTTTCCGCAGCTGGGATAACCCCCGCGCCATCGTTTACCGTCGTATGAACGACATCCCCGGAGACTGGGGCACCGCCGTCAACGTGCAATCGATGGTATTCGGCAACATGGGAGAAACTTCCGGAACGGGCGTAGCGTTCACGAGAAGCCCCACGAACGGCGACAAGCACCTCTACGGCGAGTTCCTTATGAACGCGCAGGGCGAAGACGTCGTCGCGGGTATCCGTACCCCCTCGCCCATCGATCATCTTAAACAGACCAATCCCGCCGTTTACGAGCAGTTCCTCGACATCTGCAGCCGTCTCGAAAATTATTTCCACGACATGCAGGATATGGAATTCACCATCGAACGCGGCAAGCTTTATATGCTTCAGACCCGTAACGGCAAGCGTACGGCTCTTGCGGCTATCAACATCGCCGTCGACCTCGTGAAAGAAGGACTCTGCACCGAGGAAGAAGCTCTCCTCAAGATCGAACCCAAACAGCTCGACGATCTTCTGCATCCCACTTTCGACAAAGCGGCGCTCAAGAAATCCGAAGCTATCGCGTCAGGACTTCCCGCTTCTCCCGGAGCGGCTTGCGGTAAGATAGCGTTCAGCGCCGAAGAAGCCAAAGAACGCGCCAAAGCGGGCGAAAAAGTGATTCTCGTCAGAGTGGAAACTTCCCCCGAGGACATCGAAGGCATGCAGGCGGCGCAAGGTATCCTTACCGCTCGCGGCGGTCTTACCTCTCACGCGGCGGTCGTTGCTCGCGGCATGGGCGCTTGTTGCGTATGCGGATGCGACGCAGTCGAGATCGACGAAGAGAACGACGTTTGCATCATCGCGGGTAAGAAATTCACGAGGGACGACGTCATTTCTCTCGACGGTTCCACCGGTAATATCTATGTGGGAGCCATCCCCACCGTCAAACCCGAGATCTCCGGCAACTTTGCCACCATCATGGAGTGGGCTAACAAATATCGTAAACTGCAGGTCCGCGCCAACGCCGATAACCCCAGAGACGCTTCCGTGGCGTACGACTTCGGCGCGCAGGGCGTAGGTCTTTGCCGTACCGAGCACATGTTCTTCGAAGCGGAGAGGATCCCCGCCGTTCGCGAGATGATAGTGGCTTCCAACGTAGTACAGCGCAAAGCCGCTCTCGCCAAACTGCTCCCGATGCAGAGACAGGACTTCATCGGCATCTATAAAGCGCTTCACGGCTATCCCGTGACCATCCGCTTCCTCGATCCGCCGCTCCACGAGTTCCTGCCCACCAAGGAAGAGGATATCCGCGCTCTTGCCAAAGAGATGGGTATTTCTTACGAGCAGCTCCTCGAGACCGTACATTCCCTGCACGAGATGAACCCGATGCTCGGACATCGCGGATGCCGTCTCGCGGTCACTTATCCCGAGATCGCCGAGATGCAGACCCGTGCCGTTATCGAAGCAGCCATCGCGGTGAATAAAGAAGGCGGCAACGTCAAAGCCGAGATCATGATCCCGCTCGTGGGCGACGTCAAAGAGCTTGCTTACGTCAAGAAGGTCGTCGTCGATACCGCGGAAGCCGTTATGGCGGAGCAGGGAGTCAAAGTGGAATATATGGTCGGAACGATGATAGAGATCCCGCGCGCGGCGATCACTGCCGACCAGATCGCGAAAGAAGCGGAATTCTTCAGCTTCGGTACCAACGACCTTACCCAGATGACGTTCGGCTTCAGCCGTGACGACGCGGGCAAGTTCCTCGGAGATTACTATTCGAAGAAGATATTCGAATTCGATCCTTTCGCGAAGCTCGATCAGACCGGCGTAGGCGAACTCGTCAGAATAGCCGTCGAGAAGGGCAAGAGCGTTCGTCCCAATATCAAACTCGGTATCTGCGGCGAACACGGCGGCGATCCTTCGACCATCGAATTCTGCCACAAAGTCGGACTTAATTACGTATCCTGCTCGCCTTATCGCGTACCGATCGCGATACTCGCGGCGGCTCATGCGGCTATCAAGAATAAGTAATCGACCGTTCGTGTAGTTAATAAACGACTTCTTAAAATGCGGGGCTGTTTCGGCGCAAAACCTGAGACAGCCCCGAAATTATAAACGGGCGCTCACGCGGCGTTGCGCCCGTGCGGGTGCGGAGGAAAGAATATGAAAGAGGACTATCTGAAATTCGAAGCGGCATATCTTTCGCCTTATGCGGTGAAGTCTTCCGAAACGGCGGGGCGCGCCGTGAGAGAGGAGCCGTGTCCGTTGAGAACGGAATTTCAGCGCGACCGCGACCGCATCGTTCACAGCAAATCTTTCCGCAGATTGAAGCATAAGACGCAGGTCTTTCTCGCGCCTTCGGGCGACCATTACCGTACGCGTATGACTCACACCATCGAGGTCATGCAGATAGCGCGCACGATAGCGCGGTGCCTGAAACTCAACGAAGATCTTACCGAAGCGATAGCGTTCGGACACGACCTCGGGCATACCCCGTTCGGACACATCGGCGAACGTATACTTGCCGCGGAGACGGGGCATTTCGAGCATAACGAACAGAGCCTGAGAGTCGTCACCGTACTCGAGGACGAAGGGAAGGGACTCAATCTCACCGCGGAAGTGCTCGACGGTATACTCGAACACAAGCAGAGCGGCAATCCCAAGACGCTCGAAGGCAGGGTAGTCGCTTTGAGCGACAGGATAGCGTATCTCAATCACGATATCGACGACGGCATACGCGCGGGACTTCTCAGCGAAGAGGATCTTCCCGTCGCCGTGGAGAACGTACTTGGCAAGGGCAAGCGCGCCAAGATAAACAGCATGGTAGGCGACGTCGTGAGGATGTCGCTCGACCGCAACGCGGTGGAACAGTCCCTGGAATTCAAAGAGGCGACCGACGAATTGCGCAAATTCATGTTCGAGCGCGTGTATTTTGCCGAACACGCTTCGCAGGAAGAGGAACGCGCGCGCGAATGGCTCAGCAAATTATACGAATTCTATCGCGCTAATCCTGCGGAAGTACCCGAGTTTTACCGTTCGTTGTCATCGAGCCCCGAAGTATACATAACCGATTACATGGCGGGGATGACGGACACATACGTCATCAAACAGCTCGATAAATATTTCGGTTATAAGTGGGACAGCGCATTATGAACCTACTGGACAATCTTAACGAAGTACAACGCGAAATAGTTACCGATACCGAGGGCGCGGTGCTTGTGCTTGCGGGAGCGGGCTCCGGCAAGACGCGAGTGCTTACCCACAGGGTAGCTTATCTCGTAAGCGAAAAGAAGGTGCCGGGGTACAATATTCTGGCTATCACCTTCACGAACAAAGCCACCGCGGAGATGAAGGAAAGACTCAAAACGCTGCTCGGAGAGGACAACGGCGTATGGGTATCCACCTTCCATTCGTTCGCGGCGCGCATATTGCGCAGATATGCGGAAGATATCGGATACGGCGCCAATTTTTCGATATACGACGAAGCCGACAGCAGACGAGTCGTTTCCAAGGCTTTACGAGAAATGCACCTCGAAGGCTCCGCCATTAAAGACAGCGTCCGCGAACATATAAGCAAAGCAAAGAATTTCGGATTTACTCCCGAAGAATATTATGCGGAGATCAACGGCGTCAACGAACACGCCGAGGACATAAAAAGGGTGTTCGAAAGATACGAGGAACTGCTCGTCGAGTCCAACGCCATGGATTTCGACGACCTTTTGCACAAATTGAAATTCCTTTTCGAAAACAGCCCCGCGGCGATAGGATACTGTCGCAACCGTTTCCGCTACGTGCACGTCGACGAATTCCAGGACACCAACAAAATACAATACGAACTCGTCAAAGCTATAGCCGCCGATTCCCGCAACATTTTCGTCGTGGGCGACGACGACCAGAGCATATACGGTTGGCGCGGCGCCGAGATAGGCAACATTCTGAACTTCGATAAAGAATTTCCCGAAGCCAAGGTTTACAAGCTTACGGAGAATTACCGTTCAACGTCCGCCATTCTCGAATGCGCCAACAACGTCATTCGGAACAACCGTCAGAGACACGGTAAGGAATTGTTCACGAACCGCACGGGCGGCGTGCGCGTCGAGTTTCGTTCCGCATTCAACGACCATCAGGAAAGCGAATGGGTAGTCAACGAAATAGGCTCCCTTATACGCTATAACGGATACCGACCGAGCGACTTTGCGATACTTGTCCGCGCTAATTCCCTTACAAGACTTTTCGAGCAGAAGCTCGGCGAAGCGCACCTTGCGTACAAGGTGATAGGCGGCTTCAAATTCTTCGACCGCAAGGAGATACAGGACGTCGTGGCATATATGCGCATGATCGCCAACAACCGCGACAACGAAGCCGTCGAGCGCATCGTCAACGTGCCGGCAAGGGGTATAGGCGACGCTACCGTCAACGCCGTCGGTTCGTTTGCGCGCGAACAGGCTCTCTCGCTTTTCGACGTGATGCTCGAGATCAACAAATACGAGAGCGAGCTCGGCGCGCGTATCGTCAAGAAGGTGGAAGACTTCCGCGCGCTCATCAGCGATCTCGTTGTGCACGCGGGAGAACCCATATATTCCTTTACGAGATATCTCGTGGAAAGGGTGGGCTTCGAGAATTATTATACCGCGTCCGGTACCGAAGAGGATTATTCGCGTTGGGAGAATATAAAGGAATTCCTCGCGTACGTGCGCGAGTACGAAGAGAAAAACGAAGGCGCCACCGTGAACGAATTTCTGGAGAACGTAAGCCTCGTACGAGAGAGCGATGACGAGCTCGAGGACAACGACAAGGTCACAGTGGCTACCATGCACGCCGTCAAAGGTCTGGAATTCAGAGCGGTGTTCATAGTAGGGTGCGAAGAGGAAACTTTCCCTTCGGCGCAGGCGCTCAAAAGTAACGACATCGAAGAAGAACGCCGCGTGATGTACGTGGCGATAACGCGCGCCCGTGAAAGATTGTACATAAGCAACGCTCAACGCAGATTCCGGTATAACCGCGTTGAATACCTTATGCCGTCGCGGTTCGTAGAGGAAGCGAAGGGCGGGGACAACGACTCTTACGGCGCCTTCGGCGCGCGCCGCAATTACGTGAACGGACTGGGACCGCGCCCCGATTTTCTGAATGTGGCTTCTTTGGAAGGAAGCAAAATAAGGCGCACTGCGGCTACCGCTCCCGCTCCCAAGAAGCAGTCGGCACCCGCGCCCGCCAAAGATCTCTCCGGTTTCGTTGGCGGCGCGAAAGTGGTACATCCGCGTTACGGAGAGGGCACCGTGCTCGTCGTGCTCGGTTCGGGCAGCGATACGACTGCGACCGTCGCTTTCCCCAATCTCGGCGTAAAGAAATTCATTCTGGCGCTCGCGCCGCTTACGCTCAAAAAAGAATAAAATTAAAGGTAATAGGAATAAAAAATATGTGCGCGCATCACGCGCAGTCCGAAAAGCTTTTACCGTGTTAAACGCATAAAGCGGTGCAGGGAGAAACGTATATGGAAAGAATGCTCGAACTCGTCGAATTGCTCAACAGATACGCATACGAATATTACGTGTTGGACGCGCCGACCGTGTCGGACGCAGAGTACGACAAGCTGTACGACGAGCTCGTAGCTCTCGAAAAAGAACTTTGTTTCGTGCTGCCCGACTCTCCCACGCACCGCGTGGGTGGCGAAACGCTCAAGGAATTTGCCTCTTACACTCATCGCGAAAGGCTGTATTCGCTTGATAAAGCGAAGAATATCGAGGAACTCGAAGCCTTCTTCTCGCGACTCGTCAAACAGCTCGGCTCGCTTCCGGAGATGACTCTCGAACACAAATTCGACGGGCTTACGCTGTCGCTCACTTACGACAACGGAGAACTCATGAGGGGCGCCACGCGGGGCGACGGCGAAACGGGCGAGGACGTCACCGAACAGATCCGCACGATACGCACCGTGCCGCTCAAAATAAAATTCAAAGGATTTGTCGAGGTACAGGGCGAAGGCATAATGAAGTGGTCTGCATTCAACGAATACAATAAGACTGCCGACGTGCCGCTTAAAAATCCCCGCAACGCGGCGGCGGGCGCGATACGCAACCTCGACCCGCGCGAAACGGCGCGCCGCAAACTCGACTTTTTTGCATACAATATCGGCTATCACGAAGGGATACGCTTCGACTCACAACGCGAAATGAGAGAATTTATCATAGATAACGGCTTCCTCGTGGGTAAGCGTTTCGATATGATCAAAGGTATAGAGGACGCCGAAAGCAAGCTTGCAGAGATAGACGCGGAACGCGAAACGCTCGATTATCTTATCGACGGCGCGGTCATCAAAGTCGATAAAGTGGCGTTGAGGGAAGAGCTCGGCTACACGGAGAAGTTCCCGCGCTGGGCGCTCGCGTACAAATTCGCGGCTACGGAAACGACGACCATACTCAAAGAGGTGATATGGCAGGTCTCGCGTACTTCGAAGCTGAATCCGCTCGCCGTACTGGAACCGGTGGACCTTATGGGAGTGACCGTCAAGCACGCCACGCTCAACAATTACGCCGACATATTGAAGAAAGGCGTTAAAATAGGCAGCCGCGTGCTCATAAGGCGCAGTAACGACGTCATCCCCGAAATAATGGGCGTTTACGAACACACTTCCGAATCCGCGGATATCCTTCCGCCCGACAAGTGTCCTGCCTGCGGAGCCCCCGTCAGGAAAGAAGGCGCTTTCTACTATTGCACCAATACCGTCAACTGCGCTCCGCAGATAGTTGCCGCGCTCGACCATTTCGCGGATAAGCAATGCATGAATATAGAGGGCTTTTCCGAGAAGACCGCCGAGCAGCTTTATAACGAGCTGCACGTCTCGTCGCCGGTGGGACTTTATTCGCTCACGGAAGCGGATCTTCTCGAACTGGACGGTTTCAAAGAAAAGAAGGCGCGCAACCTTCTGGACTCGATAGAGCGCTCCAAGCATACTACGCTTGCGCGCTTTATTTTTGCTTTAGGGATACCGACTATCGGTAAAAAGGCGGCTAAACAACTGGAAGCGCGTTTCAAAACGCTTGACGCCCTTAAAGCCGCCACTACGGAAGAAATTGCGGCTTTGGACGATTTCGGCGACATTACGGCGAATAACGTGACGAGCTTTTTCAGAGATCCCGAGAAGCTCGCGCTCATTGACGGTTTGCTCGCCGCGGGCATAGAATTCGAGGAGGAAGAGGAGACGGGCGAAGGCGTTTTCAGCGGTAAGACGGTTGTGTTTACCGGAGCGCTCACCCGTTACAAACGTTCCGAAGCGCAGAGAATCGTGCGCGCGCTCGGAGGACAGACGGCGGATACCGTTTCGAAAAGCGTTAATCTCGTCGTGGCGGGAAGCGACGCGGGAAGTAAGCTCGACAAAGCCCGTAAGCTCGGCATCGAAATAATAGACGAAAATAAATTCTCGGAAATTGTGGATAACTCCGACTGATTTTCAAAAAACGCTTTACAACCTGCGCGTGTGCGATATAATACTCGTATGCGCGCAGGTAAACTTACCGGAAAAGAACTCAAAGAGAACGTATTGTCCGTAATATCGCACCGCAGGGAGGAAGTATTGAAATCGGCTTCGCTCGGCGGGGATTGCGCGCGCGTGGCATTGGGCGCGGATATGCTCGTACATACCGATCCAATTACCGGAGAGGCGGTCAATATCGGCTCTCTCGCGATAGAAGTAAGCGCCAACGACGTTATAGCGGCGGGCGGCGAGCCCGTGGCGTTCCTTATCACGTTGATACTGCCTGAGAGTTGCGACGTCTCCGACGTCAAAAGGATAATGACGGACGCGGAGCGCGAAGCGGCGGCGTGGAACGCCGAGATAGTGGGCGGACATACGGAATTTTCGAGCGCGGTCACGCGCCCCGTAGTCAACGCCGTGGCGATAGGCAAGGCGGCGGAAGGGTGGTTGCCGCACGCGCCCGAAGCGGGCGACGCGGTGATCGTCACCAAGACTCTCGGCATCGAGGGGACGGTTATCCTTGCGGATATGTATCCGAAAAAACTTTCTCTTACCGAAAGCGAACGTGCGGAACTCGAAGGATACCGTAAAAGCACCGGAATACTTCCGGAAGGAAGAGCGCTTCGCGCGGCGAAAATACCCTGCAATATGCACGACGTCACCGAAGGAGGTATTTTCGGCGCGGTATGCGAGCTTGCGGCGGGCGCGGGCGTAGGCGTAACGCTGTATGCCGACAAGGTGCCTTTCGGGGCGCTTACTCTTAAAGTCTGCGCCGAACTCGGCGCGGATCCGTACCGTATCATATCGAGCGGCAGTATGCTGATCGTCGCCCGCGACGGCGAAGCCGTCGTGAGAGCGCTCCGCGCGGCGGGGATCGAGGCTAACGTAGTGGGATATGTCACCGACGGCGAGGGACTCACCGTCGTTTATCCCGACGGACGAGAAATACATACCGAAATTCAGGCGGACGAACTGTACCGCTTCAAAGGAGATAACTGATATGGCTTCCACTATTTACAGTATGACCGGCTACGGCAAAGGAGTCGCGGAAAAGGATCTGCGCAAAATTACCGTCGAGATCAAGACGGTAAATCACCGTTTTCTCGATCTGCTGTTCAAGTTTCCCAGGAATTTCCAGTTTGCCGAAACTCCTGCCAGAGCCATGATCGGCGGCGCTTTGAAGCGCGGTCACGCGGACGTCTATCTCAATTACGAGGACAACCGCGTTTCCGAGGGCGTCAATCTGAACGAAGAGCTCGCGGCGGGGTATAAGAAACTCGGCGAAAGGTTTTCGGCTCTCGGAATAACCGACGACCTTACCGCTTCCGCGCTCATCAAGGTGCCGGAGATGGTGAAGCAGACGGAGCTCGAAGACGACGAGGAAACTTTGCTCAAGCTCATATCAGAAGCGGCTGCCGAGGCGCTCAATAATCTGCTCGCGATGCGTAAAGCGGAGGGCGAACGTCTCGCGAACGACATACGCGCGAAGCTCGACGACATCGCGGAAGCGGTGAACGAGATCAAGAAACGCGCCCCCGAAGTCGCCAAGGAGTATTCGGAGAAATTGTCCGCGCGTATTGCAGAAGCGCTCGGCGGAGTGGAAATAGACGAATCCAGGCTGGCAAGCGAAGTGGCGTTTTTCGTGGACAGGGCTAATATCGACGAGGAGCTTACGCGGATTACGAGCCATATATCCAATTACCGCGAGATACTCGACGAAGGCGGCGCGGTAGGCAAAAAGCTCGATTTTCTTACGCAGGAAGCCAACCGCGAGGTGAATACGATCGGCAGTAAATGTAACGATCTTCAGATCACGCGTCTCGTGCTTCAGCTCAAAAACGAGATAGAAATGGTGCGCGAGCAGATACAGAACCTCGAATAAGCGCACCGCGGCGCTCTCACGCGCCGCGCGGAGAATATAATACGACGGCGTTTCCGTAAGGAACGCCCGTACATAAATAATAAAACAAATCAACAATATAGGAGAACACAATTATGATGATCGATCCGCCCATTGACAAACTTATCGAAAAGGCTCCTTGCCGTTACGCTCTCGTGGTAGGCATCACCAAACGCGCGAAAGACCTTCTGGACATGCAGTCCGACGAGCTCGAAAAGTCGGGGCTCAAAGCAGTGTCTTACGCCGCGAAGGAAATTTACGACGAGAAGATAAAAGTAGTCGTCAATAAGTAAAATGAAAAAAACTATAATTCTGGGAGTTACCGGCGGTATAGCCGCCTATAAGTCCTGCGAAACGGTTTCGCGTTTCGTGAAGCTCGGTTACGACGTCAGGGTGATAATGACCCGCAACGCCACCGAATTCGTCACGCCGCTGACCTTCGAAACGCTCTCTTCCAATAAAGTCGTGACGGACACATTCGACAAAGAGCGCGAATTCGAAGTGGAACACATAAGCTACGCGAAGCTCGCTTCGGCGTTCGTGATCGCGCCCGCTACAGCCAACGTTATCGGCAAGATAGCCGACGGTATAGCGGACGATATGCTCACTACCACCGTTTCGGCTACGCGCGCGCCCGTGTATATCTGCCCCGCGATGAATACGAATATGTACACCAATCCGGTGGTGCAGGAGAACATAGCGAAACTCAAAGCGTTGGGTTATAGATTCGTAGACCCCGTGGAGGGAAGGCTTGCATGCGGCGACGTGGGCGCCGGGAAAATGGCGGAGCCCGCGGATATAGTGGCGGCGGTGGACGCGGCGCTCACGCCGCGCGCCGATTACAGAGGCAGGACGGTGCTCGTGACGGCGGGAGCGACGCGCGAACCGATAGACGGCGTAAGATTCATTTCCAACCGCTCTTCCGGCAAAATGGGTATCCGTATAGCGGAGACCGCGGCGGAGCGCGGAGCGGAAGTGATACTCGTTGCGGGCACGCTGAGCGTGGAGCCCCCTAAAGGTATGCGCACGGTCAGAGTCTCTACAACCGAAGATATGCGTAAAGCCGTCGTGGAGCTTTTGCCGGAAGCGGACGTCGTCATAATGGCGGCGGCGCCCGGAGATTACAAGGTGAAGAACTATTCTCCCGAGAAGATCAAATCTCCCACGCTTACGCTGGAACTTGAAAAAAATCCCGATATCGCCGCCGAAGTGGGTAAATTGAAAGGCGATAAAAAGCTTGTGGTTTTCGCCGCTGAAACGAACGATCTCATCGGGAACGCCATGAAAAAGCTGGAGTCCAAGAACGCCGATCTTATGGTAGCCAACGACGTTACGCTCGAAGGGGCGGGTTTCGACGCGGACACCAATATCGCTACGCTCATCACTTCGGGCGGCGCTGTCATAGCGCTCGAGAAGATGAGCAAAGCCGAACTTGCGGGCGTGATACTCGATTACGTATATTGAAATGGTATACGAAGTCATCGTCGACATCTCCAATTCCGACACCGATAAAGTGTTCGATTATCTCGCGCCTTTCCCGATAGAGAGAGGCTCGCGCGTTCTCGTACCTTTCGGAAGAAGACAGGTAGAAGGCTTCGTGGTCGGGATCAAGGAAAAGTCCGACTGCCGTTACGATCTCAAGGACGTAATAATGCTTCTGGACGATTACCCGGTGATACTTCCGGAGATGCTCGCTCTTGCCGAGTACATGCGGGCAACGGATCTGAGGCTGATAGATTGTTTAAGGCTTTTCGTGCCCGCCAAGCTTCGCGGAGGCAGAGTGAAGGCGCTGAGAAGGAATTATCTTTATCCGGAGGTTTCTCTCACGCTTGAGGAAGCGCTTACGAAAGTCAAGCCGTCCGCGAAAGCGCAACGCGCCTTACTGTGCGAACTTTACGAAGTAAAGGCGGCGGCCGAAGCGAGGATACTTGAAAGGTATTCGCCTTCGGCGGTTAAAGCGCTCGTCGAGAAAGGACTTATCCGCCGAGAAAGCACCGAACTCAGCCGCACTCCCGCAGGAATGCCCGCCGAACGCAAAAAGGTGGAACTTACTCCCGAGCAGGCGGTGGCGGTGAAAGCCGTGAGCGAGGGCGCGCCGGGGACTTATCTCATACACGGCGTTACGGGAAGCGGCAAAACGGAAATATATCTTAACCTTATCAAAAAGACGCTTGCCGAAGGTAAGAACGCGATAATGCTCGTTCCCGAAATATCGCTTACTCCGCAGATGCTCGGAATATTCCGCGCGCGTTTCGGAGATATGGTATCCGTACTGCACAGCGGGCTTTCGGACGGAGAGCGTTACGACGAGTGGCGCAGACTTCTCACGGGCGGAGCCCGCGTGGCTCTCGGCGCGAGATCCGCCGTGTTCGCTCCTCTTACCGACGTCGGCGTCATAATTATCGACGAAGAGCACGATTCGAGCTACGTTTCGGAGAACAATCCGAGGTATTTCACGTCGGAGATAGCGGAATTCAGGCGCGCGTATAACGGCGCGAAGCTCGTGCTCGGCAGCGCCACGCCTTCCGTGGAAACTTATTATAAAGCGGTGAAGGGAGAATATACGCTCATCACCCTCGACAAACGTATAAACAGGATGCAACTTCCCGAGCTCGAGACCGTTGACATGCGCGACGAAATACGAGCGGGTAACGCGGGCATATTTTCGGCGCGGCTCCTGAGCGGACTCGAAGAAACGCTCAAGGAAGGCAACCAGGCGATGCTCTTTCTCAACCGCAGAGGTTACGCTTCGTTCTTACGTTGCCGCAGTTGCGGTTTCGTGCCTAAATGTCCTTCGTGCGAGGTGAGCCTTACATACCATAAAGAGGACAATACTCTGCGTTGTCACTATTGCGGCGCGCGCTACCGCGCGATAGAGAAATGCCCGATATGCGGTTATGAGGATCTCAAGGAAGGTAAAACGGGAACCGAAAAGGTCGAAGCTGAGATCAAGAGGATATTTCCCGAAGCGCGAGTCCTGCGCATGGACAACGATACCACCAGAAGCCGCGATTCATATAGAGAGATACTTACCGCGTTCGGCGCGGGCGAAGCGGACGTTCTGGTCGGGACGCAGATGATAGCCAAGGGGCACGACTTCAAGAACGTGACGTTGGTAGGCATAATCGACGCCGACGTTGCGCTGTATTATTCCGATTACCGCTCCGCGGAGCGCACCTTCCAGCTTATCACGCAGATGGCGGGAAGAGCGGGAAGGGAGAGTAAGCCCGGCAGAGTGGTAATGCAGACCTACAGTCCCAATCATTACGTATACAAATTCGCGAAGCGTTACGATTACAGAGGGTTTTTCGAGAAGGAGATCAACACGAGGGAACTGACGAAGTACCCGCCGTACAGTAAAATAGTCAGATTGCTGGTGCTTTCAGCAGAAGCGGATCCCGCAAGGGACGCGGCTAGAGCGCTTTGCGCGGAGATCGTTTCGCTTAAGGCAAAGACGCCCGGAATAATGCGCGTGCAGGTCATGCCCGCGGCAATGAAAAAATTGAGGGATTATTACCGTTACCAGGTGGTGGCGTGGATAGATTCGGACGCGGCGAAAGAGGTAATGCCTTACGTATACGCGAAGGCCAACGCCGCCAACAACAATAAAATTACTGTCTTTACGGAAGTAAATCCGCAACAGATGCTTTGATAAACACGAAAGCGCAAATCGAGAGGTGAAAGGATATGGCATTAAGGAACATTTTTCAGGAAGGCGAACCGATATTGAGAAGGAAGGCGCGCGAGGTTACCTCGTTCGACGAGAGGTTGCACATTCTTCTCGACGATATGGCGGAAACTATGCGTAAAGCCAACGGCGTCGGACTTGCGGGACCTCAGGTAGGCGTTTCGCGCCGCGTGATAGTCATAGAACCGGAGGAAGGAGCGCTTACCGAAATGATAAATCCCGTCATAAGCGACGCCGCGGGCGAGCAGATAGGCGCGGAAGGCTGTCTTTCCGTCGATTCCTCGAAAAATTGTCAGGTAAAACGCCCGATGTCGCTTACGGTAAGCTATTTTGACAGGAAGGGCGGCAAGCATACCGAACGTGCCGAAGGGTGGAAAGCGCGCGTGATATGTCACGAATGCGATCATCTCGACGGCATACTTTTCATAGACAAAGAGTACAGAGGTAAGAAAAAATGAAAGTGATATTTCTCGGTAGCGGCGAATTTTCTCTTACGGTACTGAAAGCGGTGCGCGCGAGCGCGCACGAAGTGGTCGCCGTAGTCGCGCAACCCGACAAGGTGAACGCGCGTAACGGCAAAAAGCTCTTTTCGCCCGTAAAAAGCTATGCGCTTGCCGAGGGATTGACGCTTTTCCAATTCGAAAAAATAAACAACGAACTCGACGCGTTGCGTCCGCTTAACGCGGATATAATGCTTACATCCTCTTACGGGCAACTGCTTTCGCGCGAGGTGCTCGCGCTGTGCCCGCACGGAGTCATCAATACCCATGCTTCGCTTCTTCCCGCATACCGCGGAGCGGCGCCGATACAGAGCGCCATTCTGAACGGCGACGAAGTGATAGGCACCACAATAATGCGTACCGAATACGAAATGGACACCGGAGATATCATTCTTCAGCGCAGTATACGTTTGAAAGGCACCGAAAATTCCGAGGAGTGCTTCGCCATTCTTGCCGAGCTTTCCGCTTCGGCTGCGGTGGAAGCGCTCGACGCCATAGAAAAAGGTACCGCAACCTATACGCCGCAGGACAATTCGCGCGCAAGCTATTGCCGTAAGTTCGTCAAAGAGGACGGGAGAATGGATTTCACGCTTACCGCTACGGAACTTACGCGCAGGGTGCGCGCTTTCTACGGCTTCCCCGGAACGTACTGCAATACCCCGAACGGCAGGCTCAAAGTGCTCGAAGCGGCTGTTTCCGATAAGGAATTCGCGGACGGAGAATGCGGAGAGGTACTCGAAGCCGACAAGCACGGCATAACCGTGCGTTGCGGCGGCGGCACCGCAATGACCTTTTTAAGAGTACAGGGCGAGGGAGGCAAAGCCATGAGCGCGAGAGATTATCTGCTCGGTAAAAAACTTCCTTCGGGTACGGTGCTCGGATAATGGACGCTGCTACGCTCGGGAAAAGTTACGACATTCTGGATAAGGTATTGCGCGCGGGCGCGTATCTTAATATAGAATTGCATTCGTTGAAGGACGACGGCGACAAAAACACGGTCGTCAAGCTCGTATACGGCACGCTCGAAAACTATTACGAATGCGCGTACGTATTGAAAAGTCTTGTCGGACGAATGCCGAAGCCCAAATTCCGCGCGTTGCTTTATCAGGCGATATACGCTTTGCGTCACCTGGACGCGGCGCCGTATGCGGTGGTCGATTCGAGCGTGGAGCTCGCCGCGCGTATCGGCGGTAAAGATATAAAGGGATTCGTCAACGCGGTACTTAAAAAGGTCGCGGCGGGCAAACCCGAAAAAATGCCTTCCGCGGATAGCGACGAAGGGCTGGAGATAGCCGCCAACGCGCCGCTGTGGCTCGTGAAAAGGATGGAGCAGGAAGGCTACGACGCGGTGAACGTATTGAAACCGCGTGCGGAGAAAAGAAAGCATATAAGACTGACGTCGAAGTGCGCCGAGGGAGAATTCGACGAAAAAGCCGCTAGAGCGGAGCGTAGCGAAACGGGCGGCTATTACGTGGACGTTACGCCTGAAGTAAGCGCGCTTATAGCGGAGGGCAAGGCGGTCTACCAGTCCCCGTCGTCCATGGCGGTAGTCGAAGCGTTCGGCGATTTGAGAGGAAAGAAGTTTCTCGACCTCTGCGCGGCGCCGGGCGGGAAAGCGGTATTCGCGGCGGAGCGCGGAGCGGAAGTCATCGCCTGCGATATCCACCCGCACAGAACGGAGCTTATCGCGTCTTACGCGAAGCGCGTAGGCGTGAATATCGGGACGCTTACGAACGACGGCACGGTCTATCGCGAGGAATTCGATTCCGCTTTCGACTGCGTGCTTACGGACGTTCCCTGTTCGGGGCTCGGAGTGATATCGTCGAGACCGGATATCGTGCTGAACCGTAAGAGCGAGGATATAGATTCGCTGACGAGGATACAGAGCGAACTGATCTCCACCGCCGCGCGTTACGTTAAACCGGGCGGATTGCTCGTATATTCCACTTGCACGCTCACCGCGTGCGAGAACGGTGAGCAGGTAGAAAAGTTTTTGAAAGAAAACGACGAATTCCGTATCGAAGGATACGGAATAGTTGCGGAAGGGATGCGCACGATATTACCCGACGACAGAATGGACGGTTTCTTTATCGCGCGAATGAGGAGGAAGGGATGAAACTTCTGCAGGATCTGAGCTTCAGCGATATGAAAGATCTCGCCGTAAGGTACGGCGAGCCCGCTTTCCGCGCCGAGCAGCTTTATTCGCTCGCGATGCGGCACAAGGAGTTCGACGAAGCCACTAACCTTCCGAAGAAATTTACGGAAGCGCTCCGTAAGGAGTATTTCGCGACGGCGCTCGAAATAGTGGAAACTTACCGCGGCAAGGACGGCGCCGAAAAATATCTTTTCGCTCTCCGCGACGGGAACGTGGTAGAGGGCGTATATATGCCGCACAATTACGGGGATACTCTTTGCGTATCCACTCAGGTGGGATGCCGCATGGGGTGCGTGTTCTGCGCGAGCGGACTGAACGGGCTCGTGAGGAATCTTACGGCGGGAGAAATACTCGCTGAAGTGCTTGCCGTCAACCGCCTGCACGGCGGTACGCCCGATAAGCGTGCGATAACCAACGTGGTGCTGATGGGATCGGGGGAACCGCTCGACAACTACGACAACGTGACGAAGTTCCTGCGGCTCGTATCCGACGAACGCGGGATAAACATAAGTCTGAGGAACATATCTCTCTCCACCTGCGGGCTTCCGGACAAGATAAGAGCGCTTGCCGACAGCGGGTTACACGTGACGCTTACGGTATCGCTCCACGCGGCGACGGACGAGAAGCGTTCCGCGCTTCTTCCGGTGAACCGCAAATACAATATCGCGAGCGTGCTCGAAGCGGTCGGATATTATTTTGCGAAAACGGGGCGAAGGATAATATTCGAATACGCTTTGGCGGAGGGCAAGAATGCCGACGCAAAGAGCGCGGAGGAGCTTGCCAAACTGGTCAAAGGGATAAACTGCCACGTCAATCTCATCAATCTCAATTACGTCAAGGAACGCGGCATGCGCGGTATAGCGTCGGGAGAGATAGGCGAATTCATGAAGATACTCGAAAAGCGCGGCGTATCCGTCACGTTGCGGCGCAGCATGGGCAACGATATCGGCGGAGCCTGCGGGCAGTTGCGAGTTAAATATCTTAAGGAGAAAGACGCGACGGCTTCGAAGAAAGCCGCCTGCGGGGAGGAAGAATAAATGAGAGGAGTGGACGGCACCGTCACTTCGGTGGTGGCGGGCAGATACACCGTCAAATGCGGTAACAAGGCTTACACGGCGTACGCTCGCGGCAAACTGCGCCGCGACGGCGACATATACGTGGGCGACGAGGTGGCGGTTATATTCGAGAGGGGAGAAGCGGTGATAGACTCAGTCAAACCGCGCAGGAATTCGCTCGTGCGACCGTACGTTGCGAACGTGGACGCGGCGCTCATAGTGATAGCGAAAGAGCCCGAACCCGATATGCTTCTCGTAGACAAAATAATCGTGAACTGCTACGTGGAAGGGATCAAGCCTGTGATACTTTACAACAAATGTGAGCTTGCGGAGGAAGGCGAAACGGACAAGGTGCTCGAACCTTACCGCGCGTTCATGGACTGCGTTGAAGTTTCCGCAGAGGAAAAAAGGGGCTTCGAAAAGCTCAAAGAATTCGTCGAAGGCAGGACCGTATGTCTTGCGGGGCAGAGCGCGGTGGGCAAGACGTCGCTTCTCAACGCGCTGCTCGATCTCAATCTCAAAACGGACGGTTTGTCGAGGAAGGTGAAGCGCGGCAAGAACACTACGCGCCACGTGGAGATATACGAAGCGCTCGGCGGTAACATTATGGACACCTGCGGCTTCAGCATGCTGACGCTTGTCGATCTGAAGCCCGAGGAACTGACCTATTACTACGAAGATTTCATCGCGTATCAGGACGAATGCAAATATCGCGGATGCACACATACGGAGGAACCGGACTGCGCGGTGAAGCGCGCCGTAGCGGAAGGAGCTCTTGACAAAGGGCGTTATATGCGTTATCTTGAAATTTACGGAGAACTCAAAGAAAACAGGAGGAAGCTCTATGAATAACATCATCGTTTCGCCGTCGATACTTGCGGGCGATTTCGCCAACATGGAAAAGAGCGTGCGCGCACTCGGCGATTGGGGCGCGGACTACGTGCATTGCGACGTAATGGACGGAGTGTACGTCAAGAACCTCACCTTCGGGATGCCCATGATAGCGGCGATCAAGAAGATATCGCCTCTGCCGCTCGACGTGCATCTGATGATAACGGAGCCGGAGAGATACGTCGCCGAATTCGTGAAGTGCGGAGCGGACATAGTGACTTTCCATCCCGACGCGAGCAAGCGTCCCGCGGAAACTCTCGACGAGATACGCGCCCTGGGCGCGAAAGCGGGAATCGTAATAAATCCGAACGTCTCTTTCGAAGAATACAAATACCTGCTCGGCAAGTGCGACGTTCTGCTCGTTATGAGCGTGTATGCGGGACTGGGGGGACAGAAATTCATACCGGAAACGCTCGACACTGTGCGCGCGGCGGTGAAGTATATAAAAGAGAACGCTTTGGACGTCATCGTGGAGATCGACGGCGGGGTGGGCGAAAGCAACGCCGCGCTCGTGAGAGAAGCGGGCGTAAGAATGATAGTGGCGGGCTCCGCCGTCTACAAGTCGGACGATCCCGCGCGCACGGTGCGCGTACTTCGCGGAGAGCGGTAACCTTTTTCACCGAGGGTACATATACTGGTGTAACGGAGATAGAATGAGAATAATCTGTATCAGTTGCCCCACGGTATTGAAACCCATAGTCCGCCTGATCAAAAAACTTTGTCCGAAAGACAAATAAGGCAGTGCGTAAAAAAGCGTTCCCGTAAGGGAACGCTTCGTTTGCGCGGATTATATAAGAAAACTGCCGCTTTCGCGACAGCCGATGCGCGCGCCCTGAAGGCGCTCACGTAAAGTCGGGGATAATTATTCCTTATCCGCTTTCTTCATCGTGCGCAGGCAACGAGTGCACACGTAAGCGTTACGGACTTTACCGTCTATCTCTATATCCACTTTCTGGACGTTGGGGGTCCAGCTTCTTTTCGTTTTGATATTACTGTGGCTCACTTTGTTGCCGCTCATACTGCCTTTGCCGCATATACTGCACACTTTAGACATAGTTGTAACCTCCTGCGTTATTTCGCGCTTACGTATTATACAAAATATTTATCCGTTTGGCAACAGTTTTTAGGTACCTTTTCGAATTTACTTGCAAATTATCGGGTATTGCTATATTATATATAATATCGATTAAGTACGCGCACGCGAGGAGCGGAGCTTTTTGCTGCATTGCGCGCTTACCGCGACGGAGAAATATGGCGCTCACGACTACCAATATTTACGGCAATATCAATATCAGCGATCAGGCTGTGGCGATCATAGTAAGCAGGATAACGCTCGATTGCTACGGCGTCGTCGAACTTGCAAGCCGCCGTCTGAGCGACAGCATCATGATACTTTTCAACAAGGAGCCTCTCGGCAAAGGCGTAAAGATCGTCACGATGGACAACCGTATTTTCGTGGAGCTCTACGTCATTCTGAAGGACGGCGTCAACCGCGAAGCCGTCATCGAGAGTCTTCGTTCGAGCGTGCAGTACAACGTCGAACACCTCACCGGCATGCGCGTGAAAAGCGTCATCATCCACGTCGTGGGAGTAAAGTTATAGAAATGACGAAGCAATTCGGTTAAGGATATAGATGAACATATTACAGACAGCGGATATTCGCGAACTCTTCAAGGGCGGTGCGATTAATCTGAAAAACAACAGCGCATATATCGACAGTCTGAACGTCTTTCCTGTTCCCGACGGAGATACGGGAACTAATATGAATCTTACCGTTACGTCTTCGGTCAAGGAGATGGACGCGGTCGCGGAAGACCGCATGGACCTTGTGTGCGAAGCGTTCGCGCGCGGCGCCCTCAAAGGCGCGCGCGGCAACAGCGGCGTTATATTGAGTCAGATCTTCAAGGGAATGAGTCTCGTGATGAGCGAGTGCTCGGAGGTCACCACCAAAATTTTTGCCAGAGCTCTTAAAAACGGCTCGAACGCAGCTTACGACGTGGTGACTCATCCCAAGGAAGGAACTATACTTACCGTCATCAGACTCGTAAGCGATTACGCGCTTAAAATTTCCACCAAAAAGAAAGATTTTATTGAATTTTTCGATCTTTTGCTCGTAAAGGGCGAAGAAGTCGTCAAAAGTACGCCCGAGATGCTGCCCGTATTGAAAAAAGCGGGCGTCGTGGATGCGGGCGGCAAAGGTCTGCTGACCATACTCTACGGCATGTCCAACGTCCTCAAAGGCGTCCCGATGCAGGAACTCTCGCCCGCAGAAGCGGGACAGGAGAGGCCAGAAGATTTCTTCGACGCGCCCGACGTGCACGATCTGGACGACATAAAATTCGCGTATTGCACCGAGTTTTTCATAATAAACATGAAAAAGAAGACCACGCTGTCGGATATCGACAAGTTGCGCGACAAGCTCAACAATATAGGCGACTGCGTGATAGTGGTGGGCGATCTCACTCTCGTAAAGGTGCACGTGCATACCAATAATCCCGACAAGGCGCTCGGTTACGCGCTCATGCTGGGCGAACTGGACAAACCCAAGATAGAGAACATGCTCGAGCAGAACCGCGCGCTCAAGAAGTCGCGCGAGGAGCGCAAAGAGGAAGCCAAGCCCGTTTCGCTCGTGTCGATATGCAACGGCGAGGGCATCAAGCGTATTTTCACCGAGCTCCGCGTGGACAAGATACTGGAAGGCGGTCAGACGATGAATCCGAGCGTGGCGGACATCGTGGAGCTCGTGGACTCCACGGGATCGGATACCGTGTACATACTTCCCAACAACTCGAACATCGTGCTCGCCGCGGAGCAGGCGCGAGAACTGACGAAGGCAAAATTGGTAGTTATAGCTACCAAAAATATTCCGCAGGGCATTACCGCGGCTATCAACTTCAATCCCGAGGCGGGAGAAGAGGAGAATGTCGAGATGATGCGCCGCGCGATACAGTCCGTCAAGAGCGCTCAGGTCACACGCGCGGTACGCGACACCGAGATGGACGGCTTCGATCTGCATAACGGAGACATAATCGGTATTTACGACAGGATAGTCGCCAAGGGCGATTCCGTCAACGAAGTGGCGCGCGAAGTGGTTGCGCAGATGGTCACCGACGAAACGGCGGCGATAAGTCTCTATTACGGCGCCGGACTCGAGGCATCCGTCGCCGAGGAATTGCAAACCGTGCTGCAGGACGAATATCCCTTCCACGACGTCATGGTCTACGAGGGCGGTCAGCAACATTATTTCTATTACATTTCCGTAGAATAGCGGCTCGCGGGATTATCGGATCGGAATGGAGCGGAACGAACTTCTCGGCGTAAAGGGAGTAGGTCCCGTTACGCTCGAAAAACTCAATTATTTAGGCATTTATTCGCGGCGGGGGATAGTCGAAAAGACCCCCGTCGATTATATCGATTTAGACGCGGTGAGCGATCTCGACGAAGCAGAGGACGGGCAGTTCGTCGTACTCGTCACAGAGATAACTTCCGCAGGCAAACCCTTCAGAAAAGGAAAACTTCAGATGTACCGAGTTACCGGCGCCACCGACGACGGCAAGAAGGTAAAACTCGTATGGTACAACGCCAATTACGTGGCTTCGGTAGTCTGCGCGGGCGCCAGAGTGCGCGTGTACGGCAAATTGCGTAAAGAGGGCAGGACATTCGAACTCATCAATCCCGCTTACGAGAAAGCGGACGCGCTCGGAGAAGGCGAATTGCGTGGTATCAAGCCGATTTACGCCACGCGCGGAGTGATCCCTCAGAAAACCTTTTCCGCAATGGTCGCGGACGTTATCGCGAAAGGCTTTGACGCGCACGGACTTGCCGACGGCGAAAAAGGGCTCATGAGCCTCGGAGAGGCTTTCGTGAAAGCGCACTTTCCTTCAAACTTATCCGAAGCCAGAGGAGCGCGAGAGAGGATAGAACTTGAGAAACTCCTGAAAGACATTCTGGCTTACCGCACCGTGCGCAGGGAATCCCGCAGGGCGATATATTACGAAGCGCACCCGGCGGTCATAGACAAAGTTACCGACGCGCTACCCTACAGGCTCACGCAGTCGCAGAAAGCGGCGGTGAACGATATACTGGACAGGATGCAGTCGGATAAGCCTTTGAACGCTATGCTCGTGGGCGACGTCGGAAGCGGTAAGACCGTCGTCGCTATGATAGCCGCGTATTACGCCGCGGTTTCGGGACATCAGGCGGCGGTCATGGCGCCTACGGAAATACTTGCGGTACAGCATTACCGTACCTTCGAGAAATTTCTCGCGCCGCTCGGCGTGAAAGTGGTTTTACTTACCGGCGGTTGCGGCGCTGCGGAGAAGCGCGTTGCGCGCTCTGCCGTTTCCTCCGGATACGCCGATATAGTCATAGGTACGCACGCCGTCATATCGAAAGGGGTGGATTTCCGCTCGCTTTCCCTCGTCGTCATAGACGAACAGCACCGCTTCGGCGTGGCGCAGCGCACCGCGCTCGTGGATAAGGGCGGCGCCGTCGACACGCTTACTCTTTCCGCGACTCCCATTCCGCGTTCCTTGCGGCTCACCGTATTCGGCGACGTCGACGTGATGAGTATAGACAGGCGTTATTCCGCGGACAACGTTTCCACAGCCGTTGTAACTCCCGCGAAACGCAAAGGCATGACCGACTATATCGTCGAAGAATGTCTAAAAGGCAAACAGGCTTACGTCGTCGCGCCCAAGATATTCGACGCCGAAGGCATAGAGGGCTTCGCCGCCGAGAAGCTTTACAAGGAACTTTGCTCGCAGTACGGCGACAAGGTGAGCATCGGTCTTCTGCACGGCAGAATGAAGGCGCAGGAGAAGCAGAAAGTCCTTAACGGATTTGCGGAAGGGAAGGTGTCCGTGCTCGTGTCCACCACGGTGATAGAGGTGGGTATCGACGTACCCAACGCTTCCTTGATGGCGATATTCGACGCAGACAGATTCGGATTGAGCACGTTGCACCAGTTGCGCGGCAGGATAGGCAGGGACGGCTCCAAAGCGTACTGTTTCCTTTACACGACGAGATCCGGCGACGATATCGTAAGGCTCGAAACCTTGGTAAAAGAACGCGACGGGCTGGAGATAGCCGAGAAGGATCTCGAAATGCGCGGAGCGGGCGAGTGGCTAGGAGAAGAACAGAGCGGAAAGGGCGGAGCGTCGCTCTCGCTCGCGCTCATGCGCAAAGCCAAAGATATCGCCGACCGCACCGACGTTACGCCGTATAAGGACGAGCTTACCGCGTACGCTCTTGCGCGCGGATTCGTCAAAATCAGTCTTAACTGACCTTTTTCCGACTTCGTAAAGAACACGAGTTATATATATTTTTCGCTTATTTTGTCTTATCCGTCGCACCCGTCGGAGCTATGGTTTATAATCCGTTCAAAAGGACGGATCAATGAAAAAAAATGCTCCTAAAATTTTAGCGATATTTCTTCTCACGGTGATAGCTGTGCTCATGGTGATAGCCGGAAGCGGTACCGTCGCGGATATTTTCCGCGGCAAAGGCGCCGACGTTCCGGGAAGCTCCGCAAACGTGGAGGACGACGATACCCCGCCGGCGGAAGAGCCCGATCAGGGCTCCGACAACGTGACGGATGACGAAACGAACAACGTGTTCTTCCCCGTTCCGCCCGAAGCGAGCGCGATATACGCCTACACTCAGAGCCTGTGGAGCGAGAGCGGTATGGAGCTCAATAACGCGCTTTCCACTTCGGAAGGTCTTTACGTGATAGTCACCCACGCTTCCGATTCGGGCGTTCTCGCGACGGACGGCAAGCGCATAAGCGTAGTGCGCGCGGACAACGACGGCACCCTTCTTTCGGCGGTGCATCTTGCTTCTCGCGGCGAGGATATCCGTTATCTCGGCTCGCGCCTCACTTCGGCGGGACTCGTCATAGTCGCTACAGACGGCGAACGCAGTTACGTGCATACGATCTCCACCGATCTCAAGAAAACCGACCTCATAGAATTGCCCGCGTTCAACTCCGCCACGGTGTTCGCCCTCAACGAGGGATATCTTCTGCTCGGTTCGGGCGCGAACAATACAGTCTATAAGATAGTAGACAACGCAGTAGCGGCTTCGAGCAGTTTGCAGTCGGGCGAGATACGTGAAGTCTATGACTTCGGAACTTACTATATGCTCGTTCTCAACGGGATCTCCGGTTATTCCGCGATAAGGATAGGAACGGATCTCAAGCATATTTCCACGGCGACGGTGGGCGAAAAGCAATTGCTCGCTATCAACCCCGTCGTAGTCGACGGCGAGCAGAAATTCCTCGTTGCGGAAAAGACGGCGGACGGTGTGTATATAGCAAGATACGGCGCCGACTTTTCGGCGGCGGAAGCGGACAGAGTTAGCGTGGGGCTTGCGGAGGACGCCGATGTGTTCATGAACGGATCGGTGGCTTTCGTGCTGCTGCATGCGACTACGGACAGACTGTATATAGTCGATTCCGACCTCGGATTTACCGCTTCGAGCACCGCGATACTTCAGGGTATAAGCGTTTTCCACGATTGCGAAACTTATCGGGACGGCTTCCTTACCCTCTATTCGGCAGGCGACGCGCTTACGCTTGCCGACGTACGTAACGACGGAACTTCGGTTACGAGAAGTATAGCAATAGGTACCCAAAATGCGTTTATCGTGAGAATGTACGACGACACGTCGGCTGTGGTATGCTCGGTCGAGAACGGAGTCAAAATAATAGGGCTTTGAGCTTTGACCGCTCAGGCGCGGTTGCCGTCGCTTTGTCTACGCGCTTGCAAAAGCGACAACATACGTTCGACTATTTTTTCCGCGGCGTTCGCTCCCGCAGGTTTCGGCGGGGCGAGCGCCGCAATTTTCATTATGCGCTTCTCGAGTTCTCCGGGGGTGAGCTCCTCCTGAAGGAGCAGATCTATAGCGCCCCTTCGGTAATAGCTTTGCGCGTTCAGAACCTGATCGCCGCGGCTTACGTCGCTTTTCGGCAAAGGTATCGCTATCACGCGCTTGCCGAGCGCCGCGGCTTCCGCAAGACTGTTGGCTCCCGCACGCATCACTATCACGTCCGCAACGGCGTACAGGTCCGCGATGTCTTCGGCGTAAGGTACCGCTTTGTAATGTTCGATATAGAGGCGTTCCTTTTCCGCTTTTCCGGTAACGTGCACGACGTCGTAGACCGTCGTGAGAGAACGCAGGCAGCCGAAAAGGGCTTCGTTTATTTTGAGCGAACCGCTGCTTCCGCCGAATACGAGCAGGACGGGGCGCGAAGCGTGGAGCCCGTAACGCTTTCTTGCCCGCGCGGCGTCGCCTTCGAATATCTCCCGTCTTATCGGGTTTCCGACGTATTCGCCGCCTTTGGTTTCGGGAAAGGACGTGAGCGTCATCGCGGCGAAAGTCGATATGAATCTGTTTGCCATGCCCATCGTGTAGTCGCTTTCGTGTATTACGACGGGTATTCCGAGCGAGCGCGCTCCGAGCGCGGACGGCAGGGTGGCGTAGCCGCCCTTTGCGAAAAGTAATTGCACGTTTTCGCGCCGCAGTATGTCTTTGGCTTCTTTCGCCGCCCCGGCAAGTATAAAGGGTATTTTGAAGTTATCAAGTATTTCCCTCCTCGAGAATTTAGCCACCGCCGTAGTGTACAGCGGCAGTCCGTAAGAGGGGACGATCTCTTTCTCCATTCCGTCGCCCCCGAAATAAATTATGCGGTCGAAGTGCTTTGCCAGTTCCTCCGCTACTGCGATACACGGCATTATGTGTCCCGCCGTGCCTCCTCCCGTAAGAGCTACGGTCGACATGCTTTCCCTCCTTTCACGTCATAAACGCGCGGCGCGGACGCCGGCGGGGCGCGCGCGTCGTACGTATATGCAAATAATTCAGATTAACAGTTGAATTATATTCGTTTTGGTGTTAATATATACTACACGGGTATAGCGCACGCGTGAACGGCGCGGAAAGATTGCCCGAGAAAGCTTTACGGAGGTATTTATGAAACTCGTTAAAATCGACACTTTCGACGGCAAAGTCAATACCGTATGCGTATGGGACGAAGTCGACAACAAGATCGGCGCCGTAGTCATCGTTCACGGTATGGCGGAGCACGCGGAGAGATACGACGCGTTCGCGAGATATCTTAACGCGGAAGGTTACGTCGTCCTTGCGGACAACCACAGAGGACATAAATACAATCCCGACGGCGCAAAAGGCATAGTTTCGGGAGATTCCTTCTCCAATTCCGTAGAAGATATAAAATCGGTGGTCGATTACGCCAAATCCGTCGACGGACTCGAAGTCGTACTGTTGGGGCACAGCTACGGAAGCTTCCTTTCTCAGAGATACATAGAGCTTTACGCTTCGAGCGTGAAGGGCGTTATACTGAGCGGCACCGCGTACATGAAGGGCGCTCTCGTGGGAATGGCGAAGATCATCGCGGGCGTGCAGAAGGCTTTCTGCGGCGGCGAAAAAACGGCTTATCTCATCGATAAACTCAGCTTCGGTAATTACAATAAGCCCTTCGAATCGCAGGGACAGAAATTCGCATGGCTTTCTCGCGACAAATCGGAAGTGGCTAAGTACGAAGCCGACGAATATTGCGGCTACCCGCTCAGCATCGATTATTATTACAGCTTTTTCAAAGGCGTGATGGCGATGTATTCCGACGACGCATACGCTGCGGCGAAAGATCTTCCCGTCATGATAGCGGTAGGCTCCGACGATCCCGTTTCGAATAAAGCGGTGCTTGCGGAAAAACTTTATAAGTTCTACAGCCAGAAGGGTCTCGACGTTTCTTATAAAGTTTATCCCGGCGCACGCCACGAGATACTGAACGAAATAAACAAAAAAGAAGTATATGCGGATATGCTCGCTTTCATCGAAGCGAGGTTCGCGCGTTAAAGGACGAAGCGTAATGAAAAAGAGAGTTACCGCGATATCGGCATTGATAATTGTCGTCGCTCTTGCGGCGGCGCTCGTCGCCTGCGTGGACGACAAGGATACCAACGTAGGTCCCTTCACTTACGACATAGGTTCGGCGGAGGACTTCGAGGGACTGCGCTCCAAGCTCGGCGCTGATTACGATCAGGGCGTATATAATCTTAACGCGGATCTCGATCTCACCGGCTCGGAATGGACCCCGATAGGCGATTCGGTAACGAATGCTTTTACCGGCAAACTGAACGGCAACGGACACACGATCAGATATTCGATAACGAGAGAAACTCCCGAGCATACCGACGTCAACGCGGTAGCGGAAGAGGTATTTACGGGTCTTTTCGGAGCGATTTCGGGAGCCGAGATCAGTAATTTGAATATCGTAGTCGACATAGACGTGCCTATCGAAGGAGAGACCGTTTACGTCGGCGGCGTAGCGGGATACTCTTACGGCGACGTTAAATTCGTTAACGTCAACGTGACCGGCGGGATACGCGCGGACATTGCCGACATACGAGTTACGACCGTGGGCGAAGACGGCGGCAGCAATACGGAAACGTACGGTATGTACATGACCGCTCACGTCGGCGGCGTTACGGGATACGCGATAGGCAACGTGTTACTCGAGAACGTGGCTTCCGCGGTCGATCTCGACGTGGGCAAAATGGACGGCTATGCGGTCAGCAACGACTATTGCCGCGTCAACGAAGTTACCGCGGGCGGCATAGCCGGCACCTTGAGAACGGTCGATCTTTCTTCGGGCGTTTCTAATAAAACTTCGATCAAGGTCAATTCTCTCAAGTATTCCGGCGACATCAGCGTCTACGGCGCGACAGTCAACGCGGGCGGACTTATCGGACTCGGTTACCGCATTTCCGGAGAGGATCTCCGCGCGGAAATATCGGATTACGACGCGATGTTCGTAAACGGCGTCAACCGTCTTAACGCCGGCGTAGTCGCGGGTATGCTCGACAGAGCCGATATCTCTCGTATCGTGGCGAGCGCTCCTTTGCTCGAGATCCGCATAGCGAACGGCAGGGGGGATCAAAGCTCCTACAACGTGGGCGGCACGATAGGCTATCTTTCCAATTACAGCAAAATAGACAAGGTGCTCAGCGACGTCGACGTCATCGATATGGGCAGGTCTATCAATAATTATACCGGCGGTATCGTCGGCATGCTGCATTTCTCCGATATCGTCGACGCGGCGGCTTCGGGCGAGATCAAATACGAAGGCGTGGAGTTGGCTTCGACGCGGATACCTATCTCGTTTTCATCCGACGGGCGGCAGAACAGAGAAAATTATTATTACATTTACTCCGGCGGAGTGCTCGGCAAGCTTTACGGCGGCAGCAGACTCGACAACGTCGCCACCGAATTCAAAGCTTATCAGGGCATAGCCGGCGAAGCGATGAACGGCGCCGAGATCGTCGTCATCAAAGAGAACGACGGCGAGACCGTCGAAGCGTGGCTTGCGGCCTCCGGCTACGAGAGAGGGATGTACGTCGTGGAGAAGTCGGGCGCGAAAGATCCCGAGAGCGGCGAGCAGAAATACAAGCTTACTCATAAATTCAACGTAAGCGATAACGTATGGTTCGCCTACGACCGCGCTCGATCGGATACCGAAAAGGTGAACGTATCCGGAGTGGATTACGTCAACGGGATAGGCGTAAGGGACGATACGCATTACGCCGAGCTGCGCGCAGAGATAGAGCTGGAGATAGGCTGACCACGGCAGTCCGCGTCCGGGGTCGGTCCCCGAAGAGACGATACAAATAATCAACCTTATAAAGAGGAAAACATAAATTATGATCATCACATTAGCTGAAGGCAAAAAAGAATTCCCCGCGGGTTCCACTCCCGCAGATATCGCCCGATCGATTTCCGACGGGCTTTTCCGCTCCTCGTACGTGGCGAAAGTGAACGGCGAAGTAGTGGGTATGTACACGCCTATAAACGAGGACGCCGCCGTCGAATTCCTGGGCTTCGACACCGAGGAAGGCAGGAAGGCGTACAGACACAGTTGTTCTCACGTGCTTGCGCAGGCGGTCAAAAGGATATATCCCACCGCTCGCGTGGCGATAGGACCCGCGATAGCCAACGGATATTATTACGATTTCGATTTCAAGACGCCCATCAACATGGAGTCGCTCAAAGAGATCGAAGCGGAAATGAAGAAGATAATCAAAGAAAATCTGCCTATAGTACGCGAAGAAGTGAGCCGCGACAAAGCGCTCGCGTACTTCACCGAACAGGGCGAGCCCTATAAAGCGGAGCTTATTACAGATCTTCCCGAAGACGCGAAGATAACGATGTACCGTCAGGGCGATTTCGTCGATCTCTGCGCGGGACCGCATATCCCCAATACCGGCTACATCAAGGCGTTCAAACTTACTTCGATAGCGGGCGCGTACTGGCGCGGCGACGAACACAACAAAGTGCTTACCCGTATATACGGCACCGCTTTCAATTCCAAAGCCGCGCTCGAGGAATACCTCGCCGCGGTGGAGGAAGCCAAGTCCCGCGACCACAACAAGATAGGCAGGGAAATGGGGATATTCATGACAGACGAAAACATCGGCCAGGGACTTCCGCTCCTCATGCCGAAGGGCGCGAAACTTTTCCAGATACTTTCCCGTTTCGTCGAGGACGAAGAGGAACGCCGCGGATACGTGCGCACCAAGACCCCTTATATGGCGAAAAGCGCGCTCTACAAGATAAGCGGACACTGGGATCATTACCGTGACGGAATGTTCGTCATCGATAACGAAAACGAGAACGAAGTCATGGCGTTGAGACCGATGACCTGTCCTTTCCAATATACCATATATAATAACGGGCTCAAGTCGTACAGGGATCTTCCGATACGCTACGGCGAGACTTCCACGCTTTTCCGTAACGAGGATTCGGGCGAAATGCACGGGCTCATCAGGGTAAGGCAGTTCACTATAAGCGAAGGTCACATAATCTGCACCCCTTCGCAACTTGAGGGAGAATTCAAAGCGGCGCTCGATCTCGCGCGTTACATGCTCAAATGCGTTGGTATAGAGGAAGACGTTTCTTACCGTTTCTCGAAGTGGGATCCCAAGGACGTCGACAAGTACATCAACGATCCCGAAAAGTGGGATAAAGCGGAAGCGGAAATGCAGAAGATACTCGATCATCTCGGCATCAAATATTCCGTGGGTATCGGCGAAGCGGCGTTCTACGGTCCCAAGCTCGACATTCAGATCAAGAACGTTTACGGCAAGGAGGACACTCTCATCACCTTGCAGGTCGATATGTTCCTCGCCGAGAATTTCGATATGACCTACGTGGACGAGAACGGCGACAAAGTAAGACCGTATATAATTCACCGCACTTCGATAGGCTGCTACGAGCGCACTATGGCGCTCGCGATAGAGAAGTTCAAAGGCGCGTTCCCCGTATGGATGGCTCCCGAACAGGTGCGTGTTCTGAGCCTTACCGACAGGACTGCGGAGGACGCAAAAGCGCTCGCCGAAAAGATGCGTTACGACGGGCTGAGGGCGCAAGCGGACGTGCGCAACGAGAAGATAGGATATAAAATCCGCGAAGCGCAGATGGACAAGATCCCGTATATGATAATCCTCGGCGACAAGGAGAAAGAGTCGGGAGTGCTCGCCGTGCGCTCGAGAAAGTCCGGAGATCTCGGCACCATGAGCTACGAAGATTTCACCGCCAAGGTGCTCAAAGAGGACAAAGACAAGGTCATCGACTGACTTAAAGACGAATAATGCGCCGCGCCATAGAATATTCCTAATAAAACAGGGTAAAAATATTTGACAACGCGGCGCGATTATATTAGAATATCCGAGTAAAGAAGAAGCGATTCTCACCGTAAGCCTCAGGCAAAACGGTTAAACCGAGTTTATGATCCGTATGCCTGCTTATGTACGGTGTGCGGCTTGTGGTGAGATGTGTTTCTTAGGAAGCACATTCTTTTTTACCTCTGATCACGCAAAAACTGCCGCCCCTTGAGGCGTAAAATAAGGAGGACACTTTTATTTTCAGAGAATTACTCACCAATTCGAGCATCCGGGTTCCGGAAGTAAGATTGATCGACGCAGACGGTTCCATGGTCGGTATCGTGCCCACCCAGCAAGCTCAGCGTATGGCTGACGAGAGAAACCTCGATCTCGTGCTCTTCTCGCCCAACGCCGTTCCGCCGGTATGCAAGATACTCAATTACAGCAAGTACCGTTTCGATCAGATCAAGAAGGACAAAGAGGACAAGAAAAAGAGCAACGTTCTCAAGATCAAAGAGGTACAGCTTTCTCAGACGATCGACGTCGGCGACATCAAGATCAAAGCGAAACGCACCGTCGAATTTATCGGAGAGGGTTGCAAAGTTAAAGTCGTGATAAGAATGAAAGGGCGCCAGAACGCGCATCCCGAAATTTCGATGGGCGTGATGGCACGCTTCTTCGAGATGGTGTCGGAAGTGGCGGTCAAGGAGAAAGAGCCCGTTCTCGAGGGCAAAAGCATCACTATGGTGCTCGCCCCCATAAGCAAAAAATAATTACTCACAAGGAGAGGAACTATGCCTAAACAGAAAACTCATAGTGCAAGTAAGAAACGCTTCAGATTCACCGCGAGCGGACTTCTGAAGAGGAACAAACAGAACAAGAACCACATTCTCAACAAGAAGACCCGCAAGAGAAAGAGAAATCTCCGCCAAGGCGCCTACATCCACGAAACGCAGGCAAAAACCATCGGCAATATGATTTACGGTCAAAAGTAGGAGGTAGAGGTCATGAGGATCAAGAGAGCAGTAAACGCACAGAAAAAGAAGAGAAAGATAATGAGGCAGGCGAAGGGTTACTTCGGCGCCAAGAGCAAGCTTTACAGAGTCGCCCGTCAGGCGGTCATGAAGTCCGGTCAGTACGCTTACGTAGGAAGACGTCTCAAGAAAAGAGATTTCCGCAGACTGTGGATAGCGCGTATCAACGCCGCGGCGAGAATGAACGACCTTTCCTACTCCAGACTCATGCACGGCTTGAAAGTCGCGGGTATCGATCTGAACCGTAAGGTCCTTGCGGATCTCGCCGTGAACGACAGCGCCGCTTTCACCGCGCTTTGCGAGAAAGCCAAAGCAGCCGTCCGCGCTTAACGCTTAAGCCTTCAACTCCGTTGAAGGCTTTTATGAATATGTACCCGATAACTTCCCCCGCGAACGGCAAGATCAAACTATTGCGTAGCTTGAGCAACAAAAAAGCGTTACTCGAGAATTCGCTGTTCGTCATAGAGGGCGCCAATATCCTTAAAGACGCGCCCAAGGGGTTCATAGAGGAAGTTTTCGTCAGAGAGTCCGATATCGGTAAGTACGCGGCGCTATGCGAGCGGCTTACCGACAGGGCGTATTCGGTAGCGGACGAAGTATTCGACAGGGTGAGCAACACCGTGACGAGCGCGGGCATAATAGCTACCGCGCGTATTCCGGAACCGCGTCCCGTCACGGGCAGGTTCGTGGCGGTACTGGACGGTATAAGCGATCCCGGCAATCTCGGTACGATAATACGTACCGGGACGGCGATGGGGATATACGATTACATCTCCGTAGGTTCCGCTTTCGCTTACGCGCCTAAAGTCGTAAGGGCGACTATGGGCGGCGTGTATTACGCCAACGTAGTCGATTTTTCTTACGCGGGCGCACGCGATTTTCTTAATAAAGAAAGCTACACCGTCGCGGCGTTGGATATGGGCGGTAACAACATTCACGGATACGCTCCCGTAGCCGACAGGCTCGCTCTCGTTATCGGTAGCGAAGCACACGGCGTTTCGGAGGAAATGCGATCCCTTGCGTCCGTTACGCTCGCGATTCCCATGCGCGGCGGGCACATAGAGAGCCTCAACGCCGCCGTGAGCGCCGCCATAGCGTTCTCCGTACTGACGGAAAAACTCAACTCAACAGACAACCGATTCAGGAGGTAAACAAATGTCCGGTCATTCCAAATGGGCAAACATCAAAATAAAGAAGGGTAAGACCGACGCCGCGAGAGGCTCGATCTTCACGAAGATAGGCAGAGAGATAGCCGTCGCGGTCAAAGCGGGCGGCGCCGATCCCAACAGCAACTCCAAGCTCCGCGACGTAATAGCGAAAGCGAAGCAGAACAACATGCCCAACGATACGATAACCCGTTCCATCAAGAAGGCGAGCGGAGAACTCAACTCCGTCAACTACGAAGCCATAACCTACGAAGGTTACGGCGCGGGCGGCGTTGCGGTCATAGTGGAGACTCTTACAGACAACCGTAACCGCACCGCGGGCGACGTCAGACATTTATTCGACAAGTACGGCGGCGCGCTCGGACAGAACGGCTGCGTTTCTTTCATGTTCAATAAGAAAGGCGTCATCATAGCGGACAAAGCCATGGACGAAGACGAACTCATGATGATCGCTCTCGACGCGGGCGCGGAAGACATCGTCGCCGACGACGACGTATTCGAGATATACACTCAGCCGTCCGACCTTTACGCGGTGGCGGACAAGCTGCGCGAGGCGGGCGTGAACGTCATAAGCGCGGAAGCGGATATGATCCCCGATAACGAAGTCGATCCCGGCGACCATTTGCAGAGCGTGACCAAGCTCATCGACATGCTCGACGAGCTCGACGACGTTCAGAACGTCTATCACAACGCCATTCTTCCCGTAGAAGAGGAGGAGGACTGAGCGATGAGTTTCGTAACGGATATTTGCGAAAAGACCAAACTTGCCGCCAATAAATTCGCGGGAGCGGATACCGCTACGAAAAACGCCGCGTTGCTCAGGGCGAAAGAACTTTTGCTCGAGAAAGAGGACGACATACTCGCGGCTAACGCGCTGGACATCAAAAAGGCGGAAGAGGGTGGCAGAAACGCCGCTTTCATCGACAGATTGAGGCTTACGCCCGCCCGTATCCGTCAGATGTGCGACGGCATAGACGCGATAGTAGCGTTACCCGATCCCGTGGGCGAAGTCACCGAGCATTACACACTTCCCAACGGACTCGACGTCAAGAAAGTGCGCGCGCCTTTGGGCGTGATAGGGATAATTTTCGAAGCGCGTCCCAACGTGGCGCTCGACGCGGGCGCATTGTGCGTGAAAAGCGGCAACGGCGTCATACTCCGCGGCAGTCGCGACAGCGTGAAGAGCGTGGCGGCGATAACCGCGTGCATGAAGCGCGCGCTCGAAGAAAAGGGCATAGATCCCTGCGTGGTGGGGCTTATCGAAAGCATGGACAGAGAAGCCACCGCCGAGATGCTCCGTCAGGACAAATACATAGACGTGGTGATACCGCGCGGCGGCGAAGCGCTCAAGAAGGTGGTGCTCGACAACGCCGCGATGCCCGTGATAGCTTCTGCGGGCGGCAACTGCCACACCTACGTTGCGCCGAGCGCCGATTTCGATATGGCGATGACGGTCATACTGAACGCTAAGACCAACCGTCCTTCCACCTGCAACGCGCTCGAAACGATACTCGCGGACAGGAAGATAGCGCGCGACTTTTTGCCGGGCATGCTTTCGCTTCTCCGAAACAACGGCGTGGAGATACGCGGCACGCGTGAAGTAAAAGAGATCTATCCCGACTGCGTCGAAGTGGGCGAGGAGGAATTCACCCGCGAATACGACAACATGATCATCAAAGTCGCGATAGTGGACGGACTTACCGAAGCTATCGATCACATCAACAAATACGGTACCAATCACAGCGACGCCATAATCACCGAGGACAAAGAGGAAGCCGCGAGATTCGCGCGCGAAGTGGATTCGAGCGCGGTCTACGTCAACGCTTCCACCCGTTTCACCGACGGCTTCGAACTCGGACTCGGCGCCGAGATGGGTATCAGCACACAGAAACTGCACGTTCGCGGACCGGTAGGGCTCAAGGAGCTTACGAGCGTTAAATACGTTGTGACCGGCAACGGGCAGGTACGCAAATAGGAGTTAGACAAAATGAGAAAAATAGCAGTTTTAACGAGCGGCGGAGACGCGCCCGGAATGAACGCGGCGATAAGAGGCGTCGTGCGTTGCGCCAACAGCCGCGGAATGGACGTTTACGGTATCGAGAGAGGATACGACGGACTTATCAAAGGTAACATTTTCCGTATGGATTCCCGTTCGGTGTCCGACACGATACAGAAAGGAGGCACCATCCTCAAGACGGCGCGCTGTCCCGAATTCGCTACCGAAGAGGGTATCCGTAAAGGCGGCGACGTGCTCAACGCTTACGGCATAGAAGGTCTCATCGTCATAGGCGGCGACGGTTCTTTCAGGGGTATGAAAGATCTTACCGATCTTTGCGGCATACGTTGCATGGGTATTCCCGGAACCATCGACAACGATCTCGGCTATACCGATTTCACTCTGGGCTTCGACACTGCGGTCAATACCGTGCTCGACGCGCTCAACAAGATCCGCGACACGATGACTTCTCACGACCGCGCCTGCATAATCGAAGTTATGGGCAGGCATTGCGGCGACATCGCTCTGTATGCGGGTATCGCGGGCGGCGCCGAAAGCATCATCGTTCCGGAGCTTCCTTTCAATATCGACGACGTATGCGACAAGATGAGGCGCAACGTCATCAAAGGTAAGGTTTCCGACATCATCGTGCTTGCCGAAGGCGTTTGCAGCTGCGATGCGCTCAAAGCGCAGATACACGACCGCACGGGCGTTACGATACGCACGGTCAAGCTCGGCTACATACAGCGCGGCGGTACCCCCTCGATGGCGGACAGAGTTCTTGCGGCGCGTTGCGCCGACAGAGCGGTGGAATTACTCTTCAACGATTGCAAGGAGTCGAGAGTGATAGGCACCAAGGACAACAAGATCATCGATATGAATATCGACGAAGCCCTCGCCATCAAAAAAGAATTCAACACGCAGATGATGGAGATAGCCATGCGGCTTTCCTTCTGAGCGCGGAACTCACCAATTAAAAGAAAACACAATAAAGGAGAAACGATTTATGAAAGATTTAGTCGGCGCATGTATTTTCGGACAGTCCGGCGGACCCACCTCGGTCATCAACGCTTCCGCAGCGGGCGTATTCATCGAAGCCCTCAAGCAAAAGAACATAACCGCCGTTTACGGTGCCGCTCACGGCATCAAAGGTATCCTGGAAGAAGACTTTTACGATATCGGACAGGAGGATATGGACGAGCTTCTGCTCCTCAAGAACACTCCTTCTTCGAGTCTCGGCTCCGTGAGATACAAACTCAAGGACGCTTCCGTGGACGATACCGATTACAAGAGGATACTCGAAGTATTCAAGAAGTACAATATCCGCTATTTCTTCTATAACGGCGGCAACGACAGTATGGACACCTGCAACAAGGTCAGCAAATACCTTATGAAAGCGGGTTACGCCTGTAACGTCATCGGCGTTCCGAAGACCATAGACAACGATCTCTACGGCACCGACCACTGCCCCGGATACGGCAGCGCCGCGAAGTACGTCGCGACCACGCTTATGGAGCTCAACCTCGACGCCAAGGTTTACGACAAAGGGCAGGTGGCAGTCGTCGAGATCATGGGAAGGAACGCAGGCTGGCTCACCGCCGCGGCGGCTCTCGCCAACTATAAAGGTCTGGGCGCGGATCTCATTTATCTTCCGGAAATTCCTTTCTCCGTGGAGAAATTCCTCTCTGACGTCAAGAGAGTCATGGACTCCAACGGCGGCAAATGTATCGCCTGCGTGTCCGAAGGTATCCGCGACAAGGACGGCGTATTCATCGTCGAATCCCTTTCGAGCGCGAAAGCGAAGGACAATTTCGGTCACACCCAGCTCGGCGGACTTGCTATACAGCTTGCCGATCTCATCAACCGCACTTACGGCGTCAAGGTGAGAGGTATCGAATTCAGCCTTATGCAGCGCTGCGGCGCGCATCTTGCGTCCGGCACCGACATAGAGGAAGCCTTCAATGCGGGCAGAAAAGCCGTTCAGGCGGCTTGCGCGGGCAAGACCGACAAAATGGTGGTATTCGAGCGCGACATGTCGAGCGGAAAGTATAAATGCAAATATAAACTCATTTCCGTAGAGCTCGCCGCCAACACCGAGAAGAAGGTACCTCTTGAGTGGATCACCCCCGACGGCACCGGACTCACGCAGGATTATATCGACTACGCGCTCCCGCTCATCCAGGGCTCGAGCAAGTCGCCCCTCGAGGACGGACTGCCCAAGTTCGCGAGCCTCAAGAAGGTAAAAGTGGCTAAGAAATAACCGAGTAAAAGAAAATGGCGAAAAAACTCACCCGTAAATCGATAGCTCTCATATTGATCGCAGTCGCGTTGGTTCTCGCCGGCGGCGGCACGGGTGCGTGGTATTTTCTATCTCACCGCAAATTGCCTTCGCCCGTACCCCGGGTGGAGGCGACCTTTGCGGAACCGCAGTATACCGTAATGATCGCGTGGGACGCGGTGAAAGGCGCCGAGTCCTACGCCGTCGAATACAGATATTCGCTTTTCGAGCAGGACGCCGTACACAGGATAGACAACGTGTCCGACACTTACGTGACGGTGGCTCGTAAGAGAGGAGTGTTGCAGTTCAGAGTGCGCGCATTCGGCAAATACGCCGAGAACATGAGCGATTACGGCGAATGGCAGACCTATTACGTCGAGCCGCTCGCGCTCAACAGCCTGCAGACGTTCAATACAACCTACGTCAGCGAAAGATCCTTCATGATCGACGCCGACACGTTCGTGCCCGTTACGTACAATTTCAAAGGCGAAACTTATACGATCAACTGGTACGAAGTAAGGATACTCGCGCCCGGCGAAACTGAAGTTACGAGCGACCCGATATCTTTAACGGATATACGTTCGGGATTCGCTTTCAACGTAGCCGAGAGGGGCGAATACGTACTCGAGATACGTCCCGTGCTTTACGTCTATATCAACGGCGTGAAAGATTACGCGACGCTCGGACTTTACGAAATATACGAACCGAATACCGCTTATACGCGGATAACCGTAACCGTATGATACGAAACGATTTAAGAAACATAGCGATAATAGCGCACGTCGACCACGGCAAGACCACGCTCGTGGACGCGATGCTGAAGCAAGGCGGCGTATTCCGCGACAACCAGGTCGTGGAAGACTGCGTCATGGACTCCAACCCGCTCGAAAGAGAACGCGGGATAACGATACTTGCGAAAAATACTTCCTGCACTTACAAGGGAGTCAAGATAAATATAGTGGATACGCCCGGGCACGCCGATTTCTCCGGAGAGGTGGAAAGGGTGCTCAAGATGATCAACGGCGTCGTGCTTTTGGTGGACGCCTACGAAGGACCGATGCCGCAGACGAGGTTCGTTCTGCAGAAAGCTCTCGAAATGAACCACAAGATCGTCATCTGCATCAATAAGATAGACAAACCCGACGCGCGCGTCGCGGAAGTGGTGGACGAGATATACGAATTGCTCATCGATCTTAACGCGAGCGACGAGCAGCTGGACAGCCCTATAGTTTACTGTTCGGGCAGGGCGGGCACGGCGAGCCTTACGGAAACCGATCCAGGCAAAGATCTCGCGCCGTTGTTCGATACCATACTCAGCCACATCGATCCGCCCGAAGGCGACGAAACGGAGCCTTTGCAGGTGCTCGTTTCATGCATAGACTATAACGACTACGTGGGAAGGATAGCGATAGGTAGAATTGAGCGCGGCGTAATGAAAGCCAACAGCGAAGTGACCGTCTGCAACTACCACACTCCCGAAATCTATAAGTCGAAGATAACCAATATATACCAGTTCTCGGGACTCAACAAGAGATCCGTGGAAACGGCGATGGTGGGCGACATAGTGAGCTTCAGCGGTATCGAGAACGTCACGATAGGCGAAACGATATGCGCGCCGGAGAAGGTAGAGCCGATACCGTTCGTCAAGATCTCCGAGCCCACGCTCCAGATGCTTTTCTCCGTCAACGACAGCCCGTTCGCGGGCAGGGAAGGCAAGTTCGTCACTTCGAGGCATCTGCGCGCAAGGTTGTATAAAGAGCTTCTGCGCGACGTGTCGCTCCGCGTCGAGGACGGCGCGCGCGCCGATACTTTTGTGGTGTCGGGAAGGGGCGAGATACACCTTTCCATACTCATCGAGAACATGCGCCGCGAAGGCTACGAATTCCAGGTATCCACGCCGAAGGTCATCAACAAGGTGATCGACGGCGTTCTGCAGGAGCCTGTCGAAAGGCTTTTCGTGGACGTACCCGACACGGCTGTAGGCACGGTAATGGAGAATATGGGCAAGCGCCAGGGAGAGCTCGTCACGATGACTCCCTTCAATTCGCGCATAAAAATGGAATTCCTTCTCCCCGAACGCGGACTTTTGGGATACAGAAGCGACTTTCTTACGGAAACCCGAGGCGAAGGTATAATGAACAGCATATTCGAGGGATACCAGCCGATGAAAGGCGTCATGCCGAGGCGCCAGTACGGCGCGCTCGTGGCGTTCGAAACGGGCGAAGCCTGCACGTACGGCCTGTACAACGCGCAGGGCAGAGGAGTGCTTTTCGTGACGCCCGGAACAGAAGTCTATTCGGGCATGGTCGTGGGATATTCCCCCAAGCAGGAGGATATCGCGGTCAACGTATGCAAGAAGAAGCACGTCACCAACATGCGCGCCGCAGGCTCGGACGAAGCGCTCAGACTGGAAACTCCGAGGATATTCTCTCTCGAGGAATGTATAGAATTCCTCGAGCCCGACGAAATGCTCGAAGTCACTCCCAAATCTTTGAGAATACGTAAAACGATACTCGATCACGAATTGCGTATGCGCGCCGTAATGAAGGAGCGCAGAGGGTAATATTAGCAGAAATCTTCGAAGGAGGCAGATATGAACAACTTTATTGAAGAGCTGAAAACGTTTTTCTCTACGGGGAACAACCTGTACTATGTGATAGCAGCGGCGGTCGTGCTCGTCGTGCTGATAGTCGTGGCGGTCGTGCTCGCGGTGAGAGCGAAACGTAAAAAAGCGGCTGTCGCGGAGCCCGAAGACGCCGGATCCCGCGAAGTCGAGTCCGAGAGCGCCGATTTCGAATCCGAAGGCATCGACGTGGATAAACTCGTCGTGGATAACGAAGCCTGCAACGCGGCGGCAAGCGAAAGCTTCATACTGAAGCCGCCGGAAAAATACGTTTCCGAGAACGTCGACTCCATAGTCATGACGCCCGTCAAAGAGGAGCCCCGTCCTCCGAAAAAAGAGGTGCTGCCTCCTCCCGAGCCGCAGGAAAAAGAGAGCTCGTTCAAGGATCACGTGTATTCCAAAGAAGCGGCGAAGCGTCCGGGCACCATTCAGATATATCTCGATAACGGCGGTAAATACCGTTTCAGACTGAAATCGAGCAATCTGGAAACCGTGGGACACTCGCAGGGATATACGACGAAAGCCGCCTGCAAGAACGGTATCAACGCAGTCGTAAACGCTTGCAAGACGGCGGAAGTAGTGGACACCACCAAGAGCGACGAATACGTGGCGTCGATAGGCAGAACGGTATTCGAGATATACCGCGACAACGAGCGCAAATTCCGTTTCAGGCTGACGGCGGCTAACGCGAGCAACATACTCGCTTCGCAGGGATATACCAGCAAAGTGAACTGTATCAACGGTACGGAATCGGTGAGAAACATAGCGGCTTTCCATAATCTCGTGGACGACACCAAAGCGGTGAAACGTACCGCCGCGGAAGCCGACGACAATGCGGAAGAACAGGACGCAAACGCAAAGAAAAGCAAAAAGAGAGATCTGCGTAAATAACCTTCGGTAATCATTTCCAAGCAGCATACGTTGAGTTCGGGCTTCCGTCCCGAACGCCGACGGTTCGCCGCAAAAGCCGTGCCCGCTCGAAAAGAGCGGGTACATAGTGCGTTTTCGGCGAATTTTCGGTATTGACTTTAGCGCGGTTTTGCTTTATCATTATATACGGGTAAAGTTGCGCCGCCGTTTAGTCGTACGCCCTCGGAGGTAAGGATTGAAACTCGTAATACTCGACGGATATTGTCTTAATCACGGCGATCTGAGTTGGGAGCCGCTTACCGCGCAAGGCGAAGCGACCGTTTACGACCGTACCCCTTACGATCTGATAGTCCCGCGTATGGGCGACGCGAGTATCATGATAACCAATAAATGTCGTATCGACAGGAGCGTCATCGACGCTTTGCCCGCGCTCAGATATATCGGAGTGCTCGCGACGGGCTACGACAATATCGACGTGGCGTATTGTAAGGAGCGCGGGATAGCGGTGAGCAACATTCCCGCGTACAGCACCGAATCCGTCGTACAGGCGTTTTTCGGATTGCTGATAGAGCTGTATACCGGCATAGGCATGCACGCCGACACCGTCAAAGAAGGAGAATGGTCGAGAGTGAGCGACTACTGTTATTACAAGAAACAGACTCACGAGCTTTTCGGCAAGACCCTCGGAATAATCGGGTTCGGCAGGATAGGACGGAGAATAGGCGAAGTGGCGTCGGCTTTCGGTATGAAAGTTTTGGCTTACGCAAGGAGTCGCCGTTTCGAGGAAAAGGGGTTCCGTTACGTTACGCTCGACGAGCTGTACGCGGCATCCGATATAATTTCGCTTAATTGCCCGCTCACCGATGAGAACGCGGGTATGATAAACGCGGACAGCATCGCGAAGATGAAGCCGTCCGCAGTGATAGTAAATACCGCACGCGGCGGACTAATAGACGAAGCCGCGCTCGCGGAGGCATTGAATTCGGGGAGAATTCGGGGAGCCGCGCTCGACGTGCTTGCGAAAGAGCCGGCGCGGGAGGACAATCCTTTGCTTTCGGCAAAGAACGTCGTCATAACGCCGCACATAGCGTGGGCGACGGTGGAAGCCAGGTCGCGGCTCATGCAGATAGCCGCCGACAATTTAGCGGCGTATCTGGACGGGCGAGAGCTCAACAGGATATGATCCCCGCTTACTTAACGAATAAGAGGACAGGTAATACTTATGGTCAAAATCGCAATAATCGATCTGGGAAGTAACTCGGCAAGGCTTGTTATAGCCAATATAATGCCGGGAGGCTATTTTATGGTCATCGACGAGCTCAAAGAGCCCGTCAGGCTTGCGCAGGATATGGAGATAGACGGCTTTTTAAGACCTCTGCGTATCCAGCAGACAATTAAAACGCTCAAGACCTTCCGCACGCTTTACGAATCCCACGGCGTAAGCAAAGTTTTCGCGTACGCCACGGCGGCAGTCCGCCACGCCAAGAATCAGAAATCCTTTATAGACGAAGTGCAGAGTTCCTGCGGTATCAAGTTACAGGTATTGAGTCAGGAAGAGGAAGCCACTTTCGTCTATCAAGGCGTCATCAACTCGATGGAAGTGCCCAAAGGGCTCATCGTGGACATCGGCGGCGGCTCCGTCAAAATGATCTATTATAACCGCAGGGTGATGATAGCGCAGGACACGCTTCCTTTCGGCGCGGTGACTCTGAGCGAGAAATTCGCCCGTCACGGCACTCCGGAGGAATGTCAGAATGCGATAACCGCTTACGTTACGGAGCATCTCGAAAGACTGGAATGGCTCAAGAACCTCGATCCCGAGACTCAGCTCATCGGTGTGGGCGGCTCCCTTCGCAATCTCGGCAAGATAAGCCGCAAACTCAAGAAATATCCTCTCGATATGGCGCACAATTACCATATCCCGTTCACCGAATTCGAGACGATTTACGATACCATCAAGCCGCTCGCTCCCGAGAAGCTTATGCGTATCAAAGGACTTTCGAGCGCGAGAGCGGATATATTCCCCGCGGCGCTTTCAGTAGTGGAAGCCATCAAGAATTATACCGATTTCAATGAAATAATAATCGGCGGCGCGGGACTCAGGGAAGGCGCGATGTTCCGTTACGCCTGCCCCACCGTGGCGGAGAAACCGATAAGCGATATTCTCGGACACAGTATCTATACGTTACTGCACCATTTCGATATGAATATCCAGCACGCGGAACACGTGTTCGACCTGTCGATGCAGCTTTTCCGTCAGCTCAAGGTCATACATAAACTGCCGAGACCTTACGTCAAGGTGTTGCGCGTGGCAAGCATGATGCACGACATCGGCAGCAGCCTCAAGTTCTACGACCACCATAAACATTCGATGTACGTCATCCTCAACTCCAACCTCTACGGCATCCCGCAGAAGGATCTGATAATGGCGTCCATGGTGGCGGCGCTCCATTACCGCGACGGACTCGAGCAGCTCGATTGCCAGAAATATCTCGACCTTCTCACCGAAGAGGAGATCTCCGCGGTGCGTAAGCTGGGCGTCATAGTGCGTATAGCGGAGTGCTTCGACAGAAGCTGCGGCGGAGCGATAGTGGGGATTTCGTGCGACGTGCTCGGAGATTCCGTGATACTCAAGACCAAGACGCAGGGCGACTGTACTCTGGAGATAAAGGACGCGCTCGGCGCTCTCAACGAATTCAAACGCGCGTTCAAGAAGAATCTCGAGATACTCTGACGTATTACGATGAAAGTATTGCTCGCGTCCGCGTCTCCGAGAAGGCGCGAACTCATGAAAAAACTTTTCGAAGAATTCGACGTGGCGGCGTATCCCGCCGACGAAAAATATAAAGGCGAAACACCCGAAGATACGGTAAGCACGATTGCTTCGCGCAAACTTGCCGCCGTTACCGCGTCCGAAGCATACGACCTCGTCGTCGCTTCGGATACTTTGGTTTATATGGACGGCAAGTATTACGGGAAGCCTTCGGACGAAGCGGAAGCCGTAAGGATGCTCACCGAACTCAGCGGGCGCACGCACACGGTATATTCTGCCGTGGCTGTGAGATATAAGGGAAAAACTTATAAGGCGACCGACGCGACGCGCGTCGTTTTCCGCAATCTCACGCAGGACGAAATTCAAAGTTACGTATCCGGGCATAACTGCCTCGATAAAGCGGGCGCCTATGCCGTGCAGGAAGGCGTGACCGTCGCTTCTTACGAAGGAAGTTACGACAACGTAGTGGGGCTTCCCACGGAAAAACTCCGTTCGTTGATAAACGGATTGATCACGGAGAATTAAAATGCAAAAGACTAAATACATACTCGATCTCGGTTCCTCATACGTTTCGATATACGGTTCGAGCCTGCTGCTTCGTCAACCCAACGTGGCTGTCGTTCGTCGCGGTAACGGTATCGAGCTTATCAGTTGCGGAAACGACGCGCTCGCGATGCGCGAGATACCGGAGCATTGCTCCGTGGTACGTCCCGTCGTGGAGGGCGCCGTCGCGCACGTGGAAGTAATGAGCCTTATCCTCAAAGAATTTTTCGCAGCGGTCATACCGTTCAGCCTTTTCCGCGCAGTCGAAATGTACGTGCTGATACCTTCGGGGCTGTCGATAGCGGAGCGCGAGAACGTCGAAGCCGCCGTGAGCAAGGCGGGATATAAGGACGTCACCCTCGTGGAATCGGTGCTCGCGCTGACCTCGCTTTTCTTCGGCGGTAACCGCGCCGTCGCCATTATGGGAAGCGGCACTACGGAGATAGGCGTTATCGACAAGGACGGCATCGTTTCGGCGTGCTCGGTGAATATCGCGGGCAACACCGTTACCGACAAAATAATTGAACAGGTCTACGAAACCTACAACCTCACGATAAGCTGGTCTGCTGCGGAGAAACTCAAAACGACTATCGGAAGTCTTTACGACAACGACACGTCGGTGACGGAAGTCGTAGGGCAGGATCTTCTGGACGGCAGAATGAAATCGGTGGAGATATCCGCCGCTTCCATACGCGCGCCGATACTGTATTGCTACCGCAAGATAGCGGAAATAATCGAGTCGGTGCTCACCACCATTCCTTATTCGAGGCTTGCGGAGGTCACCGCCAACGGATTGTATGTCGCGGGCGGCGGCGCCGAACTCAGAGGACTCGAAGATTTCCTTACGCGCTATCTCAAGCTCAAGGTTTACCGCGACGACGATCCCGAAACCGTAGTAATACGTTCTGCGGCGAAACTCGTGGACGAAGGCAGGCTTTTCAGACGTTGAACGCGATCATGTTTATACTTCTCGCCGCTTCTTGACGGAAGCGGTTTTTTTGTGCGTCGTGCGCCGTTTACGAGTCGCGCTATTTATATTCAAAATGTTGCGGTCTTAACGATAATATGATATACTTTATAAAGTATATCGGCGGTTTACAGCGGAGGTTATGATGAAAGAATTACTTAAGCAACTCTGGACGATACCGAATATGCTCACGCTGTTGCGCATTATCTCGGTCCCGTTCATAATGTGGTGCACGCTCGATCCTTCCACGTATATCGAGTGCGGCGAATATACTTTCCCGATAATCGGTCTCGTGATAATGATAGTCGCGGCTTCCACCGATCTCGTGGACGGCTATATCGCAAGGCACTTCAATCAGGGCTCCCAGCTCGGAGAAATGATAGATCCGCTCGCCGACAAACTCATGCACTGCGCCGCCGTGCTTTCGCTCGTTATCATCGGTTACGTGCACTGGGCGTTCATCGTGATATTGCTCGCAAAGGAAGCCACCATGGTTGTGGGCGGCATATTCATGGCGGGCGACAGCAAGAATATCAAAGCCAACTATATGGGCAAAGTGGCGTCCGCTACGTTGTCGCTTGCGATAGTTATGAGCTATTTCCACGCATTCTGGGCGGATAAGGTCTTCTATCTCGACTGGATAGTGTTGGGGATAGGACTTGTACTCACGTATATGGCGTTCTTCAATTATCTCAAGCAGGCGATAGACATTATCAAAGGCATACTCGCTCGCAAGAAAGCCGCTAAAGAAAAGGCGCAAACGGAAATCGCGGATGCGGATGACGCCGTAGCCGTCGTAGCGGATAAGGACGAAGCCGCGGATACCGCCGTCGGCGAAAAAGACGCGGATGCCGCTTCAAACAAAGAAAACTAATTTTCCGATGAGATAAAACAGAATACTAATAAGCATTCGCAGACCAAGAGGTTAAAAATGGAACTACCTAAAAATTACGAGCCGCAAAGCTTCGAAACGGAAATATACGCCGATTGGGAAAGCTCGGGATATTTCCGTCCCGAAGTAGACCGCAACAAAACGCCTTTTTCCATAGTGATACCGCCCCCGAACATCACGGGGCAATTGCATATGGGACACGCCCTGAACAATACCATTCAGGACATTATCATACGCCATAAGCGCATGCAGGGATATTCCACGCTGTGGCTTCCCGGAACCGACCACGCGAGTATCGCCACGGAAGTCAAGATCGTCGATCAGCTCCGCACGGAAGGACTGGAGAAAGAGGATATCGGCAGAGAAGAATTCCTCAAGCGCGCGTATCAATGGAAGGAAACGTACGGCGGCAAGATCGTAAGACAGCTTCGCAGGCTCGGTTGTTCCTGCGACTGGTCCCGCGAAGCGTTCACTATGGACGAGCGTTGCTCCCGCGCGGTGAGAGAGGTATTCGTAAATCTCTACCGTAAAGGACTTATCTATCAGGGCAGCAGGATAATCAACTGGTGTCCGCATTGCCATACCGCGCTTTCCGACGCGGAAGTTGAATACGAACCGCAGGACAGCCATCTCTGGCATATCCGTTATCCTTACGCGGACGGTTCGGGCTATATGGTCATCGCTACCACCCGCCCCGAAACTCTGCTCGGCGACACCGCCGTGGCGGTCAACCCGAAGGACGAGCGCTATAAGGACAAAGTAGGCAAGATGCTCAAATTGCCTCTCACCGACAGGCTCATACCCGTTATCGCGGACGATTACGTCGAGCTCGATTTCGGAACGGGTTGCGTGAAAATAACTCCCGCGCACGATCCCAACGACTTCGAAGTGGGCTTGAGGCACAATCTCGAAGTCATACGCATAATGGACGACGGCGGAGTCATCAACGAGAACGGCTACGCTTATGCGGGAATGGACAGAAACGACGCTCGCAAGAAAATCGTCGAGGACCTCGAAGCGCAGGGGCTCATGGAAAAGATAGAGCCTTATTCGCACAACGTGGGTTGTTGTTACCGTTGCAAGAGCACCGTCGAACCCATTGTCAGCAAACAGTGGTTCGTCCGTATGGAGAAGCTTGCCGCCCCCGCTATAAAAGTGGTGCGCGAGCGTAAGATAAGGTTCATTCCGGAGAGATTCTCCAAGACCTATTTCAACTGGATGGAGAATATCAAAGACTGGTGCATTTCCCGTCAGCTCTGGTGGGGACACCGTATCCCCGCGTGGTACTGCGCGGACTGCGGCGAGATAATAGTGGAGAAAGAGGATCCCACCCGTTGCCCGCATTGCGGAAGCACGAAGCTCAAGCAGGATGAGGACGTGCTCGACACCTGGTTCAGCTCCGCGCTCTGGCCATTCTCCACGCTCGGCTACCCCGAAGCCACGGAGGACCTCAAATACTTCTATCCCACCAACGTGCTCGTCACCGCCTACGACATCATCTTCTTCTGGGTGGCGCGCATGATCTTCAGCGGGCTCGAACATATGGGCGAGATACCTTTCCCCGAAGTGCTCATACACGGCATAGTGCGCGACGCGCAGGGACGTAAAATGTCGAAGTCCCTCGGTAACGGCATCGATCCCCTGATGCTTATCGACAAGTACGGCGCGGACGCATTGCGCTTCAGCCTTACCACCGGCGTCGCTCCCGGCTCCGATATCCGCTTCAGCGAAGAGAAGATGGAGCCGAGCCGCAATTTCCTCAATAAGCTCTGGAACGCCGCCCGATACGTGATGATGAACAGCGAAGGCAAGACTCTGCCGCCTATCGGTAGCTTCAGCTACACATCCGCAGATAAGTGGATATTGTATAAACTGAATCAGACCGTGCGCGAAGTGGGCGTGTATCTCAAGAAGTACGAGCTCGGCATGGCTAACGCCAAGCTGTACGATTTTATCTGGAGCGATTTCTGCGACTGGTACGTCGAGCTCACCAAACCGGCGCTTTACGGCAATTCCGAAAAAGCCGCTCTCGAAGCTCTCTCGGTGCTTACCTACGTTCTCAAGCAGATACTTAAGCTCATGCATCCTTTCACTCCGTTCATCACCGAGCGTATATGGCGCGAATGCGGCGAGAAGGGCACGATAATGCTCGAAAGTTATCCCGCGTTTACCAAGAAATTCGTATTCACGGCAGAGTACCGCAAGTTCGAGAAGATCAAAGAGCTTATCCGCGCCGTGCGCAATCTGAGAGCGGAGATGAACGTTCCCGTGTCGAAGAAGCTCAATCTTTACGTCGTTTCCGACATAGCGAAGTACATCGAGAAGAATTCGAGTTATATTCTCAAGCTTGCCAACGTGGCTTCGATACATTTCGTTTCCTCGAAGGAAGCTGCGGGCGACAAGATAGCTTCCGTGGTCGTTCCCGACGCGCAGATATTCATACCTCTCGGCGAGCTCGTCGATACCGAGAAGGAGCTTCAGCGCCTCGACAAAGAGCTTCGCAACGTGGAGGCGGAGATCAAGCGCGGAGAAGGAATGCTCGCTAACGCGGGATTCGTCGCGAAAGCTCCCAAGGCGCTCGTCGAAGCCGAGCAAAGCAAGCTCGAAGCCAACCGCGTCAAGCGAAACAAGATACTCGCCAACATAGAAAGCTTGAAATAGCTTCTATACGTCGTATAAGTACATAAATCGACATAATCGCCTCTCCTTCAGGGTTTAGAATAAGGAGAGGTGATTTTTTATGGCAAGAACCGTCGTGATAGCTTCCGGAAAGGGCGGCGTGGGTAAGACCACCGTGACCGCCAATCTCGGCATACTGCTTGCGATGACGGGCAAGCGCGTCATACTTGCGGACGCGGACATAGGTCTCAATAATCTGGACGTCGCGCTGTGTATAGAAAGCAGAGTGGTATACGACGTAGTGGACGTCGCGGAGGGGAGAGCGGGGCTCAGGGACGCGCTCGTCAAAGACAAATTCGTTCCCACGCTTTCGGTGCTTCCGTCCGCTAAAGCCAACAGCTCCGACAGAGTCAAAGCGGCGGCTTTCGCGGGCATAATAGCTGAAGCTTCGGCGATGGCGGATTTCGTCATAATCGACGCGCCTGCCGGGGTCGAAGCGGGATTTCACCGCGCCGTATCCGCGGCACGCGAAGCTATAGTGGTCACAACTCCGCACGTAAGCGCGATACGCGATGCGGACAGGACGGTGTCCCTGCTCTCTACGTACAACGTTTCGAGAATAGGGCTCGTGGTAAACAGGGTGCGCGGCGATCTGGTCAACAAGGGAGAAACCGTGCCTCCCGAAAAGATAGCCGAACTTCTGCGATTGCCGCTGTACGGTGTGATACCCGAGTCGGATGCGGTAGGGGTATATACCGTACTGAATTCGTACGGCCGCGAGGGCGCCGCGGAAGCGTTCCGCCTGCTTGCCGAATACGTTACGGGAAGCGGCAGAGAGGTGTACGATTACACGAGGCGATACCGCGGATTTTTCGGCAGACTGAAAAGATATTGAGGTGAACTATGGCAAGAGAAATCGGAGAAGCCGCTTACGAACGGCTTAAACAGAGCATGGCGCGCGACAAGTCGCTGCCGGAAGGGTTCATGAACCTGTTACGAGCCGATCTCGATACCGTATTGAAAGCGTATTTCGAGTACGGCGAGAACGATCTCAGAGCGGAACTATCGCCGTGGGCGGGGGAAGGCTACACGCTTACGGTCACCCTTTCCGCGCCGCGAGCCAAGCAGGTAAAACTTCTTTGAGCGTAGATTGAAGGGGATAGCCTACCAGAAGCTGTCCCACTTCTTTTTCATCGAGCTCCGCCGTCTTTTCGAAGGCGTCGTTCACTACCTCGAAAGTGGTGTACGAGTCTGCGTCTACGTGCTTTGCGAGCCTGATGAGTTTCAGTCCGTCGTGTACCATCACCGTGCGGCGCACGATAGGAGAATTCAGGTGTTTAGTATACGGAATAGCTTCTGTAAGGTGCCTGTACATTTCTTTTTCGGTGCCGCCCGTTGCGGATACGTACAGCAGTACAGCCATTATCCCGAGAGAGTAATTCAACGTATAGAAGTATGACAGCAGGTATAATCCGAATACCGCGAAGGCAAGTACGATCCCCGCGACGCGCAGCGCTCGCAAGGCTTTCAGGGGGCGTTTGCTGAGAGATATTATCATCCGCGCTCCGTCCAGAGGATATGCGGGCAGCAGGTTGAAAGCGCCTATGGCGAAGCTTACTTCGAATACCGTTTTCGTGTAAATGTAAGCCGAGGGGAACGCCCACCACAGCGCGTACAGGCATACGCAAAGGGCGAAATTCGCCAAAGGTCCCGCCGCCGCTATCGGCAGGGAATCCTTTCGGGAGATGTTTTCTCCGCCCGCGAGCATCGCTCCGTAAGGCATCAGCGTCACGCAATTCAATACGTACCCGCGCGAATACGCCGCGCGAGAATGCGCAAGCTCGTGCACGAGCACCACGGCTATGGTGGCGAGAAGGTATGCGTAGCCGCCCTGCACGACCACGGCGAACGCGAAAAGCCAGAACGCCGGATGGAATTTTATTCGTATCATATTTAGATAATATTCTCTTTACGCTCCCTTATTCGGATAAATATTCGGCTTGCTATTGAAATCTTATATATATATGTAGTATAATTAACTGAATTCGGAATTCAAAACCGTCCGATAATTCAACGGAGGCTCGTTTCAAATGAAGGAAAGCAAAATTTACATCAAATATAAGGTCGGCAACAAAGTCTACGAAGACGATCTTTATCAAAACCAGCACTATACGATAGAGTCATACGCCGACGGGGACAACGGAGTACGATTCGTCTTGACGCCGCGCGACAAGATAGAGCTCGTATCGTTCGAGCTGAAATACCTTCGCCGGAGCGAATCGGGGGAGAAATTTTACGTGAACGGTTATCAGGCGTGGACGACTTCGCGCGAGATGGGCGCGGACGACGTGCAGAAAGGGCTCACTCCGCTTGTAAAGGTGATACCCTTTGCGAAAATACTTCTCGAGCTCACCGGCGACTACGCGTTCACGGAATACAGCGGAAAACCCGGTAAATTCCATTCTTTCACCTACACATACTTCCGTAAAGACGACGCCGTGGAATTGTACGGCTCGCTCAACGAGCGCACCGGATTCACCATTTTCAAGACCGATATGGACGCGGGCGTGATGAGTATAGAGAAGGACGTAGCGGGAGCCGTCGTGACGGAGCCTTACGAAATCCTTAACGTCGTGAAGATCTCGGGCGAATACGACGAAGTTTTCGACAAGTATTTTGCCATGATGAATATTCCGAAGCCGCGTCTTAAGCATATGGCGGGCTACACGAGCTGGTATAATTATTTCGGCAGCATAGACGAAAGTATAATAAACCGCGACATAGATAATTTTGCAAGAGTAGGGGAGCACGCGGACATATTCCAGATCGACGACGGGTATCAGACCTTCGTAGGCGACTGGATAGACCCCAATCCCGCTAAATTCCCTTCGGGGATGAAGGCGGCTGCCGACCGCATACACGACAAAGGGTATATGGCGGGTCTCTGGATGGCGCCGTTCAACGCGGCAAAGAACTCCCGCGTGGCGCGCGAGCATCCCGAATGGTTCCTCAAAAAGCCCAACGGCAAACCCGCCACCACCATTTACAACTGGGGCGGGGCTCACACGTTCGACATTTACAACGAGGGCGCCCGCGAATATATCTCGCATTGTTTCGACGTCGTGCTCAACGAGTGGGGCTTCGATATGGTCAAGCTCGACTTCCTTTATTCCCATTGCATCAAGCCGCGTAACGGCAAGTGCCGCGGGCAGCTCATGGCGGAAGGAATGGACTTCTTGCGCGAATGCGTGGGCGATAAACTGATACTCGGGTGCGGCGTGCCGCTGGGATCGGCTTTCGGCGTAGTGGACGCGTGTCGTATCGGTTGCGACGTCGTCACGCGTTACAAGGGCAGATATTATACCAATATGCACCTTTGCGCGGAGATACCGTCCGCGCATAACGCGATAAACAACGCGATCTTCCGCCGTCATCTGGACGGCAGAGCGTTCTGCAACGATCCCGACGTGTTTTTCCTGCGCGATTATAATTTGAAATATACCGATATGCAGAAAAAGCTTCTCGCGAGGATAAATCATCTCTTCGGCAACGTGCTTTTCGTAAGCGACGATATCGGAACGTACAACGAAGAACAATTAGAGCTTCTTTATAAGACTTTCGCGCCGAGCAACGCCATAATCATTTCTGCCGAGTATACCGATAAGGATTACATAACGATCAAATATCTTGAGGACGGCGAGCGCAAGACGTTGGCATTCGACCTTAAAGCGGGCGAAACTTCTTCGGAGCTGTAACGATTTATTGCGATAATTCGCCTGACGGCTCGCGAACGGAAGCGAGCCGTTTTCTTTGCGCGTTGCAAGCTTATTAGAGGTCGACGCAAACGGCGCATGAGCCCGAGGAAGCGCCGTATAGCGCGCGAAATCCTACCGCCGCAGCCGCAGCCTTTTTTTGCCTGTTTCCTGTGGCATTATAACCCTGCGGTTACATATAATAAGTTGTATGGCGGTCACAGGTATCATTCTTCCCTCCTCGAGAGGAGCGGAAAGAGAGTTCGTTACGAAGCTTGCTCTTAAAGAGGGCATAGCCGTCGACGAGAATATCCATAAGACTTACGCGGTGTTGAAACTTACTTCCGAGCGGAAGGAACACAACCGCTTGACCTCGTTTTTCGTAGCGGAAACGCTTACGATGTTTTATAAATTCAGGGCTCTCGAAAGCGTGATAAAGGGATACGAAAGCGACGGTTACGAGTCGGCGGCTTATCTCGGAGCATTATTGTCGGTGGAGCTCGAGGAGGAGCGTAAGCGCATTTACGCGGCGACCGAAGGGCTGGAGTGCATAGCCGTCGAGAGCCTGTTGGAACTGCGGCTGGAGGAGTTGAAGGAAGGTTGGTCCGGACTCAACGAGCTGGGCAGGATGCTCCTTCAGCAATGTTCCGAAGGCGAGGAAGTATATTCTCTCGTTCCCTACTTCATTACCGGCGAGCCCTTGTCGCCGAGGCTTACCGTTTCGGGCGGCGACAGACTGAGGCTTACGGGCGGAGGCGCCGAGAAAACAGTACCCGCGCTCACCGGTAACGAGGAAAGGGATCTCGTCACGGCGCTCATGCGGGAGCGTCCCACGCATATAGTCATCAGAAACAGAGAGGAGATAAGCGAGAAGCTTCTCAATACCTTACGCGCCCTCGGAGAGTAACGTATTTTCGCGGAATACCCGCGATAGTCGGCTTCCGCGCAAGCGGCTTATCGGGTTACGCGCTTCCTCAACGGGAGCGCATTTTATTATTTATTTTATATAGAATATACTTTATACCAAATATTGACAATATTCCCGCATTATGGTACTATATCTTGTGTGTCTATGCACAATAAGGGAGAAAAATTTAGGAGGAAATATGGCGAAAATCACTAAAACTACAGCGGCGCATTATAATGCCGACGACATTCAGGCGCTGGAAGGTATCGACGCGGTACGTGCCCGACCGGGTATGTACATCGGTTCGACCGGACCGAAAGGACTACATCAGCTCATCTGGGAGATAGTGGATAACTCCGTTGACGAAGCTTTGAACGGTTATGCCGATTCGATATCGATGGTGATATATCCGGACGGCTCTTTTTCCGTTGAGGATAACGGAAGGGGCATGCCCGTAGACATCAACGCCAAACACAAAAAGTCGGGCGTGGAAATGATCTTTACCATGTTGCACGCGGGCGGCAAGTTCAACAACGATCAATACAAATTCAGCGGCGGACTGCACGGCGTGGGCGCATCCACGGTCAACGCTTTATCCGTCTGGCTCGAAGTTGAAGTCTACCGCGGCGGCAAGATCTATTTCCAGCGTTTCAGAAGAGTTAACCAAGGTAAGACCGTCAAGTCCGGTATTCCCGAGGAACCGATCAAGCAGACGGGAGTTACCAAAAAACGCGGCTCCAAGGTCACGTTCCTTCCCGATCCCGACGTTTTCGAGACGACGGAATTCGATTACAAGGTCATCAAGCAACATATCAAAGAGCTTGCGTATCTCACCAAAGGCGTCAGATTTTCGCTCGAGGACAGACGCACGACCGACGAAGAGGGCAATTATAAGTCCTGCGAATACTGTTCGCGCGGCGGGCTCGTCGATTTCGTGAAAAACCTCAACGAAAATAAGACGCGCCAGCTCGAAAAGGTCATCTATCTGGAAGCGGAAGATCCCGTTCTCAACAGGCAGTTGCAGGTCGCGATACAATACACCGAAACTTTCGTCGAGAACATATTTTCTTTCGTGAACAACATTTCGACCACGGAAGGCGGTACGCACGAGACGGGCTTTAAGCTTGCGTTCACCCGCGCTATGTCGGAGTATATCAAACGCAACAAACTGACCAAAGACAAGGATCCCGCGCTCATTGGCGACGATTACCGCGAGGGTATGACCGCGGTCATCAACCTCAAGATGCAGGAGCCGCAGTTCGAGGGACAGACCAAAACGAAGCTCGGCAATCCCGACATAAAGAGCTGGGTGGAGAACGTGCTTTACGAGAAGCTCAGCGCTTATTTTGCGGAAAACAAAAACAAGGACATAGCCACCCTCATAGCGAAGATAGGTATCAACGCGAGCAAGGTGCGCACCGAGGAAAAGCGGGTCAAAGACGCCATGCGTTCCTCTCGCAACAATATGACGGGACAGCTTGCGATAGGTAAGCTTTCGAGCTGTTCGGGCAAGAATTATTCGCAGAACGAGCTTTTCATCGTGGAGGGCGATTCGGCGGGCGGCTCGGCGAAGAAGGGCAGGAACCGTACTTTCCAGGCAGTGCTCGCATTACGCGGCAAGCCGCTCAACACCGAGAAAGCGAGCAAGGTGGATATTCTCAAAAACGCGGAAATAAACACCATAATATACGCTTTGGGTACCGATTTCGACAAAGACTTCAATATTAAGAACCTCAAGTACGACAAGATCATAATCCTCGCGGACGCAGACCACGACGGCGAACACATCAGGTGTCTTCTGCTTACGTTCTTCTATAGGTTCATGCGCCCGCTCATTACGGAAGGACACGTTTATCTCGGAATGCCGCCTCTTTACAGGATAACGCAGAAGGGCGAAACGCGCTACGCTTACAACGACGCGGAGCTCGAAACGATGCTCAAGAGCGTGAAAGGCAGCTACAATCTTCAGCGTTACAAAGGTCTCGGCGAAATGAATTACGATCAGCTTTGGGACACTACGCTCAATCCGAAGACGAGGTGCCTTACGCGGGTCACCATCGACGACGCGGCGGAAGCGGACGAAATGGTTTCGCTCCTTATGGGCGATAACGCCGAGAAGCGTAAGGAGTTCATCAACGAGAACGCCAACTTCAACAAAGTGGACGCTTTAGGCAATAAGATCGGGGTGTGAGTATGAAAGCAAAACAAATGAGTTTCGATCTGGAACAGACCGTAGTCGAGAAGCCGATAGAAAACATAATGCCCGAATCGATGATGATCTATTCGGAGCACATCATACTCGACAGAACGTTGCCGCGCGTGGAGGACGGACTCAAACCCGTTCAGCGCAGGATACTGTACACCATGTACAACCTCAACATGAAACCGAAAGGCGGTTTCAAGAAGTCGGCGCGTATCGTCGGCGATTGCATGGGTAAATATCATCCGCACGGCGACTCTTCGATTTACGACGCGATGGCGAGAATGACGCAGGACTTCAGCATGCGCATGCCGCTCATCAACGGGCAGGGCAACTTCGGTACGCTTTCCGACCCGCCCGCCGCGATGCGTTATACCGAAGTGGAGATGGGCGCGCTCGCGATGGAGCTACTGCGCGACATCGACAAAAATACCGTTCAGTGGAATAAGAACTTCGACGATACGCTCGAAGAGCCCGACCTTCTTCCGGGAAGATTCCCGAATATCCTCGTCAACGGCACCGTCGGCATAGCGATAGGTATAGCGACCAATATCCCGCCGCATAATCTTACAGAAGTCATAGACGGTTGCGTGGCGATGCTCGACAATCCGCATATCAAGCTCGAGGAGCTCGTGCGTTACATCAAGGGACCGGATTTTCCTTCGGGAGGATTTATGGTCGGCGGAGAGGATATACTCAACGTGTACCGCACCGGCAGAGGCAAACTCACTTTGCGCGGCAGGGTGGACATAGAGAACGACGGCGACAGACAGAATATCGTTATAACCGAAGTGCCGTGGGGAGTAAACCCCCATAAAATAGTCGAGAAACTGTACGTCCTGCGCGAAAAGAAGAAGGAAATATTCGGCAACATCATCGACGTGGCGGACGAAACGGCGCGTAATTTGCGCATAGTCGTCAAGCTCAAGAAGGGCGAAGACGCCGTTAAACTGCTCGACCAGATATACAAGCAGACCGAGCTTCAGAGCGCGTGCAGCGTGAATATGGTGGCTATAGCGGACGGCAAGCCCAAGCAACTCGGACTCATTCAGCTTCTCAAATATTATCTCGATTATCAGAAAGAAGTCGTACGCAAGAGAAGCGTTTACGAGCTTGGAGTCGCGAAAAAGCGCGCCGAGATCCTGAGCGGTTATCTCAAGATAATCCCCGATATCGACGAAGTGATAGCGATAATCCGCGCGGCTGCCAACAGGGCGGCGGCGAAAACGGAGCTCAAGGAGCGTTTCGAACTGAGCGAGGCGCAGGCGGAAGCGATACTGACGTTACAGCTCGGCAACATCAACAAACTCGACGTCGGCAAGTACAAGGAAGAGCTCAACGGTCTCAACAAAGACATATCGCGTCTGAGCGGCGTCATAGGCTCCGTGAAGGAGCAGTACGCGGTAGTGCGTTCGGAACTCATCGAAATACGCGACCGTTACAAATCGGAGCCCAACAGCAAGCGTCTGACTACCATAATCGGCGATCTCGAAGATATCGACGTCAAGCCTTTCGATCCCACCAAGAGGACCTCGAAGCGTTCGATAGTGGCGCTCGACGCGGAAGGCAGAGTGAAGGTATTGTCGAGCAAGAATTATCTTTCCGCCAACCGCGAAGCGGGCTCGGGCGGTATCGGCGGCGTGACGCGTTCGCTCACGCAGATCGAACCCGGTTGCTACGCGCTCATATTCGGCAGTCAGGGAAACTGCTACCGTTTGGATACGTCGAGCGTACTCGAGAAGCAATGGCTCGATAAAGGCGACGCGCTTATAGACCTTTATCCGGAGTTCGCTTCGAAAGCGGAAAAGGCGGTTGCGGTCATACCCGTCGATCCCGACAACCCGGGCGACGACGAAGTGTACATCTATACCAAATTAGGTATGGTGAAGAAGTCCCAGCTCGCCGCTTACGTGGTAAGCAAGGACGCATATCAGGTCGTGGGACTCAAGAGCGACGACGAAGTGATAGGCGTAGAGAAGGTGATACCCGACGCTACGATACTGTTCGTTACGAGCGACGGACAGTGCGTGAACTCCATGACGGACGATTATCCGTTGCAGGGCAGGATCGCAGGCGGCGTTATCGGAGTGAACCTTAACGAAGGCGCCGAAGTGGTCTATGCGGGACAGGCGGACGTCGAGCCCGGCTTCGACGACGAAGGCAAGGAAGTATTCATGCCGCTCGGCGAAATAGTGATAATCACCGATAAAGGCACCGGGAAGCGCGTGGTGGCTTCGGAATTCGCTCCGATGCGCCGCAACCGTAAAGGATTGAGGATAATAGATATTTACGGCGAAAAGACCAAAGTTATTTTCGCCTGCAAAGTGCTCGAGCCTTATAAACTCGTTTTGATAGGCGACGGCGGCGAAGAATTGAACGTGATAGACACCGAGGATATCCGTATAGAGAAAAAGGATACGAAGGGTAAGCCGATCATGCGCGGCGTAACTTTCGACAGGGTGATACGGCACACGGAGGAAATATAATGGCGAAACCTCTCGTCGCGGTGGTAGGCAGACCGAACGTAGGCAAATCCACATTTTTCAACAAAATGGCAGGCAGGCGCGTGAGTATCGTCAACGACATGCCGGGCGTCACGCGCGACCGCATATATACCGACGTGGAATGGTGCGGATACGCCTTCACGCTCGTTGACACCGGCGGTATAGAGCTCAAAAGCGAAGATTCCATGTGGTCGCATATCCGCAGGCAGGCGGAGCTTGCGATAGACATCGCGGACGTGATACTCTTTTTCGTGGACGGTAAGAGCGGTATCACTTCGGGAGATTACGACGTGGCGGATTTTCTTCGCCGCACACGTAAACCCGTCGTGCTCGCGGTCAACAAAGTGGACGGCAGCGACAATTCCGCGATATATGATTTTTACGCGCTCGATTTAGGCGAGCCTATACCGATATCGGCGGAGCAGAGTCTGGGTCTCGGCGATCTTCTCGACGAAGTCGTCAGGCATTTCGACGAGAGGACAGCTGCGGACGAGGAGGCGGAAAGTATCAAGATAGCCGTAGTCGGTAAGCCCAATTCCGGAAAATCCTCTCTTGTCAACCGCATACTCGGTTTCGAGCGAGTGATAGTCAGTAACGTCGCGGGCACTACGCGCGACGCGATAGACACGCCGTTCGAGTACGAGGGTAAGCGTTACGTTATCATAGACACCGCCGGTATCCGTAAGAAAAGCAAGGTGGAGGAAGACGTCGAATACTACTCCGTGGTGCGCAGTATCAACGCGATACGCCGCGCCGACGTGGTGCTCGAAGTGGTGGACGCCGAGGAAATGCTCTCCGAGCAGGACGTCAAAATAGCGGGACTTATCCACGAAGCGGGTAAGCCGAGCCTTATCGTTATCAACAAATGGGATCTTATCGAAAAGGATTCCAATACCGTCAACCGCTTCAACGACAAGCTCAAAACGGAGCTCAAGTTCATGGATTATTTCCGCGCCGTATTTGTGTCGGCGCTTACCGGTCAGCGGGTTAACACCTTGCTCGGTCACATAGACTCCGTATACGAGAATTCGTCCAGAAGAATATCGACAGGGCTCCTGAACGACGTGATAGGGGACGCCGTTTCCGTGAACGAGCCTCCCACGCACAACGGCAAGAAACTCAAGATATTCTATGCCACGCAGGTTTCGGCGAATCCGCCGGCATTCGTTATTTTCTGTAACGATCCCAAGCTCATGCACTTTTCTTACAGACGGTATCTGGAGAACAGACTCCGTAAGGCGTTCGACTTCAGCGGAACTCCCATCAAAATAATTACACGCGCCCGCGAGGACGTGAAATGAGGTTATAAATATGAATTACAACCAACTTACCAACGAACGTAAACAAGAACTCCTTAAAGAAGAACTCGCGCGTTACGAGAAATTCAAGGCGATGGATCTCAAGCTCGATATGAGCCGCGGCAAGCCTTCCAAGGAGCAACTCGATCTTTCTATGGGGATATTCGACGTGCTGAATTCCTCCTCTTCGCTCAAAGGGAAACAGGACTACCGCAATTACGGTATCAACGACGGCATACCCGAAATAAAGGCGATATTCACGGAGCTTCTCGGCATAACCGACGACGAGATAATCGTATCGGGCAACGCGAGTCTCGTGCTTATGTACGACACGATACAACGCGCGATGCAATTCGGCGTGCTCGGCGGCGAGCCCTGGAACAAACAGGGCAAAATTAAATGGCTGTGCCCCGTTCCCGGCTACGACAGACATTTTGCGGTGACGGAGCTTTTCGGGATAGAGATGATCAACGTGCCGATGAACGAAGAAGGCCCCGATATGGATATGATAGAAGAGCTCGTCAAAGATCCTTCCGTCAAGGGCGTATGGTGCGTTCCGAAGTACTCGAACCCGATGGGCATAATTTATTCCGACGAAGTGGTCAAGCGCTTCGCGGCGCTCAGACCTGCCGCCGAAGACTTCCGCATCATGTGGGACAACGCTTATATGGTACACGCGCTGTACGGTCAGGACAAGATGCTCGACATATTCGCGGAAGCGAAAAAATGCGGCAACGAAGACATAGTGTATATGTTCGGCTCCACCTCGAAAATAAGCTTTGCGGGAGCGGGGATAGCGTTCATCGCGGGAAGCAAGAGGAACATGGACTCTCTCCGCAAGCTCATCAATATCCAGTCGATAGGACCCGACAAGGTATCGCAGTACGCGCACGCGCTGTTTTTCAAGAATGCGGCGGGTATATACGCGCACATGGAGAAGCACGCGGAGATACTTCGTCCCAAGTTCGACGCGGTGCTCGAAATACTCGACGAGGAGCTCGGCGACACGGGTATAGCGAAATGGAACAAACCGCGCGGCGGATATTTCGTTTCCTGTTTCCTGAAAAAAGGGACGGCGAAACGCACCGTACAGCTCGCCAAAGAAGCGGGCGTGGTATTCACGGGCGCGGGCGCGACTTATCCTTATAAAAACGATCCCGACGACAGCAATCTGCGTATAGCGCCGACGATGCCTCCGATAGACGAACTGCGTACGGCGATGAAGATATTCTGCTGCTCGGCGAAGATCGCCGCACTCGAAAAATAATCCGCGGCGTACTTAAAAGCGCGCCCCTTTTCAAAGAAGGGAATACGCTTAAAACGTAATACAGAATAATACAGAATAAATAAGCGCGCGTATGCGCGTGAGAGAAGCCCCGCGTCATGCGGGGCTTCGATTTATTGAAAGCGTAGCGGCATAACGCGAGCGTTTCCGGCATAGAATTTAACAAAAAATATGGAGGACGAATATGTCGGAATACAATATATATAAAGATATAGCTTCGCGAACGGGCGGGGATATCTATATCGGCGTGGTCGGACCCGTCAGGACGGGAAAGTCTACGTTTATCAAGCGCTTTATGGAAACGCTCGTGCTCGACAATATCGCGGACGACGCTAAACGCGAGAGAGCGCGCGACGAATTGCCGCAGTCGGCAGACGGCAGGACCGTGATGACTACGGAGCCCAAGTTCGTACCCAACGAAGCGGTGAGAGTATCTGCCGACGACGCCGAAGCCAATATACGACTTATCGACTGCGTGGGCTATCTCGTGGACGGCGCGATAGGGCACGAGGAAGGGGACAAACCCCGTATGGTCAACACCCCGTGGAGTACAAAGCAGATAACTTTCAAGGAGGCGGCGGAACTCGGTACCGATAAAGTCATCAGGGAACATTCCACTATAGGCGTGGTCGTGACTACGGACGGAAGCATTACGGACATAGCTCGCACCAAGTACGTTGACGCCGAGGAGAGAGTCATCAAAGAGCTTTTGGCGATAGGTAAGCCTTTCGTCGTTGTACTCAATACGCTGACGCCCGATTCTGCGGATACGCTCAAACTCGCCGACAGTATCGCGGAGAGATACGACGTCAGAGTCGTGGCGATGAATGTTGCCGAAGCTACCGCCGAGGACTTTGCTTCTCTTCTCAACGACGTGCTTATGGAGTTCCCCGTCAAGAGGATATCGGTAGAGCTCCCGAAATGGATGCGCGCCTTGGGTAAAGATCATCCCGTGATAAGCTGGCTCACGGAGCGACTGACGAGCACGGACAACGACGCGAGAAGGATGAAGGATTTCAAGGATCTCGGCGCGTTATTCGACGGCTCCGAATATACCGAGGACGAGCCCGACACTATAGCAGATCCCGCGACCGGGATGATCACTCTCAAATTCCGCGCGAAGGAAGGGCTTTTCTATAAAGTGGTGTCCGAGATGTGCAACGCAGACGTGGACGACGATTATAAGCTGATGAGCTACGTGCTCAAAGCGGGCAAAGCGTATAAGGAATACGAGAAACTACGCGTGGCGATGGAGGAGATGCAGGAGACGGGATACGGCATCGTCATGCCGTCCATGGAAGAGATGACTTTGCGGGAGCCGGAGCTCATGAAACGCGGCTCGCAGTTCGGCGTCAAGCTGAAAGCTTCCGCGCCCTCCATTCATCTCATGCGCGTCGACGTGGAAACGGAAGTCAATCCTATAATCGGAAGCGAACAGCAGAGCGAAGACCTCGTCAATTATCTTATGGGAGAATTCGAGAACAACAAGCAGGGGATATGGGAGACCAACATGTTCGGGAAGTCCTTCAGCAGTCTCGTCAAAGAGGATCTGAACGGCAAGATATCCAATATGCCCCCGGACGCGCAACGCAAGTTAAGACGTACCGTCACCCGCATAGTAAACGAAGGTAAGGGCGGCGTACTGTGTATATTGCTGTGACCGAATACAGCGGCACTTGTAACGAAAAAGCGTTCCGTGACATTGCGGAACGCTTTTTTATCCTGTAGGGCGGGATCAGGTAAACTTAATTTTTCGGCGAATAGTTGGGGGATTCTTTCGTTATCGAGATGTCGTGCGGGTGGCTCTCGATGAGCGACGCGCTCGTTATCTTGATGAATTCGGAAGTGGTGCGGAGTTCCTCGATATTCGCTTTTCCGCAGTAACCCATTCCCGAGCGGATACCGCCCACCATCTGGTAGATGACGTCGGAGAGCACGCCTTTATAAGGAACTCTGCCTTCCACGCCTTCGGGGACGAGTTTTTTCGCGTCTTCCTGGAAATAACGGTCCTTACTGCCCGCTTCCATAGCGGCGAGCGAGCCCATTCCGCGATAAACCTTGAAGCTTCTTCCCTGATAAATTTCGAGCGCTCCGGGAGACTCCTTCGTGCCGGCGAGCAGGCTTCCCATCATTATCGCGCTCGCGCCCGCGGCGATACCCTTGATGATGTCGCCCGAATATTTGATACCGCCGTCTCCTATGACGCGCTTGCCGTATTTGTCCGCCATTTCCGCGCAGTCCATTATCGCGGTGATCTGCGGTACGCCGATACCGGCTACTATTCTCGTAGTGCAGATGGAGCCGGGACCGATACCCACTTTCACGACGTCCGCGCCCGCTTCGATGAGCGCGCGGGTAGCCGCCGCCGTTGCCACGTTGCCCGCTATGAGCTGGAGATCGGGGAATTTTTGCTTGATCTTTTTGACCGCGTCGAGCACGCCCTGATTGTGACCGTGCGCGGTGTCTACCGCGACGATGTCCACTTTCGCGTCCACGAGCGCCTGCACTCTGTCGAGGAAGTTGGCGCCTACGCCGACTGCCGCTCCGACAAGAAGTCTGCCGTTCGCGTCTTTGGCGGCGTTGGGGTATTGAATGGATTTCTCGATGTCCTTAATGGTGATAAGTCCTTTCAGGTTGCCGTTTTCATCTACGAGAGGAAGCTTTTCGATACGGTGTTTGCCGAGTATCGCCTGCGCTTCTTCGAGGGTGGTCCCCACGGGCGCCGTCACGAGATGATCTTTCGTCATCACGTTGCCGATGGGTTGCTCGAAGTTGGTCTCGAAGCGGAGATCGCGGTTGGTTATGATGCCAACGAGTTTACCCTTCACGCATATGGGCACTCCGCTTATGCGGTATTTGCTCATCAGCTCGTTCGCGTCGGAGATCAGATGGTCCGGCGAAAGGAAGAAGGGATCGGTGATGACGCCGTGCTCGCTTCTTTTGACGCGATCCACCTGCGCCGCCTGTTCGTCGATGGTAAGGTTTTTGTGTATTATGCCCAGTCCGCCTTCGCGCGCCATAGCTATGGCGAGTCCGTATTCGGTCACGGTGTCCATCGCTGCGGACATCAGCGGTATGTTAAGTGTGAGCTTATCGGTGAGTTTGGTCGACAAGTCGACGTCTTTGGGCAGCACCTCTGAATGCTGGGGTACTAACAGAACGTCATCGAAGGTAAGTCCTTCCGCAACAATTTTCGCCATACTGTTCTCCTGTATAAAAAATAAATTTAATCTATTATATAACGCGAGTGGCGGCTTGTCAACGCATTGACCGCAAAAGTCGAAGGAGCCGGAAAGGGAGAATGACGCCATGTTCAACGCGAGAAATCGAGGAAGGTCAAAAATGTTGCAACGCGGCTCGCGATATGATATACTTCAATAAATATCAGTGCGCGCGTATGTGTTTCGCGTCGAAGCGCGCATACGCAGGAGGAATATGCTGAAAGATATAGCGGCAATCGTAGCGGAGCTGACTTTGGAAGAAAAAGCGGCTCTTTGCTCGGGGATCAGCAGTTGGGAAACGACGCCCGTGAAGAGGGCGGGAATACCGTCGATATATATGTCCGACGGACCGCACGGCGTGAGGAGAGAGCAGGAACAAACTTCTTTCGGAAACGTATTCATGCCGGCGATGCCCGCGACCTGTTTCCCGCCCGCGGTAACGCTCGCTTCGTCGTGGGATACCGATCTTGTGAGGGAAGTGGGAGTGGCTCTCGGAGAAGAAGCGCTCGATCATAAAGTACAGATTCTGTTGGGTCCCGGCGTAAACATCAAAAGAAGTCCGCTTTGCGGAAGGAACTTCGAATATTTTTCGGAAGACCCGTATCTCGCGGGCGAGCTCGCGGTAGCGTACATCGACGGCGTGCAATCGACGGGAGTAGGCACGTCACTTAAGCATTATGCCGTCAATTCTCAGGAATTCAGGCGTATGACTTCTTCGAGCGAGCTGGACGAAAGAGCCATGCGCGAGATATATCTTCCCGCTTTCGAAACCGCCGTCAAACGTGCGCACCCGTATACCGTCATGTGTTCGTACAACCGCGTGAACGGCACTTACGCCGCGGAGAACAAGCATCTTCTCGACGATATACTGCGTAAGGAGTGGGGCTTCGAAGGTATAGTCGTATCCGACTGGGGCGCGGTCGCCGACCGCGTGGAAGGGATACGAGCGGGAATGAACCTACAGATGCCCACGGCGGACGGCATTACCGACAGGTGGATAGTCGAAGCGGTCAGAAAGGGAGAACTCGACGAAAAACGTCTTGACGAAATAGTTACGGAAATACTTTCCGTCGTATTCAAATGCGCCGAGAACGCGAAGGCGAAAGAAGGATACAAAGCCGATTTTGCGGCGCACAGAAAGCTTGCGCGCAAAGCCGCCGCTCACGGCGCGGTGCTTCTCAAAAACGAAGGCAAGATACTTCCTCTCGACAAGAACGCCGATATCGCCGTGGTAGGGGCGCTTGCGAAGCATCTGCGCACGCAGGGTAGCGGAAGCAGCCGTCTTAATCCGATCAAGGAAACTTCGTTTACCGATTATCTCGACGAGATAGGCAAGAAATACGTATATGCGGAAGGTTACGACTGCATAACCGACGACACCGACGACAAAAAGATCTGCGCCGCGGGAGAAGCCGTCAAAGGCAAAGACGCCGTGCTTCTGTTCATAGGGCTCACGGACGCATTCGAATCGGAAGCCTTCGACAGGAAACATCTTTCGGTGCCGGAGTCTCATCTGAAAGTGTTGGAAGAGGTCGTGCGATACAATACCAACGTTATCGTAGTGCTTACCGGCGGTTCGCCGAGCACGATGCCTTATCTCGATAAAGTCAAAGCCGTGCTCAACGTTTACCTTACCGGCGAAGCGGGAGGCGAAGCCACGTACGACGTACTGTTCGGCGACGTCAACCCGTCCGGCAAGCTTGCCGAAACCTTCCCGCTTACCCTTAGCGACAATCCCATGCACGAGTTCTACGAGAAGGAAAACGCCGAATACCGCGAAAGCATTTACGTGGGATACCGTTATTACGATACGGCGCGTAAAGAAGTTTTGTTCCCGTTCGGCTACGGGCTTTCCTATACCGAATTCGAATATTCCGACCTCAAGCTCAGCTCGGACAAGATAGACGAAAAAGACGTTCTGAAGGTTTCGTTCAGAATAACCAACGTCGGCAAGGTCAAAGGCGCCGAGATAGCTCAGCTTTATGTTAAGGATACCGAAAGCACGCTTTTTGTTGCCGAAAAGGAGCTTAAAGGCTTTGTCAAGGCGGAGCTCGAACCCGGAGAAAGCAAGACGGTCACGCTTACGCTTGACAGGAGAAGCTTCGCGCATTACAACGTGCTCGCAAAGGACTGGCGCGTCGAGGAGGGCGAATTTGCCATTCTTGTCGGAGCGTCTTCGAGAGACATACGCCTCGAAGGCAAGGTATACGTTTCCGCCGAGGAGTGCGTCGTGCCCGACTATCGTGAGAGCGCGCCCGCGTATTACGATCTTGCTTCCGTAGTAAGATATCCCGAGAAGGACTATGAAGTTCTGCTCGGCAGGAAGACGGAGAAATACGTGCAGCCGAAGCGCGGGGAATATACGATGCTCACTTGTATGGGGCAGCTCAACCACGGCGTGATCGCAAGACTCGTCAAATATCTCGGACACAAGTATTCCGTGGCGCTCCTGCCGAAGGATACTCCGTATTCTCAGATAAAGATGGTACGCGCCGGGGCGTTGGACATGCCTATACGCAATACGTACGCCATGAGCTCCGGCGGAGTAAACTTTACCATGTCGAGCGGGCTTCTCGATCTCGTCAACGGCAGATTTTTCAGAGGTGTATTCCGCTTGATCAAAGGGTATTTCACCAAGACCGTCCATAAAAAGGACGTATACGGAGGTTGAAATGCAAGAACTTGTCGCGGCGACCAACAACCCGCATAAGCTTATCGAATTCAGAAGTATTCTCGGCGATAAATTCGTGATACGCTCGTTGAAAGAAGAGGGCGTCGCAGTCGAGATCGACGAGGACGCCGATACCTTTTACGGCAACGCTTACAAAAAGGCGAAAACGGTTGCGGAACTCACCGGTAAACCCGCGCTCGCGGACGATTCCGGACTTATGGTAGACGCATTGGGCGGCGCGCCCGGTGTGTACTCCGCAAGATACGGCGGCGAGGACGGCAATTCCGCCCTTAACCGTGCCAAGCTCCTCAAGGAGATGAGCTCGACCGAAAACAGAAAGGCAAGGTTTATTTCCTGCATAGTGTTATATTATCCGGACGGCAAGTCGGTGTCTGCGGAAGGCGTCACCGAGGGCAGTATTCTTACGGAAGAGAGGGGCGAGAACGGCTTCGGGTACGACAGTCTATTCTACTCCGACGATCTCGGCATGAGCTTCGGAGAAGCCGACCCCGACAGCAAGAACGCAGTCAGTCACCGCGGCAGAGCGCTCGGCGCGTTGCTGGGAAAACTTTGATCGACCATTGCCGAACGGATAGGAGCCGACTGACGCAAGGCGATATAGCTCGAACTATCTTAAGCCCGCATTCGTGTGCGGGTATTTTATTGCGAAAGATCGAAGACAGGCATTATTCGTATCGTTATCTTCGCATACGATAATACTTTCGGAACGGCATTCGCGCTCGCGATGCGTTAAGGCGTTTTCTCATATACGCATATGCGCATACGATTTTTGCCGTTGCATTTTATTCGGATTCGGTTTATAATAACTGCGACGCCGGCGATAAGCGGCTTCGATAAATGAGGAAGGTCAAGAGGGGAAATCGTGGATACAAGCGTTTTCGATGAAGAACAAATTGCGTTACTGAATGACGTAAGTGAATTTTACTTAGACAGGGCACTGCCGATCGACGAAAAAAATAAGATCATCGGTTTCGGGAAAGTTCATGATTTTTATCAGTCGTATATTTCCGTAAAGAACGGGGAATTGCTTTTTACCGTCCGCAGCACATATCGTAAGAAGTGTAGCGAGCGAAAACGCACGGAGTTTTGCGAGGCAAACAGAAAAATCATATTCGAATACGTGCAGAATATTTATGACGATTATCTGAAACATGCCGAAGAATACTGCGAGGCGTCAGAATTCGTAAAAGACGCGAAGCGGAGCGCGGCTTCAGGCAAGTCCGCGTACGAGATCAACGAGGAAAAACTTATATCCTGCGGATATTTTACCGCCGGCGATCTCCGCAAGATGTCCGAAGCTTCCCGTTTGCCGTGCGACAGCGTGGACGAAGACGTTTTCGGGGAGCTTGCGGCGCGCCTGATAGGCGCTTTCGAGGAAGGCGCCGAATACGCCGACAGGGTGTGCGGCTATGACTGCCGCGTCGATTATACCGGCATGTTGCGTAAATATTACGGATTCAGCGGCGCGCGCTCAACTTACCGCGATCTGAGCGCCGCGTTCGGCACAAGCCGCGTAACCGTTTCCGCGGAATGCGCCCGAAGACAGCGTATGACGGAAGCGTATTTCGAGAAATTTTCCGACGCATTTATGCGTTTGCACGAGATAATAAATACCGTCGGGCGCGACGAAGCGTTAGCTTTCGTCAAATTCGGATTGCTTAAGAACTATCCCGCCAAAGCGGTTGCGTTCGTTCTCGGCGTTATGTACGGCGCGAGCGTTTCGGCGATCGTTATCGAAGCGGCGAAGAGAGCAAAGATAGAAAAACCCGCTAAAACAAAAACCGTCACGGTTAAGCCCGTTGCGGCTACCTCCGAGGAAGCCTGCGCAGGATTTACCGAAACGGCGTGCTTTCCTTCGGATGCCGTATTATACGAAGCGACAGAAAGGGGATGCGAGATCTACGATCCCGCGGAAATGCCTTTGCGGATAAGGGGGATATATATCAGGTTACTGAAAGACGACGCTACTTTCTGCGTGGAATGCAGTCCCGAAAGCGAAGCCTTCGTTTTGTTTTCCAAAAAACGTTGTCCCGATTTCCTCGTAACGCTGCGCACGGGCAAACGCATAACGGTCGCAGTCGCGGACACGCTTATGCTCGCCGCGGCTTACTGGGCGGAGTATATAAAAAAGCTGGAGGTGCATTGCGCGGAGAAGGGATACGGATACATAGTGTGCGATCCTACGGGCAGAACACGCGAGGATATCGCGCGCATACCGGCGCATACGGAAGCGGAGCGTGAATTCGACTCGATGCTCGGATCGCCGCCGTATCTCATAGAATGGAAGGAGCTCAAGAACGTGCGCGAAAGATACGGACTTAAGAACGTAGATATCGCGTCGTATATATTGCGTAACGGGCTGGAAATACGCTTGAAGCCGTTTTATGTGCGAAAACCGCGGAAATGAAGCGATTTTAGGTTACGAAAAGCTCGTAAAAACGCCGTTGAAAATCTCCGAAAATTTTTATCGCAAAACAGTTTACAAGCATAAAATAATATTGTATAATAACACAGCAATCGAAAGTTTGCGGGAGTGACTCAGTGGTAGAGTGTCACCTTGCCAAGGTGAAAGTCGCGGGTCCGAATCCCGTCTCCCGCTCCACACAAAAAAACAACAGCTTAACGGCTGTTGTTTTTTTGTGTGGAGCGGACGGGATAGCGCACCCGTTTCGTTTACGAAATCGGGGGCGCAAGTTCGCGCCACAAGTGCGAACCTGACGAGCTGAACGAATGGCATATATAAGCAGGGAAGCGTTAAACAAACGAAGAAGCTCATATAAGCACAGATGTGGGCGAGTGATCCCGTCTCCGATAAGTAGAACAACAGCATAACGGCTGCCGTTACTTTTTGTGGAGCGGACGGTATAGCGCACCCGTTTCGTTTACGAAATCGGGGGCGCAAGTTCGCGCCACAAGCGCGAACCTGACGAGCTGAACGAATGGCATATATAAGCAGGGAAGCGTTAAACAAACGAAACCGCTCAGTTAAACCGTCAAAAATAGCGCACCCTGTATGCTGAAGCATAGGGTACGCTACCCCTGATGGGGGACAAAAAAACACCGTGCAGAAAATTGCACGGCGTTTTTTTGGTACACCATCAGGGGACATTCGAAGTTTCAGTAGTACGTGGATGAGGTGAGTACCTATCACAAAGTCCGTGTAGAGGTAGGGGAATACGTTTTACTCATCAGTTTTTGACGGCAACGCCGTCAAAAATAGCGCACCCTGTATGCTGAAGCATAGGGTACGCTACCCCTGA
>CASFAV010000004.1 GCA_949292905.1 uncultured Eubacteriales bacterium
CAGGGATCGTGACGCTTGTCAAACCGCTGCATCCGTAGAATGCCTCATAGCCGATGCTTGTCCCCCCGGTGATGATCACCTCTTTCAAGGATTTGGGGACATAATCGTTATTGTATGAATAATTCGACGCGCCGAAGATATTGCCGAAATGAGTTGCGCCTGTACCGTCAGCTTTCTCTCCGACAAACGGGATCGTCATACCTGTCAAACCGCTGCATCCGGAGAATGCGCTATCGCCGATGTTTCTCACGCTGTCCGGGATCGTGACGCTTGTCAAGCCGCTGCATCCGGAGAATGCATAAGAGTCGATGCTTGTCATGCTGTCGGGAATTGTTACGCTTGTCAAAGAGACGCATCCGGAAAATGCGTAATAGCCGATGCTTGTCACACTATCGGGAATTGTGATGCTTGTCAAACCGCTGCATCCGGAGAATGCATAAGAGTCGATGCTTGTCACGCTGTCCGGAATCGTGATGCTTGTCAAACCGCTGCATCCGGAGAATGCCCAACTGCCGATGCTTGTCACATTGTTCCCGATCGTGACGCTTGTCAAGTTACTGCGATTTTCGAAAGCTCCCCCTTTTATCCCAACCACGGGCAAGCCGTTGATCTCGTCGGGGATCTCGACCGAGGTCGCAGATGAGCCGCAAGAGGAGACGATATAGCCGTCTTTTTGTTCGTTCAATTCATAGCTCAAAGCTGTTTGAGCGCCTTCGTTGTCATATGAGCCGCAATTTTTGCAACAATGTGTAGCGGGGTCGTAATCGTGCTCAATCAAAGGAAGCTGCAATTCTCCCCACGTCGCTTCAATAGTAGCGGCGGCGTCTTTGAAATATTTGCCGCAAGACGTACACCGCCAATGCTCAATGTTGCCCCCTGAGGTGCATGTAGACTCCCTAACGTCAACATGCATCAACGAATGTTTGTGAGAGTTATCGCCGCATGCCGCAAGCGTGAACGTTAAAAGCATCGCAGCCGCCAAAATCACTGCGATCACTACACCGATCCTTCCTCTTTTCATAATGCCTCCCCGCACACGATTACCGTATGCATATTTTTGTCGTTACATTTCATAAACGCCACTGTTCGGTGAACAAACCTAACGAAGCTTTGTACATCGAATAGTTTAATTGATGTCAATTAATTACGATGTTGTTAAGCGTAACCAAATGGCATGCTTATGTTTTATGGTAATATAATAACACCTTAACTATAAATTGTAAAGACGGTGTAAGTTTTACAACATTCATGCAAGTTGCTGTTTATTCATGGTTTTCTCCTTTGATATCGTCTATTTGTTTGAGCCGTTCAAGCCATTTGACTACACATCCGTTTTCCAAAAAGCCAAGCAATGCTCCGTCGCAGAAACGTTCGGCGCGAATCGCACCGACTATCTTAACATATTCGCGAAACGACGGATTGGTCATTATATAAATAACACCGTGTTGCTCACTCATAGAATTCCCTCCGGATAGGCTTCGTTAATTTTCTGCAAATGATGCTTCAAGGCTTTCACCACACTCTCCGGTCCCACAATCCTCAATTTCTCTCCGAGCATGCAGCACCAGCCGAAGAAGACAGGGCTGAGCTGTACGGCGGCGGAGAAAGTGACGCGGTTGTCGGGCTTGCAATATACGGGCAAGTCTTCGCCGAATTTGTCGTAGATGACGTCGAGAATGCTTTTGTCCGCTTCGAAAGAGACTTCAACCGATTCGCCTCCGAACATTGAAAAAGCTTGCTTGCGATGTTCGGAGATATCGAGAGATTGCGGACGGGCAGAGACATTGATATCTGTATCAGTTACTTTCACATCCTGCATTCTGTCCACGCGATTTACGGCAAAGACCGTAAAGGCAAAGAAATCTCTATCAAACTTGCCTGCTACCGTGAAGTAGACAGCTTTATCAGCCTTCTCCGTAACAGAACGGACAAGCGTGGTACTGTCGTCGAATCTATTGACTTTACGGACTATAAGGCGCTGCCTATGGATCCCGTGAATTGCTTTGAACAGGAACAGACGGATTACACGAAATACGATGAGCTCGTAGGCGCGTTACAGTTATCCGCATTGGAACTTGCAATCCTGAACTGCTATATGAATGGTATGGTACAATTTGAAGTTTGCGCCGAACTCGGTATCGGCAGAGGCAAGATAAACTCCCGCAAAGCAAGCATCCGTCAGAGATATTAAGCCTTTACGGCGCGCTTTGATATGACGCCGAATTTCATACAAACATAGAGGCAGGCACCATGATCTGATGTCTGCCTATTTTTATGCGTTGACGTTTTGCAAAAAAGCCTCTGAACGCCTTTGTTTGACGTGGCGAGCCGTGGACGATTCCCTATCGTCTTAATACGTTTCAAGCCGCAGAAAGGCTATTCCGCGCCTCAAACGGCGTTTCACTCTCTGATTTGTATTAAATACAAGATATTACGTTTTAATCGCTCCTAATACCTATATATCGTATCGATTTAGGCTATGCACGCTTTTCGATTTATTTACGGAATAACGAACAAATAAATCAAACGCTTTTTTCGTACTTCCTCCTTATAATATCGAAACGATCGCACGCGACGGAAAACGATATCCTGAAACACGAAATTCATTTTTTTATATTATAGTATTTCTTTTTTTATATTATAGTATTTCTATAAATATATTTTAATAATATCGGCGTTTACGTTTTATCGCTGCGATCGCCGCTCCTGCGGCGAGCGCTACCGCTATCAAAAGAAGCGTGGCGGCAACGCCCGTGAGAGCGTATTGTATATATTTCGCTTCCTCGTTGCTTCCCTCCGCAATAACCGTATATTCCGGTACGACGCCGTCCGTTATCGGCGCCGCTATCACTACGTTTTCGACGTCCAAGCGCATTCTCAACGTGCCCGCGCGCAATTCCTCTATAAGCTTCTGCGCGAACTCTCCCACGTTCGTCAGCGCGTAATCGAATTCGGTATCCGCGCCGTATTCCAGTACCTTCACGCCGTCGCGGTAGAACGATATAGAACCGTCTCCGTTCACGGATATCGCGGCGCGCGCGCCCTCGGACGAATAGAACGCTTTATGCGGCTCGTCCGCAAAGGCTTTGTATCCGTCGCATTCGGTCATACTTTCAAACACGCTTATTGCCGTATTTCCGTAGAAGTATTGCATTACCGCGAGATTCACTCTCACGTTCTCGCCCTCGATGACCGTCACCCAGTCGTCGCCGTAGGCGGTATAATCGAATGATATGCTGAAGCCGTCGTCGTTTAGCCCCGGCATCGCAAGGAAGGCGCTTCCGTAATTCAACCTCGAATACTCCGCGTAATACGGCGACGGGGCTATCTCCGCAAACGTTTCGCCGTCTCCTACGTATCCGCTTGCCGCCCTTGTTGCGGTGACTTCTTCGTCGTACCACAGTTCGTCCGCATAAGAATAGGTATTTGTAAATAACGCAATATCCGCGGTTGCCTCAGGCAACGCGGTCTTACTCGCGGCGAGCGCGAGCGCCGTTTCCTTACTCGGATACATATACGCCCACAGCGTTTCGCCCTCCTCCGCGCATACCGCCGCGATCGCCGTAGTGACCGCGGTGGTGCCCTCCATTGTCTGCATAAGGGCGTAACCCGAATATCTCTTGCCGCCCGTTTCGACAGCGAACGCGCCGCTTGCTTTATCGTACTCCCAGCTTCCCGAAATATCCCCCGCTATCCTGCCGCCGGCGTCAAATACCGCTTCCTTTTCCTTACAGGGCGCGCGGTATATGCCGTTGTCGCCGGTCATTACGAACAGACCGTACGTTCCCGCAAAATCGCAGTTTTCGCCACCCGTTATTACTTTATCGGTATCCTTTATAGCCTCAAACGGCGCGGCGACAAGCCAGCCGTCCGACGTTACGAGAAGCTCGTGCGCTTTCATTACGTGGAACACGGTGCCGTCGGTGAATTTGTTGTGGTACACGACGTAATGCTTGCCGTCGTCGTCGGTAAACACGCTGTTGTGCCCTTGGGCTATATAGTTATGATCCCACCATCTGAAGCCGTAGCCGCTCATCACGCGTATGCCGTTATCGTCGTAGTTACCGAAGGTATCGTCATCCTCGGTATGCTTGTACAGGGCGGTATCTCCTCGAGCGTCGAGGTATTCTCCGTCGGGGGTGCGGCTACGGTAGTAGCGCATATTGTATCCGTCACTCGGACCGTATCCGCCGTAGGATACGAACAGATAATAATACCCGTTGATGTATTCGATATAGGAGCCTTCGCCGGAGGAGCCCGCCCCGCCAGCGATATGCTTACCGAAGTATTCGTCCGAATACACCGTGAAAGCGCGCGTACCGTCCGCTACCTCGCCTTCGACCTCGGTGGCGTATCCGACGCCGTAATCTCTCAAGCCCGTTTCTTCGTCGAGCTCCAGCATATAGATACCGCCGTACCACGAGCCGTAGATAAGTTTCAGCTCTCCTTCCTCGTCGTAGAAAACCGCGGGATCTATCGCGTTGACCATATAAGTGAGTTCGCCTTCGTCGCTCACGCCGTAACGCTCCGGCACCTCGTCCGTTCCGCACACCTTCCCGAAATCGGTATATCGCGCTTTATCCGAATAATGGAAGCCCGACCAGACCACCGTGCCCGCATAGCTCCAGTTCCCGTTCAGAGATTCCGATTCGAGCAGCACTATCGACGAGGTATTCATATAGCTTCCGTTGACCGAAAGATACATCGTCCACTTACCTTTCGCCCTGTTGTAAATGACGTCGGGCGCCCACGAGTTGCCGAGTATCGTATCGACGTCGAGCGAGGAATATGCGGCGGGCGTTCTGAGCTCCGCATAAAGTTTTTCGGAGTCGCCGAGATTATTCTCTAAAAAAGTCCAGTTGACGAGATCGTAAGACTTCGCGTTCGCTATCTGCGTGCCGAATACGAAATAAACTTTTTTAAGCCCCGCTTTCGCGTCCGCCGAGGGATAGGTATTGCCTTCCTCGTCCTCGTAGGCAAGAACTATCGAAGGATCGTGCACCGCCACGGTGTCGTGTAAAGTATAACTCGCAACGCGATTTTGCGGATTTTGCGTTTCGACGCCGCTTCCGTCGCGCGAGCACGCAGCGAGCGTAAATACCAAAACCGTACATAAAACCGTAACCGTAACGACCGCGAACACGCGTTTACCCATATCGAGTCCCTCCTTCCCGACGCACGCTTAAGAAAACTTTTCCGAAATCGCGCTTTGCACGCAAATTTTAACAAAATCGGCTGTAAATGTCAATATCGAACGAAGCGGAAACAGCGCTTAACCGAATTACGGCGCGTTTTTGCCCGCATAAAAAACGGCGCCGCGAAACGGGCGCCGTTCCTTAATTCAAACCGGGTCACGATCGATTCTTCAATATCACTTTTCCGTTCTTTTCGGGCAAAAACTCTCCTTTTTTCAGAACGGCTTTTCCGTTGACGTAGACGTATTCGACGCCTTCGGGCGTGTAATCGGGTTCGTCCGTTTTCACCTTTATCCCGTCCGGCGCGAATACGGTGATATCTGCGTAGAAACCTTTTGCGAGCTTACCGCGCTCCTTTATGCCGAAGCGTTCCGCCGTCTTGAGCGTCATTTTATTGACGACGGTTTCCGTAGGCACGCCGAATTCCTCGGCGAGCTTATAAAAAAGCGGGAAAGCCTGATACGCGGCGCCGTTCTGAACGCCCGCTTCTTCCACCCAGGCGTCCGTCATGAATACCGAGAGATCATCGCGCATGAGGCGTTTCAGAATATCGCGGTTATAATATTTGCCGAGATACATACGCCCTTGCCCGTTACTTAATTCTACGAGCTTGATATAGGTGTCGAAAGAGGACGCGCCTTCTTCGCGGGCTATTTCCTCCACCGTCTTGCCCTCGTAATCCTTATGTTCGGGCGAAATATACGCCACCGTGAAATCCTCGAAGTCTATTCCGAGCAGCTTTTTCGTTATCCATACCATTGTCTTGAGCTTGAAACGCGGGAGGCCTTTATTGCGCTTTGCTCTGTCCATCTGCATATACCAGGCGGGAAGCACCACCGTTATCACCGACGCGCCGTACTCGAAAGAATAGTTGTCGTAAGCGATGTCGAAGCCCTCCTCTCTCAATTTACGGAACTTCGCGAGCATCGGCTCCAGGGACTTCCACGAGGTTTCTCCCACGAAAATGAGGTGCGAGAATTCCGTTTTCACGCCGCTCGCTTTCATTATGTCGGCTACCTCGTCGAGCGCGAGCTCGAGATGCGGCTTCGATATGAGCGGGAAGCCCAAAGCCACTTTCGAACAGGCGCGCGGGTGTACGGTAAGGATTCCGCCGTACTTCGCCACACGCTTTGCGAAAGCTATGAGTTCCTCTTTTTTCGAATATATCCCCGGCTCGTACATAAGCCCCAGAGAACCGCCGAAAGCGCCGCCCTCCATAGCCTCGTCCACATAGCTCAACGCTTTTTCGAGCTCCTTCTCGGTGAGTGAGCGCGCCTCGTAGCCGCTTACCCCTATCCTCACGGTGCCGTGCCCTATGAGCGGCGCGATATTGACGTAGAGATTGCCCTCCGCGTTACGCACGAAATCCCGAAACGAACCCGGTTTACGGGCGTGGAAAAGTCCTCCGCCCACTTTGTCGGCGTAAGGGCTGTTTTCGTCCAGTCCGAATGGCGAGAAGCCGCAGTTACCGGTCACCTGCGTGGTGATGCCCTGTCGTAAAAAGGGCTCGAAAAACTTCTCGGCGTCTTCTCTGTCAACGAAGAAATCGTTATGCGAATGGGCGTCGATCCAACCGGGGCTCACGGTAAGTCCCGAGCAGTATATTACTTCGTCCGCCTCGCAGTCTATGCCTTCCGCGACATCTACAATTCTCTCGCCCTCGACGAGCACGTCGCCGTAGAATCCCTTTTCTCCGCTGCCGTCTATGATAAAGCCGTTCTTAAATAATGTTTTCACCGCGCACCTCCGGTTTTTTTTATTATATAAAAGGCTCTGCACCGTGTCAATACCGCGCTTTGCGCATGCCGTATACGGGCATATAAAAAGCCCGCCTTTTTACGGCGGGCTGTAAAATCGGAATAGCCGTTTCGGGTTACCTTATAACGGTTTCCGGGATAGTCACTACGGTAGAATCGATATTCTTGAATACCATCTCCACTTTGGCGGGCACCCCCTCCACGGTAGTTGAAGCGCTGATCGTGCAGTTACCGCCTTTGAGGGTAAGCTCTATCTTCTTGAGCGTTATGCCGTCGAAAGAAATATCGGCGTCGCTTCTCGCCATATACACCTTATATTCGCGCGAATATTCGTAGTTCTTCCCGTTGAAAAGTTCTTCAACGGCATATTCTGCCAAAGGATCGGCGTCTTCGGACGTTTCCGGAACGTATCTTCCGTAATCGCTTACCCAGCCGTCGGCGGTTTTCGTATAGGTATAGAGGTATCCGTCATCTTTGAGCTCGGTATAGTACGGCTCGGACTCGGAATCGACGTAATAGGCTTTGTTGCCGTCGATCTTCATCGTATACGAATACTCCATATCCAATGCTTCCATCGAAACGGAGAACTCGAGGCTTTCGGCTGTTTCGAGCTTCTCCCTGAAATCGTCGATTTTCGTAACGCTGTTGCAAGCGGAAAGCGCAAAACTCATCGCGATAAAGATCGCGATCGTCAAAATTACAGATAATTTTTTCATTGTTATTCCTCCTACGGAAATTGTATAAGAAGTTTTCTTCTTTGTCAATATTCTATAGAAGTTTTCTTCTAAAATTGAAGCATGTTCGTTATCGCTTCGAGAATAAAGGAACTTCGACAAGAAAAAGGCATGAATCAGGCGCAATTAGGCGCCGCTATCGGCGTGAGTCAAAAAGCGGTAGATTACTGGGAGCGCGGCGTAAACGAACCCAAAGCCTCGTATATCTACAAAATGGCTGAAGTTCTGGAAGTATCTTCGGACTATCTTTTAGGGCTCAAGGACTGGTAGAAGTCCGCCGTAAATCGAATCTTATACGCGAAAACAAGCGTATCGTATACATGATTTTGCAAAGCTTTCGGTAACTTAATTTTTATTTATATTCTTTTATATTTAATTTTCCGTTTCGTAGATCTTTACTTCGTTGTCCGGCAACAGCTCGTAGGTAAGCTGTAAATCAAAGGAATTGCTAAACACCGCACCCCATTTATTTGAATCTCAAGACCATACTATCGGATATACGGACAGATAAAAGTTTTCTTTATCTTCCGTAAAAAACTTGACGGGATCGTTACTTCCGTCAGATATATATTTAGATAATATACACTTGTCATTATCCTTTCCGTACGCCGCCTGTTAACTTTCAAACGAAACCACTCGCTCAAATCTGTGCTTGTATGTGCTTTTTCGTTCGTTTACGGGGACTGTGAATTTATGTGCGGTTCGTTTAGCTCGTCAGGTTTGCACCGCTTCGCGGCGCAAACTTGCGGACTCCTCGAGGCGTAGCTTCGAGAAGTCTTGCCCGTCACTAGCTCCAAAAAGAAACAGACGGGCAAGCCGTCTGTTTCTTTTGGGAGCTAGTGACGGGACTCGGACCCGTGACCTCGTCCTTACCAAGGACGCGCTCTACCTGCTGAGCTACACCAGCTTATTACGTTGTTTACGCCCCTTCCGAGGTCGCTTTCTTATTATAGGTTGTGTTTTTGCTTATGTCAATTGTTTTTGCCTTAATTCGTTTTACAAATTTGCCATGATGGCATATAATACTATACATAGCGGCGTTTCGTCGTCGCAAGGAGATTTGCTTATGTCGATCATGCTCAACGAGTTCCTGTCCGCGCCCGACGTCGTCCGTAACGTCATCGCCGCGAACAAAGCCGTTTACCGCGCTATCGCCAAAGAGTTCAAAGAACGCGGGATCACCAATATAACCACCGTCGCGCGAGGCACGTCCGACAACGCCGCCACTTACTTCAAATATATAGTGGAAGCTATCGGAGAGATAATGGTAAGCAAATTCACTCCTTCCATCACGACCGTCTACGGCGCCAAAGTCAACCTCTCCAAAAATATGGTGCTCGCTATATCCCAAAGCGGTATGTCCACCGACACGCTTATGGTAGTGCAAAGCGCCAAGGAAACGGGTGCTATGACCGTAGCCGTCACCAATAATCCCGAATCCCCTCTCGCGCGCATGTGCGATTACCATATAGATCTTGCGGCTGGCGTCGAACACAGCGTAGGCGCGACTAAATCTTTCCTTGCCGCCCTTACCGCTATGTATATGCTCTCAAACGCTCTCTCGCCCGTCACCGCGAAAATGAACGTGGCGGAGCTTGCTCCCCTTCTCGAGGACTTCATCGAAGGCTATAAAGACTCCATAAAGGCTTTTGCGGAGGAGACCAAAGACGTCAACAATTACATTATCCTTACGCGCGGGCTGTGCCAATGCGTGGCGAGCGAGCTTTCGCTCAAAATGATGGAATCCTGCTATAAATTCACCCGTCCTTTCTCGACGTCGGACTTCATGCACGGACCGATCTCCATAGTGGAAGAAGGCACTCCCGTATTCATGATAGCGCCCGACTCCGAATTCACCGAAGAATTCATAAGCATGACCACCCGTCTCAATCTTCTCGGCGCAAACATAATATCGTTTACCGACATCAAAGACGTGGAGCTTATGTCGGCAAAAACCCTGCGTATGCCCACGGGACGCGGAATGCACGCGCCGTTCATCTATTCGATAGCCGTCGAATTGTACGTGGCGTATATGGCTGAAGCGCTCGGCATAAACGCCGATTCTCCGAGGAACCGCAGCAAAGTTACCATTACGAAGTGACAGAAACGCATAAACTTGTAAGCGAGCGGTTATTCGCCCGCTTTTTTATAATCCGAATATGAAATTCGTTGAAATACAAAACATTAAATCCGATAAATTCGCAAAAGCGTTGTATCGCGAAGCGTTCCCGCTGCGCGAACGGAAACCGTATTTTATGCTGAAACGCAAAACGGTATCCGTAAACGCTATAACCGAAAACGGCGAAAAATGCGGAATAATAATCTATATCGAAACCGCCGATCTCGTATATATCGACTTTTTCGCGATATCCGCTGTTTCCCGCGGAGGCGGTAAAGGGGGAAAGGCAATCGAGGCGTTCTGTCGCGCGCACGCCGCGAAGCGCATCGTGCTCGAAATAGAGAATCCTTATATCGATTGCGACAATGCCGAGCAGCGCGAAAAACGCAAAAATTTTTATCTTCGCCACGGATTTACCGAAACGGACGTAAACGTAAAGATGAAAGGCTTGAACGCAATCTTGCTTACTTACGGCGGGGAAGTAAGCTATGAGCAATACTTACGCGCGTTAACGGAAGGCTACGGCAAAGCTTTCGTGCGCTTCGTATCACCCCGTAAGATCGCTTCGCGTTAACGCGAAGCGCGCTCCTTCGGGAGCGCGCTTTTTTCTTCTCTTTCATATTGCGTCCGCGCTATCAGCCGCCCTGCTTTATCTTTTTGTCGATGACGTGGCGGGAAGCGAGCTCCGCGAATACGTCTTTGGTCTCGATACCCATCTCCACCATCATCACCATCGCGTGATACATTAGGTCCGCAAGCTCGTATACAGCCGCCTGCTTGTTGCCCGCCTTACCTTCGATGATGACTTCGGTGCTCTCCTCGCCCACCTTCTTCAATATCTTGTCGATGCCTCTGTCGAAAAGATATGTAGTGTAGCTCCCTTCTTTTGGGTTCAACTTGCGCCCTTTGATAAGGTCGTAAAGCCCTTCTATCGAAAAGTCCTTGTATTCGTCCGATACGTACACGTCGTCAACGAAACAACTCTCGTTACCGAGGTGGCAGGCGGGTCCGTCTTTCACCACTTCCACGACGAGCGCGTCCCTGTCGCAGTCGGCGCGTATGCACACTATGTGCTGATAATTCCCGCTCGTTTCGCCTTTCAGCCACAGCTTGTCGCGCGAACGGCTGTAAAAGCAGGTAAGTCCCTTTTCCATAGAAATTTCGAGGCTCTCCCTGCTCATATACGCAAGCGTAAGCACCTGCTTCGAAAAATAATCCTCTACGACGACAGGTATAAGTCCGCGTTCGTCGAATTTGAGTTCTTCTATTTTAACTGTTCCTAACATATCCTTACCTCCACGCCTTCGGCTTTCAATAATTTTTTCAGTTCTTTAATTTCCACTTCGCGGAAATGGAATATCGACGCCGCAAGTCCCGCGTCCACCTTGGGTATCTTACGGAAAAGCTCCGCGAAATCCTCCGCTTTACCCGCGCCGCCGGAAGCTATCACGGGGATATTGACTATATCGGTGACCGCCGTAAGCATCTCGATATCGAAGCCGCCCTTCACGCCGTCGGTATCTATACTGTTCAAGACTATCTCGCCCGCGCCGTGCGTTGCGCCGTATCTCGCCCATTCGAGGGCGTCCATACCGGTATCCTCTCTGCCGCCTTTCGCAAACACCCTGAACGCGCCGTCCACGCGCTTGACGTCCATCGAAAGCACCACGCATTGATCGCCGTATTTTTTCGCCGCCGCGGTTATCAAAGACTTGTCGCGGATCGCGCCGCTGTTGACGCTTACCTTGTCCGCGCCGCTCTTGAGTACCCTGTCGAAGTCGTCAACGGTATTGATCCCTCCGCCTACGGTAAGCGGTATGAATATCTCTTGCGCCACTTCTTCGAGAATGTCTTTGAAAAGCGCGCGTCCCTCGTAAGACGCGGTAATGTCGTAGAACACGAGCTCGTCCGCGCCCGATTCGTTATAGTAACGCGCGAGCTCCACGGGACTTTCAACGTCCCGTATCGAAGTGAAATTCTTGCCTTTCACGACTCTGCCGTCCCTTACGTCCAGACAGGGTATGATTCTTTTAGTGAGCATTTCCGTCTCCCAAAGCTATCGCTTCGGATAGCTTAATCGCATTTTTATATAGCGCCTTCCCTATTATCGCGCCGTATACTCCTATCTTTGCGAGCGCCTCTATATCATTAAGAGAGGTTACCCCGCCCGAAGCTATCACGTCGAGTCCCGCGATATTTTTGAGCTCCTCGTACGCCGAAATATTAGCTCCGCGCATACAGCCGTCGCGGGATACGTCGGTATAGATCACGGTCTTTATCCCCGCGTCCCTCAGCCTTACGCAGAAGTCGTATCCGCGTTCCGAGGAAAGTCTCTCCCAGCCGTGAGTGGCTACGAAACCCTCTTTCACGTCCGCTCCCACGGCTATCGCCGCGCCGTACTTCGACGCCATTTCTTTCGTGAAAGCGAAGTCCGTCACCGCGACGGTACCGAGTATCACCCTTTTCACGCCGAGCTCGAGATAGCTTACTATGCGCTTTTCGTCGCGTATGCCGCCGCCCACTTCTATATCGACGGCGCCCGTGGCGGCGAGCGCTTTTATGGTCGGGAAATTGACGGGGCTTCCGTACCGCGCGCCGTCGAGATCGACGACGTGCAGATTACGCGCTCCTTCCGCGATGAAGCCTTTCAGCACTTCCGTAGGATCGGAAGAATAGGTTTCGCGCGAGTCGAATTCCCCTTGCGTCAGTCTCACGGCGGAGCCGCTCATCAGATCTATTGCAGGTAATATTTCCATATCCTTTCCTTATCGACGGCTATTTGAGTTCGTCGAAGGCGCGCAGTATCTTCAATCCCGCGGAGCCGCTTTTCTCGGGGTGGAACTGCGTGCCGTAGACCTTGCCTTCGCGCACCACGCCGCTTACGGACACGCCGTACGCGGAGGAAGCGAGCGTGTGCTCCGCCTCGGGCACATAATACGAGTGAACGTAATAAACGTAGTCGCCGTCGGAATTGTCTTTTAGTATCGGGTCGTTTCTCAATATTTTCAGGCTGTTCCAGCCCATTTCGGGCACTTTGAGCGAAACGCCGATATCGTCGAGATCTTTTGTAAGCGAGCGCACTTCGCCGGGCACGAAGCCCAATCCGGAATGAACGCCGTACTCGTAACTCACGTCGAAAAGCATCTGCATTCCGAGGCAGATACCCAGCAAAGGCTTACCGGAGAATACTTCCTCGCGAATGACGGGCGTAAGTAACGTGGCGTCGAGCTTCGCTCTCGCGTCCGCGAACGCGCCCACTCCGGGAAGAATGAGTTTATCCGCTTTTCTTACGCGCTCCGCGGAAGCGGTAACTTCCGCTTCTATGCCGAGGTATCTCAACGAAGCGGTCAGACTGAATAGATTGCCTACGCCGTAATCGATTATCGCTATCATAGACTGCCCTTCGTGGACGGTATCGCGTCTGCAAACTTCGCGTCGTAAGCCACGGCTTCGCGCACCGCTCTGCCGAAGCCTTTGAATACCGCCTCCAAAATGTGGTGAGTGTTCTTGCCGCTCAATTTCCTGACGTGCATCGTGACGCCCGCGCTTCTTACGAACGCCATGAGGAATTCTTCCACGAGCTCGGTATCGAAGCTGCCCGCTTTCGCGGGTATATCCTCGCCGTCGTCCTCTATCCTGGTCGCCCTGAGCTCCACGTCGTAGGCAAGATAGCTCCTTCCGCTGAAGTCGAGCGCCACCATAACGAGCGCTTCGTCCATCGGAAGTATCGACGAGCCGTATCTCGTTATCCCGCGCTTGTCGGCGAGCGCCTCTTTGAACGCCGTGCCGAGCACTATCCCGATGTCCTCCGCCGAATGGTGAAAATCCACTTCCGTATCGCCCTTACAGGTAAGCGCGATATCCGTTTTCGACATTGCGGTGAACAGCGTGAGCATGTGGTCGAAAAATCCGTTGCCGCTCTTTATCTCCGCTTTGCCGCTACCGTCAACGTCGAGCTTGAGCGTTACGTCCGTTTCGTTGGTCTTTCTTTTGATCTCGCTTATTCTCACTTTCAGGCTCCCGTAATTATATTTTTGATTTCCTTAATGAGTATTTCCATTTCATATCCGCTTCCCACGGTGATACGCACGAAGTCTTTCAGGGCAGGATCGGAGAAATGCCTTACGAGCACGCCGCGCGCCTTGAGCGCGAGGTACAGCGCTTCGCCCGCGATCTCGTCCGAACGCGCGAGAAGGAAATTCGCTACGGAAGGCAGCACCTCGAAACCGAGCTCTTTGAGCGCCGCCCTTGCGTATTCTCTCGTTACGATTATCTTCCTGCGGTTAACGTCGAACCACTCTTTATCTCTTATCGCTTCCGCTCCGAGCTTCTCCGTGAGTCTGTTCACGTTATAAGGATTGAAAGAGAATTTGACCGCTTTTAGATCCGCTATAAGCGCCTCGTTAGCTATCGCGAATCCCAGTCTTGCGCCCGCTAAAGAACGCGACTTCGAGAAGGTCTGCACGACGATGAGGTTACCGTATTTTCGGGTGAGCTCCACCGCGCTCTCCGCGCCGAAATCGACGTAGGCTTCGTCGACGACGACGAGGCGGTCGGAGTTCGCGCTCACTATCCTCTCCACCTCTTCGAGCGTTATCGCGATACCCGTCTGCGCGTTGGGATTGGCGAATATCACGTTGTCCGGGCAATCCACGAAGGCTTCGACGTCCAGCGAATAGTCGCTTTTAAGCGGTATTACATGGTTTTCCACTCCGACGAGCGCGCCGAACACGGGATAGAAGCCGTAGCTTACCGAAGGAGAAGCGAGTTTATGCTTCCCGTCGCAGAACGCCGCATAGATAAACGCGAGTATCTCGTCGGAGCCGTTGCCGACGATGACCTCGCTCCGCTTGACGCCGTAATACTCCGCTATCGCGTCGCTCACGACGCGACATTCGGGATCGCTGTACAGCCTTAATCCGCGCACCGCGTCCTCGTCAATCGCCGCCACCGCTTTGGGCGAAGGCGGATAAGGACTCTCGTTGGTATTGAGTTTGATATACTTCCTGTCCTGCGGCTGTTCCCCGGGAACATAGGGATCGAGAGAAGAATATCTGTCTATAAGGAACTTGCTCATTTTCCGTAACGGACGGCGACGCTCGCCGCGTGCGCCGTAAGCCCCTCCTCCTTTGCGAATCTCATCACTTCCGAAGCTATCACGTCGAGCGCTTCGCGCGAATAACTTATGTACTGCGACTTTTTGATAAAATCGTCCACCGAAAGAGGCGACGAGAAGCGCGCCGTGCCGCTCGTGGGAAGGGTGTGATTGCTCCCCGCTAAATAATCGCCCACCGCTTCGGGAGTATAGTGTCCGAGGAATACGGAGCCCGCGCTCGTTACCTCGGGAAGCAGTTTTTCGGGATCTTCCACGCTCAATTCGAGATGTTCGGGGGCAAGTTCGTTGGAGATGCGTACCGCTTCCGAAAGATCTCCCGCTACTATTATCTTACCGTTATTCTCTATCGAAACGCGCGCTATTTCCTCGCGGGCAAGCTTTTTAAGCGCCTTTTCGATCTCCGCCGCCACTTCCTCCGCGAGCCGCTCGCTCGGCGTTATGAGTATGGCGGTAGCCCTCTTGTCGTGCTCCGCCTGCGACAGCATATCCGCCGCCACGTAGTCCGCGCGGGCACTCTCGTCCGCTATGACGAGTATTTCGCTGGGGCCCGCTATCATATCTATTCCGACTACGCCCTGCACGAGCTTTTTTGCGGTAGCGACGTAGACGTTTCCCGGTCCAACTATCTTGTCGGCGCGCGGGACGGACTCCGTCCCGTAAGCCATCGCCGCTATAGCCTGCGCGCCGCCGGACTTGTAAACCTCGTCCACGCCGGCAACTTTTGCCGCGGCAAGTATCGCGTCCGCTATCTTTCCGTTTCTGTCGGGCGGCGTGCACATTATTATGCGCTTCACGCCCGCGATTTTGGCGGGGATAGCGTTCATGAGTACGGTCGAAGGATAACTCGCCGTGCCTCCCGGAACGTACAGCCCCGCGCAGGCAACTGGTATGAAACGCTGACCGAGTACCGCGCCGTCGCGTTCTATACGGTAATCCTTCCTGACCTGCGCCGAATGAAATTCGCGTATGTTCGCCGCCGCCTTTTCCATTATGGCGACAAATTCCTTATCCACGCGCGCGTATGCCGCGTCGATCTCCGCGGGAGTCGCCTTCAACGAATCGAGCTTCGCTTTATCGAACGCTTCCGCATAGCGGTACAACGCCTTGTCGCCCTCTTTACGCACGTTCTCAATAATGTCTGAAACGCGCGCTTCTATCTCCCCGACGTCGTCTTCGCCCCTACAAAGTATCTCCTCGAGCGGAAGTTCGCCCGTGCGGTAAATCTTTATCATTTCACTACCTCTCTCAATTTCGCTACGAGAGTTTCTATCTCCTCGCGCTTGAACTGATAACTCGCCTTGCACGCGATGAGCCTTGCGCTTATATCGGTTATCTCGGTGAATACGCTCATATCGTTTTCTTTGAGCGTGGTGCCCGTTTCGACTATGTCCACGATGACGTCGCTCATTCCGAGTATCGGCGCAAGCTCTATCGAGCCGTTCAGCTTGATGATCTCTATGTCCCTGTTGACCGAGGCGTAATACTTCCTCGCTATTCCGGGGAACTTGGTCGCGACGCGAAGCGGTCTTTCGACGTCCTCGCGGTAACCGTTTTTCGCGGCGACGGCAACTCTGCATTTGCCCATCTTGAGATCGAGGAGCTCGTAGACGTCGGGAGCGTATTCGAGAAGGATGTCCTTACCCACCACGCCGATATCCGCGACTCCGTTCTCGACGTAGACCGTGACGTCGCTCGGCTTGACAAGAAAATAACATATCCCGCCCGCGGAATCTTCGAATACGAGTTTACGGTTCTCTTTCGTTATCTCGTCGATGTTGTAGCCGACTTCGGCGAGAAGTTTAAGCGTTTTGTCGGCAAGTCGTCCTTTGGGTAAAGCTACGTTAAGCATTGTCTTTCACCTCCGTGAGTTTCTGCCCGTCGAAACGCATTATTTTACGGTATTTGCCGTCGGCAAGCGGGGCGCTTCCCACGGAAACCGATTTACCCTCGGCGCGCAACTTGTCGGCTGCGGCGGCTACCGCCGCGATATCCGCGCCCTCAGCGTATTCCACGAATACGTCCTGATCGAATTCCGCTTTGCGCGAATAATAGGAAACTATTTCGTCCACGTAGACCGCGAAGCCTATCGCGCCGGCGTCTTTAGCGAATTTTTTCATAAGTTTGTCGTATCTGCCGCCCGAAAGCACGGGGCGCGGCACCGCGGGCGTGAAGCCCGTGAATATTATGCCGTTATAATAACCGGTGTCGTTGACGAAGGAAAAGTCCAGTCTCACGTTTTCGTAAAACTCCGTAGAACGCAACGCTCTGTCCAAAGTTTCGAGCTCGTCCAAAGCTATACGCATACCCGCGTTCATCACCGCTTTACGCGCCTTCTCTATCCCCTCCGAAAGGGTGCCGCTCACCGAGGTAAGCGTTTCGAGCGCGGAAAAAGCTTCCTCGGAAATGCCGAGCCTAGCGGAAGCCGCTTTCAAGCCGTGGATATTTTTGCCGGTCACGTAGCCGTAAATTTCTTCGTTCGCTTCGTAGTCGAGTCCCAGCCCTTCGATAAGCGCGGAAACGAAACCGACGTGCGAAATGTCGAGTATGAAATCCTTGTCCACTGCGGCGAGCGCGTTGAGCGCGAGTCTCGTCACCTCGTAAACGGTGTATCCGTCGATATCGCCTATCGCTTCGAGCCCTATCTGTTCGGACTCGCGGAATTCGGGCGAATTGCGCGCCGGACGGTAGACGTTCTCGATATAATACAGCTTTCTGACGCCCTTTTCGGCTTTTGCGTTTTTGACGATGGACAGAGTGACGTCGGGCTTGAGCGCCATGAGCTTACCGCCCGCGTCGGTGAACGTGATTATCTTGTCACTTATAAGAAAATCCTTGTTCTCCATATAAAGCGAATACTCCTCGAAACGGCTCATAAGGTATTTCTTATAGCCGTAGCTTTCGAAAAGATTGCCGAGTACCAAGGAAACTTCGTCCTCTTTGCGCATCGAATTCAATTCTATTTCCATAAACTCTCCGTGGAATTTAATTATATGCCGAAATATTCCGCTACCGCTCGAAGGCGGTAAAAGTATATTATCACGCTTTAGCGATTTAGTCAACTAAATTGCTAAAGCGAACCGAAAATTCTTTCTGTCCGTCATCCGAGATCGACGCGCGCGAAAACTTCGCCTATTTTCGCGTTGATGACGAGGGTCGCGCGCCTGTCGGCGGGCGTGGGATCGCGGTTGACGATGACGAGGTTTTTCCCGCCGAAATAATCTATGAGCCCCGCCGCGGGGTAGACGGCAAGCGAAGTTCCCGCGACGATGAGGGTGTCTGCGCGCATGATGGCGCGTATCGCGCCCGTCATTACCCCCTGATCGAGCCCTTCCTCGTATAGAACGACGTCGGGTTTCACCACACCGCCGCAGGAGCAACGGGGAACGCCTTCGGAGTCCCTTACCTTCTCCACGCCGTAAAACTTCCCGCACCTGTCGCAGTAATTGCGGAGTACGGAGCCGTGCAGTTCGAATACGTTTTTCGAACCCGCCGCCTGATGGAGCCCGTCTATGTTCTGCGTTATGACGGCTTTGACCTTACCGAGCTTTTCCCATTCCGCGAGTTTTATATGGGCGGCGTTGGGGAGTATCCCTTCGACGAGGAGCTTGTCGCGGTAAAAGTCGAAAAACTCCTTCGTATGCCGTTCGTAACAGGTGTGGCTCAACATATATTCGGGAGGATATGCGTACTTTTCGGCGTACAATCCGTCGGGACTGCGGAAATCCTTGAGACCGGATTCCGTGGAAACGCCCGCGCCGCCGAAAAAGACGACGTTATCGGAATTAACGAGCACTTCGCGCAACTCGCGCGCGTAATCTTCGACAGTCTTCATTATTTGACTTCGAGCCAGCCGCTGCCGTTAGGATCTTCGCGGAACGCAGTCACCATACGGTATTCCTTTTCGGTAATGTATTTTTCGTCGAGAGCCACCTTGCTCAGAACGCTGAAATTGCTGAGAGATTCGTTCCTTATATTCGCCGCGGCGAGGCGCTCGTAGCCTTTACGCATCTCGTAGGTGAATATCGACACGATACCGATGACTTCGCCGCCCGCTTCGCGGAGCGCTTCCACGACTTCTATCGCGGAGCCGCCCGTCGAGATGAGATCTTCGACGACGACCACCTTCTTGCCCGCGGGGTCTGCGCCTTCTATGCGGTTGCCCCTGCCGTGCTCCTTGTTGCCGGAGCGAACGTATCCCATCGGAAGATTGAGCTTTTCGGACACTATCGCCGCGTGCGGTATGCCCGCGGTGGAAGTTCCCATCAAAACTTCCGCTTCGGGATATTCCGCTTTTATCACCTCGGCGATACCGTTCTCCACGACCGCGCGTACCTCGGGGTATGCGAGAGTAAGTCTGTTGTCGCAGTACACCGGCGACTTGATGCCGCTTGCCCAGGTGAAAGGCTCCGAAGGGCGTAAAAATACCGCTTTTATCGATAACAACGCTTTTGCTACGTTTTCAGCCAAAATTTTTCTGTCCATGATATTTTCTCCTGTTCGTTTAAGAATCAACGGATTTACTTATCTCCGCCGCGGTTCAGTCCGCAAACTGCCTTACGCATTCCTCGTACGCGGCGAGCGGATCCGAAGCTCCCGTGATGCTCCTTCCCACCACTATGTAGGTGCTGCCCAATTCTTTGGCGAGCGCGGGAGTAGCGACGCGCTTCTGATCGTCTACGGAATCTCCCTGAAGCCTTATACCGGGAGTCACGGAAATAAGTCCGAGCTCTTTGATTATGCCCGCTTCGTGCGCCGAGCACACTACTCCGTCGAGTCCCGCTTCGGCGGCGTTCTCGGCGTAAGCCTTGACGGTATCCTTGAGCGGAACGGATATGAGCAATTCCTCTTTGAGCGTTCTCTCGTCGGTCGAAGTAAGCTGGGTTATCGCTATGAGTTTAGCCCTTTCGCGCCCCGCCTGCTCCGCGCCTTCCGTAAGCCCTTTAAGCGCGTATTCCATCATCTTGATACCGCCCGCCGCGTGCACGTTGGTGATATCCACGCCGAGCGCGCCGAGATTGCGCATCGCTTTGTAAACGGTATTGGGTATGTCGTGCAGTTTAAGGTCGAGGAAGATCTTGTATCCGCGCTTTTTGAGCTCGCGTACCATCTCCGGACCTTCTTTATAAAAAAGCTCCATTCCTATCTTGAGATAGGGTTTAGCGTCGCCCATCTTCGCGAGAAAAGCGTATACGTCTTCTTTCGAAGAAAAATCGCAGGCTATGATTACCTCTCTTTTGATGTTGTCAAGCATTGTGCGCCCTCCCGATGATATCAGTTAATTTGTCTATGCCGAGTTCTTCCATAAGCGCGGGAAGTCCCTCGATAATATTTTTGCAGGCGTACGGATCGATAAGATTTGCGGTGCCCACCATTACCGCCGAAGCGCCCGCATACATCATTTCGATGACGTCGCGCGCGGAGGAAACGCCGCCCATACCTATTATAGGGAGCGCCACCGCTTCTCTTACGGCGTACACCATATTGACCGCAACGGGGAAAACTCCCCTGCCGCTGTAACCGCCGCGTTTGACCGAAATTATCGGATGCGCGGTGCGTAAGTCGATACGCATTCCGAGTAAAGTGTTGATGAGGCTTATCCCGTCGGCGCCCCCTCTTTCCGCCGCTTTGGCGAGCGCCGTGATATCGGTAACGTTGGGACTCAGTTTGACGACGACGGGCTTGACGGAAGCCTCTTTCACCGCCGCTACGAGCTCCTCCACCACCTTCGGATCGGTGCCGAAAGCGAGTCCGCCGCCTTTCACGTTGGGACAGCTTATGTTGAGTTCCACGGCGAATACCTTATCCGCGCCGTTGAAGCCCGCGGCGGTACGCGTGTACTCCTCGAAGCTGTGTCCGCCCACGTTGGCGATGACCTTACCCTTATATACCTTATCGAGCTTCACGAGCTCGCGCGAGACCACGTTCTCTACGCCGGGGTTCTCCAGACCTATCGCGTTGATGAGCCCCGCGGGGCAGTCCGCGATACGCGGCTGGGGGTTTCCGTAGCGCGCTTCGAGAGTCGTGCCCTTCAAGGATATCGAGCCTAAAATATTTATATCGTACCAGTCCGCGAACTCGTAGCCGAAGCCGAAAGTTCCGCTCGCGGGAATGACCGGATTTTTAAGCGTATATCCGAAAAGCTCTATTCGGGTATCCTTATTGCCGCAAACGGTATTCATAATATCACCTCCGCCGCGTCGAATACAGGTCCTTCCTTACATACGCGCTTCGGTCCGGAGCGCGTCATTATACTGCAACCCATACAGGCGCCGAAGCCGCAGCCCATACGCGCTTCGAGCGAAACTTCGCCTTCAGCGTCGAATTCGGTAAGGTACTTGAGCATCACCGTGGGACCGCAGGCGTAGTAATAGTCGTAGTCTACGGAATTGTTTTTGAGACAGCTTACGGCGTTGCCGCAAAATCCTTCGGTACCGTCGTCCGTAGCGACCGTGAAGTCGGCTATCGCGGAGAATTCTTTACCGAGTATCACGTCGCGCGCGCTCCTGAAGCCCGCTATGACCGCGGGACGGATACCGCGCGAAGCAAAGTCTTTCGCAAGGTAATAGAGGGGCGCGACGCCGAGCCCGCCGCCTATAAGTAACGGGCGCTTCGCGCGTTCGGTGCGGAAGCCGTTGCCGAGTCCCGTAAGCGCGCTAATTTTGTCGCCCGCTTTAAGCTTCGTCATCGCTTCCGTGCCCTCGCCTACCACGCGGTAGAAAATCGTCAGTCTGCCGTCCGCGTAGTCGCCCGCGCCGAAAGGACGGGCGAGAGAGAAGCCGTCCAGATTGAGTTCGACGAAACTGCCGGGCTTGACGTAGGAGCAACCTTCGAAGGTCATCGCGTAAGCGTCGTGCGTGAGTCTTTCGTTTTTGATTATTTCAAGCGTTTCCTTCTTCATACCGCGTCAGCTTATAGTGGACACGCCCATGGTGGTCTCCTCGAGCACGTCGAGAAGCACCCTCACCGTGTCGAGCGAAGTGAATACCGGAACGTTGTTGTCGACGGCTGTTCTTCTGATGATGGCGCCGTCCGCCTGCAGCGCGGTACCCTCCGTTATTGTATTGACGACGTAGGTGACGTAACCTTTCCTCAAGCTTTCGAGTATCTCCTCGCTCCCCTGAGAAAGTTTGCGGCGAACGCGGGTGCGTATACCGTGCGCCTTCAGGAATTTCGCCGTTCCTTCGGTGGCTTCGATATTGAATCCGAGGTCGTAGAAGCGCTTGATGAGCGGAAGCGCCGCCGCCTTGTCGGCGTCACCTATCGTGGCGAATACCGTGCCGTAATTATCGACGCGCAATCCGCTCGCTTTAAGAGATTTGTATACGGCGCGCGTCAGCGTGTCGTCGTAGCCTATCGCTTCTCCGGTGGATTTCATTTCGGGCGAAAGCACCGCGTCGAGACCGGTAAGTTTCGAGTAAGAGAAGGTCGGAGACTTGACGTACCAACGTTTTTTACGCGGATAAACTCCGGTATAACCGAGCTCTTTGAGCGTGGAGCCGAGCATAACCTTCGTCGCGATATCCGCTATCGGCGCGCCCGTGGTCTTGGCAAGGAAAGGCACCGTCCTCGAAGAACGCGGATTGACTTCGATTATATAGACCTTTTCCGACGAATCGACGACGAACTGGATATTGAAAGGTCCTATTATCTTGAGTTCGAGCCCTATCCGCACGGTGTAATCCACTATCGTTTCGCGCACCTTCTCCGAAAGAGAATAGGTGGGATATACGCTCATCGAGTCGCCGCTGTGTACGCCCGCGCGCTCGATATGCTCCATTATGCCCGGAATGAATACTTCGCTTCCGTCGCTTACGGCGTCCACTTCGCATTCCTGACCGAGTATGTACTTGTCGATGAGCACGGGGTGCTTCTTGTTGAGTTGCACGGCTTCCTCAAGTATCGGTTCGAGCTGAGCGCGGTCGTAGACGATGTGCATCATCCTGCCGCCCAGAACGAACGAAGGACGCACGAGCACGGGGTATCCTATTTCCTCGGCGGCTTTCACGCCCGCCTTGACGGAGAATACCGCTTCGCCGCGCGGCATGGGGATATCGAGCTTATTGAGCGCCTCGGCAAAGAGATCCCTGTCCTCGGCAAGCGCGATACTCTTCGAACTGCTGCCCAGTATCTTCACGCCGGCGTTGTCGAGATCCTCTGCAAGGTTTATCGCGGTCTGTCCGCCCAGCGCCACTATCACGCCCTCCGGCTTTTCGAGCTCTATGACGTTCATGACGTCTTCGAAAGTGAGCGGCTCGAAATACAGCTTGTCCGACAGAGTGTAGTCCGTCGAGACCGTCTCGGGGTTGTTGTTGATGATGATGGCTTCGTATCCCGCTTCCTTTATCGCCCATACGGCGTGAACCGTGGAATAGTCGAATTCGATACCCTGACCTATGCGTATGGGACCCGAACCGAGCACTATCACCTTTTTGCGATCCTCCACGCGCGATTCGTTCTCGCTCTCGTAGGTGGAGTAAAGATACGGGGTATAACCTTTGTATTCGCCCGCGCAGGTGTCGATACTTTTATATACCGGCACTATGCCCGCGCTCTTGCGGAAAGCGGCGACTTCCTTCTCGGAAGTTTCCCATTTCTCCGCGATGTACGAGTCCGCAAAGCCCATCCGTTTGACGTTGAGAAGCACCTCTTTGTCCCACTTATGCGCTTCGAGCTCGCGCTCCGCTTTCACGATTTTTTCCAGTTTGTCGAGGAAGAATTTGTCTATGCGCGTGAGCTCGTAAAGGTAATCGACGGGTATGTCGCGGCGTATCGCTTCCGCAAGCGCGAAAGTCCTCTCGTCCGTACATTCGATGATGAGGTCGACGAGATCGTGGTCGCTCAACGCCTTGAGTTTCTTCATCTCGACGTGGTTGAGTCCCGTTTCGAGGGAGCGCATGGCTTTGAGCAACGCCTCCTCGTATGTTCTGCCGATACTCATCACCTCGCCCGTAGCTTTCATCTGGGTATTCAGCACCCTGCTCGCTTTGGTGAACTTGTCGAAGGGGAAACGCGGCACCTTGCATACGACGTAATCGAGCGAAGGCTCGAACGCCGCGGAAGTGTTGGCGAGCTTGATCTCGTCCAGACGGAGCCCGCAGGCGATCTTCGCCGAAACGCGCGCTATCGGGAAGCCGCTCGCCTTACTCGCGAGCGCCGACGAGCGCGAGACTCTCGGATTCACTTCTATGACGTAATATTTGAAGCTGAACGGATCGAGCGCGAACTGCACGTTGCAACCGCCCTCTATCTTCAGCGCGCGGATGATACGGATAGCCGCCGCGCGGAGCATGGAATATTCCTTGTTCGTAAGTGTCTGACCGGGCGCCACCACGATACTGTCGCCGGTGTGGATACCCACGGGATCCACGTTCTCCATACAGCATATCGCTATAGCGGTGTCCGCCTTGTCGCGCATGACTTCGAATTCTATCTCTTTATAACCTTTTATCGATTTTTCGATGAGCACCTGCGTGACGGGAGAAAGTTTTAGAGCGTTTTTCGCAAGCTCTCTGAGTTCCTCGTCGTCGTCGGCAAAGCCGCCGCCCGTGCCGCCCAACGTAAACGCGGGACGAACGATTATCGGATATCCTATGCGGTTGGCTATTTTTAAGCAGTCCTCCACGGTGTGCGCCGTATCGGACTCGATGACGGGCTCCCCTATCCTCTCGCAAAGATCTTTGAAAAGCTGTCTGTCCTCCGCCTGCGATATCGCGGAATACCCGGTTCCCAGAAGCTCGACCTGACATTCGTCGAGGATACCTTTGGTCTGCAGCTGCATGCCGAGATTCAATCCCGTCTGTCCGCCCAGCGAGCAAAGCAGTCCGTCGGGGCGTTCGTGCCTGATTATTTTAGCGACGTGTTCGAGATCCAGAGGCTCCATATAAACCTTGTCCGCCATCGTGGTGTCCGTCATTATCGTAGCGGGGTTGGAGTTGACGAGAATGACCTCGTAGCCTTCTTCCTTGAGCGCTATGCACGCCTGAGTGCCCGCGTAATCGAATTCCGCCGCCTGTCCTATAACGATAGGTCCGGAACCTATCATCATTATCTTCTTAATATCTGTTCTCTTTGGCATTTTTCTTACCTCCCGCTCTCAAATATCCCATGAAACGCTCGAAAAGATAACCGTTATCGTCGCTGCCTACCACTTCCGAAGGTCCGTACTCGGCGCATACCACCTTCGCTTTGACGTCCTCCGCGCCCTCCGCGTCGCCGTCTATGACGTTGACGTGAGTGACTGCGAGCGACGTATTTTTAAGCGAATCGGCGTCTACGGCGTAGCCGTGATTCTGCGAGGTTATCTCCACTTTCTCGCTACCCGCTTCCCTCACGGGATAATTCGCTCCGCGATGTCCGTGAGTCATCTTGACGGTCTTGCCGCCGTACGCGAGCGCTATTATCTGCATCCCCAGTCCCGCGCCCATTATCGGCAATTTGCCTCGCGCCTTTTTGACGAGCCCGATGACTTCCGCGGCGTCGGCGGGGTCTCCCGGTCCTTCCGATATCACGAGTCCGTCAGGCTTATACTTCATTATCTCCTCGTAAGGTGTATTGTACGGGACCACTATGACGTTACAGCCGTTGGCGTTAAGCTTCTTGATAAGGCTGAGCTTTCCGCCGCAATCGGCTACCGCAATATTGAATTGGGGATTCCTTGTACGCGAAAACCAGATATTCTTCGTCGAAACGGCAGCTACTTGTCCGGAAGGGAGCGCGTAAGCCTTGAGCTCCTTCACGCATTCGCCGACGTCCCTGTCTGCGTCCGTTATCATAGCGCGCATCGAGCCTTCGTCGCGTATGAGCTTCACTATCTCGCGGGTGTCGACTCCGCTCAATCCCGCCGCTCCCGCGTCGCGCATGACTTCCGAAAGCGTCTTGGTGAATCTGAAGTTGGACGGCACGTCGTTATATTCGCGCACCACCATACCGGCGGTATAAATACCTTTGCTTTCGTAATCGTCGTCGGTCATGCCGTAGTTACCGATAAGCGGATAACTCATTACGACGATACGGGAATAATTGACGGCGTCCGACAATATCTCCTGATAACCGACCATGGCGGTGTCGAACACTATCTCCGCAATGCGGGTATCGGCGCTTCCGAAGCCTTCGCCGATATAAAATTTGCCGTTCTCCAGCACAAGCATTCGTTTGCTCATCTATATCCTCCGTAAATTGATATCTTTGTAAACGGTTTCGCCGTCTTTGAGAGTAAGTATCGGGAAGCCGTAAAATTCGGTGCCGATGAAAGGCGAATTCACGCTCTTGGAAAGGATTTCTTCCGCCGTGTATATGCGCGGATTGTCTATGTCGAGCGCCGCCAGATCGGCGCGCTCGCCTACTGCAACGCGGTTCACGGGAAGGGAAAAACGCTTCGCGGGGTTGTACGAAACAAGCTCGACGAAACGCTTGAAACTTATCCTGCCCGTCCTCACGAGTCCGGTATACACGGACGGCAGCATCGTTTCTAAGCCGATGATACCGTTCAACGCAGAGGCGAAATCGCTTTTTTCCTCTTTCGAGTGCGGCGCGTGGTCGGTGGCTATCATATCCGCCGTGCCGTCGAGTACGGCGGTCACGGTAGCGCGCATATCCTCGTAAGAACGAAGCGGCGGGTTCATCTTGAAATTGCCTTCGCGCGGCGCGAATCTTTCGTTTAAGAAAAGATGATGCGGCGTGACCTCGGCGGTGACGTCGAGTCCAGCGCGTTTGGCTTCTCTCACCATTGCCCAGCTTTTCGCCGTGGAGAGATGGCAGAAGTGATATCGGCACCCCGTTTCTTTGACGAGTTCGAGCTCCGCTTCCACGGCGTATATCTCCGCTTCGGGCGAAGTGCCGTAGCCCTCCTTTTCGGCGTGAGAAGCTATTATCCTGTCGTATTTCTTGGCGATAAGCATCGCCTTTTTCAACAGGTTCAAGTCGTTCACTCCCCTGCCGTCGTCGCTGAACGCCCTGACGTGAGGAGCAAGCCCCGCGATGTCGGCAAGCTCTTTTCCCTTCTCTCCCACGGTCACCGCGCCGAAAGGATAGACCGCCACTACCGCGTCCCTTCCGATTATATCGGTCTCCGCTTTGAGGTGCTCCCGGGAATCGGGCACCGGATCGAGATTGGGCATTGCCATCAGAGCGGTTATACCGCCCTTTGCGGCGCTTCGGGTTCCCGTAAGCACGGTTTCCTTATACTCAAACCCCGGTTCTCTCAAATGCGCGTGCACGTCTACCGCGCCGGGCATAACGAACGCCCCGCGTAAGTCGTACGTCTCCGAAGTGCCGTCTGCTTCCGCGTTCAAAGAGGCGATCATACCGTTCTCGACGGAGATGTCGGCGCGTACGAGCTCGCCTTCGTCCGAAAGTATGCGGGCATTGAAAAGTATCTTCTTCATCAGAGTTTACCCTCCAGCGCGAGCGTAAGCACCGCCATGCGCACATATACGCCGTTGGTCATCTGCTTGTATATCCTGCTCTTGTCGCACTCGGCGACTTCGGAAGCTATCTCGATACCGCGGTTTATGGGCGCGGGGTGCATTATGATGGCGTTCGGCTTCATTTTCGCGACGCGCTCGACGGTAAGTCCGTACTTCGCGTGGTATTCCTCTTTGGTGATATTCATCTCCTGCTCGTGGCGCTCGAACTGCACGCGCAGAAGATTGATTATATCCATCTCTTTCACCGCTTTGTCGAGCTCTATGTATTCCCCCGTCTTGTCCGAAAACTGCGGCGGTCCCGAAACGTAAACCTTCATACCGAGCCGCTTCATGACTTCGGAATTGCCGTGCGCCACGCGCGAATGCGATATGTCGCCCACCAAAGCTATTTTCAATCCTTCGAACGCGCCGTACTCCTCGTAGATCGTCATGAGGTCGAGAAGCGTCTGCGTGGGGTGATCGCTCGTGCCGTCGCCGCCGTTAAAAATAGGGACCTTGATCGTTTCCAAGTCCCTATAATAAACGTCTTTCGTATGTCTTATGACCACTCCGTCCACTCCGAGGCTCTCGAAAGTACGAACGGTATCGTAGAGCGTTTCGCCTTTGGAAACGCTCGACGAGGCGAGATTGAAGGAAAGCGGCGTGATACCGAGATTGATCATCGCCATCTGGAAGCTGTACTGCGTACGGGTGGAATTCTCATAAAAAAGGTTGACCATTTTCTTCCCGGGGAAGTTGATTGTCCAACCTTTTTTGAAACGAATAGCAAGCTCTATGATGTCCATTATTTCCGGCGTCGATAACGTTTTAAGCGTCAACAGTCCTCTCATACATACCTCTTGCGAATATTAAGTTTTGATTTTCGCTATTATATCACACGCGCGTAAGCCTTGTAAAGCGATTGGAGCAATTAGTAAGAAAAGGCTCCGCGTGAAGCGGAGCCCGTAAAGCGAACGCAAACGGGAGCGAAGCTTACAGGAAGTATTTTACGCCGGAAGCGAATATCTTCATATCGTAGTCGCCTTTCACGTTGAGGTAAAGTCCTTCGCGCCAGCGTTCGGCGTGCCCCATTTTGCCGAAGATCCTTCCGTCGGGCGAAACGATACCTTCGATAGCGTAAACGGAGCCGTTCGGATTGAAAGGAGAAAGCATCGTGGCGTTGCCGAAAGGATCGGCGTACTGAGTGGCTATCTGACCGTTCTTAACGAGCGTCGCGACGGTAGCCGCGTCGGCTACGAATTTACCTTCGCCGTGACTAACGGGGACTTTATAAACTTCGCCGGGCTTAACTCCGGCAAGCCACGGAGAAGCGTCTGTCGCCACTCTGACTTCCACTATCGTGGAAACGTGGCGCGCGATATTGTTGAACGTGAGCGTCGCGGACGAAGGCGTCTGCGGCTCTATCCTTCCGAAAGGAAGAAGTCCGAGCTTGATGAGCGCCTGGAAGCCGTTGCAGATACCGAGGGCGAGACCGTCGCGCTTGTAAAGCAGGGTCTCGACGCCCTCTTTGAGGGCGGGATTGCGGAAAGCGGTGGCTATGAATTTACCGCTGCCGTCGGGTTCGTCGCCGCCGCTGAAACCGCCGGGGAAAGCTATTATTTCGGAAGCGTCGAGCAGCTTGCGCATAGCGGAAATGGACTGTTCGATATCCCGAGCGCTTCTGTTTTTCACGACGAATATTTCGGGAATACCGCCCGCTCTCTCGAAAGCGCCCGCGGTGTCGTACTCGCAGTTCGTGCCCGGGAAAACGGGTATGAACACGCGCGGCTTGCCGAAACCGGAAGGCGCGAAAGTCTTACCGGAAAGGAAGGAAGCGTTCTCCGCTTCGCCCGCGGCGCCCGCCGTGGTGGGGAAAACGCCTTCGAGAGTGGAAACGTAAGCCGATACGAGCTCTTTGACGGAGATGAGGCGGGAACCCTCTCTCACCACCGCTTCTGCGGAAAGTACGCCTTTAAGTTCCGCAAAAGGCGTATCTATTCGGTCACGCGTGACGAGTATGACGTCGCCTATCGCGGGAGTGAAATCGTCGCGGGTAAGGGGACGTTCGAGCACGGCGCCGTGCATGTCTCCCATGAGCGAACGGGCAAGCGCCACGGCGAAGCCGCCCTCTTCAACGACTGCGGAAGCCGCGACTTTGCCGTCGCTTATAAGTTTTTCGATGAATCCGTAGCTGTTTTTAAGGGCTTCGTAATCGGGACGCCCGTATTCGTCGCGTTTTACCGCGAATCTGTATATGAAGCCTTCTGCGGGGAATACGTTGGTCACGAGCTTGTCGTCTCTGCCTATACCCATTGCGAAAGCTATGAGCGTGGGCGGCACGTCGATATTCTCGAAAGTGCCCGACATGCTGTCTTTACCGCCTATCGCGGCGAGCTTCAGGTTATACTGGGCGTCGAAAGCGCCGAGGAGCGCTTCGAAAGGCTCTCCCCACCTCTTATCGTCCTTGTTGAGCCTCTTGAAAAACTCCTGGAGCGTAAGTCTTATCGTATCGAATCTGACGCCGGAAGCGACGAGCTTCGACGTCGCGGCGACTATGGCGTATATGGCGCCGGTGTACGGCGAAGATATCATGAGATCGGGATAAAGCCCGTAAGACGAACACGTCACCGTGTGAGTGAAACCGGTAACGTGCGGCTTCGCACCCATGATAAGGGCGGGAGTAAGCTGCGTTTTGCCGCCGAAAGGCATATAAACGCTGCCCGCGCCTATGGTCGAGTCGAAAGTTTCTCCCGCGCCCTTACGCGAACAGCAGGCAAGCGAGGAAAGCGCGTTTTTCAACGCTTCCTCGGTATTCCCTTCGCGGATAAGCTTTTCGGTCTCCGCGTCGAGCTCCTCGAAATAGGAGCTTACGCCGCCTTCTACGGTCACGTCCTGCTCCTGCTTGACGCCGTTGGTGTCGAGGAAAGCGCGCTCTATATCCACTATCGTTTCGTCTTTATAGAACATCCTGAGTCGCTCGGTGTCGGTCACCACCGCAACGGCGGTGGCTTTGAGGTTTTCCTCCGCCGCAAGCTCCGTAAAGCGCGCGGCGTCAGCCTTGTCCACCACTACCGCCATACGCTCCTGCGACTCGCTTATCGCAAGCTCCGTCGCGGTAAGCCCTTCGTATTTCTTGCTCACCTTGTCGAGACCGATGTCCAGTCCGTCCGCAAGCTCGCCTATCGCCACGCAAACGCCGCCAGCGCCGAAATCGTTGCAACGCTTGATCATGCGCGCCGCTTCGGGATTACGGAAGAGCCTCTGAAGTTTGCGCTCCTCCGGCGGGTTGCCCTTCTGCACCTCGGCGCCGCAGGCGTCCACGGAATGCACGTTGTGCGCCTTGCTCGAACCGGTGGCTCCGCCGCAGCCGTCCCTTCCCGTGTCGCCGCCCACGAGGAGCACGACGTCGCCGGTAGCGGGACGCATTCTTATCACGTTGTCGGCGCGCGTACCGCCGATGACGTAGCCCGTTTCCAGCCTTTTAGCTTTGTAGCGATCGTTATAGACCTCGTGAACTATACCTGTAGCAAGCCCTATTTGGTTGCCGTAGCTACTGAATCCCGCCAAAGCCGTTTTCGTAAGCGTGCGTTGCGGGAGCTTGCCGGGGAGTGTTGCGGCATAGCTCTCGTTGGGGTCGGCGGCGCCGGTTATGCGCATAGCCTGATAAACGTACGAGCGCCCCGCGAGCGGGTCGCGTATCGCGCCGCCCAAGCAGGTCGCCGCCCCGCCGAAAGGCTCTATCTCCGTGGGGTGGTTGTGCGTTTCGTTCTTGAACATTATGAGCCACTTCTCGGCGGCTCCGTCGTTATCGACTTCGACTACCACGGAACAGGCGTTGATCTCCTCCGAAGCGTCGAGGTTGTCGAGATAGCCTTCCTTGCGGAGCGCTTTCGCTGCAAGAGTGGCGATATCCATAAGACAACAGTATTTGTCTTTTCTTCCCGCGTACTGACGGGCGAATACGTCACGGTAAAGCTCGAAGCTCTCCGCGATACGCGGGTTGTCGGAAAGTATCTTTACGTTCTTTATCTCGGTGAGAAAGGTGGTATGTCTGCAATGGTCGCTCCAGTAAGTATCTATAACTTTGAGCTCGGTGAGCGTGGGGTCTCTTTTTATTTTGCGGAAATAGTCCCTTACGAACTTAAGATCCTCCAAAGTCATCGCGAAGCCGAAGCCCGCGTAATATTCTTCGAGTTCCTTCTCGCTCATCGCGATAAAGCCTTCTATATCCACGCGCATTTTGCCTTCCTTGACGGAGGAGCGCTTTAACGTAGCGGGTATTTCCGAACTTCCTTCCTTGCTGTCGACGGGGTTGATGAGGAATTTACGCACTTTCGCGAGATCTTCCCCGTTCAAGCCGTCGAAAACGTAGACGGTGGCGCACCTGACCAGCGGGCGGACGCCCGCGGTGAGAAGCTGGACGCACTGTTCGGCGGAATCGGCGCGCTGGTCGTACTGCCCGTCGAGATATTCGACTACGAGCGTCTGCTTCCCCGCGAAAGAGGAATCGTCGTCGTACGTCACGTCCACGGGAGGCTCCGAAAAAATGGATACGCGCGCTTTCTCCAGCGTCGCGGCGTCGAGCCCTTCGACGTCGTAGCGGATAAGTCTTCTAAGACCGGTCGCTTCCTTGCCGAGGAGCGTTCCGAGATCGCTTGCGAGTTTTGCGGTCGCGGGATCGAAGCCCGCGCGTTTTTCGACGTAAATTCTGTTTACCATATTATTTGATCCCTATATCCTTTCTGTAACGCATATCCTTGAAGGATATTTTGTCGATTTCGGCGTAAACCTTCTTACGCGCGTCTGCTATGTCCGCGCCGAGCGCGGTAAGCGCGAATACTCTGCCGCCGTTAGTGACGAGCGTGCCGTCTTTGTACGCGGTGCCGGCATGATAAAGTATGACGTCCTGCGAAAGTTTCCCCAAAGTTATCGGATAACCTTTAATGACGTTTTCGGGATAGCCGCCGCTTGCCGCGACTACCGTGAGCGAAGCTCCGCCTTTCCATTTGATATCGACGGTATCGAGCCTTTCTTCCGTGACGGCGAGCACTATCTCCATGAGGTCGCTGTCGAGAAGGGGCAATACCGCCTGCGTTTCGGGATCGCCGAAACGCGCGTTGTATTCGATGACCTTAACGCCTTTGGGAGTCGCCATCAAACCGAAATATATCACGCCTTTGAACGTCCTGCCTTCTTCGTTCAAGCCCTTTATAGTGGGATAAACGATGTTTTCGAGCGTTTCGCGCTCGATCTCCTCGGTATACACGGGCGTAGGCGCGAACGCGCCCATTCCTCCCGTATTGAGTCCCTTGTCGCCGTCGTAAGCTTTTTTGTGATCCTGGCTCGCGGGCATACATCTGACGCATTTGCCGTCGGTGAACGCGAGCACGGTCATTTCCCGTCCCGTAAGGAATTCTTCGATGACGACGGTGCTGCCCGCGCCGCCGAATACCTTGGAAAGCATCATATCGTCGAGCGCCTTGAACGCCGAATCGCGGTCGGGGCAGATGATGACGCCTTTACCGAGCGCGAGTCCGTCCGCTTTCAACACGATCGGGAAATCCTCCGCTTTTTCTATGTATCCGCGCGCTCCCGCGTATTCGCCGAAAGTCGCGTATCCCGCCGTGGGTATGCCGTGACGCTTCATGAATTCCTTGGAAAACGCCTTGCTTCCTTCGATTATCGCGGCGTTTTTGCGGGGGCCGAACGCTTTGACGCCTTCGGCTTCGAGCATATCCACGAGTCCCGCCGCCAGAGGATCGTCCGGCGCGACGAATACGAGATCTATCGCGTTTTCTTTGGCGTAAGCGGTGATTTTATCGAGTTCCATAGCCTTTATCGGCACGATCTCCGCTATCTCCGCTATGCCGGCGTTGCCGGGCGCGCAGTACAGCTTGTCCACGAGAGGGCTTTCCTTCAGTTTTCCGCATATCGCGTGCTCCCTTCCGCCGGAGCCTATTACGAGAACTTTCATATCTTCTTTCCTTGATTCGCGCCCGCGCGAACGCGGGCTGCCTCCCTTACGGTATGTCTTTTATTGCGATTTGCCCGATCTCCTTCAGGAAATCGGGCAAAATTCGTTTTTTAATGTTTGAAATGGCGGCTTCCGGAGAACACCATCGCGATGCCGAACTCGTTGCATTTGTCGATGCTGTCCTTGTCGCGTATCGAGCCGCCCGGCTGAACTATCGCCGTAATGCCCGCTTCGTGAGCCGCGCATACGCAGTCGTCGAAGGGGAAGAACGCGTCGGAGGCAAGCACGCAACCTTTGGGATCGGCGCAATGCTCCGCCGCCTGCTTCGTTGCCCAGATACGGTTGGTCTGACCGACGCCTATACCCTGCGTCTGCTCGCCTTTCGCTATCACTATGGCGTTGGATTTGCAGTGTTTGACCACTTTCATCGCAAATTCCATCGTCTTTTTCTCCGCTTCGGTGGGCGCCTTCTCCGTCACCACGTCCCACTTCGAGATAACGCCTTGATCCTGCTCCTGCATGATGAGCCCGCCGTAGCACTTCTTGAATTCCATCGTGCCTTCGGGATTGGGTTCTCCCACGTCCGCGCATTTGAGTACGCGAAGATTGGGTTTAGTCCTGAGCACTTCGAGCGCTTCGTCGGTGAAATCGGGCGCTATCACAATTTCGAGGAATATTTTGACCATTTCGCGCGCGGTATCCGCGTCCACGGTACCGTTAGCCGCGACAATTCCTCCGAATATCGACACGGGATCGCTCGCGTATGCGAGTTTGTACGCCTCGTATATGCTGTCCGCGGACGCCACTCCGCAGGGATTGGCGTGCTTCACCGCCACGACGGTGGGTCTTCCCTTGAACTCTTTCAAAAGCTCCACCGCGCCGTTCGTATCGTTGATATTGTTGTAGGAAAGCGGCTTTCCGTTAAGGAAAGTGGCGTTTATAAGCGAATTCTTGACGGGTATTACTTCGGAATAGGAAGCGGCTTTCTGATGAGGATTTTCGCCGTAACGCATTTCGTCCTTCTTCTCGTAAGCGAGAGTGAGCTGTTCGGGGAATTCGATACCGAGCTTCTGCCTCAAATAAGTGGAAATGAGCGTGTCGTACACCGCCGTATGCTGATATACCTTATACATAAGATATTTGCGGGTGTCCATAGTGACCGCGTCCGCTTTCATCTCCGCGAACACGCGCTCGTAATCTTTCGGATCCACTATGACTATGACGTCCTGGAAATTCTTCGCCGCGGACCTTAACATCGTGGGACCGCCTATGTCGATATTCTCGACCGCTTCCTGAAAGTCTATCCCCTCGCGCATTATCGTCTGCTTGAAAGGATAAAGATTGACTATCACCACGTCTATCGTATTGATCCCGAGCTCTTTAAGCTGAGCCATGTGCTCCGGATCGGAGCGCATAGCGAGAAGTCCCGCGTGTACCGCCGGGTGCAGAGTCTTCACTCTGCCGTCGAGGCATTCCGGGAAGCCCGTAACGTCGCTTATGCCGATGACGGGAAGCCCCGCTTCCTTGAGGACTTTGAAAGTCCCGCCCGTGGAAATTATTTCGTAGCCGAGATCCGCAAGCGTTTTGCACGCATCCACGATACCTGTCTTGTCCGAAACGGAAACTAAAGCTCTTTTTTTCATATACGCTCCTCTTTTATAAGTTTTTCGATTGTTTTGGGTAATAATTTATGTTCCTCGACGAGGATCCGCGCCTGTAGGGTTTCGGGAGTGTCGTAGGGATAAACGGGCACTTCGACGCGGTCGATGATCTCGCCCGTGTCGGTGCCTTCGTCAACGAAATGAACGGTGCAACCGGACTTTTTCGCGCCCGCTTCGAGTACCGCCTTGTGTACCCGCAAGCCGTAGAAGCCTTTGCCGCCGAAGTCCGGTAGAAGCGCGGGATGGATATTGATTATGCGCCCTGCGAACGCTCTCACTATATTCGGAGTGAGTATCGTGAGATAGCCCGCAAGAACTATGAGATCGACTCCGTCCTCTTTGAGCTCCGCAATCACTTCGTCGTACATCTCGTCCAACGCGTCGTACTTCTGCTTGTCGTAAACGCTTACCGGAATACCCGCGCGCTCCGCTCTCGATATGGCGTATATCCCCTCGCGGGAAGCGATGCACTTGACTATTTCCGCGTGCACTTCGCCCGCCTCGACGGCGTTGATTATACTCTGAAAATCGGTGCCGCCTCCCGAAACGAATACCGCTATTTTCTTCATACGAGCTCCACTCCTTCGCCCTTGACGACCGAACCTATCTCATAGGCTTTCTCGCCTTCGCCGTTGAGATACTCGATAACCTCTTTTGCGTACTTCGGGCTAACGCAAACCACCATTCCGATACCCATATTGAAGGTATTGTACATTTTTCTGTCCTCGATGCCGGCGCGTTCGCGGAGCACTTCGAATATGGCGGGGAGCTTGTACGAATCCTTTACGATGCGCACTCCGAGCCCTGCGGGAATGATACGCGGTATGTTCTCGATGAAACCGCCGCCCGTGATATGCGCGATACCTTTCACCTCGTAGCGGGAGATGAGCGCGAGTATCGTTTTCACGTAAATGCGCGTAGGCGTGAGAAGCACTTCGGCAGGCGTCGCTCCGAGCCTGTCGTCGTAACGCATGAGCTCCTCTTTGACGGGCGGGAAAAGCTTACGCACGAGCGAATACCCGTTGGAGTGTATGCCGCTCGACGCAAGTCCTATCAATACGTCTCCTTCCTTTATTCCGGAGCCGTTTATTATCTTGTCGCGCTTCGCGGTGCCGCAGGAGAATCCCGCTATGTCGTACTCGTCCTCGGCGTAGAAACCGGGCATTTCGGCAGTCTCGCCGCCTATGAGCGCGCAACCCGCTTCTCTGCAACCCGCGGCTACGCCCTTCACTATCTCCGCCACCTTCTCCGGAACGAGCTTCGACAGCGCTATGTAGTCGAGGAATATGAGCGGCCTGGCGCCCTGACAAACTATGTCGTTGACGCACATCGCCACGGCGTCGATACCTATGGTATCGTGCTTGTCGAGCACGAAAGCGTATTTGAGTTTTGTGCCCACTCCGTCGGTGCCCGCGACGAGCACGTCGCCCGAGGGAGAATCGTCCAGCGCGTAAAATCCGCCGAAGGATCCGAGGTCGCCTACGACGCGAGCGTCGTAAGTGGATTTGACGTATTCCTTCATCAACCTGACTGCGGAATATCCCGCTTCGACGTCTACGCCCGCCTGTTTGTAATCGATAGCCATAACATCTCCTTGTAAATATCGTTTTTGCCTATTCGTTGGCGGTCTTGTTGCTTTTCACGACGGACTCCACGTTCTCCGCGTAATCGGCGTTGAAGCAACCGGTGCAATAATCCTTGCCGCCGCAAGCCTTCTTGAGAAGTTCGAGCGGGATATAATGCAGCGAATCCGCGCCGATGATCTTACAGATCTCGTCCTCGTTGCGGTAACCGCCGATGAGTTGCTCCTTGGTCTCCATATCCACGCCGAAATAGCAAGGGAATTTGACCACGGGCGAAGCCACTATCATGTGGACTTCGGTAGCGCCCGAAGCGCGCAGAAGGGAAATTATCTTCTTGCTCGTCGTGCCGCGCACTATACTGTCGTCGATGAGGATAAGGCGTTTTCCTTTGATATTCGAGCGGAAAGCGTTGAGTTTGATCTTAACGCTCGACTCGCGCTGTGACTGTTCGGGCTGAATGAACGTGCGCCCGATATAACGGTTTTTGCTCAAAGCGTCAACGTACGGAAGTCCGCTCGCCTCGGCGTAACCGCGCGCCGCGACTACCGCAGAGTCGGGTACGCCCGAAACTATATCGGCGTCTATTTTGTAGAGTTCGGCAAGCATTCTGCCGCACTCGTAACGGGAATCGTATACGCTTACGTCGTCTATCGTGGAATCGGAACGCGCGAGATAAACGTATTCGAAAATACAGGGTTTCATACTGGGGTCGGCGTACCTGGTCGAAGTAAGCTTGCCGCCCGACTCGACGGTGATTATCTCGCCGGGATTGACGTCGCGGATAACGCGCGCGTCTATAGCGTCGAGCGCGCAGGACTCCGAAGCGAACAATACGTCGCCGTCCTTTTCGCCCATGACGAGAGGCTTGAGACCGTATTTGTCGCGGACGGCTATTATCTTGTCGCCGGTGAGAATAACGAGCGCAAATGCCCCGATAAATCTCTTGCAGGCTTCGTGAATGCCTTGTTCGACGGACTCCTTGCTGTGCTCGTTGATGAGCGCCGCTATCACTTCGGAATCGGTGGAGGACTGGAATATGTGCCCGCGTTTGATCATTTCGTCGCGTATAGCCGAGCTGTTGACGATATTGCCGTTATGCGCGAGCGCCATTCTGCCGTATCTGCCGTAAAATACCACGGGTTGCGCGTTGATGACGTTGGACGAGCCGGTCGTCGAATACCTTACGTGACCTATCGCCGCTTTGGTGTCGGGCAGAAGCGCGAGCTCTTCTTCGCTGAAAACTTCGCTCACGAGCCCCATGTTTTTATAATAAGCCACCTTGTTGCCGTCGTAAGATACGGCTATGCCCGCGGACTCCTGACCGCGGTGCTGTAACGCGAAAAGCGCAAAATACACTTCGCGCGCGAGCGGTTTCTTTTTGGTGGACTGGACGCCCACGATACCGCATTCCTCGTGAACGCCCATTTCTTTAGAGGGGATTATTACTGATTTCATATAAATTTATAAACTCCGGATTTGTCGAATTTGCCGATTGTTAATTTTTGCCGAGAAGGCGCTTCATGACTTCCTGATAAGCGTCCTCAACTCCGCCCATGTCTCTGCGGAAACGGTCCTTGTCGAGCTTCTCGTGGGTGGTCGAATCCCAGAATCTGCAGGTGTCGGGAGAAATTTCGTCGGCAAGTATTATCTCGCCGTGGAATACGCCGAACTCCAGTTTGAAGTCGATAAGATCGATATTGATCTCCTTGAAAAACGCCGTCAGGATCTCGTTGATCTTAAGCGCCATCGCCTTGATGGTCTTGAGATCTTCTTCGGTTGCTATACCCATGGCGAGCGCGTGATAATCGTTGATCATCGGATCGCCGAGCTCGTCGTTTTTATAAGAGAATTCGAGCACCGGACAAAGCAGAGATGCGCCTTCCGGGTATCCGATACGCTTGCTGAGGGAGCCCGCCGCCACGTTTCTGACGATGACTTCGAGCGGAACGATCTTCACCTTCTTTACCAGCGTTTCGGTGTCGGAAATTTCTTTCACATAGTGCGTGGGAATGCCCTTTGCTTCGAGCATACGGAAAAGCATATTGGACGCGCGGTTGTTGACGGAACCCTTGCCGAGGATCTGTCCCTTCTTCAGTCCGTTGAACGCCGTGGCGTCGTCTTTATAGGATACGAGCACGAGATCGGGATCGGAAGTCGCGAATACCTTTTTCGCCTTCCCTTCGTAGAGTTGTTCCAGTTTCTTTACGTTTTCGTACATTTTTATTTCCTCGCTGATTGATTTCGTTGTTTTGTTGCTGTGTTGTTAACGTTTACCTTATATAAATAAAGCAAGACTATATCAGTCCTGCCATTATTTCGTCTATCGCCTTGTCGTCGCGGAGTATGTCCGCGGTCATCTTCGCTTTACGCTCCTTGAGTTTCAGGGTGAGTCCTTCGTCCGCGAGTGCCAGTATCTGCACCGCAAGCAAAGCCGCGTTTTCGGCGGCGTTCACGCCCACCGTGGCTACGGGTATCCCCGCGGGCATCTGCACCGTCGATAAAAGACTGTCGAGCCCGTCCATAAATGAGGATTTGATAGGAAGCCCTATCACCGGAAGCGTAGTATGCGCGGCGCATACGCCCGCAAGATGCGCGGCTTTTCCCGCGCAGCATATCATCACGCCGTATCCCGCGTCGGCGGCTCCGGCGGCGAAAGCCATGGCTTCGCCGGGCGTACGGTGTGCCGATAGCACTCTCACCGTCGCTTCCACTCCGAAAGCTTTGAGAGTTTTGACCGCGGGCGCCACTACGGGCGCGTCGGACTTACTGCCCATCAGTATCGCTACCTTTTTCATACGACCTCCTTAAACAAAAATGCACGGCGCAAATACTCCGTGCATGATTATTCTTCGCTTATTTTCCGCGCGCCTCCGCTCACTCCGCGACGAAACGCTATTCGTCCCGAAAAGAAACGCTTGTCAGCCTTATACGTAATCGAGTCCATATACACTTAACCTCCGGCGCGATACGCATAGATTATACCAAAACGCCCCCTTCAATGCAAACGATTTAGGGGTACAAAATAAAGATTTTCCCATATCGTCGCGGGGGCTCAAATTCCTTGACAACGGGGCGCGATTACCATACAATATCATATTATAAACAGGAAAAAGGAGCGAAAAAATGTCCGAACCGAAGATACTCGACGGAAAAGCGTTAGCCAAAGAAATAGAAGCGGAACTCGCGGCGAAAGTGCGCGCGCATAAAGAAAAAACGGGCAGAACTCCCGTGCTTGCCACGATACTCGTAGGCGAAAATCCCGCCTCCGTCACCTACGTTCGCATGAAAGGTAACGCCTGCAGGCGCGTGGGGATCGAGCCGCTCAAAGTGGAACTTCCCGAAACGACCACTACCGAGGAGCTTCTCGCGGAAATAGCGAAGCTCAACGCCGACGACAACGTGTGCGGGATACTTCTTCAGCACCCCGTGCCGCGCGGTATAGACGAACAGCTCTGCTTCAACTCCATAGCGCCCGAAAAGGACGTGGACGGCGTGAACGTGACCTCGTTCGGAGCGGTCACGATGGGCGACAAGAAAGCGTATAAATGCGCAACTCCCTATTCGATAATGACGATACTCACCCGCTACGGCATCGAACTCGAAGGCAAAGAAGCCGTCGTTATCGGCAGAAGCCCCATTCTCGGTAAGCCCGTGGCAATGCTCCTTCTGAACGCGAATTGCACCGTCACGATCTGCCATTCGCGCACGAAAAATCTCCCCGAAATAGTCAAAAGAGCGGATATCGTCGTAGCCGCCGTCGGTAAACCCAGATTCGTCAAAGCCGAATGGATCAAACCGGGCGCCGTACTCGTGGACGCGGGCTATAACGAAGGCAACGTGGGCGATATAGACCTCGAGAACGCGGCGCCGCTTTCGTCGGCGTATACGCCCGTGCCGGGCGGTGTGGGGCCCTGCACCATCGCCATGCTTATGTCCCAAACCGTGGAGAGTTTTTTGGATAAAGAGTAGTCTTTGCGCGAAAATTTAAGAAATAAAGAGTAAGCGTTCCGAGAATGAATCGAGGAACGCTTTTCTTTTGCCGTTCGCAATACTTTTTTTCATAAGGTAGCTGTTGCGCCCGCCTACCCGGACGGGCGCGCCCGTAAACACCCTGCGAAAGCGTCTTTTTGCCGATACTCTACGGGAGCCTCGTTCGACACGAAACCGTAGTTCTTCACTCGTACCCTTGAGCCTCGACAAAAATCCGTCTTTCTCGAGTGCCGACTACGTTGAGAAGGCATTACGTTAAATATGGCAAATAAAATTAAATATCCGCATAATAACGATTTGCATATATAGCGCATTTTGCGCCTGAGGGAACAGGATTTTCGTTCAATTACGAGGGTAGGAGCGAAGATTGCAATACTGCATCGAGCGACACTCCCGACGTAAGTGGACGAAAAGACGTTTCCGCAAGGCGGTTAGCGTTGCGATCATCCGGTAGGTGAGCGCAATTACCGGTAGCCGCAACCTGATGGTGCGCCCGTCCGGTAGGCGGGCGCAACTTATAGCAATTTTATAGTAAATAATTGTGTTAGTCGCTTGCGCGCAGGGATTTATTATATTAAATTATAGTATATCGGTTGAATTTTCCGGGCTGCCGCGTGTGTTTACGCGCAGGAGGTACAGATATGAGTAAGAAAATCGTCAGAAAGTTTTCCGCTTTTGCAATCATTCTCGTCGTTATGCTCGCTTCGCTGTGCATTTTCACGCTCTATCAGAGTTCCGTGAACGCCGTTATCCTCGACGCTCTCGACGACATAGATATCGATACCGCTCAGATCTCCTCGTCGCTCGATCGGGTCGACGTTGCCGAAGCGGCTACCATGAATCCGAGCATTTCATCGATTACTTCAACGGGATCGTTCATAATAATGGGTGGGTATGAACGGAGAACTAAAGTTATAGGTAATACTTCCGGCGATAAGGATAATTCGGTAAGCGCAGTATCACTTAATTTTTCTACACGTTACGCTAACGCAAAAGCAGGCAGTGCACTGACATACAAACTCACGGCTTACGTAGCAGCCAACGACCAAGGAAGGAACCTTTGGATAAGCGGTACCGCCTCGTCCGGCAGTAGCGTTTACGGCGAAACAACAGGTTCAGGCTTTACTCTTTCAACCAACACAGCGACGCTACCTACAAACTCCGGTTCCATATCTTCCTCTTTCCATTTGGACGTTGACTGGCAAGCGGCTTCGGTTAAAGTAGCGCGAATAGAAAATCTGACTATTGTTATAGGCACATCAGATTCCACCGCTCCCGAAGTGTCGGCAACGGGGCTTACCGGTATGAATTATACGACTTCAAGTCAATTCAAGGTAAAAGACACCGTAGCCGGAATTTACAGCGTTTCTTATACTTACTATACGCTGAATAATGTTCCGGACAGTTCGAAAAACAAAAGCTTCTCATATTCTTCCCGCACGACAGAAACGAATATCGATATGCCTTATGAAGGTAAATATGAAATCACGGTAGAAGATAACGTCGGCAATAAGAGAACCGTAACTTATTACCGCTACGAAGCCGATATCCAATTCAAGAGCGCAAACAGTTCGCAAGGCACTGTTAACGTAACGGCAGTCACGGGAAAAACCTCAGGCAGTACATACGACGTAAGCGCGACCGTTACCCCCGCCAACGGATATTACTTTACGGGTTGGGTACGCACCGGCGACGGCGGTACCGCTAATTTCGGAGCAGGCACCTACTCGTCCGGAAAGTGGGAACATAAGTCCCAGTCCGTCCCCGCTTATTCCGGAGGGACCATTACCTGGACCGCGCAATTCGCGCCTATAAGCGCGTGGTTCAATTATACGTCGGGTAGCAGTATGACCTACAACGGCGGCGCGCAGACCAACATAGCTTCCGTATCGGTCAAAAACGATAACGGCGGAACCCAACTCAGTTACACTCTCACTTACGCCGGCACCTCAAAAGCGGGCAATACGTACTCTTCCGCAAGCAAGCCGGTATTCGCGGGCACGTATTACGCCGAACTCACCGTCACCAAGGGCGGCGGTGTTCTCGGAAGCGGTGATTCCTCCGCGTCGGCGTTTACGATAAATCAGGCTACTCTTACGCTCACTCCTCAGTTTACGGGCACGATGTCCAAGACTTACAACGGCACGACCGCAATGCCCGGCGTCGGGTGTTCGACGTGGACTTTCGATACGACCGCCTCGCCGCAGAAAAACGACGGTCTGTCCGCCTCGACCAGATCCGATTCGGAGTTTTCATTCAAGATACCCGACGCCAACGCAGGGACCAAAACGATACAGATATGCGGCGCGGGCGGCGCGGTCCTGAATGTCGGCTCCTCTCTCTCCGCATACGTTTCGCTATCCACTACCCTCGGCGACGCCGCCGACAGAGTTGCTTCCTACTCCCTCGTCTTCTCGGGGACTACCGCCACATATACGATCGCGCAGAAAACTGTTTACGTCAACCTTGCTTATGCCGGAAAGATAACCGGCTACGTAGGCGAAGCCTTATACAATGACGTTCCCGGCAAGGTTTACGACGGCACGACCGACGCCGTCCTGTCCATAGAACTGTACGGTCTTGAGAACGGCGAAACCTATTCAGTAGGCGTGAGCGGGACAAACGCGGAAAGCGGAAAAACCGTGCACCTTACTTATGACCCGTACGCTTTCGATTATTCGATTCCGGGCGAATATACCATAAAGGTCGACTCTCTGACACTTAAAGACGGCAACGGTAAAGCGAGCAATTATTCGCTCGACTCCTCGTCCGCGGACTGCGCGGGAATATACATCGTTCGTAAGCCTGTCAAGCTCGCAATATCGGGAGAAACGTCCAAAACTTACGACGGCACGGACGTAGCGACCCCTACCGTGGTATTCGCGGCGGGTTACGAGCCGCTTCAAAAAGACAATATAAGCATTTCGGCGGGCACCGCGATCTATTCGCAAGCCGCCGTCGGCACCGGACTCACCGTTACTCTCTCGGGGTATTCTCTCTCGGGAGATCTTGCCGGATATTATTATCTCGACACGGCGCCGGTAACTTCCTCTGCGGGAAGTATCACAAAGCGCGACCTTACCGTAAAATTCACTTACGACGGCAAGGTTTACGACGGCACGACGGATGTCAACACGAACGATTTTACATTCCATTACGATGAACTCATAACGGGCGACGACGTTACGGCAAGCTGTACAGCTACATTCGACGACGCTAACGCGGGAACGCGTAAAGTAAGTTCCGTTGATATAGCGATCGACGGCTCGGACGTCGGCAATTACTCTCTTACCTCGACAAGCTACACGCTTAACGCGGTGACGATATCGAGAAGGTCCGTCGAGGACAACGACGATATCGTGCTTATACTCGATACGGAAGGAATACCTTCCCATACCTATGACGGCAACGAATACACCCCCGCGCCCGAAGTCAAAGATACTGCGATAAACGGCGGAACGGACCTTATCTACGACGTCGATTACACTCGCGGATACAGCAGTCTCGACAGAATCAACGCGGGCACTTACTATTACATAATCACAGGCAAAGGCAACTACACCGGTCAAAAATCGTTCCTGTTCGAGATAACGAAGTCCGCGCTCTCGCTCACCGCGAACGACATTTCGCTCGTGTACGGGCAGACTCTCTCCGCTTCTCAGATAAAAGGCGTTGCGGTCAATCCCCTCAACGAGTCGCTCGTAGTGGACGGCACGTGGAGCTTCGTAACGGAAATAGCTTACAATACTTCGCTCGCATCGAAAGGTAATATCCCGCTCGTCTCCTCTTCGGGAACGGTAACGGTGCTTTTCACCGTAGTCGATACGGATACTTCCCCTTTCAATACGCGCAACTATAATCTTACCAAAGAAACCACTCTCGAGCTCACCGTAACGCCGCGTGAAATTTCCATAGTCGCGAAAGCGCAGAGCTCCGTATACGGCACCGATCCCGGATTCGACAAAGCCGCGTTTACCGCGACCGTCGCGCTCGCCGAAGGCGAGATACTCAATTTCACGCCCGTTACGGAAGACTCGACGCTTTCCTCGGGAGCTCTAGAGTGCGGCGTCGTCTATAACAGCGACGTCGGTAATTATCCGATAACAAGCACTTTCGCTTCGGAAAATTATACCATAAATTATACCGAAGCTTTCTTCACCGTCACCAAGCTGAGCGTTACGGTCGTTCCCGACAGCGGACAACAAAAATATTTCGGCGACGCCGATCCCAACGCTTTCACATACACCACGACCACAACGCAGTCGCTTGCCTCAGGCTTTACCGTATCCCTCGATGGTGCGCTCGCACGCGCGGCAGGCGAAACGGTAGGCACCTATTACTATTCGCTCGGCACCATAACGGACGCCGCCAATCCAAACTACACCGTAACTCTCAATAATACGAGATCGTTTAACGTCCTCGCCCGTCCGTTAAACGTAACGGCCTACTCTTACGAAGTGTATTTCGGCGAAGCCTTCCCCGCGCTCGGCTTTACGGTAGCCGACGGACTCGACGCCGTTACTCCGATCGTCGGTACCGACGATAGCGGTAACTATACTCTTACCGTGGGAACGCAGACGGTCATATTCGAAATCGACGTGATCCGCACCGCGAAAGGTTCGAGCGTCGTAAGTTCCGCGATAACGGTAGGAAGTTACGATACTTACGCCGTGCTCGGCACGAACGCGAACTTTACCGTAACGGCTGAACGCGGCTCATTCGAGATACTCCGCCGCCCCGTTACCGTCACCCCGAACGGCGGTCAATACAAATCTTACGGCAGCTCCGATCCCGTCTCCTTCTCCTATACCGTCTCGCTTACGCCCGGTTACGAAGGATTGACGGGCGACGCGCAGGTGACCAACTATTCGATCACGGGCGCGCTTACCAGAGAAGCAGGCGAAAACGTGGGAAGCTACGAGATATATCAGGGTACCGTCACCGACGACAATAACCCGAATTATTCGATAACTTTCACTGAGGGCGTCACCTACACAGTCGAGCGCAAATCCGTCGTGATCGTTCCCGTCACGGTCACCATAGACTTCGGCGATCCGCTTCCCGACGACGATGCGCTCACCTATACCGCTACCGGCGTTCTCGCGGGCGAAACTCTCGTGGGCGGTCTGAAGTTCGCCCCCGACGTTTACGAGCTCGCGGCACAAGGCTCGGTGCCCGTAGGAAACTACGACATCGTAGCGGACTCCGAGCTCAATAACGACCTGAACCCCAATTACGACATTACCGAAGTACGCGGTAAGGAAGCGCTGCGCGTTCTCGCGCTTACCGCGTATATCGAAGCGGACGGAAATTCGATAGTTTTCGGCACGGAAACTTACACCCTCAACTTCACCGCGCACGACCGTAAAGGTAATCCGATAGATAAAAGTTTTATAAGCGGAGAACTTGCGTTGCGCGACAACGTAAGCGGCATTCTTGCCGTAGGAAATTACGATATCGTTCTCGGTACGCTCGCATGCGAGAACTACGAGATCGATCTTTCCGGCACTCCTCAACTCGAAGTTACCCCCAAACTTATCACCGTAACGAGCGGGGACGTATCTCAGATCTACGGCGAAACGAGACTTACTCCCGAATTTTCCGTGACGGAGCTTGTCGACGGATATAAGCTCGACGCGCAAAGCGCGCTCGGCGTGAGTTATCCCGACAGAGAAGCCGTCGGTCAATACGCCGTCACGCTCGGCAATCTCGAAAGCCTCAATCCCAATTACGATTTCGCGTTCGACAGAGAATATTTCTACTACATTACCGCGCGTCCTATCGTGATAGTGCCCGACCAAGGCATGACTTCCGTCTACGGAAACACCGAAGTCAATATCACTTATACCGCCTACTATTACGACGATAACTCGAAAGCGGGTCTTATCGGCGCCGATACCCTCGGCGGTAAGCTATCGAGAGAGAATTCTACCAATAAGAACGTAGGCATATACAAGATCCTTTTAGGCACGCTGAACAATTCCTCCGCCGCGGGCTATAACGCAAACTATACCGTGGAGCTTTCCTCCACACCCGTTTATTACGAGATAACCCCGCGCCCCGTAACGGTCACGGCTAACGCCCTTTCGCAGGTATTCGGCGAAGCGGAGCGCGTGCTCACCGTAACGTATTCGGCAGGCGGACTCGTAGGCGGCGATTCGCTCTACGGCAGTCCCGAACGCGAGAACGGCGTAATACCCGGAGTTTACGCGATAACCCAGGGCACTCTCGGCAACGACAACGGCAACAACCCCAATTATAAGATCACCTTCGTGGGCGCCACTTATACCATTACGAAGCGCCCCGTCACCTTCTATGCCGCCGACGCTTCGAAGGGCTACGGCGAGACCGATCCCGAATCGTTCGACTATTACGCTTTCGGCGGAACTGGTACGAGCGGTAACGCTTTCGTCTCCGGATACGAGCCCACCGTCGTTATTACCCGCGCCGAAGGCGAATACCCCGCAAGCTACGCCTATTCGTATTCGGCTACCGGCGACTATGCGGATTATTACATCTTCACTTACAGATACGACACGCAGTTCACCATCACGAGAGGTCAGGCGGCGGTCAACGTGATAGACGCGGTATTCGATAACGGCGTATTCTACATAGAAAGAGTTTATCGCGGCGAAGCGTACACCCTCGAGACGGAACTAACGATGGGTACCGGGCTCACGACCACGATACGCATCAATAACGCAGCCACCGACAAATACACCGACGTGGGCGAATATACCGCGCTCGTATCGGTGACCGGCGACTCCTATTTCGCTGGTACCACCGCCACGGTGCGCATAACCGTGAAACCCTACGATCTCGGCGAGCTCTCCCCTCTCGCCGCGCTCGAAGAAGGCAGTAGGAAAAAGACTTACGGCGACTCCGATCCGTCGTTCGCGGCAACGGTCGGCGGTCTTAACGACGCGCAGGTAAGCGTATCGTTTACCCGCTCCGCGGGAGAGAACGCAGGCTCCTACCTCTTCGACTCCGTTACGGTCCACGATAAGAACTACACCGCAAGCGTAGCCGCAGACGAATATTTCACCGTCGAAGCGCGCCCGATAGAGATAGTGCCCGCCACCTTCAAAAAGACGTACGGCGCGCTCGATCCCGAACTCGTTCAGACCGTGACTTCCGACGTCGGAGAGATCTTCAAAGTAACCTTCTCAAGAGAAGACGGCTATAACGCGGGAAGCTACGATATTACCTCCGTAACGCTCGAAGAAGGTTTCGCCGCTAACTACAGCGCCGTACTCGGCGAAGCGGAAGACAAGTTCATAGTCGTTCCCAAAGCCGCCACCGTGACGGCGAACGCCATCACTCGCGTCTTCGACGCGACGGACGGCGGCGTAACGCTCACGTATACCGCCGACGGATTCCTCTATGACGACGCCGAAGCGCTCGAAGGAGCGCTCGGGATAGCGGACCTCGAGAACCTTCCCGTGGAAGCGGGCACCTACGAGATAATAGCAGCGACCGCATTCGCGCACCCCGACTACACGGTGACCTTCGTCGGCGCGGAATACGTAATCGAGCGCGCTCCCGTAACTGTTATTTCCAATAGCGTAAGCTACGAATACGGAGTAGAGATCGCGCCGTTCACGTACAGCGTCGAGGGCACGGTCTACGCGGAATACCCCCTCTCGGGCGAACTCGGCTTGCTCTCCTCGTTCAACGTGGGCAGTCACGCAATACCGCAGGGAACTCTTACCGACGAGAACAACCCCAACTACGATATCGCTTACGTAGCGGGCACTTGCGAAATAACGGTGATAACGGTAACGGTAACGCCCGTTCCTCTTACCGAACAGGTCTACGGCGACGCTCCCGCGGTCATCGCTTATACGATAAGCGGTAACGTGGTGAGCGCAGACGTCGGCGAAAACGGTATGTTTATCCGCGGTGCGCTCGCGTGCTCCGGCGTTTCCGCAGGAGATCACGCTATAGAGATTGGCACGCTCCGCGAAGAAAACCCCGACTACGTGATAGAATTCGAACCCGCAGGCGCGATATACAGGATAACGCCGAGAACTCTGACCGTCACATCCAATGAAGTAAGCGTATATTACGGCGACGCCGAAGCCGAGCTCACCTACTCCGTCGAAGGTCTCGTCGAAGGCGACTCTCTTGCCGGCGCGCTCTCGCGCGTGGCAGGCAATTCCGTAGGCGCCTACGCGATAAACATCGGCGACCTTAACGCGTATAACGCGGAAGACTACGAAGTCAAATTCGTTTCCGCAAACTACGTTATCATGCCGAGACCGCTCACCGTGCAGATATCCGACCAAAGCTCCGAATACTCCGAAACGGGCGAATACGCTTTCGACGGAACCGCTTATAAGATAACCGAAGGCACCGTAGTCGAAGGCGACAACGTCGGCATAACGATCGCAAAAGAAGCGGGCACGGCTATGGGATTATACGCTATAACCGGCACATATACCAATAAGAATTACGACGTTACCTTCGTAAACGGCGTATACGAAATAAAGAAGTATTCGAGCTTTATAAGCTATACGGCGAGCGTATCCTTAATTTACGACGGCACCGCATACGTTATCGACGCCACCTGCTCGAGCGGCGCGCCAGTGCTCGTAACCTACGAACTTAACGGCGAAATAAGTCACGTCAACTCTTTCTCCGAAGTCGGCAAATACGTTATCACCCTTACCGCCGAGGAAACCGACAGCTATTACGCCCCCGCCGTCGCGGCTATGGAGATAACCATTCTGCGCGACGTACTGCTTGCCGAGGATGGCGGCATCGATATCCGCGTGGATAACGAAGACGGTTTCGATCCCGACATATCTGTCGAAATGGAGAAACTCCCGCAAAACGATCCCGGTATCAATTCCGTTATCTCATCTTCCGAATCCATAGTACGCGCGTATAACGTGCAGGTCGTGGACGGCAACGGCGAGCTCACCACGGGCATAAACAATCCGTCGATCTCCGTGAAGGTCCCCACCGCTCTCAGAGACAACGACACCGTTAAAGTGATCGTCAAGGAAAACGGCAACTATTCCGTAAGACTGCTGGAGGTACGAGAGGACTACGTCACGATAGATAACGCCGCGGAGGTTACCACGATAGCGTTCATCAGCGAAGCCGAAAGCGATTATCTCATATATATCCTCATCGGCTGCGCCGCGCTCATAATTATCGTTTCCACGATAGTATTTATGTTCCGCAAGAGAGCGTGAGCGTAAAATAAATTTTACGTTAACTTATATTTTACGGGTCGCATGGCCCGTAAATTTTTGCATTTTACACGCGCGCGTGATATAATCGGTGAGATATAGAAACTAGGCCTAAACGATATGAGAGGTACAAGCATGAAAAAAATATTGAAAGCGGAAATGTGGGATAAGATGCAATATCTTTTCCGCAACTATTACGACCGCTCGATGCATGCGGTATATTACTACGACGGCACGATAGACGAGGAAGCGCTCAAAAAGGTCTACGACGCCATACTGAAGAAGATACCCGTATTGCACTCCACGTTCCACAATAATTTCATTCGCCCCTATTGGACGGTGAACGAAGACTATACGAGCGCGGACTATTTCGAACTCGTGGAAACGGACGACGTGTGGGGATACCTCGACAAATTCCTCGGCACGGAAATTTGCGCGCAAGGTAAAGTGCAATTCCGGGTAAAGCTTATCCGCTCCAAAGGCAAAGACGTACTCGCCACCGTGTGCAATCACATGTGCTTCGACGGACCGGACCTCAAATATTTCAATTCCAAAGTCGCCGAGACTTACACCGAATACAAAAAAAGCGGCAAGCTCGCGCCCGAAATAAAGTGCGGTACGAGAAGCGCCGAGCAAGTGTATTCCAAGATGAACGAGGAAGACTACAAGCACGCCAAATCTTTATACAAAAACGTTTCTACCGTAGAGAATAAGCATACGTTCCCGTTTGCGGAAAACGACGGTACGGAGCGCTCCCGTCTCGTGCTCCGCAAGCTCGACAAAGCCGCTTTCCTCGCGATGAAAGCGCGCGGCAAGGCGCAGGGCGCAACGATAAACGACATTATACTCGCGGCGTACTTCCGCGCTTTATTCAAAATCACAAAAGCGGATTCCCCGCTTACCGTACCCTGCATGTACGACCTGCGCAAATATATCGGCGGCTCCACGGCGGGACTTACGAACCTCATCGGCTTCATGCCCTGCACGCTTTCTCCCGATTACGGCAAGGATATGGAAGAAACGGTGGAGAAAGTCAAAGAGGCGTTGCTTCCCGCCAAAAACGACAGATTTACGGGGCTGTATTCGCTTCCCCTTCTTAAACTCGCCTATACGGTATTCCCGCATTGCATAAGCGAGATAGCGATAGGATTGGGCTATACGAATCCCTACATAGGAATGTCGAATATCGGCATACTCAAACCCGAAGAATGCGCCTTCGACGGAATGATGCCCTCGGACGCCTTCTATTCGGGTGCGATCAAATTCAAGCCGTATATGCAACTTGCGTTCACCACGTTCATGAACGAGATAACGTTCACGATAGGTATACGCGGCAACGATAAAGACGCAAAGATATTCTACGATTTCATCGGAGACGTGATAGCGGAGATCAAGGCTTACGCGGACTCCCCTCTCACCGTGCGCTGAACGCACGGCGAAAGCGCGGGAGAAAGGCGAAACAAATATTCAACCGAAACAACAAATCGCGCAATCCTTACGCAAAACCCGCCCGATATTAGGGCGGGTATATTTATATCCCGTAAAGTATTACGTCTCATATAAATAAATATAAAATAAGATATATCATATATCCGTATAATAAAGATTAACACAATAGCGCATTCTGCGCCCCACCAATAAGGCTAAAATACTTATTCTAATATTGACAACAGTATATAGCGCATTCTGCGCCCGTCCGGGCAGACGGGCGCAACCGAGAGCGATATACTATAAATCAAGCGATAAGATATTAATTTTAATTATTATTCAATACCTTATCTCAACCACGCTATTGTAGAAGTAGTCGGCACCCGAGTGCGGTGGATTTTTGTTTAGCTGCAAGGGTAGGCGCGAAGGCTGTAGGTTTACGCCGAGCAACGCTCCCGTAGCAGATAGACAAAAAGACTCGCTCACAGGGTGTTTAAGATTGCGCCCGTCCGGGCAGGCGGGCGCAACCGAGAGCGCGCGCAGGTATTTTGCGCGCTTTTAATCTACCGTATGAAAAAACCGAAGCGAGTCGTTTTCTCGTACAGTTACATACGTTATTTACGTGTCGCTTCGGCTATTATTATTTAGTTTGCGCGCAAAATACCTTACTCCAATTCGAATGCGCCTGTATAGAGTTTGTAATAGGTTCCTTTCATGGCGAGCAACTCTTCGTGCGTGCCGCGTTCGATTATCCTGCCGTGGTCGAGAACGAGTATCATATCGGAATTGCGTACCGTACTCAATCTGTGCGCGATGACGAATACCGTTCTTCCCTTCATGAGGTTATCCATGCCGCGCTGTACGATGGCTTCGGTACGTGTGTCTATCGAGCTCGTAGCTTCGTCGAGTATCATCACGGGCGGGTCTTCGAGCGCCGCTCGCGCTATCGATATGAGCTGCCGCTGTCCCTGAGAGAGTTCGGAACCGTTATTCGTAAGCATCGTATTATATCCGTCGGGCAGGCGCGTGATGAAGTCGTGCGCTCCCGCGAGTTTTGCCGCCGCTTCCAACTCCTCCTGCGTGGCGTCGAGCTTGCCGTAACGGATATTGTCGGCAACCGTTCCCGTAAAGAGGTTGACGTCCTGCAATACCATTCCGAGCGAACGCCTTAAATCGGCTTTCTTTATCTTATTCACGTTGATACCGTCGTAACGTATCTTGCCGTCCTGTATATCGTAGAAGCGGTTGATAAGGTTGGTGATCGTCGTCTTACCCGCACCCGTCGCGCCGACGAAAGCTATCTTTTCGCCCGCTTTCGCGTTGATGCTGACGTCGTGAAGCACGATCTTGTCGGGAGTGTAGCCGAAATCCACCTCGAACATCTCGATATTGCCTTTGAGTTCGACGTAAGTCGTGGTATCGGTCGCTTTGTGATAATGCTTCCACGCCCATTGCCCGGTGCGCTCCGCACTCTCGGTAAGCGTGCCGTCGGGATTTTTGACGGCGTTGACGAGCATGACGTAGCCGTTATCGGCTTCGGGCTCCTCGTCGAGAAGTTCGAATATCCTTCCCGCGCCGGCAAGGCCCATGGCAACCATGTTGACCTGCATCGAAGTCTGACCTATCATCATCGCCATCTGACGGGCTATGCTCAAAAAGTATACGATGACGCCGATACTTATCACGTTAACGCCCTGAAGCCCGACGTTCATCGCCTTATACAGGAGCAGCAATCCGCCGAATACCGCGAGCAATACGTACATTATATTGCCGATGTTATTCAGTATAGGCATCAGAATGTTGCCGTAACGGTTGGCTTTGGACGAGTCGTCGAAAAGCTTGTTGTTGAGCTCTACGAATTTGGCTTTGCCCTCTTCCTCGTGGTTGAAGACTTTGACGACCTTCTGCCCGTTGACCATTTCTTCGATATAGCCTTCCGCCGTGGCGAGCGAACGTTGCTGGCTCATCATATATTTAGCGGAGCCGCCGCCCACCACTTTGACGATATAGAACATCACGCATATGACGATTATCACGAACAGCGTCATCCAGAGGCTGTAGTATATCATCATTACGAATATAGCTATCATACTGATGAGACTCTGGAAAGTCTGCGGCAGGCTCTGTCCTATCATCTGACGGAGCGCGTCGGTATCGTTGGTATAAGTGGACATTATGTCGCCGTGGGCGTGAGTGTCGAAGTATTTGATGGGCAAGGATTCCATCTTATGGAACATATCCACGCGGAAGCGTTTGAGCGTGCCCTGCGTGATTATTGCGCCCAGTCTGGTGTATACGAAGGACGCTATCACGCCGACAACGTATATCGAGCCCATCGTGACGAGTATCTTGAGGAGATCTTTGGCGACGGAGTCCATACCGTTCTGTACTCCGGGAATGATACAGTCGTCGATAAGCTCCTGTAGATAGGTATTCGCTATAACGCCCGAAATAGAGCTCGCCGCTATACACAGCGCTACTATTATCCAGTACGCCTTATAGCCTTCGAATACGTATTTCATCAAGCGGGTAACGGTGCCTTTTCTGATCTTCGGCATCGCCTGCATTCCTCTCTGCATCATGGGACCTCTAGGCATTTTCTTCTTCCTCCTTCCCGCCGGACTGCGTTTCGTATACTTCGCGATAGATATCCGAGGTCTTCATAAGCTCCTCGTGAGTACCGCGATCGACTATCCTGCCGCCGCTCATAACGAGTATGAGATCCGCGTCTTCGACGGAGATCACGCGCTGAGCGATAATTATCTTGGTCGTATCGGGGATCTCGTCGCGCATGGCTTTACGTATGAGCGCGTCGGTCTTGGTGTCCACAGCGGACGTGGAATCGTCGAGAATAAGTATCTTGGGCTTCTTGAGCAAAGCTCGCGCAATGCACAGACGCTGTTTCTGCCCGCCGGACACGTTGGTGCCGCCCTGCTCTATGAACGTATCGTATTTGTCGGGCATCTCTTCTATGAATTCGTGCGCCTGAGCAAGCTTACACACGCGCTCGATCTCCTCGTCGGTAGCGTATTTGTTGCCCCACCTCAAATTCTCTTTGATGGTGCCCGCGAAAAGCACGTTTTTCTGAAGAACGACGGATACGGCGTCGCGAAGCGCCGCGAGATCGTACTCCTTGACGTTCCTGCCGCCTACCAAAAGTTCCCCTTCGGACACGTCGTAAAGACGCGGTATAAGCTGTATGAGAGTGGACTTCGAGGAGCCCGTGCCGCCTATGATACCGACGGTCATACCCGATTTTATCTCTAAATTGATGTCCTCGAGCGCGTTACGCTCCGCTTTCTCGGAATAACGGAAATTGACGTCGCGGAAGGATATGTCGCCGTTAGCCACCTCTTTTACGCCGTTCTCGGGAGAAACGAGAGAAGGTTGACGGGTAAGCACCTCGGTGATACGCTTGCCGGATTCGATGGACATCGTTATCATGACCATTATCATCGAGAGCATCATCATCGAGCTCATTATCTGCGTGGCGTAGCCGATAAGCGCGGAAAGCTGTCCCGTGGTGAGCTCGGTTTCCTTGGTATCGATAATGAGCGTGGAGCCGTAGGACGCCACTATCATGATGACCGCGTATATGGCGAGCATCATTATGGGGTTATTGAGGGCGAGGATCTTCTCGGCGTACGTGAAGTCGCTTCTCACGCGCTCTACCGCGGTGCCGAATTTTTCCTTCTCGTAATCCTCTCTCACGAATGCCTTCACGACGCGGATACCGCGCACGTTCTCCTGTACGGAATTGTTCAAGGCGTCGTAACGCTTGAATATTTTACGGAAGAAAGGAAGCACTTTGACGATGATCAAAGCGAGCGCCGTACCGAGCACGGGCACTACAGCAAGGAATATGAGCGCTATCTTCCAGTTGATACTGAAGCTCATGGCAAAGGCGAAAATCAACATAAGCGGCGTCCTTATCGCGCCGCGGATGATCATCTGGTACGCGTTCTGCACGTTGGTAACGTCGGTAGTCATACGCGTGACGAGCGAAGACGCCGAAAAATCGTCTATCTCGCGGAACGCGTATTCCTGAAGCGCGAAATACATGTCCTGTCTGAGATTCTTCGCAAGCCCCGTCGACGCTATGGCGGCGTATTTGCCGCCGAGAATACCGCTCACGAGCGATACTACCGCCATTGCCACAAGTATGAGCCCGTATTTGAGTATCGGTTCCATGCCCTTGTCGAAATTGTCGATAAGGATAGCCATTATCATGGGGATAACGGTTTCCATAACGACCTCTACCACGATGAAAGCCGGAGTGAGTATGGACGGTAGCTTGTATTCTCTGACGCTTTTGCCGATTGTTTTAATTACCATCCGGTTTACCTCCTTGAGAATAAATATTGTATAAATTCGATTTTATCTTATCCATTGCGCTGAATAATGCGTCCGCTTCGTCCGAGGAGATGTCTTTGAACATCACCCTCTCGAGCTGCTCGAGATCGGCGACGATACGGTTATGACTCTCTACGGCTTTGGGCGTGAGGGTTATCTTATTGAGCCTGGCGTCCCGCTTGACCGCTTCGCGCACGATGTAGCCCTTGCGCTCCATGCTGTCGAGTGTGGCTGTAACGGTGGAACGCGCTATATCGAATTCCGCTTCGATATCCTTCTGGAATATTTCTCTGTCCGTATTCTTCATAAGGAAACCTATCAGCATCCCTTGACCGGGAGGCAAAAGAGGCGTCTTTGCCTTCCTGTAACGGGCGAGCACCTTATGCAACATATTGTCGACCTCGCGCATGTCGCGAAGAAACTTCCTTGCCATATATCTCGACTCCTGACGGGAAACGTTGTTTGTTAGTACGCTAACAATTATATGCCGCGATAATAGCGATGTCAACTTTTTTACATATGTATTACTAAATACTTAACGCCCGAAAAAACAGCGGTTTTCGCCGTAGATCGCGCAAACCGCTGTAAGAAATATCAGTATTCGAGCAACTTGAATCCGCTGTACGGTAACCCGTATAAGCTTATCCTTTCCATCTCAGTATCTGCCGCTTGGCGGCGAGCACTTCGTCGGGACGGGATATGACGGCGTTGTGCGGCGCGCTTACGAGCTTTTCGGGGTCGGCGTGCGCCTCGTCGTAAACGGCGCGTAAAGCCTCTATCGCCGCGTCGAGAGTCGCCTTGTCCTCCGTTTCCGTGGGCTCGAACATCAGCGCTTCGTGCACTATCGTCGGGAAGTACATCGTCGGCGGGTGCATACCGCGATCGATCAGAGCTTTCGCCACGTCCATCGCGCTCACTCCGCATTCCTCTTTCAGTCGTTCGCAAGACGCGACGAATTCGTGCATGCAATGCCGCGCGCCTCCTTCGACGGGATAAAGATCGGATATGCCCGCTTTCAGGTAATTTGCGTTGAGTACGGCGCCTTCCGCGCTCCTTCTTATACCCTCCGCGCCGAGCGTGAGAATGTAAGCGTAAGCCTTGAGATACACGAGGAAGTTGCCGTAGAAAGAGCTGACTTTGCCTATACTGTCTCCGGAATACGCAAACGAATAAGTACCGTCGGCGTTCTTTATCACGTGCGGATCGGGAAGATATTTTTCGAGTGCGCGCTTGCATCCGACGGGACCCGAACCGGGTCCGCCGCCGCCGTGAGGCGTGGAGAACGTCTTATGAAGATTGAGGTGGACCACGTCGAAGCCCATGTCCCCGGGACGGACTATGCCCATCACGGCGTTGAGATTCGCGCCGTCGTAATAAAGAAGCCCGCCGGCGGAATGAACTATCTCCGCGATGGCTTCGATGTTCTTTTCGAAAAGTCCGAGCGTGGTCGGATTGGTGAGCATGAGCGCCGCCGTATCCGCGCCCGCCGCCGCGCGCAGCGCGTCGAGGTCGACCCCTTTCCCCTCGTCGGAAGGTATGTTGATCACTTCGAAGCCTGCCATTGCGGCGCTTGCGGGATTGGTACCGTGCGCGCTGTCGGGTACTATTATTTTTTTACGCGCGAGATCTCCCCTGCCTTTGTGATATGCGGCGATGATGCTGAGCCCCGTATATTCTCCGTGCGCCCCCGCCGCGGGTTGCAGAGTCACCGCGTCCATTCCGGTTATCTCTTTGAGCGCTTCGCTCAATCCGTACATCACTTCGAGCGCGCCCTGCACTGATCCTTCGGGCGCCAGCGGATGAATATCGGTAAAGCCCTCGAAAGAAGCTATTTCTTCGTTCAGTTTGGGGTTGTACTTCATCGTGCAGGAGCCGAGCGGATAGAATCCGTTGTCCACGCCGAATGCCATGCGCGAAAGCGCGGTATAATGCCTTACGAGCGCGACTTCCGTAAGCTCGGGAAAATCGAAATTCTCTCTTAACGCGCAAGAAGGCGCGTACACGGGCACGTCGGGGTTTCTTATCGTCGCGGCGCGCGCGCCGAGAGAGCTCTTCTCGAATATAAGGTTATCCGCACTCATAACGCGCCTCCTATAAGCGCCGTCGCTTCGTCTATTTCCGCTTTTGAATTGAGCTCGGTGAAGCACCACAGCAATTCGTCGTCGCTCAGTCTGAGACCGCCCAGAATACCGCGCTCGTCGAGAGCTGCAAGTATTCTGTCGGAAGCTCCCTTCGCAACGGTGACGAATTCGTGGAAAAATTCGCCTTCGTAACGCAATTCAAGCCCCGTTTCCCTGAACTTACGCGCCGCGTAATGCGCGTAAGAGGTGCACGCCGAAGCCGCTTCGCGCATACCCTCTTTGCCCATTGCTCCCATATATACGGTAGCCGTCAACGCGCACAACGCTTCGTTCGAACAGATATTCGACGAAGCGCGCTCCCTCTTTATATGTTGTTCGCGGGGCTGTAAAGTGAGCACGTACGCCTTGCGCATATTTTTGTCCACCGTTTCGCCCACTATCCTTCCGGGCAGCTTGCGCACTTCCTTTTCCTTACATGCGATGAAGCCGAGATAAGGTCCGCCGAACGCAAGACTCATTCCGAGAGGTTGTCCTTCGCCCACGGCTATGTCCGCGCCGCAATCGGCAGGAGTTTTCAACAGCGCGAGAGATATCGGATTGCAGCCCCCGATGAACTTCGCGCCTGCGGCGTGAGCCGCTTCCCCTATCGCGTCGAAATCTTCGATAAGTCCGAAATAATTGGGTCTTTCGGCATAAACCGCCGCCGCGGAGCCGTCGAGAAGCGCGCCGAGCGCTTCTGCGTCCGTCAAGCCGTCTTTGGCGGGCAGTACGACAAGTTCCATATTTTTCGCGGCGAGGTACGTTTTCATCACTGCGAGAACGTCGGGGCGAACGTTGTCCGTTACGAAAACTTTATAACGTCCGCGCTCCTTTGTCATCAAAGCCGCTTCGGCAGCCGCTGTGGCGCCGTTGTAAAGGCTTGCGTTCGACACGTCCATTCCGGTCAGAAGGCATATATAAGTCTGATACTCGAACATCGCCCTCAGTATCCCCTGAGACATTTCCGCCTGATATGGAGTGTACGCGGTCACGAATTCGCTACGGGAAGCGATCGCTTTCACCGCGCTCGGGATATAATGCCTGTAAGCTCCCGCGCCGCGCATACAGCTACGGTAAACGCGGTTCAAGGAAGCCGTTTTTTTCAGTTTCTCGTAAACTTCCTGTTGCGAAAGCCCTGCCGGAAGCTTCAGTCTGCCGGCTCTTAAGCCGGCGGGAATGTCCGCGAAAAGCTCGTCGACGCTCTTGACTCCTGTCGCGGCGAGCATTTCCTCGCGTTCCCGCTCGGTCACGGGTATATAGTCTGACATCTCAAAGTCCCGCCTTATACGCCGTTTCGTCCATGAGCTCCGCGTTGAGCCCGTCGATCTTTATCTTACATATCCACGCCGTCATGGCGTCGGCGTTGATGAGCTCGGGAGCGTCCTCGAGCGCCGTATTCACCTCGGTGACCACGCCGCTCACCGGAGAGAATATCTCCGAAGCCGCTTTCACGGATTCCACCTCGCAAAGCTTACCGCCCGCTTGCACCGCGGAGCCTACTTCCGGGAGTTCTACGTACACGACGTCGCCGAGTTCGCCGGCGGCGTAATCGGTGATCCCTACTGCGGCGATATCGCCGTCAACGTCCGCCCATTCGTGCGACTTCGTAAAATAAAGACTCATATTACACCTCTTTTTGATTTATTTACGGGGTTATCCCGTCTGTTCGTATCTTTTACGCCCGCTTATAGAAAGGTAACGGGACGGGCGCGAGTTTAAGGCGCCTGCCGCGCACCTCGGCGTACAATTCGCAGTCGGCGAATTCGCGGCGCACGCGAAGCATGGCGATCGCGTAGCCGAGCGCGGGCGCCATCGTGCCGGAAGTGGCGACGCCCGCTTCCTCTCCGTCCGCCGTAAATATCGGCGCGCCCTCGCGCACTATGCCCCTGTCCGCGACCCTGACGCCTATTCTCACGTACTGCGGCGGACGGCTCAACAAAGCGGCTTTGCCGATAAAATCATCTTTCGTATATTTGACGGCGAAATCCAGTCCTACTTCGGAAACGGGATAGTCGGCACGGAGCTCGTGCCCGTAGAGCGGCATGGCGGCTTCCGTCCTGAGCGTGTCGCGCGCGCCGAGCCCCGCGGGTACCAGGCCGTAAGGCTCGCCCGCCGCCATGAGCGCGTCGTAAAGCGCGGGCGCGTCCGAGGGCGCGCAATAAAGCTCGAAACCGTCTTCGCCGGTGTAACCGGTGCGCGAAACGAGGGCGTTCACTCCGCCCACGGAAACGTTTTCTTTGAAAGAATAATACTTTTCGGGAAGCTTCGAAGAGTCGGATAGCGAGGACAATATCTCGCCCGAGCGCGGACCCTGTAAAGCGAGTTGCGCGACTCTATCGGAAATATCTTCGAATTCCACTTCGAGATCGTCGATATTCGCGCTCATCCATTCGAGATCCTTGTCTTTATTCGCGGCGTTCACGACGATGAGGAAATCTCCGCCGCTTTTCTTGTAAACCAACACGTCGTCCACGGCGCCGCCGCCGGGATAGCACATCAGCGAATAACGCACTCTGCCCGTGTCCATCACCGTGAAATCGTTGGTAAGCACTCGGTTGAGCGCCTTGACGGCGTCCTTGCTTTTCAACGTGAATTCGCCCATATGCGACACGTCGAACAACCCTGCCGCGTTACGCACGGCGTTGTGCTCCGCGATTATACCTTGCGGATAATTCACGGGCAGTTCGTAACCCGCGAAATCCACCATAACTCCGCCGCGTTCGATATGCTTGGCGTAAAGGGGGGTGCGTTCGGACATAAGCGTTGCCTCCGGGCAGATATTAGCTTTATATTATAATTATACAGCCGCGCGCGCGACTTATCAATAGTATCTCGATATTTTTACACTCGGGTTTTGCACGGTATGAAGGCGATTTTCAGCCTTTGATAACGTTGACTCCGCGCATGAGCTTGTCGAAGTCGCCGTCTGCTACGTAATTCTTGATAAGCTCCGCAAGCGCGCGGAAATTCCTGTCGTAAACTTCCTTTTCCGCTTCCGGGATACGCGAAAGTACGTAGTCCTTGAGTTCGGAGCCGTTCCTGCCTATGCCGACGCGGATACGCTTGAAGCGCTCCGTGCCTATCGCGCTCACGACGTCGCGCATTCCGTTGTGCGTTCCCGCCGAACCGAAAGCCCGCGCGCGAAGTACGTACCTCGGCAGATCCACGTCGTCGTATATGACGATCAGCTCGTCGGGAGAGGCTTTGTATTTTGCCATAAGACTTTTCACGGCTTCGCCGCTGAGGTTCATGTAAGTGAGCGGCTTGGCGAGAACGATTTTCGCGTTTCGGCGCGAAAAAGTGACGGTAAGCGCGTTGCACTCCGCTTTCTTGATACTTTTATTGAAACTCTCCGCTATCGCGTCGACCGCCTTGAATCCCATATTGTGATAGGTGTCGGCGTATTCCGCCGTGGGATTTCCGAGTCCTACTATCAAAAGCATATATTACCTCTTTTGTCGTTTCCCCTTGAAATATTCGCTCAAAACGCTTGAACATTCCTCACGCATTATTCCGCCCGTGACGGGGAAGCGGTGATTGAATCTTTCGTCTGCGGGCAAATTGTATAGTGAACCGCAACAACCGTATTTGGGATCCTCGGTACCATAATAGAGTTTCCCTATCCTTGAATTGATGAGCGCACCGGCGCACATCGCGCAAGGCTCGAGCGTAACGTACATTTCCGCGTCTTCGAGCCACCAGTTGCCCAAAGCCCGCGCGGCGATCTCGATGGCTTCTATCTCCGCGTGCCTTACCGCGCAGCCCGCGGCTTCCTTCCTGTTGTGGGCGCGCGCTATGACTTCGCCGTCCTTCACTATGACGGCTCCCACGGGGACCTCGTCCTCCGCCGCCGCTTTACGCGCCTCTTCGAGCGCGATGCTCATATAATATCTTGCGTCTTCCATATCCGACTTCCGTGTTTCGCGCCGCGTAAGCGGCGTAAGTCATTCGGGAATATCCTTCCCCCGCCCGACTTCCTTCGCGTAATCTTTCGTATAAAGTTTTTCGGCTATCTCGGCATACAGTCCGAATATGCCCGCGTGTTGCCCTATAAGAGCGTCGAGTTCGCTCAACGGATACGGGTGCGGGAATCCGTCGTCGCCGACTTCCACCGTCAACCCCAGCCTTCCCGTCGTCAACGTCCAGTAATCCTTGAGTCCTCCCGACGAACGCGGCGTTTTTTTGAGTTTATATCCGAGAGCGCGCGCCACCCGCGCCGCTTCCCGCCTGTACCGCGTATCCCTGCGGAATCCCCAGTACACCTCTTCGCCCTTCGCGTGATACGCGACTACGAGTGCATAATCTTTGTCCGCGCGTTCCATGACGTCGCGCGCCGCGCGCGTTTCGGGTTCGCTGAACGGCCGCGCTCCGACGTATCCTGCGGGAGCGGGCAATGCGAGGTTGTATTCCCCTTCGCCCCAGCCCGCGTCGAAATTGGTGTTGATATCCACGCCCGCGATATTCGCTTTCCACATGGTGAAATCGGTAGAGCCGCCGTTGACGCGCACGAGCCGCGTTCTCTCCCGCATACGCAAAGCGAATTCGTCGAGCCCGTGTTCGGAAAGTATCGCGCCGTCGATATCGAGCGACGGTACCACGTCTATCGGGTAATCCCCCGTATACGCCGCCGCGAGCGCGAGAAGCAGCCGCGTCGTTACGTATTCGCGCGCGTGTACCCCGCCCACTATGAGCACGCCTCCTTTCCTCTCGCTCCCTTTGGAGATCATCGGTATGGGATAGCCGTATCTCGTTTCGCCTATATATTCGAGCCTGCCGCCCGCTTCTTCCGCCGCTTTTATCAATTCGGGATATCGCATATACCTATATATGCGGAATATCGCCGAAAATTGCTTCGCGGACTACTTGTGATACGAAGTTCCGTTTATGATGGTTTCCGCCCGATACAGCTGTTCGAGCAATATCACGCGCATCAGTTGGTGAGGATAGGTCATCTTGCCGAAAGAAACGATCCTATCCGCCCTCGCATAAACGCTTTCGTCCACTCCGTGCGAGCCGCCTATTACAAAGGTGAATTCGCTCACGCCGCGCGCGCTTTCCTTGTCCAGCATACGGGCGAATTCCTCGCTCGTGAGCTGTTCTCCGCGCAGGTCGGTAAGCACGACGTAGCCTTTGCATTTCGAGAGTATCCCTTCCGCTTCCTGTTTTCTGTTTGCGGCGGGGGAGGCATCGCAAGTCCCTTCCCTGCATTCGGTAACGTCGACGTGCGCGAAGCGCGAAAGTCGCTTGAGGTATTCGTTGACGGCGTCCGTCCAGTATTTTTCTTTCAGTTTGCCAACGGCAACGACGTGCAATCTGATCACCGCAGTATTCCCCAGATATACGTAAATATCGTCACTATCGTAGCGGATACGAAAGCCGTGATCAACAGAATGTGATCTTTAAGGGAAACTTTGCTTTTCGTGCCCTTCGCGCCCGCCTCGGCGGCGTGAGAGCTTCCTCTTGCGTGCCCGGCGCTCTCTTCCGCGGCGTCGTAATCGGCGTTATACGCGGGATAACCGTAAATATAATTGATACGCGCGCGCACGTCTTCGTCCGAAGGCTCCGCTATACCCGATCTCAAAGGTTCCACGGGATCGCGTTCCGCTCTGTAGCGGGCGTTGACGGAAGCAAATTTTCTGAGACAAACTATTATCAGCCATACCGCGATAGCCACGGAAGCGGCGAGCACGATCACGTTGGAATAGACGAAAGAGCTTACGAAGTTGGTAAGCTGCCCGACGGGACTGCCGGTCTGCGAGCCGTAATCGGAAAGGGTTATCACGAAGTTATTGATGAAGTGCACTATCATTCCGGGCAGTATGCTCTGCGACTTGACCGCCATATACGCGATAATGACGCCTATTATCATAGTGGGGAAGAGCTGCGGCACGTTCTGGTGAAAGACGCCGAAAAAAGTTCCCATGAATATGATCTTGACGCTGTCGCTTTTCTCGTTGTCGAGAGCGGCGAGCAGAACGCCGCGGTTGGTTATTTCCTCGAAAAACGCGGGGAACATCGCGCCCGTCACTATCTCCAGAATAAGCACTTCGGGACCCGAATAAATGGTGCCGCCGCCGACGGTATAAGTATAACCGAGCAGTTGCAGCACGGTATAGGAAACCGTGGATGCGCCTATATTGACTACGTAGCCGAGAAGTCCCACCGCTATCGCCAGAAGATATGAAACGGGAGAGATACGGGTATTGAGCCTTACGTCCCTGACGAAATCGGAATTGGAACCGGCTATCCACGTTCTGTAAAGCAGGTAAGGCAGCACGCCCAGGCAAACGCACTGTATCGCCGTGCTGAACAGCCACGAGGAAAGGTTGTCGCTCAGATTGAGATAGGAAAAGAGCAGCCTCATAACCTGCAGGCTGACTATGGAAGTAAGCATTATGCCGCCGAGTTTGAAAGTTTTACTCATACGCGCTCCTTGAAATCCGCTCCTCACGCGCTACGCCGCGCCTACGGCTTCGAGTATCGTCGAAAGAACCGTGACTACAACGAGCATGACTATAAGCGCCGTGCACCACGGATCGCGAACGAAACCGTTATTCTTTAAGCCGTTCCCGACGGGCGCGCCCGATACGGGCGGATCTCCCGTCGCGCTTGCGGTATTATTATGATACCATATATTATTGTCTTTAACGACAGCTTTTTTACGGAAAATGTAGAATATCCACCGTTCTTTGCGATTAAGTTCTTTTCTGCCCGCGATCTTCACGAGTCCGTAAAGCGACGGATAGAGTATGGCGGCGCCCGCAAGGCACATCGCGCACAGTATGACGGCGCTGCGGGCGTCGAGCGCCGCGAGCTCGTTGTAGCCGGGGACGAGTCCCAGGAAAAGCGCGAGCACGTTGTTGAGGAAATGCACCGCTACGGCGTACCAGATATTGTCGGTGGCTTCCACGACGTAAGCGAGCACGACCGCCAAAATAAACTGATGGACCAATTGCGCGGGATTGAAATGACCGAGCGCGAAAACGAGCGCGGACAGTAAGACCGCTTTAAGGCCGCCCTTAGGGCGGTAAGAGCCGAGGAGAACGCCGCGGAACATGAATTCTTCGCCGAGAGCGGGAGCAACGCATACGCACAAAAGTCCTAAAACGGCATTCAACGGCTTCGAAGGATCGGGAAGGTCGGTAGCCGAATAAATGCCCGCCGTTTCGAGCAATTTGTTGAAGCTTACGGCGAGAAGAGTATTCTGCATGAATATCCCTATCGTGACGGGCACGGCGACGGCTAACGCCGCGAAAGATATCTTACGCTTGTAAGGGACGTTGAGCGCGAACGCCTCCCTGTCGTAGGCGAACAGAACGCACACGGCTGTCAGGAAGCCGAGCTGAGTGCAGACGTACCCCAACCAGGTAGAGACGTCGCCTTCGGGGAAAAACGCTACTATGGCGGACAACGCAAAAGCGGCGGCAAGACCGCCGACGTAAACGAGCGCGGATTGCTTGGAATCGAATTCCGATCTTCTGTTACCGTCCATTGGCTTTCACCGTTTCTGCATTGACATATTGCGTGGCGACTATCATTTCGTAGTCTTCGCCTTTACGCGCGCCTGCCTTTTCCATATTTTCCGTAGCGGTGCCGTATGCGAGTTCGTAAGTATTGTTTTGCTCGCTCAGGTGCCCTAATATAAATTTACGGGTACCTGTTTCTGCTATTCTTATCATCGCCTGCGCGCAAGACAAATTGGACAGATGTCCGCGCGTACCGAGGATTCTTTGCTTGAGGTACTGAGGATACGTGCCGTGTATGAGCATATCGACGTCGTGATTGCTCTCTATCATCACCACGTCCGCGCCGGACGCCGCTTCCATCACGGTGGGGCTGAAATAACCTAAATCGGTGGCGTACACGAATCGCGTTTCGCCGTCGGATACGGAGTATCCTACGGGATAAACGGCGTCGTGGGAAATGCGGAAAGGTCTTATCTCGAACCCCGCCGCCGCGAAAGGATTGACTTCCTTGTAATAGTATCCGCCACGCATTCCGGTGCGCCTTTTCACGGCGTTCAACGTGCGTTCGTTGGCGTACACGGGTATGCCGTAATTTTCGGCTATCGCGGCTATACCGCGAATGTGATCGTCGTGCTCGTGAGTCACGAGTATCCCTTTCACTTCCGTAAGATCGGCTCCCGCTTCTTTAAGCGCGGCGTTGAGCCTTGCCGCGCTCACGCCGCAATCGATGAGAAGTCTTTTCGTGCCGGATGTTATCAATACCGCGTTTCCCTTGCTTCCGGAAGCAAGCGCGGTTATCTCAAGCGCCATTATTTCCTGACCGCCGTGTATCTCTCCGCCATTTTCACCGGATAATAGCTCTGCTTGGATTTTCTCAAGCCCTCGAGCCCCATGTCTTCCTGCTTGTTGATGTACCTTACCGAAGAAAAATGCTTGGCGCAGAAAAGATTGTCGAGCGTGGGATATATGCCGCGATAGCTTATATCGCCCTTCTCGAAATACAGCGCCCCTATCCCGTTGGGCAACACCTCGCCCGCCGCGAAGCCGGCTATCTTACCGTCTATCTCCATGACGTCCGCGAAGCAGTTGAAGCCCTCGAGATCCTTAAGCACTTTGTCGATGACGATGATTTCCTCGTCGACTTCCACTTTCTCGAGTTCTTTATACTTTATCCAGCCTTCCTGCTCGCAAAAACGCACTCCGTTGTCAATGTGTCTGTAACTCCATTCGCACAGAAGCCGCATGACGCCCTCCCTGTCCTCGGGAGAATACGAACGGAATTCGTATTTCGGTTCGAAACGGTTGATGAAATTCCTTTTCGAATGATATTTGCCTCCGGCAAGTCCTATAAGATCTTCCGGAGCGTACAGGTATTCGCTCCTGTCGGGGTTGTACGTCAATTCGTAGCCGCGCGCTTCGAGAATCCCCGCCTGCCAGGAATTGACTCCCGCAATTTCGTTTACCCCCATTCTTTCGTACGCGTTGACCGCGTCTTCGTAATCCTCCTCAGACGCGGTAAGCGGCGAAAAATAGCGGCGCTTACCCTCCGCTTCCGCGCTCAGCAGCGCGTACACGTCGTTGACCTCGACGAGACAATCGTACGGCGCGAACCAGCCCGCTATCGTCGTAAGCGCATAGCCGGTGTCGTCGGTAAGCGAGGTATTCATCAATTCGTAAATTCTGCGGTAATCTTCTTTTTTGGGAGCGTGCATATGTTTTTTCGTATTTCAGCGTATTATTTTACTACCCGCCGACTCGGGTAGTCCGATATTGCTTATCGCTTCGTCGCGTCAATCGGTTATTATCGGGATCTTGGCAAGATAGATTATATCTTCGCGATCCGCCGCGTCGCCTTCGGCGAGCACGAAAGCTTTGCGGTATATTTCGCCGCCGGCTATCTCCACGAGCTTCTCGAGCCCCGTAAGACTGCCGCCGGTACTGATTACGTCGTCCACTATAGCCACTTTTTTACCGCGCATAAGCGCGGCGTCGTGCGCCGAAAGATATAAAGTCTGATCCGCCGCCGTGGTGATCGATTTCACCGTCACCGACACGCCGTCCTGCATATAAAGCTTTTTCGATTTGCGGGCGACGCAGTAGAATTCGTGACCGAGTTCTCGCGCCACGCAGTGCGCGAGCTGTAAACCTTTGCTCTCCGCGGTGAGCACCACTTCGGTGCCTTCGAGTTTCGCGGCAAGTTTTTCGGCGCAGTGCTCCGTAAGAGCCTGCGCCCCGTGCAGATTGAAAAAACATATGCTTACGCCGTTGCCTATCGGAAGGATGGGCAGATCGTGGTTGTAACCGCAAATATCCAGATGATAATATCTTTGCATAACTTAAATTTCATAGTCAGCCGCTACGGACGCCGAACGCACGGCGTGCATGTGCGGCTTGACGACCCCGCAATGATACGGATCGCGTTGATAGCTTTCCAGAGCCTCCCTGCTCTCTACCTCGACGGACAACGCTATATCGTACGAGCGCTCCGAATGAAGGAAATCCACTCCCACTTCTATCGAACGCAGTTCGGGTACCTTGCCCGACATCGAGAGAAGGATCTCCTTCGTTTTCGCGAGGTTTTCCTCGGTAGGCTCTTTTAGTTTGAAAAGAACGATATGTCTGATCATAGCTGTCCGGTCTGTTTTTTCACGGTCCCGTAGAGCTCTTTGATCATGGCGTCGCGCTCGCGGAGCTCCTCTGCGGGAAGTTCGGCGAGTTTTCCGGACTTGTTGGCTTCGATGAAGTAACGCATACGGTGCAGCTTCTTGTTGGTGACCTTGAAGCGGAAGGAAGCGAACAACGCCAAACTGATGAGGGCGGCTATCGAAATACCCATTATAAGTCTTATGGCGAGCAGCGCTTCGTCGGACTGGGGGATATATATGTCGGGAGACTCGGAAGACTCGTAGCCCGCCGCGTCCAGAAGCCAGCCGACGAGACCCACGCCGAGCGCTCCGGCTATTTTACGGATGAGCGTCATCATACCGGAGTAACTGCCGGTAGGACGGTTGCCTGTAGCGAATTCCGCTACGTCCACGGTGTCGGGGAAAATGATCCAAGGCATCATCTGCGCTCCGCCGAAGCCGAGTCCCATGATGAAAGCGAAGATCGGGATAAGCACCGGAGGCGTCCAGGAAGGCGACATGACCGCCATCATGATACCGCCGACTATGTAGCAGGGAAGCCCCATACGGAAAGCGAACTGCTTGCTTTTCTTATCCATTACCCATCTAACGAGCGGGAAAGCGATGACCGCCGCGACCATGAGAGGCGCCACGATGAACATCGAGGAGAATTCCATATCCAAGATCGTTTCTCCGTGCCAGACGTCGGTGGCGTAATACACCGCGAGAGCGGAAAGCATATCCATGCACATGAACGCTGCGGAATACATCACGATATGCCATCTGAAAGACTTGTTTCTGAAAGGCTCGGCGTAATTTGCGATGAATTCACGGAAATTGAATTTCTCGCGCGGACCGGTAGCCTGTATTCTCTCTTTGACGAAAATGCTCGCCACTATCAGACCGCCGCCGAAAAGTGCGCCGAACACTATCGCTATGATGAGCCAGAACTCCGTGCCGTTGATTGCGGGGAGCATGCTGCTCTCGGGCGTGGTGTAAGCCTCGAGCACGAGCAGCGGTACGATATACGCTATACCCGCGGCGGCCGAACTGAAAAGAAGTTTGACTGTGTTGGCGTTGTTGCGTTCGCGGAAGTTAGGCGAAATATCCGAAGCGAGGGAACAATAAGGCACCTGGGTGATGGTCGAGAAGGTATTCCATAACAAATACATTATGAGTATGTACGCTATGAATCCGGAATCGCTCATTCCCCATTCCTTGACGGGAGCGAACAGCAGGAACAAGCCCACTATCAGCAATATGCCGCCCACGAACATATAAGGCTTACGTCTGCCGAATCTCGAACGCGTGTTGTCGGATATGAAGCCCATGAGCGGGTCGCTTACCGCGTCCCAAAGCTTGGCTATCATCATGATAGTGCCTGCCAAAGCCGCGGTGATTCCGAGCGAAGTCATGTATTTGAGCATGATACATGACATAAGCGCTACGCCGCCGCCGTCCATCAAAGCGCCTATGCCGTAAGCCCACTTTTCTTTAACGGGAATATAGTCGGGGTGGTTTTTATCGACTTTGGCTTCCTTGACCGCGTCTTCCGGGCTGCCTTCTTCGATTTTTTCGGCAACCGCTGTTGTGGTGTCCAAGTAGTCGTTGGTTTCTGACATCGTGACCTCCGCAGTAAAAATTTTTTCGTTTAACAAAACGGTATATCTATCATACTACAATTCACGTTATATTACAAGCAAAAAATAATTTATATACGCGCGTCGGGAGCGCCTCCGGCAGACCCGATTCTCGTATTGTAAAAAAGCCGTATCCGTGGTAAAATAACTTAAGAGCGACTCATAGCTTCGCCACGGGAGAAAGAATATGTCTTTGAAAAAGCGGATATTGCACCTTATCATACCTTTGCCGGAGATAGACTCCTGCGATAATTACGTATTCGTAGCGCCTCACCCCGACGACGCCGAAGTGGGCGCGGGCGCCACTATGGCTAAACTTGCCGAGAAAGGCAAGCGCATTACCCTGATAATCGCTACCGACGGGAGATACGGCTCCGAAAGCGCGGAATACGACCGTGACGCTTTGGCGGCGAAGCGCAGGGAGGAGCAGGAAGCTTCCGCACGGCTTCTCGGCATACAGGAAACGGTATTCCTTCCCTTCGCCGACGGCGGGCTCTACGACGAAAGGGATCTCGTCAGGGCGCTCGTCAAGGAATTCGCGAGGCTCAAGCCGCAGGCGATATTCTGCCCCGATCCCCTTCTGCACACCGAATGTCACGCCGATCATCTCAAAGTCGGCAGAGCCGCGCTTAATGCGGCTCTGATGTGCGCCAACGCCCCCATCGCTTCCGATATAGCCGGAGAATCGCCCGCCAACGTCGCGATGGTAGCGATGTATTACACCGACGAACCCAATAAATACTTCGCCACGGGCAAAAAATATCTCGAGCTTCAGCAAGCGGCGATGCGCCTGCATGCGTCGCAATTCACCTTCACCGACGACGGGAAGGGCACGGGCGACATGATCATGCTGTACAATAAATTCCGCGCTCTGCGATTCGGTCTTAAGACGCTCAAAGGCTATGCCGACGGATTCCGCGTGCTTGCGCCCGTTCACACGCACTGTTGCGCCGAAAAGATCTGAGATCAATGGAACGTGATCTCGACGTCGACGACGAATCGGGTGCGCGCAAGATAATTTTTCGAGTCGTTATCGCGCCACTCTGCGCCGCCTTTGCCGTAGAAGCCTCCGTACAGATCGAAAATATCCACTCCGTAAGCCCTGCATTCCTCGAAAGCCGCTTCGATGTCGGATTCGACAGACTCCTTTATGCGCGCGACGTTGCCGTCGTCGGGCTCGACGTCCTCGGGTCCGTATGCGACGGAAGCGGACAATACCTCTTTCAGGATAAGTTCCATTTTCACTTTCGTTTCCGCGCTCATCGCGTCCGGATCGAATTTTTTATTCGCACGCGAAGTCACGATAAAGTAGTTGTACACGTCGCCCGTGACCTCGTCCTTCACGGTCAACGAGCCTTCCTCGATGCGGGAGTTGACGTACGCAAGCCCCGCCGTCCCGCGCTCGTCAAGCGTAAACACGTAGCTCCCGTCCCTGAATACCGCTGTGCGGGAAAAATCGAATACGTATTGCCTTTCCCCGCTGCCTGACGGGCTTTCCGTGCCCCCGCCGCTATCACCCGGATTTTGCTCAGATTGGGCTTCTCTTCTAGTCACTATAGGAAGCCAATTTCCGCTATTATAGCTGAAATGACTGACGAGAAAATCTTTGACGGTGCGTACTGTGCGGTCGTTGTAATATCCGAATTCCATGAGTGCGCGCTGGATATAGAAGGAGCTTGTCTCGGAGTACGCCGTCTTCGACGAAAGGATATCGGCGGCGCTTCCCTCGGAAGCAAGCAGCAACGCGTTCTCCGAAAGATAAGCGTTGCGCACGAGATAATCGAGCGCGCCGTAGGCGTTGCCGTCGATGACTCCTTTGCCGAGTATCACGAGATTACAATGCGACATCGCAACGATGAGATTGCTTTGCTCGCTTATCTTCGTGAGAGCGCCGGAAAGCGTCTCGGAGCGCGCCTCTGAGATGATGTATCCGGAGCTTTTGCTGTCGTCGTCGGAGGGCACCAGTATCTGCGCGGCTACGGTGAAGCCCTCCTCGTCGCCGTCTATGGCGAGACCCACCACTATCGCGCGGTCCGCAAGCGGCACCACTTCCACGCCGAGAAGAAGTATGAGCGCGAAACATACCGCGAACGCTATCCATTTATAAGATCTTCTCATCCGCAGCCTCCGCCGAAACGTGTGAAGCGCGCTTTGCCGAGGCTATCTCGAGCAACGCGAGCGTGATGGCGGTAGCCGCTACGGCTACCGCGGTAGTTATATATCTTACCGCGCCTTCCGCGAATCTCACCGTCCTTTCGGAATTATAGAAAAGAAATTCGGTGAGTAAAAGAGATACGGCGGTGAAAACCGTCACGGCTATCGGCAGAGGCGCTTTGACGCTTTCCGCAGCCCGCCCCGCGGCGAAAGCCGTTACGGCGAGCACTATGACGCCGAAGCACAGCCACAGCACGATAGCCGGCCAATCTATACTGCCTATTTCGGTATTCACCACGTTGAACGAGCCGAGCGACGAGAAGGCGTTGCCGACGAGATGCCCGCTCATTCCGTAAGTCATCACGAAAACTGCGTACAACGCAGGGATCACTATCACCGCGCCGAGAGCGCCGCCGATCACGGGCGCGAATCGTCCGAACGCGGAAGTACGCTTTTTACCGCGGCGTTCGCCTTCTTCCTCGTTCGTTTTCAATCTGAAAAAGAGAAGCGGCGTGTAATCGAAAAACCAGAAAAGATTTTTGTCGAACGCCTCCGCTATGGGCGCTATTCCGTCGGCGGCTACGGGCAATACGTACGAGGGTTCCAGCTTCATTTTGCCGAATACGGCGCCTATCAGGACTACCACGGGCACGAGCCACAAAGCTATCTCCGCCACCCTGCCGATGCCCTTGGCGGCGCGAGCGGCAAGGAATATCACACACACCGTCAGGATCACCGCCACTCTGTCCGCGGAAATGTTGTAAAAAAGATACGAGGTCGTGAAAGTATTGACTTCGGACATATAGATCGCGCTTTTCACGACAAAAACGGCGACGAGCGGGAACGCTATCAAAAGATATACGGCGTTACCGTAACGCTCGCGCACGCCTTCAATCCCTCCGAGAGCGGAGATGCGCACTGTAGCCGCAAGCATACCGGCTTCTATGAGCACGGCGACGGTTATCGCCAGCCACATATCCCTGCCCGCCGTTGCCGACATCCGCCCCGGAAGAAGAGAAAACTTGAAAACGAACGCCAAAAGAAAGGCGAGTATACCGTATTGTCTTGCGGTAAGTATATTGTTTTTCATAATTTAAGCCTTGTATTGTTTTTCAGCCTCAAAGCGCCGGTACGGCGCGTTCTGTCCTTAATGGACACCTTCACGACGCTGTCTCTCACGTCGCCGGGCACGAGCGGCGCAAAAGGCGCAAGATACGGCACGCCGTATATCTCCATCGAACACACGTAAGCGAGCACGGCTATCACCGCAAGCAGTATCCCGTAGATACCGAACGCCGCCCCGACGAAAACGAGAGATATCCTTATCACGCTGAAGGCGCCGACTTCGTCGGGTATGGCGAATAGCCCTATGCTCGACATCGCCGTGATGAGCACGGTGAGCGACGACAGCACTCCCGCATTCACGGCGGTCTCGCCGAGAATGATACCGCCGACCACCGACATCGCCATACCGAGATAACGCGGCATTCTCACGCTCGCTTCGCCGAGCACTTCGAAAAATATGAGCGCGATAAGCATCTCGAGCACCGGGGAAAAAGGTATCCCGCTCGTGCTGTTGATGATGGTGATAAGCAGTTCCAAAGGCAATATCTGATACTGATGCGATTGAAGCGCCACGAACATCCCGGGCAAAAGCACTGCGAAAAACACTCCCAGCAGCCTCATTATCCTGACTACCGTGGTGCGCACGGGGCGCCTGTAATAATCTTCGGAATCGTGAAAATCTTCTATCAGCATGAAAGGAAGCGTTATCACCATGGGCGAGCCGTCCACGATTATGCCTACCCGTCCGTCGAGAAGCTTGGTGGCGAGGATATCGGGTTTTTCGGTGGCGCCGGACTGCTTGAATACCGAATAATTGCGTTCCTCGAGAAATTTAGCGATATAGCTCGAGTCCACGATACCGTCTATGTCTATCTTCCCGAGCCGCTCTGTCACGGCATCCACAACGTCTTTACGCGCTATTCCTTTCAAATAGCATACGCGTATCTGCGTGCGGGTGTACCTGCCGACGACCAAGGCTTTGAATACGAGTTTGCCCGAACCGAAACGCCTGCGGATGAGCACCATATTGCTTTTGAAGTCCTCGGTGAAGCCCTCGCGCGGACCTTTTATGACCGCGGCTGTAGGCGGCTCCATTATCGGGCGCGTGGCGTAACCCTGAGTGCCTATCGCGAAATACTCTTCGGCGCCCTCAACGATGACCCCGCAGGCGCCCTTGGCGAGTTTTTCCGCAAACGCCTTACGCGAAGGAAAACTTTCCAACGCCTCCGCCGTGACTATCACGCCTTTGAGACCTTCCGCGGTAGGCTCGAACTTGCCTTCGGAAGCGATAAGCGGGGTAAGCACGCCCATATCTATCTCGCGCATCTCCACCATTCCGTCGCAAAATACGAGCGCCATCCTGACTTCGCCCGCGGTGAACTCGCGGACGACAAAGTCGTCGCTTCCGTTGAAAGCGCGTTTAAGTAAGACAATCTCGGAATCGTAATCTTTCATACCCGTAAGGATTGCCTCTTTGACAAAAAATAAACCGGAAGGGAGTTCCTTCCGGTCCGATCGACGCTAAATCGTCATCAGGCTTTCGCCACTATGTTCCAGAGCTCTTCCGAAGGCTCTAATTCCTCGGCCTTGCCCGCGTCGGCAAGCTCGGCGACTCTCGGATCGAGCGGAAGTTTCGCGACGGCTCCTATAGAAAATTTCTTCGCGGTCTCGTCTATACGGCTTTTGCCGAACAGATAATGACGCTTCCCGCAATCGGGGCACTCGAAATAGGACATGTTTTCTACTATACCGAGTATGGGTATATTCATCATATTAGCCATTCTTGTAGCTTTAGCTACGATTAAGCTCACCAACTCCTGCGGAGAAGTAACTATGACTATACCGTCCAGAGGAAGCGACTGGAATACGGTGAGCGGCACGTCGCCCGTGCCGGGAGGCATGTCCACGAACATGTAATCCACCTCGCCCCATACCACGTTAGTCCAGAACTGCTTGACCGTGCCTGCAAGTATGGGTCCTCTCCATATGACGGGTTCCGTAGCGTCTTCGACAAGCAGATTGAGCGACATAAGGCGTATCCCTGTAGCCGTAGCTACCGGAAGTATGTTTTCCTCATCCATCGCTTCCGCCGTTTCGGTTATACCGAACATCTTGGGTATCGACGGTCCGGTTATGTCCGCGTCGAGGATCGCCACGTTATACCCCCTCTTCCTTGCCGCCACGGCGAGCGAAGCGGTCACCATGGATTTGCCGACGCCGCCTTTACCGGATACGACGCCTATCACCTTGCCTACTTTGCTGAGCGGATTCGAGGGAGCGAGGAAGCTCTCTTTACCGCCGCCTTCGCGGGACGCGCATTCCGCGGAGCAATGATCGCAATCGTGCGTACATTCACTCATTTTCCGTTCTCCTTTGCCCTTCCGGGCTCCCGCGGCGCTCTGCGCCGCTATATTCCTCAATATAATAGCACAGCCTTTACCGGTTAGCAACAGTTTACCGGGATAGTCGGCTTTTTGTTTTACGCGTTCCGTTTGCGTAAACTTCGCGAAGCGCCTTCGCCTGCAAAGCTTCCGATACGTAAAGCGAGTAAATTTAGGGCGTAGCGACTTGAACGCCGGCTCGGAATGTAATATAATGTTATTATCCGATGATCAGAGGTGCAGTATGAAAAGTTCCGAGACGCAACGCGGCGAAAAGCGTTCCGCCGGTAAAGTCATATGCGATCCGAGCTCCGCACGTAAGCTAGAGCTCGGGTCTCTCATCGCCGACGGTGGCGCGACGCTCGGGATAGAGCTCGGCTCGACAAGGGTGAAAGCGGTTGCCGTCGATAAAGATCTCCGCGTTATCGCAAGCGGCTCGGCGCAGTGGGAAAACAGCTTCACCGACGGTTATTGGAGCTATTCGGAAGAAGAGATATTCTCCGCCCTGCGCGCTTCCTACGCCGCCCTTAAACGTGATATAGAATACAGGTACGGCGTTACGCCGCGCACTTTCGCCTGCATGGGGATATCCGCGATGATGCACGGCTATCTCGCTTTCGATAAAAACGACAGACTTCTCGTGCCGTTCCGCACCTGGCGCAACGTCAACGCCGCGCGCGCTTCCGAGATACTCGGGCGGGCTTTGGGCGAGCACATACCGGAAAGATGGAGTATAGCGCACCTTTATCAGGCGGCTTTGGACAAGGAAAGCCACGTCAAAGATATAGCTTCGATGAATACTCTTGCCGGATACGTGCATTATCGCCTTACCGGCAACAGAGTCCTCGGCGTGGGCGACGCGAGCGGAATGTTCCCGCTCGAAGGTCTTGCTTACGCTCCCGCGGCGGCAAAGGCAACGGAAGCGATGCTCTCCGCAGAGGGCGTAAACGTCAAGATAAACGAAATTTTCCCCGAGATCCTTACCGCAGGCGACATTGCGGGCAAGCTTACCGAAGCGGGAGCGGCTCTCCTCGACGCGAGCGGCACGCTCGATGCGGGGATCCCTTTCTGCCCGCCCGAAGGCGACGCCGGAACGGGAATGGTCGCGACGGCGAGTCTTCGCCCGCTTACCGGAAACGTCAGCGCCGGTACGAGCGCTTTCGCGATGATAGTCCTCGAGCGCAAGCTTAACGCATATCACCGCGAAATAGATACGGTCGCCACTCCCTGCGGCGATCCCGTGGCGATGATACATTGCAACAACTGTTGCGGCGATATCGACGATTGGCTATCCGTTTTCCGCGAAGCGGTAGCCCTATATACGGATAAAGAGATATCCGACGACGAGCTGTACGGTAAGCTCCTGGCTACGGCCGACGAAGCCCAGAACGACGCGGACGTCATCTCATTCAACTATTTGTCGGGCGAAAGCATCACCGAAGTCGTACGCGGAGCGCCCGCCGTATTCCGCAGAGGCGACAGACCGTTCGCGTTGTCCTCGTTCGTTAGATCCCTGCTTTATTCCGCAGTCGCCACCCTCAGCATAGGCATGGAGGTCCTGCGCTCCGAAAATATAAGCGTGGACAGTATCGCGGCGCACGGCGGTTTTTGCAAGTCGAAGCAAGGCTTGCGCGCGTTGTCGGCGGCTCTCGACGCACCGATATGCGCTTACGACACCGCGGGCGAAGGCGGAGCATGGGGTATGGCGGCGCTCGCCGCTTACGCCGTAAGCGGAAAACGCACAACTCTTCCCGATTATCTCGACGAAAAAGTCTTCGCTTCCCTTAAAGCGCGCCGCGTGCGCGCCGATAAAGCCGAAGCGGAAAATTTCGCCGCTTATCTCGAGCTTTACAAAAAGCTCATCCCGCTCGAAAAGGAGGCGCAAAAAATATATGAGTGATCTGTATTCGTTGAAAAAAGCCGTTTACGAAGCGAACGTAAGGCTTTTCGAAAGCGGTCTTGCCGTACTTACCTGGGGCAACGTGAGCGCGATCGACCGCGAAAAAGGTCTCGTCGTCATCAAGCCGAGCGGCGTGGATTACGCCGAACTGAAGCCGGACGATATGGCTGTGGTATATCTTGACGGGACGGTGGCGGAAGGCTCGTTGCGTCCTTCGAGCGACACGCCCACTCACCTCGAATTGTACGCGGCGTTCAAGGATATCGGCGCCGTCGTGCATACGCACTCGTCCTTCGCTACGGCTTTCGCGCAGGCGAAGCGCCCGATAATCCCTTTCGGCACAACTCACGCCGACTGCTTCTACGGCGAAGTGCCCCTGACCCGCGAGCTCAGGGCCGAAGAACTCGCGGAATACGAGAAAAATACGGGAAAAGCGATAATCGAAGCCTTTTCCGGCATAGATCCCTCGAGCATTCCCGCGGTACTGGTGGCTTCGCACGGACCTTTCGCGTGGGGCAAGTCCCCGGTCAACGCCGTGGACAACGCGATTACTCTCGAAGAAGTCGCCAAAATGGCGTACCGCACGCTGACGCTCGCGCCTGACGCGGCGAGGCTCGGTCAACACATACTCGACAAACATTATTTCCGCAAACACGGCGCGAACGCCTATTACGGACAAGGAGAACATAAATGAAATACGCAGCATTTTTAACGGGAAGTCAATACCTTTACGGCGAAGACGCGCTGGAAGCGGTCAACGCCGATTCCGTGCGCATCGCGGGGTATCTCGACAAAGCGGCTCGCGGAGCTCGCGTCGTTTACAAGGGCGTGATGAAAACCACCGACGAAATAGTCGCCACGGTCAAGCAAATAAATTCGGACGACGAATGTATCGGCGTTATCGTGTGGTGCCACACCTTCAGCCCCGCCAAAATGTGGATCAACGGGCTTAAACTTCTGCAAAAACCTTTGCTTCATCTGCACACGCAGGCGAACCGCGAACTTCCTTACGCCGAGATAGACATGGACTTCATGAACCTCAATCAGGCGGCTCACGGCGACAGGGAATTTGCGTATATCCTCACCCGCATGGGTATCGTAAGGAAAAGCGTCGTAGGTTACTACGAGGACGAAGCTACCGTGAAAGAGATAGATCTCTGGCTCGATCTGGCGCGCGCAAAAGACTATTCCGAAAAACTCGGGATATGCCGCTTCGGCGACAATATGCGCGAAGTTGCGGTTACCGAAGGCGATAAAGTGGAAGCCCATATCCGCTTCGGCTGGCAAACGGATTATTACGGTATCGGCGATCTTTATGAGGAGATAGACGGAGTCGGCGACGAAGAAACCGACGCGCTCTACTCCGAAACGCTCAAGCGCTACGAACTTAAAACCGACGACGTTGCGGCCGTCAGAGAACAGATAAAGTACGCGATAGCCTTACGCAGATTCCTCGATCGCTCGGGATACAAGGCGTTCACGACGAACTTTCAGGACCTGCACGGTCTCAGGCAATTACCCGGTATGGCGGTACAGCTTCTCATGGCGGACGGATACGGCTTCGGAGCGGAAGGCGACTGGAAGATAGCCGCTCTCGGCGCGGTGATGCGCGAGATGGCGAAGTACCGCAAAGGCGCCACGGCATTTATGGAAGATTACACCTACGATCTCACGCCGGGCAAAGAGCTCGTGCTCGGCGCGCACATGCTCGAAGTATGCCCCACCATGGCGGCTACAAAGCCCACGATCGAAGTACGTCCCCTCGGAATAGGCGGTAAAGAGCCGCCGGCAAGACTCGTATTCGACGGTATATGCGGCGATGCCATAGCGGTCTGCATGGTGGACACCGGAAGCGGCTTCCGCCTTATCTGCGCGGATATCGAACTCGTCAAGCAGCCCGCGCCGATGCCCGCGCTTCCCGTAGCGCGCGTTATGTGGCGGATAAAACCCGATTTCAAGAGCGGCGTTCGCGCCTGGCTCGAAGCGGGCGGCGCGCATCATACGGTCGTTTCCACCGCGCTCACCGCGTCCGATATGGAAGCGTTCGCCGCTCTCCACGGCATCGAATTCGTACATATCGGTTAAATACTATATTGAAATTCCGGAAAACGAACCGCGCCCGCGGTTCGTTTTTATTTACCCCTACGCAATATTTTCCGCGTTTAAAAAGTCGTTCGATTGTAAACAATTCTTTTATCAACTTAACGGAGGTAACTGAATGAATCCATTTGCTGAACGTCCCGAATCAATCGAAAAACTTTTTGAAAACTGGCAGGCACTGTATCCTCGTTCTTACGACAAGAACGCCGTAGATCCGTACACCAAAACGCGTATAATACTGATGAACGGAACGGAATTCGAATCGAATTGGTTCTCGCACAACTTCGAAAGACATACGACGAATACGGATCTCAGACGCGAACTCGCGCTTACGCGCTATCTGGAAAAACAACAGCAACTCAAACTCTCCCTTCTCAAACCGATTGACGAAAGCGCTCTCGAACACACCATAGGCTACGAGCAACTCGCGGTCGATCTCACCGCGGAACTCGCCAAACGAGTGGGCGACGCATATCTCAAAAAAGCTCTCGATTTCGCACTTCTCGAAGACTTTGACCATCTGTACCGTTACGCCAACCGCCTCGAAGCGGACAAAGGCGTGCTCGCCGAAAAGCTCGTCGGACGTTACACCGAGATAATGCCGGGACGTCCCACGATAGCGCATCACCGTCATCCCGCGGATAACGTAAGAAGATCGCTGTCCAACAAGGTTTCCGACAAAATGTCGGTGCTCGCGGGCATGATAATCACCGCCGCGGAACAGCAGACGATGAATTATTATATGAATATCGCGACTCTTGCCGAGAACGAGCAAGCCCGCAGGCTCTACGAAGAAATCGCTCTCGTCGAAGAAGAACACGTCACCCATTACGAAGGGCTAATGGACGCAGGCTCCACATGGCTCGAGTCCCTTCTCCTCCACGAATACGTCGAATGCTATCTGTACTGGTCGTGCTATATGACGGAAACCGACGAATATATACGTTCGCTGTGGGAGCGTAATTTCGTAATAGAAGTGGCTCACCTCCACAAAGCGAAGGAATTGCTCGGAAAATACGAGAACAAAGACGTCTCGGAGGTGATACCCGACGCAGAATTCCCCGAGCCCCTCTCTCTCCACGAAAACGTCGATTACGTCCGCAAAATACTCGCGGATACCGTTCAATTCACCTCTCATCACGAGGATTACGCCGACGTCAACGAGCTTCCCCGCGACGCGCGCTTCTTCAAATATCAGCAAGCGCTCAACGCGGACGGCTCAGAAGTACCTTCGCATTGCGTGATAGAGGAGCATATCCGTAAAGATAAAAAGGACTACCGCTTCGAAGTGGCTCCCACGCCCGTAAAGGCTTTAAGAAGCAACACCGAAGACAACGTGTCCGTAGGCAGAGTGCCCGGAGCCGCGACGAGCAAAGGGTTCAGTTCAAACGCTTAATAAAGCTTGATCGCGTCACGAATTCATTTGCCCGCTATGTGCTCAACGCGCATAGCGGGTGAAACCGTATCGCCGTATATCCGTAAAATACACTTCGTTACCGTAGACCTACGCAATCCTCTCACGCGCGCCGTGCGGCGCGCGGTTTATAGGCGGCGTTCCGTCGCCGTGACCTTCTTCCGCGCTTTAACGTTTCCTCCGCGCGGGCGGCGATTTCGCCCGTTAGATATTTTCTTTCGCGCGTTCCCGTGTGGGAAACCCCGTTACTCTCACGCCTTTAGGCACGGGCTTTGACGGTCGGGCATTGTGTCTTTCTCCGCTATCGTCATAACGGCTTCCCTTGCCTTATACGTCTCCGTATCCGGAAAATCCGATTTCCGCTTGACAAAAATACGAATTCGTATTATTATTGAAATACGAAACGGGATTTCTACGAGGTCGGATATGGACGGAAAGGAATTTTTCTCAAGGCTCGCGCTCGCCGTGTATAAGATCGACGGCGCCTACGACGTGTTCGCAAGATCGGGCAACGTCAAGGCTAATCTTATGTGGCTTCTGTACGCATTGAACGACGGGCGGCGCCATACTCAATGCGGAATATGCTCGGAATGGCTGTTCCCGCGCACCACCGTCAATACCCTCGTTAAAGAATGTAAAGAACGCGGATTCATCGAGTTGAAAAAAATCGCCGGCGAACGCCGCGAAATGGAGATCGCCCTCACCGAAGAAGGCAAACGCTACGCCGATAAAGTTTTGTCCCCCGTATACGAAGCGGAAAAAGCGCTCTTTCAAGAGTATTTCCGCGAACGCGGCTTCGGTTTCCTCGAAGAATTGGAAAGCTTCGGAGAGGCTCTCGAAAAGTCGTTTTCGGTAGCCTGTTCGGAAGAAAAATAAATCTGACGTATCTGCGGCGTAAGCCGCTCGGAGGTGAAACATGAAAATAAAACAAACCGCAGGCAGAGACTCGCTCGGCGCATTCGCGCCAGAGTTCGCAAGGCTCAACGACGACGTTTTATTCGGCGAAGTATGGTCGGATGATACGCTCTCCCTCAGAGACCGTTCTCTCGTGACGGTAGTCACGCTCATCGCGGAAGGGCTTACAGACTCATCTTTCCGCTACCATCTCGAAACCGCCAAAAACAACGGCATAACCGCTACGGAGATAGCGGCGATAATAACTCACGCCGCATTTTACGCGGGCTGGCCCAAAGCGTGGGCGGCGTTCCGTATCGCCAAAGAAGTATGGGGAGATAAGACCATCGGGAACGCCTCTTACGAAGCGCACAAGCGCGCTTCGATTTTTCCCGTCGGCGCGCCCAACGACGCATTCGCCCGCTACTTTACGGGCAAAAGTTATCTCGCGCCGCTTGCGGACAGCGTTTTCAACGTGACTTTCGAGCCGCGTGCGCGCAATAACTACCATATTCACCGCGCCGACAAAGGAGGCGGACAGATACTTCTTTGCGTAGCGGGCAAGGGTATCTACGAGGAAGAAGGCAAGCCCGCGCGCCTTCTCGAAGCAGGCGACGTAGTGTCGATATCCGAAGGCGTCAGGCACTGGCACGGCGCGGCGGACGAATGGTTCTCGCACATCGCCATAGAAGTCAAAGGCGAAAACTCCCGCACGGAATGGCTCGAAGCGATCGACGACGAGCACTACACGAGCGTTCTCGCGAACCTGAAAAAGCAGAATAACGGTTAAAGGAGAAAGAAAAATGAAAAAGGATCTCGTAGCTTATTTTTCGGCTTCCGGCGTGACGAAGAGACTCGCCGAAAGACTTGCCTCTGCCATTGACGCCGACGTTTACGAAATACGTCCCGTAACGCCCTATTCCGAGCGCGATCTCGACTGGACGGACCCCGCTAGCAGAAGCAGTATCGAAATGAAGGACAAGTGTTACCGTCCCCCGATAATCGTTTCCGATCTTCCAGACGCCGCGTCTTACGGCAGGATATTCGTGGGCTTCCCTATCTGGTGGTACGTGGCGCCCACCGTCGTCAACACCTTCCTCGAAAGCCTCGACCTCAACGGCAAAACGGTAATTCCCTTCGCGACCTCCGGTTCGAGCGGAATGGGAGATACCGTCAAAGAGCTTATCCCCTCCGCAAAAGGCGCTACGCTCAAACAGGGCAAGCGCTTCCCCGCAAAAGCTTCCGAAGCGGAGCTTAAAAGCTGGGCGGAAAGCGTTTAAGGCTTTCAATACCACCGAAAAGCAAATAACTGCCGCGGATCTATCCTGCGGCAGTTATTTGCTTTTCGTTTCGTTTTTCGGGTTTTATGCGGCGCTCTTACGCGCTCCGCGCGCATTCGACGTTTAAGGATTCAAATACCTGTACAGCAACAACGCGCATACCGCTACGACGACCGTGACTATCAACGTAAAAATCAGTTTTTTGACGAATCTTCTGAACATAGCTCCCTCCGTGTTGTGCATGTTTTCGGCACGCGGCGCTTCTTCCCGCCTGCGTCGACAAAGGACACGAAAACGCGCCCGGCGAAAACATAACCCTCGTGGATTCCGCGGGAAGAACGGTGTCCATCCCGAAAGATCCCGATATTATTTGCACGCTCTCGGCATTCTCGGGGCCGCTCGTCTGCCTTTACGGCTATTCGGAAGAGATGATGGCGACCTCGAATAACGTATTGAGAAGCAATTTCCTTAAAGACATGTGCCCTGCCGTGCGCAACGCGGTAAACGTCAAGAATTCGGGCACGATGAACGCGGAAAGCATACTTGCCATTAACGCCGAAATCATTTTCGTAGATCTTACGATGTACTCCGACGCGGACGAACGCGCGAAGCTCGACACGATGGGCATCCTTACGTAGTGGTGGATTTCGTGGATATGGAAAGCCAGATGGAAGCGGCGCTCGTCGTCGGCAAAGCGCTCGGCGCTGACGAAGAAGCCGAACGGTACGTCTCTTACTATCGCGAAGCGATAGCTTCGGTGGGCGAGGTGCTCGAAACGCATCCGGAGCGCAAGGAGTACCGCGTATATCATTCGGTGAACGAAGTCACGAGAACGGATGCGAGCGGCAGTCTCGGCGCGGAATGGACCGCCGCCGAGGGCGCGGTGAACGTATCGACGGACGCTTCGCTTACGTCGGACGGCGACAAGACGATAGCCTCTTGGGAGCAGATCCTCGTATGGGATCCCGAGGTCATAATCTGCAACGAAGCCGGCGTGGACGACGAGATACTCGGGGATCCGAGATTCGCGGGAGTAGACGCCGTCCGTAACGGGCGGGTATATCAAATCCCCGGTAGGAGTCACCCGCTGCGGACACCCCAACAGCATAGAGACCCCGATAGCGATATACTGGCTCGCAAAAACGCTTTATCCCGAGCTTTTCGACTATAGCATAGAGGACAAGATCAAGGAATTTTACCTCGAATTTTTCGACTACGAAGTATCCGACGAAACAGTAGCCGCCATTCTACGAGGCGACGACGTAAGGGACAATAACCGCAATCCCCGCTGACGGTATCGAAGCGCTCCGACGATGCGTATTGTAATAGTACGCGGAGTATGGTATAATTTACCCGTGCAAGCAAAAGGAGGTGACCCGATATGAAAATACTTACCGCATATTTCTCGCACGCAGGCGAAAATTACTTTGACGGGAAAATAATCGCCGTCAAGGAAGGCAATACCGCGATAGTGGCGAAAAAGATAGCCGCGATGACCGGCTCGGACGTTTTCGAGATAGCCCGCGAAACGCCCTATCCATATTCGTATGCGGAATGCGTGAAGGAAGCAAAGGAAGAATACATCCGCAATTCCCGTCCGGAGCTCAGAGAAAACGTTTCCGTCAAAGGATACGACGTAGTGATACTCGCATATCCCAACTGGTGCGGCACCATGCCGATGGCGGTATTCACGTTCCTCGAGAGCGGCGATTTTGCGGGGAAGAAAATACTTCCCGTATGCACCAACGAAGGCAGCCGAATGGGGCGTAGCGAAGGCGATATCAAGGCGCTGTGTCCCGAAGCGGAAGTCATCGACGGCTTATCCGTGAAAGGCAGTCTTTCCGAAGAATCGGATGAAAAGGTCTTTAATTACCTTAAATACAACGGTATCCCCGTAAAAGAGAACTGAAGAGGAGAAAAATATGGATAAAAAGATCGCGGAATACCTCGAACTGATCGACGAAGTCATATCGAAAGGGAAATTCAAGGATAATTGGATAAGCCTGTCCGCCCACAAAACGCCCTCGTGGTACCGAGCGGGGCGGTTCGGGATATTCATACACTGGGGGGTATACAGCGTGCCGGCATACGGAAACGAATGGTATCCGCGCAATATGTACGATCCTCTGACGAAGGAAGGCAGGCACCACCTGAAAGTATACGGCGAAAAAACAGACTACCGCGCGTTCATCGAGAAATTCAAACCCGACAAATACAACGCGGAGGAATGGGCGGCGCTGTTCCGCGCGTCGGGCGCGAGATTCGTAATGCCGGTATGCGAGCATCACGACGGCGTGAAGATGTACGCGAGCGAGCTTAACCGTTGGAATATGTACGCGCTCAACGGGCGCGATTATATCGCGGAGCTTAAAGGGGCTCTCGAAGCGGAAGGACTGACCTTCCTGGCGTCGAGCCACAGGGCGGAGCACTACTGGTTCATGAACAAAGCGCGCAAGTATCGCCCCGGAAGCGAGATCGTGACCTCGGAAGAATACCGCGATCTCTACGGACCCGCCTATCTTCCCCCTACGGGGCACGCGGACAAGACGGACAGAGAGATAGACGCTACCGAGGATTGGCTCAAAGATTGGCTCGCAAGCTCGGCGGAACTCGTGGACAGGCTCGAGCCTTCCGCCGTCTATTTCGACTGGTGGATACAGAAAAAGGAATTCAAGCCCTACCTCAAGAAATTCCTCGCCTACTACTACAACCGCGCTCAAGAATGGGGCAAAGAGGTTACCGTATTCTATAAAGTGGGTGCCGTAATGAAAGGATGCGCTACGTTCGACGTGGAGCGCGGACAGGTAAAGGAGATACGCGAAGACGTGTGGCAATGCGACACGGCTATCGCGCGCAACAGCTGGGGATACACCGAAGGCAACAAATTCAAGAGTCCCACGGAGCTTATACAAAATCTCGTGGACGTGGTCTCGAAGAACGGTTGCTTCATGCTGAACGTGGGACCGAAGTCGGACGGTACGATATGCGCGGAGGAGCGCGCGGCGCTCGAAGCTATCGGGAAGTGGCTCACGATAAACGGCGAAGCTATTTACTCGGCGGGCACTGCGGAAGTGGGCTTCGGCGAAGGACCTACGAAACCCGCGGGGCAGTTCAAGGAAAACACGCGCTACACGCTCAAGGACTACCGTTTCACCTACAAGACGGGGGCTATCTACGTATTCCCGATGGGCTGTAAATACCGTAGCGAAATGACGGTGAAGAAACTCGCCTTCCGCTCCGAGCGCGGTATCCGCTACACGATACGCAAAGCGGAGATCCTGGGCTCCGACGTGCCGTTGACCTTCCGCCACGACGAAAGCGGCTTACACCTCACCATCCCCCGCGACCCCGGGGTCCCCTTCCCCTACTGCATCAAACTCACCGTGGATTAGTTAAGGAGTATATTTTGACTGTCTCACAAGCGGTTGCGAAGCGCATAAATCAATTACTGACAGAACGGAAGATGACTCAATATCGTTTGGAGCAGAATTCCGGAATACAGCACGGCACGATGAACGGCATAATGAGCGCGAGAAACAAAGGTATCGAGCTTAATACCGTTATGATGATCGCGCGCGGATTTAGCATGACCGTGACCGAATTTCTTGACGATCCGATTTTCACGGCAGAGAATTTGGAAATAGAATGAAATATAAAAGCCGCTTAAAGCGGCTTTATTATATTATAATACGTTTTTATTAGAAAAAATTACGATCCGGCAATAAACCTTCCCGCAAGTCCATTCTTCACGATCCCGTAGACTTGTAGCGGCTTAAGCCGAAAACGAAAAAACCATAACACGGCACTATGAATATTAGCCCGATAAGCGGCAATAGCCCGTACCACCATTCTACGCTACGTCCTACAAGGTATAAGAACGGATAATACTGGAATAACGCTATCGGTATCACATAGGTGAAAAATTTCAATATCCCCTTCCCGTATATCGACATCGGATATTGTCCGAATTCGCGCGTTCCGTCCGTGAATATATTCATAAATTCCAGACCTTCTATCGTGAAAAAACTTATCGCCGCATACAGGATAAACAGCCCCGCATACACCGCGATACCGCCTATTATCATCGCTATCAGCGTCAGCACCTTGTCGTATGTCCAGTCCACTCCGCATGTAGGGATTGCGTAGCCTAAAGTCACCGCCGCCTGCATAAACCTTCCTATCCGCGAAAATTCCATCGTTGAAGTCAGCACCTGAAATATTACGCTTCGCGGGCGCAACAACATTCTGTCCAACGAACCGCTTTTTATCAGTTGCGGAAACGTGTCGAACCCCCTGAGAAAACATTCCGCCATCGAAAACGCCATCAGCACCGCCGCAAAACATATCAGCACTTCCGAAAAAGTGTAGCCGTCCACTTCGTTGAAGCGGTCAAAAAGAAAATAGACTGCGAAAAACGACGAAAACGAGGTTATAAACTGCCCCGCAACCGTCATAAAAAAGGACGCTTTGTATTGCATTTGCGATTTAACGAGTATTGCCGCATATTTGAAATACAATTTCATATCAGCCTCCCTGCACCACTACGCGCTTGAGGGCGCGCTTGAGCCACGCTCTGCCTCCTATCAGAGTTACTATGAGCCAGAACGCTTGCACGGCTATCGTCAACGCAGCTTCTTTCCCCGTCACGTAGCCCACGTAAATAAGAAACGGCGCGCTCTGCATCGACGCGAACGGAAGTAAATTCAGCACCGTTTGCACCGCGTCGGGGAAAAACGGTATCGGTATCACCGCGCCGGAAAGGAATTCTATCACCGAAACAGCCAAAACCTTGATACCGCCCGCGGAAAGCGTATAGAACGCCGAAATATACACGAGCATCGATATCGCCACCATCACCGCGAAGCCGAGAAGGACCGAAATCGGGAAAAGCACCGCACACAGCGCGTTCGCGGGCGCGCCGATATTGAACGGCGCGGGCAGGAATATTGCGACCGCTATTATCGGGAAACACCTCAAAACGGTATTGGCAAGTCTTGCAGCCGCATTTTTCACGAACCACATTCCGTACAGATCACAGGGGCGGCACAATTCGTACGCGACGTTGCCGGAAACGATGCTGTCGAAAGTTTCGGGGTCGAAAAACCAGGGCATAAACATCGCGAGCAACGCTTGTTGCAACCAAATATAGCTTACGAGCGCGTTGAACTCCATCGGGAAACCGTCGGGACTGCTTCTGTAGAACGCTTCGTACAGCAATATCGTCATAAATCCCCAGGCGAATTGGGTGGCTACGCCCGCCCATGCCGCCGCGCGGTACTGCAAGCCGCCCGTAAACCTTATTCGGAAAAACGATAAATACTGTCTCATATTTTGAATTCCTTATACAGCGAAACTACCATTTCGTCTACGGTGGTGCCCTGCACGGTAATATCCTTGATCTCCGCCGCGGCGGATATCGCCGCTATTGCCTCCGCAACCGAAATCTCTCCCGTGTCTATCACAAGCTCCGCGTGCCCGCCGATATCTTTGACAACCGCTACGCGCTCGACGCTCGGAAGTTTCTCCCCCGCATAGGTTATGACGAGAGTTTTCTTCGACGTGTTTCTGCTTTTAAGCTCGTCCAACGTGCCGTCCATAAGAATTCTGCCGTTACCTATCAGCAATATCCTGTCCGTCAATGCCTCTATGTCCTGCATATCGTGAGTGGTGAGAATAACGGTAGTGCGGTTTTCCTTGTTCAACGCCTTCACGAAATCCCTCACCGCGATCTTCGACACCGCGTCGAGCCCTATCGTGGGCTCGTCCAAAAAAAGTATCTTGGGACCGTGCAGCAACGAAGCCGCTATCTCGCAACGCATCCTCTGCCCGAGCGAAAGCTGACGCGTAGGCATTTTCATTATTTCCCCTATCCCCAACAGCTCCGTTAAACGGTTCAAATTTTTCTTGTATTCGTCGAACGGTATCCTGTAAACGTCTTTCAGGAGCTCGAAACTGTCGATAACCGGCACGTCCCACCAAAGCTGCGAACGCTGTCCGAATACCACTCCTATCTCCTTGACGTGCGCCTTCCTGTCCTTCCATGGCACCCTTCCGTCTATCACGCACTCGCCGCTGTCTGGAGCCATTATGCCGCTCATTATCTTGATCGTACTGCTCTTACCGGCGCCGTTGGGTCCGATATATCCCACCGTTTCGCCGTCCCTTATCGTGAAAGTAACGTCGTTCAGCGCATGGATATACTCGTATTTTTTCATGAATAAAGCCTTCACCGCCTCGGTGAAACCGGCGTTGCGTTTGGCGACCTTGAAGGTCTTATTTACGTTGCTGAGTTCTATCACGAAATACCTCCCGTTCCCTATAAAGGCGAAAAAAAACTTAATGACCGCTACGCTCTCACGGCGCCTCGGCGCCGCACGCCGCGCGTCCGCGGCTGGCTTTAGAAATTTAACATGTTGTCTTGAATTAACGAATGAATTCTACCGATAAGTCCCGAAAAATCCCCCGTCTGCCGCGCCCTTACGCACGCGCGGACACAATTATAATACATTTATCCGTTCTTGACAAGCCCCGACAAGAGCTCGTTCTCAAAAAAACTTAAAAATTCCGATATTTCCTTAAGTATTTGACCTTTTCGGCTTTAGCTTCGGTTTACAAGGGTTTAGGAAACTCGGAAAGTCAGGGTTTAAGGGAAAGACACTATATGTAAAACGTTCCAACGGTGCGGTAGGACTTCCTTAAATCGATTATTATTCCGCTTCTTCGTAGTAGTAGGAATAATCGACGCCTTTTATAAACACTTCCCTATCGTCAATAGAGGAAGTCAATGCTCCCTTTATCAAAAGGTATATATGCGCGTGATCGACAGTACTCTCGCGCATCGCGGTCAGATACTCTTTTTTATCTATCTTGCTCCAATCGGTGCAAAGTTTCAGATTCTTTTTCAACATTCCGTCCAGCCAAATGCGCGTACTTCTTCCGTTGCCTTCCATAAACGGGTGGGCGACGTTCATTTCAACATATTTTTTCACTATGTCTTCCAGACTGTTTTCGGGCATTTGCTCTATGGAACGTAAATTGTCCTGCAAAAACATTGCGTTAGCGAAAGCAAAGCCGTCTTTGGAAAGATTATGAGTGCGTATTTGCCCCGCAAAGTCGTACAAACCGCCGAATATATATCCGTGTATCTGCCGTAACCCATTAACCGTGCCGACTTCGATATCGTTTATCAGCCCCGATTCGAATAATTCGTAAGCCTTCCGTTTACTCTTTTCGTCGATAGACGTGCCCATATTTCTGAGCCATTCCGTAAACGCCGCGGATTTTTTGCTCGGAATATGGGCGATGACGGTATTCAATCCTCGCTCGTCCACTACGTCGGTCATATACTTTTTGCCGTCGCTTGCCGTCAGTTTCAGTTGTCGACAAATTGTCGACAACTCGCCTTTGCGGCGCTTGAGCGCATTCCAATAAGAGCGCGGATTTTTACTTTTCGTCAGCGCTTCCGCTATATCCGTAGCGCAAAACCACCACTTCGCGGTAGCTTCGTCCCATACTGCCCTGACCGGCACATCTTCAAAAAATCTTATGGAAGTTTTTTGCAACATAATATAGCTCGCCCTTTCGGATTACTGTAATTATAATATATTCACTTTTAATTTACAAGAGTTTATGGGGATACGGGAAGTCAGGGTTTTATAGAGAGAGTCGCAAGGTATTGGGGGATATTGTAGTCGTGCAGGAAGCCTTCGCGGTCGGTGTCTTCGTAGAGGTCGGTGAGCATGAAGCCCGCGCGTATCTGTCCCCCTATCTGCTCCTCCGCCGTGTGCGAAAACTGTATCCCTTCGCCTGCCCGTATCGAGCGCTCGTACAGCGCTTCGTCTTTAAGCGGATTGAAAGGTAATTTATTCACTATGCGCGTTTGCGTGGGATCGAGTATGAAGTTTATGCCGTTGTCAAGCCCGCTCAAAAGTCTGCCGCCCTTACGCAATACGCGGTAACACTCCCTGAATACCGGCTCCGCTTCCTCTATGTAACAATTCGATACCGGATAGAATACAAGATCGAAGCTCCCGTCCTCAAAAGGTAACCGTTCCGTCATGTCCGCGCGGATAATTTTCACGGTATAGCCTTCGCGCGAAGCCACTTCGCGTTCGGTGGCGCATTGAACTTCTGAATAATCCAAAACAGTACATTCGGCTCCCAAAGCCGCAAATACGGGAATCTGTTGTCCGCCTTCGCTCGCAAGCCCCAAAACGCGCGCGCCGCTCAATTCGCCGAACCATTCGTGCGGAACGGGCTTCGTCGGCGTGAGGTAAACGTCCCAAATACCGCGCTTGGCGAGCGCGTAAACTTCGTGCGAAACGGGCTTTCCCCACTCCCAACCCGCTCTGCACCACGAGTCTATGGTCTTCGAGTTTATGTCGCGATAGTTCATATCTTCCTCTTGCTCAGCGGCGCTTCGGCGTTATTAGGAGTTGCCTTTACCTTATTTATATTCGGGATTTTCCTTAAGGTACGTTCGGCGCGCTTTACGGTATTTCAGAAGCATTGCGAAGGTTATTTTGATTATCTTTCCCAAACCGTAAAAGAGTTTGGACTTATCTATCTCCGTTACGAACGCCTTTCCCGTATACGGGTTGTAATTGACGGCTCTCGCCGTGCGGTAAAAATTAACGGGCTTGGGATACACCATATCGGTCACCACTACTTTGCGATACATGGAGCGCGGCAGGAAATATCCGTTCAGGGTAACTACTTCCACAAACTTGCGCGTAGTCTCCGCATTGGACTTCGCAAGCTCCGCGTCGGCAGAAAATCCGTATTCCGCAGCAAACTTTTCTATCGGCTCGCGCTTCGGGAAACGGAGTTTGACTTCTTCGAGGAATGCGGCGTGGTCGATACTTTTGACGTAGTCCGCTCCCTTGAGGAAATCCATATACGCCCGCTCTATCATCTCGATATGGAAATATCGGAATTCGACAAGCGCTTTCGATACGGCGACGACCATTTTTGCCCAGTTGGAGAAAAAGCCTTTGCCCCTCGGAAAACGGCTGTTGACGATAAGTTCGTTGCGCTTGACGAAGTATTCCATGGCGGGATTGAATTTCCAGTCGAAATTCTCGTGCCATACCGCTATGCCGTTCACGGAAATGAAGCCTTCCGCCGCGCGCAAGCCGTATTCGACGTCGTCGCATTTGATGAAAAGCATCTCGAGCGGCAAACCGTATTTCCGCACCGACGAAAGCGGCATGCACATATACCACCAGGCATTATAATCGGATCTCAAATCCGTTTCGTTCATGAGAAGTCCGTTAACCGTGGAAACGTCCACGTCTTTTCGGTTGCCTTTCAGCATATTGCCGAGCCATTTGCCGCCGAATTCGTGCTGGATCATCGGGCAGGTGAGGTTGAGCATAGCGCCGCCTATGCAGAAAGCGGAATATTCCTCTTTCAGCAATGCGAGCAACCCTATCGTGCGGTCCACTACCTGCGGCATAAAGACCACGTCGTCGTCCATAAAGAGGAAATGAGTATATTCCTCGCCTGCGGCGAGCACCTCTTTGAGCCCGCGCGTGAAGCCGCCCGCGCCGCCGGTATTGTCGTTGGGAATGAGCTTCACGAAGTCCGGGAGCTCCTCCGGAGTGAGCGTACTGCCGTTATCTACGACGAAAACGCCCGCCCTGTCCGCGAAACTCGGATCTTCCGCGATGTAATCGGCGAAGCAACGCATATTGCGAATGACGAACTCCTCGCGGCGATAGGTGCAGACTATTATACCGAGCTTGACCCTGCGCGGTACGGAGTCGGTGCAATAGCCGCCGCCGTAGAAAACGGTAGAATCTTCGGAAGAACGTAATCTGAGATAAACGAAGCCTTCTTCGGGCTCGATGTCGGGGATATCGATATAAGCGGTACGCCTCTCCGCAGAAGACAGTTCCTCGGAAGCGAGCAATTTATCCTCTGTAGCGGAGCGGAAGCGGACCTGAGCGCAAAGCGAACCGGAAAAAACGACTTCCGCGCGCAAATTATCGCAACGCGCGAATTTAAGGTATTTGGCGGAAAGGCAATTAAAGAAGGTATCGAGCAAGACGGAGGAACCGCGCGGCAAAACGATGGAATCGTTTACCGACTCGGCAAGGCCTGCGAGCTTATAGAACAGGCGTTCCGCGCCGCTGACCGGCGGGCGCGAAAAGAGCTTAAACTTCAACAAATACATTCTTAATATTCCTTAGTGCGGGTGGCAGGAGCGCGAAGGTGAAGGCGCGTGTCTGCGGTATCCTCACGCGCCGATGGGAGCGCGAGCGGCTCGCGCAAGGGGAATCCCCCTACGCATTGGCTGTCAACTCATCCTACCACAAAGATAATATACAATATTTATCGAGTTTTAGTCAAGAATATGATAATCGGCACTTCTACGATTATCTTTATACACTCAATTGATTTTTGAGAATAAACTTGATATACTGAGATAAATGCACCGGAGGCTGAAATGATTACATTTAATTTGATCGGAAGTTGTATCACGCGAGACCTTTTCAGGATAGGAGACACTGCCCAACGGTTCAAAATATTGAAATTTTGTCAATTTTCAAGTCCTGCATCTTTTTGCGAATCGGAAAATATCAGAATAACGCCTGACGAATTAAGCAATTTTTGTAACAGCCACAACTTTACGAAAAGGTGCTTATGCCACGACATAAACAAATCCGTATTGTCTGCCATAAGCAGTAATCCATCGGATTATTTAATAATCGATTTATGCGAATTAAGATTTAAGTATTACCGTATAAACCTGAAAAACGGCGATTCGTTTATAGTAACGGCGACTAAATATTTGAAAGAATTGATCGAAAACGATTTATTCCGCAAGTTCTTACAAATCGATAATATTGAAACGGATATTGAATTATCGGATGACGTCATCCAAAACAAACTTGCCGAATACGCACGGTTTATTCAAGAACATTATGCTCCAAAACAAGTTATTCTGATTAGAAATCTACCTGTTTGGCGCCATATTAACGACAGTAAAAAATGTTTTGAGGAATTCTGGATACCGAATATCAACAAAACAAGGATAAAACTAAATAAATTTTACGATTATTTCCAGACTTTATTACCCGAAATACATATCGTCACTATGCCGGAGCATTGCTTGGGAAACGCACTCCATCTTTGGAAAAGAGACCCTTTGCATTTTGTGGACGAATATTATGAATATCTGTATAAAGCAGTAGAAATCATCGTAGAAAATCGCCACAATGAGGTTCAAGCTTTAACGCAATTAAAAGATACGTACTCTAAATTATTTTATTATTACGAACAAAGCAAAAAATACGAATATTACATATCGTCGCAAACGCTATCCGATAATATTTTAAGAAACGGAAGTTTTCAGATTATAAATAACACGTTGAACGATTGGAAAATTTCAAGTTCAAAAAATTCTTCGTTCAATCTTACCACGAAACAGCTTGAGAGCGGCAATTCCGATCACGAATGGGTCATACTTTCTCAAACGCTCGATAATGCTATCGTAGGAGGTAAACGACTTACATGCTCAATAGATTTTATGACCGATGAAATTAGCACGATAAATCTTGCTGTTACACGCAAGTCGGGTGATGTAGAAACATATTTAATCGCACGACAAATCAATTCATACGGTGAACGTATGATATTCTCATTATCCTTGAATATGCCGAATAGCAACGATACCGACGATAAGTTTTTATTAAAAATTTATATTAACAAACCATTGCATAAAGCGACAATTTATCGAGCAAAAGCAGAAATCGGTAGTATCGGTTCATTATTTTAGAGATAGAAACTGACCTAACTTATGCTTTACTATTAAAACTTTTTAACTCGTTTGGGTTGCCGTATAACATTGGATTATATTGTTCCTAAATCTAATACTAACATTGACACAACGCTATATTTAATTTATAATAATGTTTGCTATTAGTGAAGAAGGAGAGTATGAATCTTAATTATGTCTGACCCAAAAGTATCTGTCATTATTCCGTGCTACAAAACCGAACAATATCTTGCCAATTGTTTGGACAGCGTTATCAATCAAACTTATAAAAATTTAGAAATCATCGTAGTTGACGACTGTAGTCCGGATAACAGCGGCGCTATACTCGAAACATATAGACAACGCGACAGCAGAATCGTTATTCTCAAGCACGAACAAAACAAAGGGCTTTTCCAGGTCAGATTGACCGGCATAAAACATGCTACCGGAGATTACGTCTGTTTTGTAGACTCCGACGACGAAATATCCATGGACTGGATACGTCTTCTCGTTGCGGAAGCATTGAAAGAAAAAGCCGATATCGTAGTCGGCAATACGGTAAACATCGAAGACGATTGGAAACATTATTTTAATAACAGCATAAATTTTACCAAATTCAAAAAACCTCTCGAAAACGGCGAAATATTAACTAAATTTTTTGAACAAAAAGGAGCCTGTTACCACTGGCATACCGTATGGAATAAACTTTACAGTATCGAATTATGGAGAACGGCGTTACCATACTTGGAAAAGCAGACTAAACACTTAATAATGACTGAGGATATCGCGTTTACAGTAGTGCTTTTCTATTTCGCTAAAAAACTCGTATTCAAAAACTGCGATTGTTATTTCTATTACAAAAGAAAAGGCGCTTCTACCGACAGAGCTCATAACGAGACTAAATTGATAAGCACGCTGTTTGACGTCGGTACCGTTTTCGATTTCCTCGAGAGCTTTTTGACAAGTCTAACCGACAACGCATTATTTTTACAAGGTCTTGCCGATCTCAAAGACAAATACTTCAGAATATGGTGCCATACCGTCATAGAAGATTTCCCCAATAATAAAGAGGTACAAAAGATTATATTGTCGATATTCAAAAAACAGGCGCTTGAAAACACAAAGCCCGACGATTTCTATTTCTATCAGGTAACAACGGAATGGAACGAAAACTACGAGAACATTAAAAAAATGATTGCCAATCCGCGTTATCCTGTGATAAGTTTCGATATTTTCGACACATTGATCACTCGTCCTTTATGGGAGCCTAGCGATATATATATTATAATGAGTAAGCCGGCGGCAGATTTGTTAAAAATAAAAAGCACTTCCCAATTCTGCGAGATGAGGAAAAACGCCGAAAATATCGCCCGCGGCAGAAGTAAAGGCAAAGAAGACATACTTATTGAGGATATTTATAACTGTTTTGCAGATATATATTCCGTTGACAGTGATGTTTGCGACAAACTCTGCGAACTAGAAATTTCTCTTGAGAAAAAATACTGCCATCGACGCGAAAGCGGTGTTGAATTACTCGAAATGGCTAAAGCTATCGGGAAAAAAGTCGTGCTTACTTCCGATATGTACTTAAGTAAAAGCACCATCATAGAGATTTTGGACGGATTAAATATTAAATGTTATGACGACATTTATTTATCCTCCGATTTAGGTCTTTTGAAAAGTAGCGGAAATTTATTCCGTTACGTATATAAAAAAGAAGGTATAGAGCCCAACAAGATCATTCACATCGGCGATAACTGGGCAACCGATATCGATATGGCGAGAAGCGTCGGCTTCGAAGCTCTTTTCTTCGCAAAAACGAAAGATATATTTGCTAACAAGATAGCTAACATACCTGTAGGTAATTTCATGGCGCCGTACGCAGAGTATAATAATTCTTGGCAAAAAACCTCATTAGCGCTTAAAGACTTCCCTATTAGATCGCTGCTTGCAATGGTTGCAAATAAATTTTTCGACAGACCGAATTATTCGTTCCAAAAAGAATCGGATTATAACGGGGATATGTTCTTTATCGGATATTACAATCTCGGTTTCTTCCTGATCGGGTTGACAAAATGGTTACAGCAACGCCTGTCAGACAAAAAATGCACGGACATTAAATTCCTCGCGAGAGACGGTTATATGCCTAAAATGGCATTTGACAGTCTGTCGGCAATCGACCCGCGTTTCAAAGATATCACAAGCGATTACTTCTTTGCTTCGCGTAAAGCTCTTATGCCTTACTCGATGAATTCGAAACGCGATTTCTATTCCATATCGACTTATATAAATCTTTACGCGCATACGCCGCTTACCGTGTTGAAACTGTTAAGAAACGTAATACCGCCCGTTGACGACAAACAACTGAATCAATATAAAAAAGAAGGCATTATTCCCGAAAAAAGATTTACCTCGTATGACGATTTCCGTAAATTTATAGACAAATTCTTGCAGATATCTTTCGACGAAGAATATTATAATGCCAAAGTGCAAGCGGTCAAAAAATATTACAAGGATAACTTTACGGAAAATACGGCGGTATTCGATTTGGGGTACAGCGGTAAGTTACCTCAAATAATAAATAACCTTTGCGAAAAGCGTATCGACACTTTCTTCGTTCACAACGCCGCGGGGGCAAACAAAATCGCATTGGATAACAACTTCCGTATAGAAAATTTCCTCGATTTTTCACCCGCGATATCCGGTGTGGTCATAGAATATTTCCTGTCAAGTATCAGCGGTTCTTGCATAGGTTATTATGACAAAAAAGGCAAGATAACGCCTATAATCGAAGAAAACAATATAGATTACGAAACAGAATATCCAATCGCCACCATTCAGGACGGCGCGCGCGAATTCATCGACGACTATGTAAAATATTTCGCGGATATAACGCAAATGTTTGAGTTCAATAATTTTGAAGTATTCGCGCCCATGCTGTACTATCTATGCGGAGCCAAAAAATTCGATATTTACTTCTTTAATTACACTATGTTGGAAGACGAACTATACGGAGGCAAAACCGAAATATCGTTTTTAGAGATTTATGATTATTATTATAAATCAAGTCATTTAGATCAGGACGGCGTAGTACAAAACAATCCGGTTTCCGTTGTATATAAAAATGTTTTTGCATTGCCCGGTAACTGGTCAAAATTAAAAAAAGCCATTTATTACTTCTTGTTCGATAACAAAACTTTCTGGCAAAAATATAAAAAATGGAAAGAAATCAGAAAAACGAACAAATTGTTGAATTCCTATTGATTGCGAGGTTTGAATGAAAAATATCAATCTTTTAGACAGTCATCTGTGCACGGGTTGCGGCGCTTGTATGAATATTTGTCCTACCGGTGCCATTAGCATGCAGACCAATAGCGAAGGTTTCGCGTATCCCCGAGTCATTGCCGATAAATGTACCGATTGCGGTATATGCGCTTCAATATGTCCGCAACTTAACGAAATAAATTATCAACTCGATTCTCCCTTGTGTTATGCCGTAATATGCAAAAACAAATTCAGAGATAATACAAGTAGCGGCGGCGTATTCTGCGCGTTAGCCGACGCATTTTTGGAGAAAGGCGGAATAGTTTTCGGAGCCGCCTTTAACGACGACTTCACCAAAATCGAACACATAGCCGTAGATAACAAAAAAGATTTGCACAAAATACTTAAATCAAAATACGTGCAAAGTGATACCAAAGATTCTTTCACACAAGTAAAAACATTTTTGGACAAAGGCAAGAAAGTGCTTTTTGCCGGTTGCCCATGCCAAGTAGACGGTTTGAAAAGATACCTTCGCAAGGACTACGACAATTTATTGACAGTCGATATTCTTTGTCACGGCGTACCCTCTCCTATGGCATACAGAAGTTTTCTCAAAGAAGTCAGTAAAGGCAGAACGGTGAAAGCCGTCGATTTCCGGGACAAAAAATACGGTTGGGGAACACTTATAAGCGTTAAATTCGAGAACGAAACCCATTACGATTATTACGACGGAATGTATTTCAAATCATTTTTAAGCGGCTTATCTATGCGCGAATCGTGCTTCTCCTGCAAATACGCGCGCCCGGAACGAGTGGGAGATCTGACTTTAGGCGATTTCTGGGGAATAAAAACATATCTTGAGAAGTTGGACGATAATAAAGGCACGTCGTTCGTGCTATGCAATAACACAAAAGCGAAAACCGCGATGGACAAGTTGCATTCGGATATATCCGTAATACGCGAAATACCTTTCCATGTAGCCGTTGAAATCGGCAAAAAAGCAAACGGAGCGTTGGTGCGCCCTACATCTATGCCTACGATGCGTAAATGCTTTTTCAATCATCTCAAGAAAGGCGAACCTTTTTCCGTCGCCTACAGATATGCCGCAACCAGTTTGCTCGACGTAGGAATTTTAGGTTGGTGGATAGAAACTCCGCGCTCCAACTACGGTTCCACTTTGACAAATTATGCCTTATATAAATATTTGCTTTCACAAGGCTTATCTGTCGCTATGATTTCTCCGCCCAATTTCGACAGAAATTATGCAGGCGAATTCAACAAACGTCACGGTTACAGAATGACGGCAAAATATACCGCCGAAAATATGGGCGAAAATAATAAATACATTGACAAATTTATTGTCGCCTCAGATGTGCTATGGTATTATGACGCGTTTATAAAAACCGGATATTTCTTTATGTTGGATTTCGTAAACGACGACAAAAAGAAGATATCTTATGCTACGTCTTTCGGTAATACGAACAGATTTTTCCCGCCTGAAGAAATGTTGAAAGCCCGTAGCTTACTCAAGCGATTCGATGCCGTTTCCGTAAGAGAGTATGAAGGCGTAGATATCTGCCGAGATAAATTTGACGTACAAGCCACACAAGTTTTAGATCCCGTATTTATATGTGACACAAAAGAATGGGATTATTTAGCTTCTTTAGCTGAACGAAAAACAGAGGGTAAATTTTTGTTCGCGTATATTCTTGACCCTAATGAAGAAAAAGCCAAGAGACTTGCGCGTATCGCGGATTCTAAATCTTTGGATTTAGTCACTATTACAGATAAACAATTTAACGCCGAAGATAAGGCCGACATATTAAAAAAATACGGACTTCTGCAATCCGCAAGTATCGAAGAACTGATTTATCATATCAAAAACGCTTCTTACGTGATAACGGACTCTTACCACGGAATGTGCTTCTCTTTGATACTTCGAAAATCATTCCTGGCGTTAATTAACAGAAGTCGCGGCGCCGCGCGATTTGAAACACTGGCGCAAGATTTCGACATCGCCGACAGAATGGTCGAAAATCTAGACGAAGCGATTCGAGAGCCTGCATTATTAAAAGATGTGAATTACCAAAGAATCGAACCTAAAATCGAAAGCGAAATCCTACGCTCCAGAAAATGGCTCGAAGATGCTTTGAACGGAGAGAAAAAACTCTATGCCAAGAGTGAATTCGATTTGGTGATCGAAGAATTGCTTACGCTTAAAAATAAAGTTGCCGAACTTGAAAACAAATTAAACCATTAAAAGCATTCGATTTTGTGCTATTTATTATATAATGCAAGCACGGTTAAAGCAATTATTCGGTCTTTAACCGTGTTTTTATAATTGTTGCATAATGAATAAGCATACAATTAACAATTATTGCGCAAATTATAACGTAAACTTTTCGGTATTGATAAATAGAGTAAGTTATTATATAATATAAAAAAATGGAGTTTGACATGGCTATTATTTCCAAAGCTGTTATCCCGGCGGCGGGGTTCGGAACAAGACACTTGCCTATCACCAAGGCTATCGCTAAAGAAATGCTCCCTATCCTCGACCGCCCCGCTATAGATTACGTCGTCGAAGAATGCGTTCTGAGCGGTATTACCGATATTTGTATCGTCGTTTCGCGTGGTAAATCGATGATCGCCGATTACTTCGACAGAGTCCCGGAAATTGAAAGTTCCCTCGCCAAATCAGGCAAAACCGCTTTGCTCGAAAAAATAAACGCTTATATGGGCAAAGTGCATATCACTTACGTTCGCCAACCCGAAATGCGCGGCACTGCGTACGCCGTGGACCTCTGCCGGGATTTCGCGGCGGGAGAGCCTTTCGCGTTACTCTTCCCCGACGACGTTATGTATAATCCCGATAAGCCCGTCACCCGTCAGCTTATGGAAGCTTACTACGAGGTCAACGCCCCTGTCATCGGCGTACAGGACATTCCTCCCGAAGAAGCCGTCAAATACGGCGTTATGCTTCCCCTCGAAAGGCGCGGTAAACTCACTCTCGTAGGCGGTTATCAGGAAAAACCCGCCGTTAAAGACCTCGTTTCCACCCTTACGAGCCTCGGAAGGTTCGTTCTTACTCCGGAAGTATTCGATTTCATCAAAACCGTCAAACCTACGCACAACGGCGAATACTACCTCTCCACAGCTTTCGACGACATGGCGAAAGTGAAACCCGTCTATTCCTATACCTTCGACGGTATTCGCTACGATATGGGCGGCAGGGAAGGTTTCCTCAAAGCCAATATCGACTACGCTCTGCGCGACCCTTCTCTCGCGCCTTTTGCGCGCTCTCTCCTCAAGCGTTGATCGGACTATATTATACGGCGCGTCGGTTACTCTCCGACGCGCCGTTTGACTTATGTGAAAATTAGTGATACTATTATTGCAATGACTAAAGCAGACTTCTATAACGAATTAAACGAAAACGTGCGCTCGCTCGCGACAAGATTCAGAAAAGGTTTCATTACCCTTTCTTCACTCGTCGTCAAAAGCGTCAAAAATCAATACAGGCGTTCCGTTTTGGGAATTATCTGGACGGTGCTCAACCCCCTGCTCACGATGCTCGTAATGGCGTTCGTCTTTTCCAGCATCTTCGGAAGAACGGGTATCGATATGGATTACCCCGTCTACGTCCTGTCCGGTAATATAGTCTTTACCCTCGTATCCGCGGGCACCACCAACGCGATGACCAGTATCGTCAATAACTACGACCTCCTCTACAAGACCCGAGTGCCCTTCTCGGTATTCCCGCTTGCGCAGATCTTCGCCGCTTGCGTGAATTTTCTTTTTGCGCTCATCGCCCTCGTCGCGGTCATGCTGATCCGTATCCCTAACGGCGTCACCTTCCATTGGTCGATGCTGATGATCCTCCTCCCGTGGCTCCCCGCGATCCTCCTTTTCTCGATAGGTATCGGCTTCTTCCTCGCCACCGTTTTCGTCCGCTTCCGCGATATCAAGCATATTTATTCGGTTTTCACGAGGCTGTGGATGTACCTCACGCCGATATTCTACTCCCTTACCTCGCTCAAACTCAACGAAACCGCAATGCATATAATGCAGTTCAATCCCCTTCTGCATTACCTTAATTATTTCAGAGACGTGATAATGGGTAATATCCCGGATTGGAAAGCGCACGCTATCGTATACGGCGTCGGTATAGGCTCCTTCCTCGTGGGTTGGGTGGTATTCCGCCTTTCCCGCAATAAATTCATTCTGCATATCTGAGGTGGCGTAACATGTCGACAAGAAATTCACTTTACGCCGATGCGATCAAAACTTTCCGCAATTCCCCCGACCTTCTCGTGGACGTTCAAAACGTGAGTATGCAATTTACGATGCCCACCGAACGCATCGACAATATCAAGGAATTCGCGATAAAACTCATCAAACGCAAGATCCGCTACAAGAAGCTCGAAGTCTTGAAAGACGTCAATTTCAGCGTAAATCGCGGCGAAAGCCTCGCCCTCATCGGGCGCAACGGCGCGGGTAAATCCACCTTGCTCAAAATAATCTCCGGCATAATCCGCCCCACCGAGGGTATCGCGCTCACTAAAGGCAATATCGTTCCCCTGCTCAAACTGGGCGCAGGCTTCGATATGAACGCTTCGGGCAAAGAAAACGTATTCTTAAACGGCGCCATGATGGGATTCTCGCACCGCGAGATGCTCCGTAAATACGACAGTATCGTGGAATTCTCGGAGCTCGGCGAATTCATGAACGTGCCGCTCAAAAACTATTCCTCCGGTATGATCTCGCGACTGGGCTTCTCGATAGCCGTGGACGTCAATCCCGATATAATGCTCATCGACGAAGTGCTCGGCGTGGGCGATATACCCTTCCGCAAAAAATGCGCCGAAAAAATCGACGAGCTCAAAAAAGGCGGCACGACCTTCATCGTAGTGTCGCACAGCATGAGTCAGATACTGACTCTCTGTCAGAAAGCCGTCTATCTCGAATCCGGCGTCATCAAAATGCAGGGCGACGTCCGCGACGTAGCGAAAGAATACGAGAACGACTGCGCGAAACTCGGTATCAAAACGCAGAAATAATCATTGCCTTTTCAATTTGCTTTTAACGACTTACCGCTCCCTTTTGGGAGCGGTATTTCATTAGGTGCATTTATGTTCCTTACCCTTCTTGTCTATCGAAAAAGAGTCCCCTTTTCCTTTTTACCCACAGCGCGCGCGGCATAAATTTATATACGAGCGGTTTTATTCTTTCTTTGAGCCCTCCCGTACCCTTGAAAAGGGCTTTGACGCATACGCCGAGCTTCGGTTTCCCGCCGGTAACGAAAAGCACCGCCAGCCGCTTTTCCCTTTTCCCTTCCTCGTTAAGTTTACGGAAGAATACCCCCGTAAGCCGCTCCGAAATAAACAGCCTGCCTTCGCTCGTTCTGCGTCTCACGAACTCGTCTAGCACGGTGAATATCCACTCCGCATATCGGAAAAAAGTTTCCCTGTCGAACGCGAACATATTGTAAAGGTAAGAAGCGTCGCCCTCGAAATACTTTTTCGCCGTCTCCGCATACTCCGGCGTAAGCTCCGATATTATGGTAAGCGCAAGCTCGACGTCGCTCGGATCGTGCGCCGCGGAATACTGCTTCCTCACGCTTTTCACCCTGAGCGGATACGGCGCGGCGTAGTCCGCGCCGTCAAATACGGAATCGATTGTTTCGGTATCCAAAGCGATATTTTCGAGCTCCTTCTCGGTGAGTAAGTCACACTCGTCGTAATTGTATTTCACATTAAAAGCGAACCGTCTTCTGTACTGTTGGATTATGATACGCTCGGGAGATCCTATCTCGTCGTAATGCTTCCAAAGCCAGTACACGGCGGTCATTTCGTTGTATACGGGATTGAGCGCGGAGATGTTGTCCCCCGAAGCGTCGGATATAACTCCGTTATACCCGTTATTTTGAGCGCCCGCAAGTATCGGCTCCGTTCCCGCTATCGTCCTTGCGTCTTCCGCGCGGTGGCACACCGCGAAAGAGCGGAACGTATATCCCTTTTCAGTCATTAGCGTTCCCTCCTTCCGCGACTTTCTCAAGATAGTATTCCGTAAGTTTATCCGCTTCCGTACGTATGTCGTACGCGCTTCCTTCGAGCGCGCGCGTTCCGTATTCCCTTCCCTCGTCCAGAGCTCTCGACAGCGCTTCCGCCCACTTCCCGCGAGCCGCGAGCGGCACGAATTCGCATTTCGGCGTGACGGCGGCTTCCTTCGTTATATTGTCAGACAATACACAGGGTATGCCCGCCGCCTGCGCTTCCACGGCGACCATGGGCAACCCTTCGAAAATCGACGGCAACGCGAGAACGTCTATTTCGGCGTAATACCTTTCGGTATCCTTACACCAGTCGCGGAACTCAACCCGCTCGGTAAGCCCCAGTTTTTTTACCTTTTCTACGATTTCCGTATATTCTTTACCGGCGCCCACTATGAGAAGTCTCACGTCATCCCGTTTATTCGCGATATCCTCGAATACTTCCACGAGATATCCGACGTTCTTCTGGCGTTCTAATCTTCCGATAAACCCTATCGTTTTCATCGGTTCCGCGTCGTCGGCGTCCGCCGCCGCGACTTCCGCGTACGCTCCCGCGAATCTTTCGGCGTCTATCGCATTATGTATCAGAGTTGCTTTCTCCGCCTTGCGCCCGTACAGCCAGTTTATGCTGAGTTCGCTGCACCCCGCAAGATCTGTCGCAAAAAGCCTCGCAAGCGGCTTGAGCATATTCTTGACGAGCCACTTCCAGCCTTCCGCCCTGTCCGCCGTAGAGTGAGCGTGACATATCCTGCGCTTCACTCCCGCGAGCTTCGCCGCGAACAACGCCACGAAAGAAAGTGTGGTCATATGTACGTGAACGATAGGATATTTCTCCTTCCTGAAAGCCTTTGTCAATACTTTTACCGCGCCGAAAACGTGCGTCACCACCTTGGGATAATAAAATACCCTGCCGCCGAGCGCTCTTATCTCGTCGTCGAAAGCAGACGGCGCGTACATATAAAAATCGAATTGTACCCTGCTTCTGTCCACGTGCCGGTAAAAATTCATCAGCCAGTTCATGACCCCGCCCGTGGCGGCGTTTCCCAACACCTCGGCTATCCTTACCGGCTCTCCTTTATATGTATTCCCTTCGTATGCCACAGCCGTATTCCCCTGCTTTCAAGCCGCTTTGTCGGCGCTCTCCTCGCCTTTCATCTTCGCCATATCGGCAAAAGATACGGGTTTGAGAAATCTCTTTTCGCCGAGCAAAAGAACGCCCACCGTCTTGAACATGATCTTCACGTCCGTGAAAAACGACAGGTGCCTTGCGTAATATATGTCGTAATAACTGCGTTCCTCGCTCGTAAGGTATCCGTTGCCGCTTACCTGCGCGAGACCGCTCATACCGGGCTTCACGCATAACCGCTCCTTCTCCCAGTCGGCATATTGCTCGTAATATACGGGCATGAACGGTCGCGGTCCGATGAGGCTCATTTCGCCGCGCAATACGTTTATAAGCTGCGGGAATTCGTCTATCTTGAGTTTGCGCAGGATCTTCCCCGCAGGCGTAAGTTCCGCGTTATCGTCTTCGATGACGGGATTATCCTTGTCGAACGGCACGTCGGTACGCCACATCGTACGGAATTTATAGACGTAAAATTCTTTTCCGTTAAGTCCGGTGCGCACCTGCTTGAATAAAGCTTTCCCTTTGCTTTCGCATTTGATCACAAGCGCGACTATCGCCAACGGTATCGCCAGCACTATAAGTCCCAGCGCCGCGCATACCCTGTCCAGCGCGCCTTTTATGTATTTATACATTATACCCTTCTTTCTTTATCGTTTGTGGAAACGGGTTGCCCGCGCCATATACGCGGCGCCCTTTGCCGAAATAATTATAATATATTTTTATCCGACTGTAAACCTTTTCCGATTTCCGTCACATAATATTCAGCAATTTACGCATTTTGCGCCGATTTTAACCAAATTTTAGCACGGATTCAGAGTGAAAAACTGTAATTGACTAAATGCTCGTCGGGGTTTTATCTTTTACTCAAGTATGCTATAATAATAAAAACACCCGTTGGAGAAATTGAAATGCCAAAAACAACCGATAACAAAGGATCCGATAAGTATTACGATTATCTAATAGCGGGCGCGGGACTTTTCGGCGCGGTATTCGCGGAGCGCGCGATGTCGCGCGGCAAAAAAGTGCTCGTCATCGACCGCCGCCCCAACGTCGCGGGCAACGTTTATACCCGCAATGAGGAAGGCATCAACGTGCACGTTTACGGCGCGCATATCTTCCACACTTCGGACGAAAAGGTATGGGAATACGTCAACCGCTTCGCCTCTTTCAACGACTACGTCAACCGAGTGATAGCCGATTACAAGGGCGAGCGTTACAGCCTGCCGTTCAATATGTACACCTTCGAAAAACTCTGGGGAGTGCAAACGCCCGAAGCGGCGAAAGCCGTAATAGACTCCCAAATCAAAGAGTACGGGATAACAAAGATAACGAATCTGGAAGAACAGGCGATAAGCATGGTGGGCGTGGACGTCTATGAAAAGCTCGTCAAAGGCTATACCGAGAAGCAGTGGGGACGTAAGGCTACGGAGCTTCCGCCGTCGATAATCAAAAGACTTCCCCTGCGCTTCACATACGACGACAACTACTTCAACGACAAATATCAGGGCATCCCCGTAGGCGGCTACACCGCTATGGTGGAGAAGATGCTCGAGGGCGCGGACGTGCTTCTTTCGACGGAATACTCCGACTTCGTGAAGCTCGGCGGCTATTCCTTCGGTAAGACGGTATATACCGGAATGATAGACGAATTTTTCGGTTTCCGTCTGGGCAAGCTCGGCTATCGCAGTCTGCGTTTCGAAACCGAAACCCTCGACATGCCCGATTTCCAAGGTAACGCCGTCGTCAATTACACCTCTTACGACGTGCCCTACACCCGCATAATCGAACACAAATATTTCGAGAACTCCGATTCCCCGAAAACGGTGATAAGCCGCGAATACCCCGACGAATACGCGGACGGCAAGGAAGCGTATTACACCGTGAACGACGAGAACAACACCGCGCTTTACGAGCGTTACCGCGCGCTTGCCGCGGAAGAACGCCCCGACGTCATCTTCGGCGGAAGACTCAGCGAATATAAGTATTACGATATGGACAAAGTGATAGCCTCGGCGCTCGCGCTCGCGGATAAGGAGCTGGGCTGACGTTACGCACATTACGACGCGCAAAAGCAAAATATATCGAGGTTATCCCGTACAAAAGCGCTTCACGAATGTTGTTATTGCGTTACGGAGGTGAAATATGAAAAAGCTTTCGGCTTTCGTCCTTTCGGCGCTTATTATATGCCTTGCCCTCTTTACGCTTGCGGCGTGCGACGGTACGAGCGGAAGATCCGATACCGTTACGCTTACGAACTTCCGGGATCACGGGCGGCAGTTCGTATTCCCCGTCGAGGTGACCAAAGCCGACGCCGGACCTACCGATACGAGACATTTCAGAAGTAAATTGTCCTTGGACGAGATCTACGAGAGTATCTTATCGGGGACGGATCACGATATAGAGAAACGCGACGGCTATCTCCTCGTTACCGACCTTAGCGGCGAATTTCCCGCTTACGCATATATTGCGCCCTACTCGAGCGAAGAAAACTCGTTCAATTACCTTATGACGAATATGGGATACAATATAGCGGACCCGATAACGGATACGCCTTACGAGGACGCCCTCGTGCCCCTTTTCTTTATAGGAATGCCTGTGGACTCCGTAAGAGTCGAAACGGGCAAGAAATATCCCCTTTACGGCACGAAGGAAGAAATTAAAGATTTCTATATTTCCTGCGGCTATGCCGTGACCGAAACGGAAAATACGTTCGAGATAACCGACATTACGGGGAAAAATACAGCGGAGGTGAAGTATCCTTCGACGACGTCGCGGAAAACTTCACGATAACGTTTACGGAAAGCGGAGCGGTATATACGTTGCCTCAACCCGCAAAAAGCGACGGTCAAAACGAAAACGGGGAGGAGATCTGAGCTTGGACTCGGCGATAAAAATCAATACGTTACGATTATCCTACCGCAAGCAAGCGGTATTGAAGGGGCTCGACTGGGAGGTCCCGCGCGGCTCGGTATGCGCCCTTATCGGGCTGAACGGATCGGGCAAGACCACACTTCTCAGGATACTCGCGGGGCTGCTCGAAGCGGACGGGGGAAGCGCGTATATTTTGGGGCGCAAGGTCAAGCACGGCGAAAGTGTCCGCGAAGCCTCTTTCATGTTCGAACCCTCCCCTCTCGACAAATCGCTTACGGCGCGGCAAAACATCAGACTGCGCTGTACGGCTTTGGGCGAACCCGTGGCGCGCGCCGATTATCTGATCCGTAAAGCGGGGCTCGAGATAACCTCCAAACCGGTTAAAAACTATTCCGTGGGTATGCGGAAAAGGTTAGAACTCGCTTACGCCCTTGCGGGCGACCCGGAGCTTCTCGTTCTGGACGAACCCTTCGACGGAGTGGATATCCGCGGCGCCGACACGCTGAAAGAAATCATAAGCTCCTACAAAGCGGAGGGAAAAACGGTGCTTCTCACCGAGCACAACTTCACTCTTATCGAGAACGTCGCCGAACGCTTCGGGATACTTTACGACGGGAGAATAATCGCGGATATAAGCGCGGAAACCGTCGCCGCGGAATACGGCGATCTCGCCACCGCCTTCAAAACGAGCATCGAAAACTATGAAAGATCTTTTACGCTACGAAATTAGCAGACTGTGGTATTCCAAGACTCTGCTGTACTCCTTCCTCGTCTGCATACCGGCAGCGCTCATAGGCTGGGCGCTCATCGGCGGAAGACCGGGCGTTCCGCAAGCGTACAATACCGCGTTCGAGTTCTTTATCCCGCAGTTGCTCGTATTACTCGTGCCGGCGGTATTCATAGCGCGCGAACAGCGCGGCGGTATGTCCAAAACCTCGCTTCTTTGCGGCAAAAACCGTATTCGGGTATTTACCGCCAAAGCCCTCGTCTATTATTTTGCGATAACGCTTACTTTCTGCTTCTACCTTGCGCTTATCGCGCTGATGAACGCGGGCGTTACTTCGCGCTTCAAGCCCGAACCCAACGGCTTCGTATACTTTTTGAGATACGTTTCGGTGGGCTACGCCTATTGTATCGCCCTTTCCTCCGTACTTCTCGCCGTAGCCTTCCTGTTCCGCAATCCCCTCGTATCGGTCGTTACGGGATTCGGACTTTTCGTCATAGACTTTATCCTCTTGTCCTCGGGAATGCCCGGACGTATCGCCGACCTCATCGTCCCTAGCCTTCTCGTTCAGCAGCTCATGACCTCTCACCCCTCCCACGACGCGGTCCTCTCCTTCACCCTCATGACCGTCCTCCTCACCCTGCTCGGCAACGCCGCCGCCCTGCTCGTCGTATTAAAAAAGAATTACAAATAAGCCCTACCTCAGATACATTCCCGCAAGGACTTTACTTCCTTTCACTTCCCCGACGAGTATGCGCCAATATACCCGCATAAAGTACGCTACGGATAATTATATTGTTTTATGGTTAAGCGATTTCCCCTCCAAGCGGAACTTATGCTCCGCCGTTTGCCTATGAAAAACACACGCCGAAATACCGAACTACCAAAGCATATATCAAAACGAATAAGAAAACATATAAGAATTGACTTAATCTGAAATAATTGTTATAATGAATTCGATTTATTATCGAGGTAAATATGGATAAGTATATTCCGCCTTATGACATTACGGAAGATATGTTGGAGCTTGCGGCTGAAATTACGGAGAATTTAGGCAAATTGCACAATGTCAACGATTTGGAGCGTTTGCCACGCTTGCGCAAGGTCAATCGCTTAAGATCCATTCAGTCTTCGCTCGCTATCGAGAACAACACACTCTCTCTGGAGCAAGTAACCGACGTTGTAGACGGAAAGCGCGTTCTCGGTCCTGAGGATGATATTATTGCCGTAAAAAACGCATTCGAAGCTTATAAAATGCTATCCGAACTCGATCCGTTCTCTTTGGAAGATATGAAAAGGGCGCACGGCGCAATGATGAAAGGTTTGATATCCGGAGCAGGAGCATTTCGTAGCGGAGCCGTAGACGTTTTTAACGAACAAGGCAAAGTCATTCACGTCGCGCCTCCTTACGATATGGTACCGGGACTTATGGAACAGCTGTTCGATTGGCTTAAAGGCGGTAAGGCGCAAATGCTTATTCGTTCGAGCGTATTTCATTATGAATTTGAATTCATTCATCCGTTTGCAGACGGCAACGGAAGAACGGGAAGATTGTGGCAGACCGCGCTACTTGCAAGCTGGAAACCGATATTCGAATGGGTACCTATCGAAAGCATAATCAAGGATAATCAGGAAGAATACTACAAAGCAATAGCACTTTCCACTTCGGACGGAAAGTCAAACAGGTTTATACTTTTTATGCTCGGCGTGATCAAAGAAGCCATCGAGGAGTTCGTAAGAGATACGCACGATCATCAGATCCATATCAGTAACCAGATAAAAGCGCTTATGTCTGTGATCGAAGTCTACCCGATGTCGGCATTGGAGCTTATGGAAAAGTTGGGTTTGAGATCCAGACTCACTTTCCGCAAAAATTACCTTCAACCGGCACTCGAAGCAGGTCTTATTGCCATGACCGAACCGGATAACCCGACAAGTCGCAATCAGCGATATTATAAGATATAAAGTATTAAATAGCGAAATGACCGAAGCGCAAATCACAAAAAAAGGACGCGTTATGCGTCCTTATGATCGTTTTGGTACTCCCGGCGGGCGCGACGCGTTTTCCGATATGCCGGTGGCATATCGGTAGCCAAAGCGGCGTAGCGATCTGTGATCGCAAGCGGGAGGGGTGAGCTACGCGAACCGTGAACCTTTAGGTTCGATTCCCGCCAAACCTTTTTTATAATAGAAAACCCGAGGAAACCACGAAAAAAGGACGCGATATGCGTCCTTATGATCGTTTTGGTACTCCCGGCGGGCGCGACGCATTTTCCGATATGCCGGTGGCATATCGGTAGCCAAAGCGGCGTAGCGATCTGTGATCGCAAGCGGGAGGGGTGAGCTACGCGAACCGTGAACCTTTAGGTTCGATTCCCGCCAAATCCTTTTTATAATAGAAAAACCGAGGAAACCACGAAAAAAGGACGCGTTATGCGTCCTTATGATCGTTTTGGTACTCCCGGCGGGAATCGAACCCACAACTAACCCTTAGGAGGGGTTTGTTATATCCATTTAACTACGGAAGCGCGTCGCGCTCGCGCCCCTTTCGGCGCTATTTGATTATATAACACTTTTTATTCCTTTGCAAGGATTTTTACCGCCTTTCGCATATTGACGGATTGCGTGAATTAAGATACAATGTTAAAGTATTTTATATTCGATTATCAAGGAGTGATCTATGTTTATCGGCTCTTATTCCGCCCCCGTGGCAAAATCCCTGAAAGCTAAAGTTATGGCTTCCCTTTTAGCCCTTGCGGCGGCTGTCGCGCTCCCTCAGGCGGCGCACCTCCTGGGCTACGCCACCGGTACCGGTAACGCTATCGGCTCGATACTCCTGCCGATGCACTTCGCGATCATCGCTCTGGGGCTTTTCGCGGGTCCCTATGCGGGACTTGTCGCGGGCGCTATGAGCCCCGTAGTAAGCTATATGCTTACGGGTATGCCCTCTGTCGCGGTATTGCCCTTCATGGTAGCGGAGCTTGCGGGCTACGGCTTCGCCGCAGGTCTCGTCGCTTCTAAAGACGTTCACCCCGCGTTGAAAATCGCTTTCACGCTCGTTGCGGGCAGACTTCTCCGTACTTTCGTCACCGCTATAGCCGTATTGGCTTTCGGCGCTAACGCGGGGATCGCCGACGCATGGACGGCGGTCCTTCCCGGTATCCCCGGAATACTTCTTCAGTTGATACTCATTCCCGTCATCGTGCGCGCCGTGGAAGCAGCCGCGCGCTCGTAAAAGGCTATATCCCCCTATCGGCTTATAGTCATACAATAAGGAGAAAACGTCATGACTCAGGCAAAGAAACTGGGATTCGGCTTTATGCGACTTCCCACCATAGGCGGGAACCCGTTACTGATCGACAATAAGCAGGTCCGCAAAATGGCGGATAAATTCATCGCGGAAGGATTCACCTATTTCGACACCGCGTACATGTACCACGGCGGCTTGAGCGAAGGCGCCCTGCGTAAAGCCGTCGTCGAACGCTATCCGCGCGACAAGTTCACCATAGCCGACAAAATGCCCGTCTCCATGGTGCGCGCCGCAAGCGGGCTCGAAAGAGTATTCGCCCGTCAGCTCAAGCGTTGCGGCGTGGAATTCTTCGATTACTACCTTCTCCACAATCTCGGAGAAGAAAACTACCGAAAAGCTGAGGCCATCGACGCATTCGAATTCATCGCGCGTAAAAAAGAGGAAGGCTATATCAAAAAGATAGGTTTTTCCTATCACGATTCGGCGCGGCTTTTAGACGAAATACTTACCGCGCACCCCGAAGTCGAATTCGTTCAGCTCCAGATAAACTACGCCGACTGGGAACACGAGACGATACAGTCCCGTAAGTGCTACGAAGTGGCGACGGCGCACGGCAAACCCGTCATCGTGATGGAACCCGTTAAAGGCGGCAATCTCGCGCACGTTCCCGAAGACGCCGAAAAGCTTTTCAAGGCATACTCTCCCGATATGAGCGCGGCGTCGTGGGCGATACGCTTCGCGGCGAGCCTCGACAACGTGTTTATGGTCCTGAGCGGAATGTCCGACGAGGCGCAGCTAAACGACAACGTAGCTTACATGAAGGATTTCCGTCCTCTCGACGAGGAGGAGAAACGAATAGTCTTCAGAGTGGCGGATATGGTGACGGGAAATACGGCGATCCCCTGCACGGCGTGCGCCTACTGCGTGGACGGCTGTCCGAAGCATATTCCGATACCGCAGTATTTCGCGCTGTACAACGCCGAAAAAAACTTCCGCAGTTATATGTTCTCAACGCAAAAGGAATATTACGGCAACCTCATCAAAACGCACGGACGTGCGAAAGACTGTATCGGCTGCCGCAAATGCGAACACGCCTGCCCGCAACATCTCAAAGTTTCGGAGCTTATGAAAAAGGTTTCCAAAGTGTTTGACTGAAATTGACCGGCTCAATAAAAGCGCTCGCTTACGGCGAGCGCTTTTTCATTCTTACGGCTTCGCGCGCGGCGCGGGCGATATCCTCCGCCGTCATTTTGAAAAGTTTTTTGAGCTCGCCCAAAGTCCCTCGCGCGCCGAAACTGTCGCGCACCCCTATCGGGATCACGGGCACGGGGCAAGCCCCCGCGAGGGTCTCGGCAACTATCGAATATAACCCGCCGTGAATATTGTGGTTTTCCGCCGTTACGGCGCAACCGGTCTTCCGTACGGAACCCACGAGCGTTTCCGTATCGAAAGGCTTGAGCGTATGCGCCGAGATCACTTCGGCGCTTATCCCTTCTTCCCGAAGCGCCTCCGACGCGCGCACCGCTTCGCACACCTCTACTCCGCTCGCAACTATCGTGACGTCCTCGCCATCTGTAAGTTTATCGGCTTTGAATAAGTCGAATTCGTATTCCGAATCATGTATTGCGGGAGTCTTTTTCCGCATCATTCGGATATATACAACTCCGTGAAAATCTTTGATGACGGGTAACGCCGCAGCGAGTTCCGCAGCGTCCGCGGGCTCGTAGATCACTATCCCCGGTATAGCTCTCAATATCGAAACGTCCTCGAAGGTCATGTGTGTGGCGCCGTTGTGTTCGGCGGTTATTCCGGGGTCCGCGCCCACTATTTTGACGTCTGCTCCCGTGAAGGCGAGATTCATGACTATCTGATCGCACACGCTCCTCACCGCGAACGGCGCAAAGCTTATCGCGAACGGTTTGAATCCGTATGACGCGAGTCCCGCCGCTATCGAGATCATATTCTGTTCGGCTATCCCGACGTCGAGAGCGCGGTCAGGATACATATCGCGCAGTCTGTCGGTATAGACGGCTTTGGCAAGGTCGGAGTCTATCGTTACCACTCTCTTATCGGCAGCCATCAGGCTTGCCATCGTAGCAGAGAATACCTCTCTCGTCTCCGCGGCGGCTACCGCCGCGAAGCCTGAGATATCGGGAGTATCGGTTTTACGTTTTTCCATACAATTCACCGCCTTTATATACGGAGCGCTTTTTCCCACGCGCTTACGTCGAAGCGCGCGTTCGCGGGGCTCGTGGACGGGAGCGCCGTCGTCATCGGCAAAAGCGCGGGATAGTTCCTCGAAAAGATCTTCATCGCGGTGGAGCCGTTGACGAGAATTCTCTTTATCGGAGCCGCTTCGAGTACTTCTTTCAGGTCCGCCACGGTATAATCGCGTATCGTAGCGTCAGCGCTGCCGACTATTTCGCAGCTCATCACCACGTCCCACAACGCTATACCGTGCGCTTTGACGAACGCCTTACGTTCTTCCACGCTTTGCGGAACTTCTTCCCCGTAGAATGCGGCGAGCACGCGCCAGAACCTGTTGCGCGGATGCCCGTAATAAAAACTCGTTTCGCGAGATTTTACGCTCGGAAAACTTCCGAGTATCAATATCTCCGCGTCGGGAGCGAAATAAGGTCTGAAACCTTCCACACGCATATACCACCTTCCCGAGACTTACGTCCCCTGCTTCCGGTAACGCAATTATATCACACGGCGCGACCGCGCGCAACTTAATCGCATACGCGCTTCCGCGCGTAATTTAGACTGGACAAACTACGCATACGGTTGTATAATAACGGTAAAGAGTCCGAAAATCAATGCGGTTTGCGCTCGCCGCGCGGAGGAAACAAATGTCAAATTACATCATCACTTACGACGTCGGTACCACCGGTATCAAAACCTGCCTTTTCGATGTCAAAGAAACCATCGAACTCAAAGCCTCTTCTACCGAAGGCTACAATTTATACGTCGTGGGCGGCGGCGGGGCGGAACAGGATCCCGCCGAATGGTGGAACGCCATGTGCGTGACCACTAAGCGTATTTTCGACAAATCCCGTATAAAACCCGAAGAGATCCTCGGTATTTCCTTCTGTTCGCAGATGCAGGGGCTGGTACTCGTGGACAAGGACGGCGAGCCCGTAAGACGCGCGATGAGCTACATGGACCAACGAGCGCGCGAAGAGATCAAGAAAGGAATGGCGTACGGATTGCAGATAGCCGGCGCGAATATTTTCAAACTTCTGAAATCGTTATATTATACGGGCGCCGTTTCCGCTAGCGTCAAGGATCCCGTATGGAAATACAAATGGGTGGAAGCGCACGAACCCGAAGTTTTCGCGAGAGTACATAAATGGCTTGACGTCAAAGATTATCTTATCGCCAAATGCACCTCGCGACTGTGCGTAACGGAAGACTCGGCGTTCGGGACTCTCATGCTCGACATACGCACGAGGAAGTGGAGCCTGCCTATCTGCAAAATGCTCGGCGTTAATCCCGCCCATCTTCCCGAAATAGTCTCTTCCACGGACTGCGTGGGCGGACTCACCGCCAAGGCGGCGAAAGAACTGGGTCTCAAGGAAGGCACGAAGGTCTTCGGCGGAGGCGGAGACGCGAGTCTTATCGGAGTGGGCGCGGGCAGCACCGCTCTCGGCGACACGCACATCTATTCGGGCACTTCGGGCTGGATAGGAACGGTCGTGGACAAATCCATGGTCGACACAAGCGCGATGATCGCTTCCATCGTGGGAGCGCAACCGGGTAAATTCACCTATTTCGCGGAAATGGAAACCTCGGGGAAATGCCTCGAATGGGTCAAAAATCACCTCGCGCTCGACGAAATAGGCATTTATCTCGAAAAAAAGCATATCACCGAAGACATGGAACGCAAATACACGTCGCTGTACGACTACATGACCGACGTGGCGAAAACGGCGCAGGCGGGTTCGGGCGGCGTGATATTCACGCCGTGGTTACACGGTAACCGTTGCCCTTTCGAGGACCCCATGAGCCGCGGGATGTTCTTCAATATAAGCCTCGAAACGGGCAAGACGGAACTTATACGCGCGGTGCTCGAAGGCGTATGCTTCCATAAGCGCTGGATGCTCGAAGCGGAGTCGCGCAAAGCGCACACTTCGGAAGTGGTGCGTTTCGTGGGCGGCGGCGCGCTGTCCGACTTCACCTCGCAGCTTCTGAGCGACATCATCGGCCGCCCCGTCGAAACGGTCGCCAGTCCGCAGAACGTAGGCGCCGTGGGCGCCGCCGCCGTAGTCGCGGTGGGACTGGGGATCATCAGCTCCCTCGACAATCTCAAAGACTATATCCCCGCCGTCAAGCGTTTCACTCCCAACCCGGAGTACAAAGCGGTATACGACCGCAATTTCGAGGTATTCAAAGCATTATACAAATCTAACAAAAAGAACTTCGCAATGCTCAACAAATAAGGAGAACTTATGCAGAATCGTATAGTTGAACGCTCTAAACTTTTAGGTACGGACGGCAACCTTCTTCAGAAGGGATACGCCACCGGCTATGTGCTCGAATACGACCGTAACGACATACGCGCCAAGAAGGCGCGCATTAAGGAATGGGACTATTACTATGTGGGCAACGACGACCACGCAATATGCATTACGGTTGCCGATATGGGATATGTAGGAGCCATAAGCGCCACTTTTATGGATTTCAAAACTCCGGCGCAGATCACCAAAAGCTCGATAATGCTTTTCCCGATGGGTAAGCTCCATATGCCTGCCACTCCCTTCAAAGGCGACGTAGTCGCGGTGAACGGAGAAGTCGAAGCGTGCATTATCCTCGAAGGCGGCGTGAGGCACGTTTTCGGCAAATACCCCGGTTTCGGACCTGCTGGCGAGGAGCTCGACTTCGACTTCACCCTCTCGGACGTACCCGAAGAATGTATGTTCATCGCCACCCCTTTCAGCAAGCCGAAGCACTTCTATTACAACGCGAAAATAAACTGTATGACGGCGAAAGGTTACTTTTCGTTAGGCGACAAAAAATACACCCTCGACGACGCGCTCGGCACGCTCGACTGGGGGCGCGGCGTATGGACCTACGACAATACCTGGTACTGGGGCAGTCTGCAAACCATTCTTCCCGACGGCGTTAAGTTCGGTTTCAATATCGGCTACGGTTTCGGCGACACTTCGGCGGCGAGCGAAAACATGCTTTTCTACGACGGAAAAGCTCATAAGCTTGAGGAGGTCACCTTCCATATACCCGGTGACGGCACGGACAAACCCGACTATCTCGCGCCGTGGCGGTTCACCTCGTCCGACGGAAGACTCGAACTCGATTTCGTACCGATAATCGACCGCTACGAGCCCTTCGACCTCAAACTTTTCTGCATGATACCGCACCAGGTATTCGGCAGATTCAGCGGCAAATGCGTTCTCGACGACGGTAAGGTAATAGAACTCGACTCCGTCCTCGGATTCGCCGAAAAAGTGCATAATAAATGGTAGACCGCATTAAATATGCCCGTCGCCAAGGCGACGGGCTTTTTTTTATTTTGCAGAATCGAATTCGTCGCCTGCGTTAAGCTTCCGCGCCGCTTTGTACGGGGCGCCGTCCTTTTTCCTGAACGCAACGTCATTTACTCCCTCGGCGGTACAGATCCTCAGATCCACCCTTCCCTCCGCTATCGTCGGACGGCGTAATACGCGCGCACGTGCGGGGCGTCCCCCTTCTCCCGGGCAGAAAGCGGAATAGGTGAATTTTTCGTCCTCGTACGGCGCGTCGCCGCCTTTGAGAAATTTATGAAGCTTTCCGCGCGGCACCCTTACCGAAAAATGGCACCAGTCCCCTTCCGACAAATTGCAGATCGCGCCCTCAGGACATGGCGAAAAAAGTTCAGCGCCTTTGGAGCGGAGGTAATTTCTTATGTCGCGTTGAAGCCCGAAATGGTACGGCGTGCCGGGCTCCACGATAAGCAGTACCTTGCCTGTTGCGGCGAAGAGTTTATCGAGCGCGGCGTTGCGCGCGGCTTCGCTCATTTCGTTGAAAACGTAAGACGCTATCACGAGATCGTATTTCCCGTCGGGCGTATACGAAGCGAGATCGGCGCTTACGAACTCCGCTTCAGCGCCGCCCGCAGCGCAGAATTTACGTGCAAGCCGCGTCATGGAGCCTTCGCGCTCCACAAGCGTGGCGCGGTTCAATCCCAGCGCTTCGCGCGCGGCCAAATACGCCGCGCCCGTGCCCGCTCCCGCGTCGAGCATATTCTCGAATACGCCGTCGTAATTCTTCCGCATGAGCGACGCCGCGGCGCGTACCGCGCCGTAAGTCGCGGGCATTCTCACGGCGGCATACGCCGCCGCAAGCGCGTCGTCCGAAACGACGCGCCCCCCTTCTGCCTTTCCCGCAAGATATCTTTCGCTTAGCTCGCGCGCCCTTTCGCGCAACGCATTGGGCTTATAGCTTGCGCACGCTTCCTCTGTAGCTTTAATCAGATATTCAGGTACGATCATACGATTACATTCTACATTGCGCCGTCGAAAAACGCAACGCTCTTTTCTCCCGTTGCACAAAAAAACCGCTTTCGCGGTTTTTTATCGTCGTTTCAGTTCTTCTTGTTTCTGCGACGGATGACCTTGCGGAGCTCCTCGACGTTCTTTTCCTTCTTCGTTCTGAGCAGATAGTATCCCGCCACTCCGGCGATAATGAGGCTTATCCCCGTTACCACGTAAAATCCGTATTTCTGACCTTCGAACGGCACCCCGGTATTCATTCCCCACAACGAAGCGAATAACGTAGGTATCGAAATGATGAGCGTTATGACGGTGAGCAGTTTCATTATCGAGTTGACGTTATTGCTGATTATCGATGCGTAAGCGTCCATCGTGCCCGACAATATGTCCCTGTAAATGTTACACATATCGACCGCCTGTCTGTTCTCGATGCCCACGTCTTCAAGAAGTTCCGCGTCCTCCTCGCTCTTCACAGAATTGCTGCGCATAAGCCTCTCTATGATAAGACTGTTGGCGCGCAGCGACGCCGAAAAATATACGAGCGAATTCTCGAGATCGAGCAATTGGATCAGCTCTTTATTTTTCGTTGAGCGGTGCAGCTCCACCTGTATGCGCTGCCAGGATCTGTCTATCTGACGAAGATATTGCAGAAATTTGACGTGCGTGTTGTAAAGCATCTGATAAAGGAAGTTTTCGCGCTTCGCGGTATCCAGATTCTTGATACGGTTGTTGATGAGGTTCGAGATGATGGAGTTTTCTTTGAGGCAAACGGTTATGACGCAGTTGTCGGTAATGACCACGCCGAGAGGCATCGTCGAATAGCTGTAATAACTGTCCTCGTCCTCGATGGTGGGTATATCGAACAACACGAGCGTATCGCCTTCGTCCGTTTCGATACGGGCGCGCTCCTCTACGTCCAACGCCGCTTTGAGCATATCCTCGCTCACTCCCGTGATGCGCTCCATAAGCTCTATCTCACGGTCGGTAGGATTCTCGAGGTGTATCCATTTGTTGCGGATGTTTATTCCGCCGCTGAATTCGTTGGACTGTTCCACGAGCCTTTTGCCCGAGGTCTGAAATATCTGTATCATCTCGTCCACCTCCTCTGAATGCGATAATTAAAGGGATACGAAGCCGTATCCCTTTGTCGGAAGTGCACGCATCGGGACGCCGCCGTATGTTAAAACGGCGGCTTCGGCTTCATTTGATCATGTGGTAACAACTGTAAGGGTCGGCTTCCATTAGGTAAGTTTCTCCTATTCGTCCTCTTTCTTCTCGAAACGCTCGAAATAAGTTCCCGAAAGAATGATCATGCAAGCGTCGAATATTTCGTTCTCCTCTTCGTTGTAATCTCCGTCGGCTCTCGCCTGCTCGAGATATTCGGCAAGTTCGATGAGCTGATCGGCGGTGATGTCGGGGTCCTTGGACGCCGCGTCCGCGATATACACGAGTTGCAGGAGCAGTTGCTCTTTGGTCTGTACGGGTTCCTCCGCCGCGGCGGCTTCCTCTACGGGAGCGGGAGCGGGTTCGGGCGCGGGAGCGGGCGCGGGCTCCTCGGGTACGGCAAGTTCTTCGTCGATCTCGGGAGTGGTAACTATCTCTAGTATCTCGCTGTCGCCCAGTTTGCTCGCGATGATGTCCTCTATAGCCGCGTTGATCTCTTCGATGTTCTCGGTGATGAATTCGTCCTGCGTCTCGCGGAAGATGATCACTTTGGTGTCGAGCGCGTCCTGGAAGGAGCGGAACGCCGCAGTGGTGCTCTTCAGGAGCGAATTGGAAAGGATACCGAGGATACCGAGCAAAATAACGTAAACGATAAGCGGCACCGCTATCGCGCCTATTACGGGAAGGATGAATTCCATCACCGCGGCGGCTCCTGCGGCGGCGGAAACGTCGATACCTCTTACGGTGTCGATGCAACCGATAGCGGCGAGAAGCGCGCAAAGCAGCACTATCACCGCGCCGACGAAGGCGAAGAAGCCTTTGCCGCCTTTGTAATCGGGATTATTCTTGCGGTCACCGAATACTTCGTTCTCGGAGATATAGTCGGAAGGATATCCGGTCTGCTGATCGAGGAAAGCGCCCCAACCTTTCGCAACGGCACGAGCCATCAGAGGGCTCTGGATGCGCGCGTTGAGATCTGCGACGTTGTTCTCGTCGATGGTATCGCCCGCATTGACGAAAGCGACGGTATCTTCGAGATGCTTGCGGAACTTATTCCCTTTGGAAGCCGAGCGGATGCCGAGCGCGATGAAGAAAAGCACCAGCAACACGATCGAGCCGAACAACAGGATGTACACAGCGGGGTTGAGCGCTCCGCTGAGATTGAGAAAATTAAGATCGCTCGTCAGAAACGACTTAATGCTGTCGATAAATTCCATATCCCTCTCCTAATTTGCAAGTGTATAGCATTATTATAAAGGCAAGCGAGGCATTTTGCAACCCCTTTTAGCAAATTTATTTTAATAATAATATAAAATATGCGCGCGAAGACATATTTCACCGTAACACAGTATGCGCAGAAGGCAAAAATACGCTTGCGCGTTAAATAAATTTTACTTATAAATTACCGTAGCGCCAGCGCGTTAGAAATCCACGACCTCGTTGCGGTTGATAATGAAAACCGCTTTTCGCGCCAGGCGCAGACCGGTGATATCTTCGAAAGCGCGCGCATACAGGCGCACCTGCTCGCCGTAGCGTGCCCGCACGGTATCGGGGGAAGCTCCCGTGACCTTGTAATCTACCAGAACGTTACCCGCTTCCGACAGTATGACGAGATCGATGACGCCCTGCAACAGAGTTTTATCCTCGGAAGCGCAGTCGCGCAATATCTCACGCGCCGGCGCATAGTAGATAAATTCGCGCTCGCGCAACGTTTTGCCGGTGCGTGCACCGTCGAAAAGCGGATTGGCGACAGCCGCGGCGATCTTCCCCGCGTCCGCTCCGCTCACGTCGACTCCCGCGAGCGCCATGGCCCGAAGCTGAGACTTCACCCCTTCGAGCGAGCAGTCTTTGAAATCGATAAGTTCCATTATCTTGTGATAAAGGATACCCGTTTCGGTGTCTACGGTACCTAAACTCGGCACGTACTGTTCGGAGACGTTCTCGTCGCCCGCTTCGCTCTCCGCTTCCGAATTGAGCGCCGTGACGGTATATTTGTTGCTAATCTCCGTACTTTCGGCAAAGGGGTATCGGTAGTACTCGATCTTTTCGCCGCCGTCGAGCGCATACGCCTTCACCGTTTTCGGTTCGGACGGCAGAGCCCCTGATTCGGGGTCGAAAACGAAATACTTCTTCAGCGACGGATCGTTCTCCGCCGCGTAATTCAGAAGCGCGAGATAGCTGTTGCATTTCTCGGGGTATTCCGCGCCCCAACCGTCGCGCGCGCCCCGCGTGCCCGTCACGTAAAGGCGGAAACGCGCCCTTGTAGTAGCTACGTAAAGCAGTCTCAGTTCTTCGAGCTTGTTTTCGACGGAATTCTTGATCTCTATCGCCTTCCTGGACAAAGGCTTGTCGCTTGTACGCGTATCTTCGTCGTAGCTTTTCACGCCTATGCCGAGCTCGGAATCGAGTATGACGGAATCGAATTTGTCGTTATTGAAAAAGCCGCCGCCCGCCCGCGCAAGGAACACTACCGGAAACTCCAGACCTTTGCTCGCGTGTATCGTCATGAAACGCACGCAATCGTCACCGCTCTTCGCGGGCGGTTTGAAGGGCGTTTCGCTGAACTTCAGAAATCTCGTCACGTCTTTGGCAGCCTCTTTGTTCTGAAGGTACTTGACGTAAGAGTTGAACATATCTATGCGCTCGTACTCGCCGTCGGCGAGCAGACCGGCGAGAAAGCCGCTATCGGTAGCTATGCGCGCTATCAGCGAAGACACGTCGGTCAACGCGGCAAGTTTGCGGTAGCGCGAAACGCGCTCCGTAAACTCCTTCACGCGGGCGGCGTAGGCGCCCGTATGAGAACGCACCCGCTCGTAAAAATATCTCCCCTCTCCCTCGTCGCTTATCGCGGCGAGCTCGTCCTCAGCGAAACCGCCGAACGGCGAAAGCATCGCCGCGGCGAGCGCGTAATCGTCGCAAGGGTTGTCTATGACTTTTATCACCGAAACGATGGCGTTGAGATCGCGCGTGAACGCGGCGGGATCGGGCCTCGAAAAATCGTAAGGTATCCCGTATTTTCCGAAAGCCTTAGCTATGCCCGCCGCGGAATCGTGTTTCCTTACGAGCACGGCTATGTCGGAATAGCGTATATCGCGTAACTCGCCGCTTTCCTTATCGGGTATCTTCGCCGTGGCTACGAGCCGCCTTATTTCCGAAGAAATATATTCCGCTTCTTTATCGCGTTTTTCGGGCGGCGCGGGCGCTTCGCGCACGCTGTAAACCTTCGCTAGCTCCCTTTCTTCCTCTTCTTCTTTGTCGAATACCGCCACGTTTATCTGCGGCTCCGTGCCCAACCCTTTGAAGTCGATGCCCGCCTCGTTGAAGCGCGACGTCGCGCCGTAATCGAGCCCTCCGAAATCGTAAGTCATCACGACGGAGAATACTTTATCGATGAATTCGAGTATCGCCTGCGAGCTTCTGAAGTTCATGTTGAGCGGCACGTTGCTGCCCTGCTCTCTGCCCTCGTACCTGCGGTATCTCTCAAGGAATATCCGCGGTTCGGCGTGTCTGAAACGGTATATCGACTGCTTGACGTCGCCGACCATGAACAGATTGTCCTTCGCCACCGCTCCGATTATGGCTTCCTGCAGCCTGTTGGTATCCTGATATTCGTCGAAGAAAATGTAATCGGTACCGTCGCGAAGTTCCTTCGCGCGCTCGGGATTGGAAAGTATTTTGAGGGCAAAACGCTCCACGTCGGCAAAGTCCAGAGACTCGCGTTCCTCTTTCAACGCCGCGTAAACTTCGGTGACGCGGCGCACCACCGCCATGAGACGCTCCGCTCCGGTAACGACGCCCTTTTCGAGTGCCGCGGCTTCGTCGTATTCGCCGAACACGGACGAGGCTTCTTTGAAAAGATCCTTTACGGCGTTGACGTAGGCGCGCGCTTCGGCGAGCGCGTCGCATTGTTCCGCCGTGTACTTGACGGAGCGCGAAGGGAAACCGGACTGCTGTACGTAGGAATTTATCGCAAAATAAAATCTTTGCGTGCTGTCCGCGTGCAGTACTACGTCCACACCCTCCGCCGCCGCGTTTATCACCTCGAGCGCCGCGTTCACTTTGGCTTCGGGAATAAGTTTTGCGCACTCTCTCGCGCGCTCCGCGCGCGGAGCGAGACGGGCGAATTTACGGACGTAAGTCTTTTTCAGATATTCCACGCCGGGCGATTCGTCGAAGGGCTTGGCGGCTGTCGCGGCGGCGCGTTCGAGAAAGTCGTCCGGGTCTTCCTGCACCGACAGGAAGTCCATGACGGAGCCTATCGCCGCGTACAAGCCTTCGAGGTCTCTGCCGTCGGCGTAATACTTCGCCATCTCCGCAAAGCCTTCGTCCGCCGCCGCAAGATACTCTTCGGCGGTCTGTTCCATCGCCTCGCGGCGCAATGCTCTCGCTTCGTCCTCGTCCAGCACCGTGAACGTCGGGCTCCTGTTGACGTCCTCGAAATAGCGCTTGTATATCTCCGCGCACAGGCTGTCTATCGTACCGATGTACGCAAGCGGAAGATTCCTTAATTCCTTACGGTAGCGCGCCGCTTCCGCCCCTCCCTCGCGGACGAGGGCGCGTATCTCTTTCTCCAGCTTCTCGCGCATGTCCGCGGCGCTCGCTCTCGTGAATGTCACCACTATGAGCCGCGACAGGCTGCCGCCGTTCACCAGATACCTTTTTATCTTCTCCACCATGACGGTGGTCTTACCGCTTCCCGCGGAAGCGGACACGAGCATGTTCTTCCCGTCGAAGACGAGCGCCTTGTCCTGACCGCTTCTCGCCCAATCGATTTTCGAGCTCATTCCCCCTCCCTCCCGTACGGCAAAACGCCTTTGACGAATTCTCTCTCCGCGCCTTCGGGCGCGCCTCCGCATACGCCGAGGAAGGAACAATACTTGCACGCCGCGCCCAACGGCCTCTTCTCGGCGTATCCCGCGTCTATCTCCTCGAGACAGCCGCCTATAAGCTTTTGCACGTAGTCGAGCGTTTCCGCGAATTGCTCCGCGCTCAGTCCCCCTTTCACGACGAGTTCGCCGTTCTTCTCCCTCTTGAGAGAGACCGGCACCACGTCCGATCGCGCGTTATCGCTGCCGCTTTCCGCGAGCCTTCCGTCGAAAGCTATCGCCACTTCGGGCTCCGCAAGCACCGTACCTTTGTACGAGTAATCCGCGCCTTTTGCGGTGAAGCCGCTGCCTATATTGGCGTAAAAAGCGCCCGCGGGCTTTACGCCGAGATTTTTACTTACCGCGGAAAGATATACGTAAAGCTGTATCTTTTTGCCGAAATACACGTTGTCCAGCGAACCGCTTTCCTTGCCCGTCTTGTAATCCACCACGGAAACGTATCCGTTATATAGATCCACGCGGTCTATCTTGCCGCGCAAGTGGACTTCGCCGAACGAAGTCGCCACCGTGAGCGGCGGCGCTCCGCGCATACCGAAATCCATCTCTACGTAAGCGGGATCGAATTTGCCGCTGAGAACGTTTTCGGTAAGTTTCTTCGCGGCGGTGAGACATTCCTCTTTGAGCCGTTCGAGCAAATGCGCGGAAGACGCGTTAGCCCTGAAAACGTCCACCTGCGGATCGTCGAAAACCTTGTCCGCGGCTTTACGGGCTTCCGCTTCCAGCTCTTCGGCGTCCGATACCCTCAACTTACCGCGCACGGCGCGGAAATATTCCTCCATCACGGCGTGCACGATGATACCTATATCCAGTCCCGCGAGCTTGCCGTCGTCGCGCTTTTTGAGTCTGAGACCGTATTGCAGGAAATGCGCGTAAGGACATCGGAAATAGCTCTCGAGCTGACTAACTCCGGTACCGAGCCCGTAACGGTCGGTCGTGAACGAACCGGTAAGCGGCACGCGCGGCGTGACGTGAACGTGGCTGACGTTAATTTCGTAGCGCTCCGCAGGAGTGAGAGAATTGTAAAGTCTTCTCCTCATCCCGTCCGCGCGCACGCCCTCTTCGCCTTTCGGAAGCGGAGCGGAGCACGCCATCAGGAATTCGAAAACGGCGTTGGCGGGGCTGACCGCCACGTCTTCGAGCTCCGCCATGTCCCGCGCGCCGTCCACCGTAAATCTTTTCTCCAGCGAAACCGTTTTCGCGCCTATGACCGCCTGCGCCTCCGTGATGAGCGAGGACGGTCGGTTGACGGAGCCGTCGGGCTCCGTATGCGGATAACCGACGTAAAGCCTGCCCGTTTTCGTGACCAGATCGAGGATAGCGAATTGCTCCTCCCTCATTCTGTCCGCGGGCGCGGGATATAAGCGTATCCCGGCGTCCTCCATTCTAACGAGGTCGAGCTCGGACATTATGGCTTTATATGAACCTGCGGCGGGAAGAGCGCCCGCGGTGGCTCCTATAACGAATATCGCGCGCGGTCTGTAAACGAAGCTTTCGCGCAGTTTACCGACGTAAACGCTGTCGATGAAACGGGGTATGAGAGCTATTTCTTCGTTCGCCGCGGAAGCGGAAAGCATCTCCTCGAAACCGGCGAGAGTTTCTTCCTCGTCGCCTATCAGCTCTGAATATTCCGGCAAGATCCCTTTTCTTAATTTCTCCGCGGCGGCAAGGTTGCTTTTCCGTAGATTTTCGTCCGCGCCGTCGAGAGCCGAATTCAGCAACGCGTCGAAATCGTCGCCCGCGATAAGCTCCGACGCGGCTTCGGCATAAACTCCGACGGCGGCGCGGTTCAGGCTGAATTTATCCGCCGTGACCGCCAGTTTCGAACGTATCGCTTCGAACCGCTCGCCCTCTCCTTTCAACGGCTCCGCAAAACCCGCGAAATTCAGGTTATGCGCCAAAGCGTAATTCTCGAAAAGGAAAACTTCTTCTTCGTCCGCGCCGAAAAGCGGATTCTTCAGAAGGGCGAACACCTTGTCGCGCCTTAATCCGAAACGCGCGACTTCTATGCACGAAATCAGGTATTTGTACGCCAACGAGCCGCTCATCGGGTACCGAATGTCGATAAAATGCGGTATTCCGTAGCGCATGAGCACTTCTTTGAGTTCGAGCTTATGCTCGGGGTGGCAGTCGATTATCGCGATATCCTTATAGCGGTAACCTTCGCGGCGCGTGAGCCTCACGATCTCGTGAGCCACCGCGTTGAATTCCTCGAAGATATTGTCCTCTTTGAAAAGCGTGACGGCGCCGTCGTTTTCCTTAAGCCCCTCCGTTCCCGCGAAAAGGCCACGGTTGAGGGCGGCGAAAGGTTCGGGCACGCTTTCGGCTGCGTCGCGCGCTTCGTCGAACGGCGCGCCGCCGCGCGCCGCCGAGGCGAGCAATCTGTCTATGTTCTCCGTGGGATAAAGATCGCGGTTGTATCCGTTGTTGGTATACACCGCGCCCACGGTGAGCGAGCGCGCGTAACGCGCGAGCGCCGACAATATCTCGATTTGCTTCCCCGAGAAGGTATCGAATCCGAGTACGTACACGTCGGAAGCGGCTATTTTAGCCGACGACGGAAGAGACTTTATAAACGCTTCCAGTCTCGTGGTGCTGTCGTATTTGCCTAAAGAAAGTTCCTTGAGATATTCCGAATACAACAGCGCTATGTCGATATTTTTCGTTTTGGTGGCGCCCGTGAGTTCGGGTATCGCGGCACGCAAAGCTTCCACGCTCACGCCGTTGTTGCGCAGAGCGGCTATGACCGCGAACATCTCGCGCGCAAAGCCCGCGAGCCGGGCAACGGTCTTATAATGCTTCAGTTCGTCCGCGTTCCTGTTGATGACTTTTTTGAGAATAAGAACGGCGCCCTCTTTACTGAGACACCCCCTGCCGTCCCTGAGCTCTTTCGCCGCAAGGCGTGAGAAGGAGACGACTTCCACGTTGAGAGCGCCTTTCATGCCGGTAAGCTCGGGGATGAGTTTCTCTACCGACAGCGTATAGCTGTCGGGCACGATGACTATATGTCTCGTCCCGGGCGCGTTGCGTTTCGCAAGCTCTCCTATAACGGCTTCCGCGGCGGCGTTTATCGTATTTGCTTTAAGTAACAGCGGCATGGCATCCCCGTAAATTATACCTTCGTCTTTCGTAAACGCGCGTAACGCCCGCGCGTGTGTACCTAATTATTGTACTACGCGCAAGGTCCGCCGTCAAGGTCGCTCGCGTCAGAATATCCGCGCCGCTATCACCGAGCCGTCGTCGCGCTCGGCGTTCTCCCCCTGCAATCTCGTGAAATCCCTGATCACCGCTTCCGCCACGTCGTCGGGATTGACGGTATCGAGCCCCGACAAAAGCTCCGTGAGTCCCTCTCTGCCTATCGCGTCGACAACTCCGTCGGTGACCATCACGAGGAATTCGCCGGGCATGAGCCGCGTCGAATAGGTCACCGGTTCCGCGCCGAGGACTATTCCCAACGGTAACGAGCCGCATTCCACGACTTCGACTTCCCCTTTGCGCACGATGAAGCTTTCTCTCGCGCCCTGTTTGATTATGTCGACTTCGCCCGTGAACGTGTCTATGACCGCGATGTCCACGGCGTTGAATTCCTCTTTGCCGCGCAACGCAAGCAGTCCGCCAACGCTTCTCAGAACGGTCTTATGCTCGAAACCGGCTTTATAGAAGCTTTCTATAAGACTTACCGCGTAACGCGAATTCCTCGCGGCGGGAGCGTCGTGCCCCATTCCGTCGGAAAGCACTATCATGACTTTCCCGCGCGACAGCCTGACGACGTTTTCCTTGTCCCCGCAGCCGTCTCCGCCTGCGGCGACAACGCGGTCGCCGTAAGCCACTCTGTATCGCGGCATCGGCTCGTAAGTGAGGTTCACCAAGCCGTTCACCGTGGGCGTTTTGTCTGCAAGGCACATGCGCCTTTCCATTACGGCGTTGACCGTTTCCGCAAGCGCCGCGCGCTCCGCGTCCTCCTCTTTGACGCTCATGCTCAATTCGTCGTCGCCGTATATGTAAACGTCGCGCGCGCTTATTAGCCTGCGGTTGAGCTCCTCTCTGAGCCGCCTCTCCTTCGGGTGGTCGTAGACGAGCGGCTCGCCTACTTCGGCGGCGAGCGAGGAGAGGATCTCGGCGAGAGAACTCAACTGATCGCGCAAAAGCCCTCTGCTTTCGTCGGCGCCCGCGCGCAACTCCGCGGCATGCTTTTCGCGCGAGAGTATCTCGTTGGTCACGGCTATCACGCCGTGCAGCTTCCTGCATCGGGAGCTTAAAAAGGGCGAGGCGTCGAGAATGCTCGCTTTGCCGGAATACACGGCGCTCGCCGTGAGCTCGCCTATAACGCTCTCGGTAGAGTTTCCGCCCAGCGCGGTACGACATTCTTTCGCGTTAAGGCAATCCGTACAACATCTTTCGGATACCTCTTTCGCTATTTCCGAAGCATTGGGCAGACTGTCCGAACGCGAATCGTCGCCCAGTATGCCGCTCATCTCGCCCAAGCCTTCGCTCAGTCGCGCAAGCTTTATCTTCAGCGCGCTGCGGTTGCGGTTGATAACTGTGCGCGTAACTGAATATGCGCCGTCGGTGGTAGCGAGCGAATTCACGTAAGCTTTGAATTTTTTGGGAGTGGCTATGGCGAATACCGTAGCCGCGGCGGGCATGACGAGGGAGAGATAATGCGCTTCCGTAACTCCCGCAAACATCATTACCGCGCTTAAAGCGATACCCGCGACTCCGCCGAAATAAGCGTGCTCCGCAGGGAACAACGAGGTGGTCAGCGCGTACAGCGCGGTATAGACTGCGGCTTCCGCTCCGCCGCTCACGGCTGCGCCGGCGGCGAGCGCGGCGCCCGTAAAAAGCACTGCTCCCCTGCCTGCCGAAGCCGCGACGAACAGCGCGTAAACGGTCACTACGTAATAAAACCCGAATTCGCCTATCCTCGCGTAACCCATACCGAGTCCCGTTATTGCCGCGCAAGCGGCGAGCGACGCGACTTCGCCGCGCGTGAGCGGGAAACGGAAACGCTTGACCATAACGAGATAGCCTGCCGAAACGAACACGAAAAACATCGCGAGAGTGGCGAGTATACCCGCTACGGTGGCGACGGCTTCTTGCGGGGTATGCGTTTCGAGGAAGGCCCGCGGAAGAGTGGCGAGCGCGCAAGCCGCCGCCATGAACGACAGCCGCATTTTTACGCGCGCCTTATACAACACGAAAAGCAATATGAGCGCGAGCGCAACGGGGCATGCGGAAATGATAAGCGAAGCGAGCGTGGGCGAAACTATCGCCGACGATATAAGGAATATCGGAGAGAGTATCAATACGTTACGGCGGTTATAAATGGCGGCAAAGTAAAAAGCGAGAGCGAACGCTCTCGCTCCCAGTCGGGCTTCCGCATAGTGCAGAAAGGTCAGTATCGCCAAAAAAACCGCGTATTCCAATATTTGCGCGCGTTTCATAGCGCAATATTAACGCTTTACGTGAGGGAAATATCGCTGATATTTGACGAAAAAAAGTAACTTTTGAAATATCTGTTCCGTCAAGCCGCAGGTAAAAGGGCGTAAGGGCGTTTGATGAGGCTTATATCCCCTATCCCGTCGTCCTGAACGTATCTTAAAATGACTCTGCCGACTATGTCGTCTACGTTACAGAGAAGTCCCGAACGCGAGTCTTCGGAGTTCAGACGGTTGTCGCCGCAGAAATAGAATTGTCCTTCCGGCACGGTAATGCGCGCCGAAGCGTCGGCGGCGCGCGCGGAGGGGATACCCTCTCCGAGGTAAGGCTCGTCTATCGCCTCGCCGTTGACGAAGATGCGGTATACGCCGTCGTTATCCGCTTTGATCTCCACGGAGTCGCCGCCGAGAGCGATTATACGTTTGACGTAATATCTTTCCTTGCCGTCGGGATCGAGCTTATGGGTATTGAATATGACTACGTCGCCGCGCTCATACTTGCCCTGTTTGTATAATATGACGGTATCGCCGTCGTGGATCGTGGGCTCCATCGAAGGCCCTTCTATCGGCACGGTGGTGAAAAGCCAGTTGGCAAGAAAATACGCCACCAACACGCAGACGAGTATCAATGCTATATAGAAAACGAGTTTGGCGAATTTCGATCTCATAAGCTAAATAAACAATATGTTGCCGACGACGAGATTATCACCGCGAATGACGAGCACCCTCACGTCCGACCAGGACGAAGGCGACTTCAGGCTCGAAGGATCTTTGAAATCCATGAGGTTGAACTGGCTCGCCACGAAAAGTCCTTTCGTGGCGTTGACCCTTACGCGGGCGGCATATTCGGTGGCGCCCTCCGCGGAAATGCCGATCAGCGAGACCGTGACCTCGCAACCGGTATCGGAAGCGAACTCCAATTTGAGTATACGGGAATTGTCTGCGTCGTCGCCCGCCTGGAAATGATATGTCCTCAGTCCGCCGTACTCGCTGGTAAGTCCGCGCATACCCTTCGAAGTGACGACCTCTCTGAGTCCGTTGCGCATGAGCACCGCGCCGTCGTAGTCCTCGACGAAGCCGCTCTCCTCGTCGCCCGCCTGATAGACGACCACTATCCTGCCGGTGGCTTTGGCTTCGGAGGGCTTGACGTTGAGTCCCTTGAGCTCGGCGTATGCGACTATCGAAGAAAGCGTAAATCCGTTCTCGTACTCCACAGAGGCGAACGCGAAAAGAGGTTCTTTCTCGTCGTAAGACTCCGCCGAAGCGAGGTATTCGTTGTAAGAGACCGTCAGACAATCGGCTTCTTTCCAGTCGCGGACCTCGTGGTTGTAATCCTTGCAGGCGTAGAAAACGCGCACGTTCTTTATCATCGACGCAGTATCGCAGTCGACGTCGAAATACGGTCTGCCGTCCTCGTTGACCCTGACGTCAATGTCGGGGATATCCGGCAGCTCCGCCGTGGTGTCCGAGACCGCCGCATGCAACCAGATAAGTAGACTTTCGTACGCTTCGGGCAAAAGGAAATCGCCCGCGCGCGGGCTGATGACTATATGTACGGAATCCGCGGTAAGCAAAGCCTTCAGGTTGGACAGTCTGTCGATGTCGCTGCGGCGGGCGTTGCTTCCGAGCGCGATAAAAGTGGGTACTTTGACGTATTTCGCGTAAGCTACGGACGCAACCCCCGTAAGCCAGCACATGCGCTCCTCGTCCATCACGATTTCTTCGGAGTCGCCGCCGTACCTGTTGCGGCGTATGTACTCGCGGTAACCCGCTCCGTTCAGACACGCGACCGCGTCGCATTCGCAGCCGCTGCCCGCAACCTGTATCTCCACTTCCACCGCATCGCCCATGCCCATGAGCACGAGCTTGCCGTCGCTTACGTTGCGCTTGATAAACGTAACGGCGCGCTTCACGATCAGAGAATACAGATACTGACAGGTTTCTTTAGCGGTAGGCAGAACTTTGCGGATATGATCGCCCGCTCTCGCGAACTCGCCGTAAGAAAGGCTTTTGGGGAATTCCGTGATCGTGTCCGGCGCTACGTGCGAGATATCCGGCACTACCACGATATATCCTTCCGCCGCGAGAGCCTCGAGAAATTCGCGTTCCGGCGGACGATGGTACTCCTGTACTATGAGTACGACGGGAGAAGCGTTATCCGCCTTCTCGCCGCGGAAAACTTCGGTCTGTACGCGGACTTTACCGTCTTCCGCGGTGAGCGCAGTATAAACGTATACGCTCCTCGTTATTCCGGAAACGGTTTCCGCATTCCCCTTCTCCTCGGCTTCGAGAGCCTCGGCGTTGGGGTCGTAGCCCTGCCATATCGCGGCAGGCATCATGACCTTGTAATCCATCGAACGCTCCGCTCCGGAATCTTAACTTTTTTTGCGTTCCAGAGCTTTCAGTCTTTTATTGTTAAGCCGCACTCTCGCGCCCGCTTCGCGTAAAGTCTTGTCGGAAGCGTTCATGCCGAATCTGACGACTTCGGCAAGCGCGCGCAAAGGCCACGGATCGACTTCACCTATTTTAGCACATTTTACACCCGGTTTGTCAATGAGATTGTATATATACTTGAGCCTTGTAAGGAAATCTTTGTAATCGTCATGCCACGGGCTCCAAGCTCTCTCCGCCACCGCGAAAAGGCGCGGATACGCCTGATAATCGATGCGCGCGGCGCTGTCCACGTATTCCGTCCACAACGGCGCTTCCACGCCGATAACGCCGCCTTTACAGCCTTCGTCGTACTTCTCGGGGTCGAAAGCGAAAGTCTTCCTGAGCGGAGTCATACCGTAAGGATAATCGAGATAATAGCTGAAAAACGGCGACATTATCACCTTCCTGCCTGCGGCGAGCTCGCTTTTCAATTTCTGCTTGCTGTCGCCGCCTTCGCTCCAGTACTGCATCACTATGTCGGAAGCGGTATTGGCGCCCCTCATGCCGTCGTTCCAGTTTATCACGGTTTTGCCGCATTCCCTGCAGGCGTCGGCGACTTTGTCCATCAAGTACGCTTGCAGCTCGTCGTAATCCTTAAGCGAATTTTCGCGCATGACTCTGTTGCAGTCCTCGCATTCCATCCATTTAAGCCTGAGCGCTTCGTCGCCGCCGAGATGCACGTACCCGAACGGGAATATCTCACATATCTCGCGTATCACGTCTTTGAGAAAATCGTAAGTGCTCTCCTTACCCGCGCAGAATACTTCCTGATGTATGCCGAAAGAATCCTTGACGGCGATCTCCGCGCCGTCGCAGGAGAGCGCGGGATACGCCGCTATGGCAGCGGAAGCGTGCCCGGGGATATCGAATTCCGGAAGGACGTTGATGAAACGCTCGGCGGCATAATCCACGATTTCGCGCATTTCCGCTTTCGTATAGAAACCTTTGACCGGCTTGCCGTCGCCGCGAGTGGACGAGCGGTAAGAGCCTATGTCCGTAAGAAGCGGATATCGCTCCGATTGTATTCGCCAGCCCTGATCGTCGGTAAGATGCCAATGGAATACGTTGAGCTTGAACAGCGCCATCACGTCGAGACGACGTTTGATCTCCTCGATAGAGAAGAAATGTCTTGCGCAGTCGAGCATGAATCCACGGTAGGCGTAACGCGGCGCGTCCTTGATCTCGACGTGCCCTAGATCGCCTGTAGCGAGAAGCTGACGCACGGTGACGAGGGCGTAGAAATATCCCGCGTCGTCCGAACAATATACGTTGAGCCCGTTCCCGTCCACGGTAAGCCTGTATCCTTCGGGCGGGATAAGTTCGTCGTAATGCCTTACGGCGTCGCTTTCTTTATAGCAGTAGGTCGAGGGCGAAAGTATCTTTGCGCTCAACGGTTTCGGGATCACCGCGACGATATCGTTCATTTTATATCCTCCTTTCAGTTAAGAGTCAAGCTCGAAGTAGGTACCGTAAAGTCCTCAATGCCGTCGGATATCGACGCGCTTTGGATATTTACGGTGCCCGAAACGCCGGAAACGGTTACCGGCAAAGAAATCAGGTTACAATCGCCGCTCAAAGCTTCCGCCCCGTCGGAAGAGTAGAGCACCACTCTCAACGCGGTGGAAGAATTGCGCTTTACCGAGAATTTCCAGTTACCCGTATAAAGTATGCTGACTTCTCCCGGCACGGTGGCGCCTCCGGTGGCGGCGATATCGAAAGCTATCGCGTACACGCCTTTCTCCACCCCTTGCACTCCGCTTGCCGCTACCGTGAGCGTGCGCTGGGAGCCCGTGCCTTCGGCGCTCAGTTTAAGCCTGAACGACGTGCGCACGCCTTCCGCCGAAATGACGCGGTAGTTGAATTGCGTGCTCACGCCTTTATACGTAACGGTTAGCGTCGCGTTCACCGCGCTCGCCGAAGTATTCAGTCCGCTGACCATATCCGGCGTTATCGGAACGAATTGCGTGGAGCCGTCAGCGTAAGTCACGAATATCCGCGCCCCGGAAAGATCGGCTATCTCGTCCAGCACGTAGCTCTCTTTGAAAGAGCCGTCGACGATCTCTATTTTGGTCACCGTTTTTTCCTCGGTCTGCGCGCAGGCGACGAGCGCCGTAAGCGCCATGACGAGCGCGAGCGCGAACGCCGCCGTTTTCAATATTTTATTCCTCATCTTCGCCTTCCTCCCCGTCCTGTTTGCCGCCTCCGGGTCTCACGTCGCTGACGAAGTTTCTCGCCGCCTCGTTGAGCGGAGCGTTCGCGGGTTGCTCGCCCGAAACTTTACGCGCCCAATTGACGAGATCGGTGAGTTTCACCTTGCCGTCGCCGTCGTAGTCCGCCACGGCTCCCGCTTCGGAAGAAGCTATCATATCCGCTACGGCGCTCACGTCAGCGGCGTCGATGTTGCCGTCGCCGTTCAGATCGCCTTTAAGATAAACGGTGAATACGAAAACTTCCGTACCCTCCGAATTCGCGAATACCACCCTGTCGTAGCTGCGGACGGAGCGCGGCTCCTCCGCCTCCTTTCCCGCCGAGTCGACATATCTTAGCGTAAGATAGCTTACGCGAAGGGTGAACAACACCTCTATCTCCGCGCTCGACACGGCGCGTTCCGCGTATATCTCGCGGCTTGTCGCGTTCACCGATATGCCTTCGGCGGATCTTACCGTGAGCGCGGAATCCGCGCTGTACACCGTGATATAGAAGCTCGCCGTGGCGTCGCCCGTACCGAGAGTCACTTTCTTCCCGATGCCCGCTACGAGCGTGCTGTACGCGACGGGTACGTTGAGCGGGACGTCCAGATCGACGTAGGTAACGCTCTGTCCGCTCGTGTAAGCGACGGTGACGGAAGCCCCCTTCCAGTTGATAACGTCGCCGTATCCGTAAGTAGTTACGGTGGGCGAGGAATTGAGCTTTACCGCCTTTATGGAGTCGATGACCTTCACTTTCGTCTGCACGGTATACACGGCGCCGTTATACTCGTAGCTGACCGTCACGGTCTGCGTTCCTATCTTATATGCGTCGTAATCCGTGGTATACGAGCCGGACGCGAGCGTGGTAACGCTTCCTTTGGCGTAATGGGCGCGCACCTTGAGCGACAAAGCTTCTCCGTAATTATATTCGAGCTTGCTCTCCGCAAGCACCGTGAGCGAAATAACGTAATCGGGTATCGAACAATATCCCTGCCACGCCACCGTTTCTACACCGTAGCCGAAGTAATATACGGTTATATAAGTGTTCGAACCGATGGCGGAGGACGCGAGCTCCGGCGTATAACGGAATTCCGCGTCGTTGTAATTCAACGGTATTTCCGCTCCGAATTTCGTCCGCACGATATAAGAGGAAGTCGGGTCGAAGCTTTCGCCCAGTTTATAAGCGGTACGCGGCGGGGTAATACAGACTATCGAAGCGAATTCGTCTTTAACGGTGAGAGTGAAGCGTACCGTCTTGCCATCGTAAACGACTTTGACGGCATGCGCGCCGAGCGTATCCGCTTTATTGCCGGTAATGACGTACTCATCGCGCGAAAGTAGCACCCTGCCCGCGTATGCCATCACGGCGTAGACGTCGGGATAATAGTATCCGTCGGGCGAATAAACCGTTTCCGCGTCGGGGATACTCTCCAATCGGAGACAATAATCGTAGACGGTCACTTCCGCGGTGACGACGTGCGAATAATACCTTGCGCTGTAAACGACCGTACCCACGGCGTTGTCGTCGTAATAAGCTTCGTGCGGCACGATCCCGGAAATAACGCTACCGTCCGCGTAAGTCACTTGCAACGTAAGCGAGATCTGCGCGCCGTAACGGTAGCTTTCTTCGTGTTCGTCGAAAACTATCCCCGTTATGACTTCCGTTCCGCACATCGTCAAAGTGGCGGAATAAAGTTCTGTTTCCGTCAGCGTCACGCCGCCGTCCGCCTGCGGCTCCTGTTTCGCAACGTAAATTTTGAGCTCGGCCTGTCTTTCGGTAAGATCGTTCGTGTCGAATGCCGCTAAGGAACCGTATTCCGTCAGAGCGTAACGTATATTGCCGCTCTCCCCTACCGTTATCGCGCCGTCGGGATTGATGAGCGCGACCACGAGTCCGTTCGAGCCGCCCTTTTCGAAGTAATACACCCCCTCTTTATCGCCTTCCGTGCCGCTCAGAGAAAGTTCCGACGAAACCGTGACCTCGACTTCCGCCGAACACGTCAGCTTTTCCCCGTTGAGCGTTTCCGTATAAGCTATCTCAAGGATATGTATCCCTATGCGGAAGGAGTTCAGCGAATATGCGGATTCGCCTTCCGCGGCTTCGGTGTGCAGATCTTTGACAGAGCAGTCGCCGAGTTCCACCGTTTTCTGTCTGCCGCTCCTCATAGTCAACGCGACGCTTTCGCGCATATCGAGCGTTTCGCCGTAAAAGTATTTCGTTTTGACCGGTTCGTACTTCACCGACACGGCGTAATCCAGCACCGTTATTTCGAATTCCACGGAAACTCTCGTTCCCCATGAATCGGTATAAGTATAAGCAACTATCTGCATCCCGGTGACTTCGGAGTCGTAACCGCTAAAACCGGACATAACGAAGCTCAATCCTTCATCGCGCTTGCCGCTTGCGTACAGCACGTCGAATTTGCCGCTGGCGGAAAGCAGCTCCGTCCCGTAAAGATATTCGGACTCGGGAGCCGTCTTGACGTCTATAGCCAATACGTAATCGTAAACGGTGACGTAAAAGCTCGCCGTCTGTCCGAGATAGCTTACTTTCACATCCTGTCTTACGCTGGAAACGTCCGTATTATCGTAACCGGATACCATCCCTTCTTCTATCGCGACGGTTTCGGTGTGCGAGCCTATCGTGACCGTCAGCGAATAGCGCGTGAGATCGAGCGGCTCGCCGTAACGGTAAGGAGAATCGTCCTTCGTCTCGACCGTGAGCGACACCTCGCTCGACGCCACCACGTATATCGTACATTCGGCGCTGTAACCGCCCAGAGTGGCGGTGATCACGGCGGAGCTTCCCGCCGCGCCGACAGCTTTCACGTTACCGTGCGCGTCCACGGTCACTACGGAGTCGTCGCTCGAGCTATACCCGATATCGCCTACATATTCGGCGCCTTCGGGAACCGAAACTGCACAAATCGTTATTTCAAAGCCTTCCGGAATATGTCTTTCCGTTTCGGGGAATTCTATCCCCGTAAGCGTAAGCGAACGTTTCACTTCCACGGTGAACGTGTACGGAGTCACCTGCGAGCCGTGGGCGCGCACCGTGACCGTAACGACGCCTTCCTTGAGCCCCGTGAGCGTCGCCGCGGAATATCCGTCGGAAACGACGGAGAGCACCGAAGGATCGCTCACCGTAAACAGCATCCTCGCGTAAGTGGCGTTGAGAGGTTCGTAGTTCACGCGAAGCGCGACGCTTTCTTTCACGCCGATCGTGAAAGGAGCTTCCTGCGCTTCGCCCACGTTGACGGAGCTTATCTCCGTCACCGAGGTATAAGAGGGATATATGAGATTGGGAATACCGGTATTGGTCTCGTAATCGGGATCGCCGGTGCCTTTGAATTCCACCACGCCGTCAGCTCTCAGAAAAACGCTGTGGCTGCTTCCGCCCGCAAGATCTATTATATCGTAAAGTCCGGACACGAAGCATTGTCCGAAGGTATTGTCGCCTGCCGCCGCTACCGTTCCGTCCGCCTTCAAGCCGAGCAGATGATCGGTCCCCGCGGCTATTTTGACTACCTTCCAATCGCTTACCGCGTCGGAAGCGAAATTGCCGATGACTTCCACGCTGCCGTCTTCGTAGAGTACGGCGGTGAAGCCGTTACCACAGGCTACCGCTTGAGCCCCGGTGACGTTACCTACGTTACATTCGCCGTGATCGTTGCTTCCCGCGGCGACTACCGTCCCGTCCGAACGCACGCCCGCAACGTGCTTTTCGCTCGCCGCTATCGTAACGATATCGCTCCAGGAGCCCACCTCGCATTGTCCGTCGTCGTTGAGCCCCGCGGCTATCACGGTACCGTCCGCGCGCAGTCCGTAGGACACGTATCTGCCGGCGGCGACCGCTTTGACGTCGCTCCATGCCGACACGTTCGTTTCGCCGTACACGTTGTCGCCGTACGCCGCTACCGTCAGATCGGAATACGCGACAAGAATATGAGAGTATCCCGCCGCCGCGGCAACCGCGCCCGTATCGTCGCGCGCCGCCCATTGTCCGTCCGTTCTCGACCCGGAGACCTGTACTTCTCCCGTTTTCTTGATGCCCACCGTGGTATGCGCGGAAGCATAAACGGAAGCCGCCATCTCCGTTTTGGTATTCAGTACTGTCTCCCACGAAGTGCCGTCGTCGGTCACGGCTACGGATACCGGCAACGCGTCGTCGCCGTCCGCGTCGGTGATCGTCAATATCGCTTCCGCGGGACGAGCGTCGCCCGAGAATACGCCGCTGACGAAAATGCCGCTGACGTAATTGCCTTTGTCGGAGTAAACGAATTTGCTTAAAAACGTGCGTTCGCCGCTCGCGTAAGCGGTCACGAATTCCGAGCGTTTAAGAGTATTCTCGACGAGGATGTCGCCGTTTTCGTCCGCAAGCGCCACCTTGAGCGAACCGAGATAATCGACGTTTATGTCGCCGAAAACGATTTCGGCGGCTACGCCCGCGTACTCGGTATTATTGACTACGGCAGCCGTCGAGACGGATACCTTATCGTCGAAATAGCCGTCGGCAACCGTCTCCGCTCCCGCTATCTGCACCGAGAATTCGATCCCGTCGGCGCTTATTTCGCGCGCGGTGATAACTATCCCGCTGTTTGTCCCGTCGCTGAAAAAGAGATTGTTGAAATCGTATTTTTTAGTCCCGTCGAGCGTACCTACGCTTCTGAAATGCGCGTTGTTCGGCGAAAGATACGCAAGATCCACGTCCGCTTTACTGCGCGAATATCTCACGCTGGCATTCGTTTCCGTACCCGTCATATTGACCGCGGGGCGGAATACGTATACCTCGTCGGCGCGCGTGCCGGTCCCTTTATAAACGGCGTTCTGATTTCCCGAGGACGAAGAAAAGTTGCTCGGTTCCTTGACTCTGTAAATTATGAGACCGCTTCCGGGTAACGTGGAATCGAAGCCCGAGGCTGTGGAACGTCTGTATTCCACCATAAAATATTCGTTGCGCTCCGTGGGTATCCTGAAAGCGAGCACGTCGTTCGTTCCCGCGTTGGTGACGGGCATAAGCGAATACACGCCGTTTGTGGTGATATCGACTATCTGCGTATCCGATATCCCTCCTATATACTTATCGCGGATATAGGTAAGCATGTATTGCGGCGTGTCGTTGTCGAACTGCATTATGTCCCAGTTGCCTACGGGCACGAAATCGTAATTGTAATGGTAAAGATCGGGCGCGCCCAGAACGTGCCCCATCTCGTGACAGAGTACGCCCGTAGTGAGCGCGGTATCGAAATTGAAGGAATAATCCCCTACTCTGACCGTATTGTTCGCGTCGACGTATACGGGAGAAGACGGTCTTATCGCTTCGAGGTTCCAGCTGTGCGGCCACAGCAGGCTTCCCCAGGTGGAAGACGACGAGCCGCCCACTATTATCGACAGGCTGTCGAGATAGCCGTCGTCGTTTACGTCGAGGTCGGCTCCGCCGAGCGCGAAATAACCTTTGACCGCATTGACCGCGCCAGCGATAAGCTCGCCTTCTATTCCCGCCCGTCGCGAATCGCCTTCGTCTATGCTGTAATAGCTTCTGTCCTCGGGCGCCGTATATACGAAAACGCTCCCGCCGTTATACGGGAAAACGGAATCTATCGTGACGGAATTGTTGCTCATGGCTCTGTAATAGCTCCTGAGCGAACCGGAATCGGCGTTGAGCATGGTGTCGAGGGTGGCGCTCGGAGTATGCGTCTCGCCGGCGAACCGTATGTAAATAACGAGATTGACTATCGAGCCCGCATTACCCGCGAGCGGAGGTTCGATATATATTTCGTCGGACGTCGGCGTATAATCGGTATAAAGATCGGGATTATTCTCGAGATCCACGTCGTTTACGGTCATTTTCGCTACGCTCGCCACCGTTTCCGCGTCCGCAGCGTAGCTGACTCCGCCCGCAACCGGTCTACCGTTCGCGTTGACGGCGTACTCGAGAGTAGCCGCGCCGTTGTCGCGTATGAGAATATATCCGTCCTCATCGTGATAATAACGGAAATCCGCGTCGCCGCTCTCGTAGAACGCCACCTTTTCGCCGGTATTAAGAGTCATTTCGCGTTCGAAAGTGTAGAAACCGTAATCGTAATTGGGCTGACTGCCCGCAACGCCCTCCGGGTCGGAAAGAACGTAAGAGCATACGGCGCACAGCGATATCGCCGCCACGGCGGCGCACGTAAGCAAAACGGTGCGTAGAATTTTCCCTTTTTTCGTTTTCATCTTCATTTTACCCTTAAATATTATATAATATAGAGCTCGACCCGTCAATACGCTTACGCGTGTGTAAATTGTGAAGAAAAAGGAAAACCGTCCCCCATTATACGGGGGACGGCTTTTTTCGGATTCCGATCGGGACGTTATCCTCTGACCACGTCTATGGCGCAGATCAACGTCACGGTCTTGGTGGGATCGGACACGTCGAACGGCATCGTGCATACAAGCGTATATCTTCCGTCGACGTTCTGGCTTCCGGTGTTGATAGCCTCGAAGCCTCCGGACAGCAACGTTCCGTACAATCCGTTCGCGGGATTCCAGGAGGCGCTGTTGTTCTTGGACTTCGTGTAGTATACCTTCGCGTTGTACCACGGCGCCAGATACATCAGGTCGTAATCGTAACCGGTGTACGTGGTGGTCGTGAATATTCCCTGCCAGCCTTCGCTGCGTACTTCGACGTTCGGCAGATATTCGGTCACCGAGATCATCGGCAGGTATCTCAGATCGAACATCGAGTTCTCCGTTACCGTGATGACGGGTACGTTGCTCTGCCTGAACGCGTTATTCGTGTAGGACACCTTATAGCCCGTCGCAGGCAACTTATAGGAATTATTGTTCTGCGTCGAGTTACCGGTGCTCGGCAGATCGGACGGATACGACCAGCCCTCTCCCATTATCGGACGGATCTCGCCGAAACCGTAGGAAGCGGAAGGATTATGCATGTACAATCCGTTGTTAATAAGGTTCTGATACGGGTTGCCGTTGTTACCGGCGCCTGCGTCGATGACTTGCTGATAGTCGTACGTGTCGGGGGTGCGGTATACGGTGAATACCACGGTGCCGCCGATGCTGTAACGCGGGCTCGGGTAAGCGCGCATTTCGGTGGCGTCCCACAGAATGTATCCGGTATATGCCGTGCCGTCGTCGGTGCGGTGTACGCTCGGAGTGCTCGTGACGCCCGTCACGGTGTAATTGCCGGAGCCTGCGTTGTACTCGAGTCCGAGAGGATAGAGGCTGTTGCCTTCGGAATCCTGCTGATCTCTGTAGTACGGAGTGATTTCGGCGGAATACTGCAGCGGGATCTCTCTGCCGAGCGAGGAGTTGGTCATTCCCTGCGTCGCGACGGTACCGGAGAAGAGCTGTCTGTAAGTATTCTGCAACGTCACGCTCGTGCCTTCGAGGAGTGAATAAGAGGTGATCACGGAGTTGTTGACGAGCGTCTTGGCGCTGTCGACGTAGAAGCCCCATTTGACCGTCTGACCGCCCTTGCCGCCGAGAGTCATCGTGGCATACTGCATCGTGGTGCTTCCGGCGTTCCAGTTGACCGCATCGAAGCTCCACTTCATATAGTTGTCGGAATACGTTCCGCCGCCGCTTACGCCGTCGAACGTGAACGAGCCGCCGCCCGGGAAGAAGATATCGTAGATATCGTTCGAGGGCACTCCGGAATTACCGATGCTGCTGTAAGTCGAACGGATCGTCAGCAAGCCGTCATTGCTGCCGTTGATCGCGCTCGTTCCGGGCATAAGTATGATCTCGTCCTCGCCGTACTTGTAGTTCTCGAGGAACAAGAGGTCCTCGCCCTTGGCTGTATCGAGTATCCATTCCTGCGAAACTTGGAACTTGATGGCGTAGCTCTGTCCGTCAAGGTCGATCTGGAAGGCGGATTGATGCGCATCCTCGTTGTAATAGATACGTGTACGGTTATTGACGATGTTCGTCCAGTTGGTCTCGAGCAGGAAGGAATACGTGCTGTTGGCGATATCGTACTGCGCCGAAGAATCGGCGTACTCGGGTCCGACGTAGACGAGCGCTTTCTCGGGCAACAACATGCCTCCCTGACCGATGAACGAATACGGGCTATTGACGTAGTAAGTATCGTAATAGTAATCGCCGAAGGCAGTGGGATCCTGCCATACCGTGTCTATATTCGCCGCCGTATCGTTAACTCTCAGCCAGGTGATGTAATCGCTGGTGTAGTTGGCGGGATCGTCCTCGGAGCCGGTACCGTTATAGAACCTCAGTCCCATGATGTACGACTCTTCGCACGGGATATCCTGACGAGCCTGCTGTTGTCCCTCCGCGCCGAGCGCGAATCCGGGGATCGTGATATAGAAGCGCGCGTCCTTACCCTTGTGTCCGAGTCCCCTCGCGGAGTCGAGCACGAATTGTATCTTGAGCGCGGATTCCGCTCCCGTGAATTCTATCTCGGACGACGTAGTATAGATGCTCGCGTCGGCGCCGAGAGTGAACGTGATGTAATACTTCTCGGGATCTCTCGGAATGTTGTCGAACATTACCGTGAACTTGCCTGCGTCGGGATTCGAGGCGGAGTACGCGGGGATGAGATAATCTTCCGCAACGTCCTTGGACACGTCTTCGGAGTCATTGTAAAGGTACGGCTTGATCTTCGCGTCGGGATCGAGCAGGAGATCGGTAAAGCTCGTCACCGTTCTGTCGTAAACGATGACTTTATAATTGATTTCCTGTTCAAACTTGCCGTTGAAGCTTACCGTAGCTTTGACGGAGCTCGTGTCGCTTCCGCGATAAGTGCGTATGACTCTGGAATCGTCCCAAACCACTTTGATGACGTTCTGCTGATCGGCAGTCGAGAATTTACCGGAAGTCGTGCCGTCGGCGAATACCACGTCGGAACCGCTCTGCGGATAGATCTTCGTCACGTCGTATGCGGCGAACGGATCTATTTCGAAGTGCATCGCGACTTTGTCGATACCGTTATAGTCGGTGTCGTAAGCGTAATCGCTCGCGCTCGCGTCGAACAGCGAGGTGATCGTTCTGTCGAGATAATTGAGTTCTATGACTATTCTCTGAGTGCCGCCGAGCTCGTTACCGATAGTGGCGTACAGCCTGCTCTCGCCGCCCGAATAGTCTATCGTGCCGTTCTTGTTGCCTCTGCCGTCGAAGGTGGAGAGCGCGTCGGACCTGTCATAGGTCACCAACGAGGAGAATATGATGCCGGAAACGGTATTGATCTGGACCGCCGAGGAAGTCGTTACCGTCATCTCACTGTCCGCCACTCCCGCGAATACGGGAATATCGGTGAACACGTTCACGCTGTCGGACGTCACGCCGTATACGTCAAGCGTATAGCTGTCGGCGAGGCCGCCCGCATAGGTCATATTCAGGATCGTTACGGTGATACCGCGTTCGTGCTTGGCGTCCGCCGCCGCGGAATCGCTCGTGGCGCCGAACGAAAGCGCTACGTTGACGGTTCTTCCGGTATACAGGTTCGCAAGATCGGTGGGCGCGTTGGTCGCAGTGTCGCGGATCACGTAATCGGACGCGTCGAGCTCATAGACGATCTCTTTACCGGAGTCGGATACGAGGTTGTTGCTGAGATCGTCCGCTCTGCCGGACACTTCTCCGTCGTCATAAGATACGACGAGCAATATCCTTCTGTAATAAGCGAACGCCTCGTCTTCGAATCTCTCGCTGTACGCCGTAGTATACGGGTTGATCGTCATCGTATAGCTGAACGGTACGAATTCCGCTCCGTTCTCCAGTCCTGCCGCCTTGGCTTGCTCGTAAGCTTCCGTACTCGCGTACTTGCTTACGTAAACGCCCTGCAGATCTCTCGGGATAACGACGACGGGGATCTCGATGGACTGCACCGCCGTTCTGTTGCCTTCGGCGTCGAGAACGTATACGGAAGCCACCGCCGCCATATTGTTACTGCTGTCGAACGTGCCGCCCGCGGTAGTCATCGCGTTGACTATCTTTCTGTAAGACCAGCTTACCGCGAGCTCTACGGGCGAAGCGTAATCGGCGAACTTCGCCATTACTCTTTCGGGCAGTCCCACGAAACCGATATACGGATCGACTACGAGTTTCTCGATGACGTTGTCCTTCGCGGACACCGCCACTACCGAATCCTCGCTTACGCCCGCGGTAGTCACTCCGATAGAGGTAAGAGAAACGGGACGCAGATATACTTTGACAGCGAAGGTCTGATCCATTCCTGCGATGCCGTTGGTCAGAGTAGCGTATACGGTGTAGGTGCCGCCCGCGAAGGAATAGCTGAGACCGGAAGTATTCCAGGTAAGCTCGTATTTCTCTTCCTGCGCGCTCTGGAACAGTACCGTCACGCCCTCTTCGTAACTGCGGATGTTGACCGTGATGCCTTCGACGTTGTTGTAGTAAACGTGATTGTCGCCCGAAACGGATTCGGAATATCCGTTCTTCGTAAGTGCGCTCGCCGCCTCGTAAGAGGTGTTGCCGCGATAGAGGATATAGTATACGTCGTTAAGGAAGTACACCGCCTCTATCTGACCCTTGTCGAGCTTGGCGTATTCGGTAGTCGCGCTCCATTCGTAGAGTTCTGCGGGCCACGCCGTAGGCGAGAGCCTTTCTTCTCCCGCAAAGTAGGAATATCCTCTCACTTCGTCGAGGAGGGCACCGCCGTTATTGCCCTTCGCTATCGCGACCACGGTCATTCTGCCGAGCGCGTCGAAGTCGATGGGCTCGTAAATGCTTCCCGTGATGTTCGTCGTCGCCGAAGTGTACCACGTGCTCACGCCTATCGCCACACGGCTCTCGACGACTACGATGAGCGGTTTGCCTTCGCGCACGTCGAGGGTATTGCCTATCTGTTCGCCGGCTTCGTTCACAACGCTTTCCACACCGCCGAAGGTGAGCGTGTTACCTACCATGATATCGATATTGTTGGTGGTCGTCTCGCGATAATCCATCTCGAGAGCAGGATAATTGACGTCGAGCTTCAACGTTCTGCCCGCGTCGGTGACAACTTCGAGTTTGTTGTCGACAGCGCCTATCAACGCGTCCAGTCTCGCTTCGACGCCTTCGGTCGCGTACGGATTGAGCGTCACCGTATTGGGCATGGTGTATTCCACTATCCTCTCGGCGTTGATCGTTATCTCGAGCGTGTCGATGATGTATCCGTAGACGGGATATCCGATATAAGCTACCGCTTCCACGGTGCCGCCTTCGTTGTCATACGCTTCGATGCTCTTCCAGACGACGTCGTAGACGTTATCTTCCTGTTCGCTCTGACCGTTGACCGCTATCTTCGCGTAGCGCGGCAGCTCGAATACGTCGTAAGCGTAATATACGGAATCGGTACCGCGTACGTACTCGTCGGTGCAATCGGCGTCCGTGTAATAGGTCACGACGACGTCCTCTCTCACCTTCTCGTTGCGGAACGTTATCGGCAAAGTCACTTTGTTGTTCGGCGCGGCGCCGAGGGTGACCGTTCCGTCGATATTGGCGAGCTTGTAGAAGTCGTTGGCGTCTGCGCCGAAGTCGAATACCGCGGGTACGCTGCCGCCGCCGATCGTGCCTGCGAAGGTCACGTCGAGCGTCGCGGGCATCGTGAACTTGTAAGGATCGGATACGGAGAATATGTATCCTCCGGTCGCCGCGTCGCGGCTGATGCTGTAGAGCTTCTCGCCGTTTTCGTCATTCACGACGGTTTCGTCGATGCTCTCTATCACGCGATCGGGCAGCATCGTCTGAGTGAACGTCACGGTCACGTCCTGCACCCAGACGCGATTGCCCTGCTTATAGCCCTTATTGGCGATCGTCACCCTGATCCTCGGATAATCGTCTCCGGAGAAGGTGTACGAGCTCTTGAAGCCGCCTTCGGTCACATATGCCCAGGAGACTATCTCGAAAGCGTCGGTGCCTATCGTCACGTTGCCGATCTGATAGATGGTGCCTTCGATGTTCTCCTGCGCGAGGAGCGCGTCGATATCGGCGTCGGCGTTGTAGAGGTATATCTCTTTCTCGGGTATCCTGAGGTCCGCTACGGTGCTCTTCCTGAGGATTATGCGGATATTCCTGAGTTCGGTATATCCGAATACGTCGTCATAGAGAAGCACGGTCACGAAATAGAAGCTGCCGTCGAAGGAAGGCTCCACGAAGCTGACGTCGGTGAGATAGGTTTCGCCGTTGATCGTTACTTCGGTGCCGGAGACCTTATCTCTCCAACCGCTGTCGTCTATCTTGAAGTAAACTCTCGTGGAGACGGAATCGAGAAGATTCACGCCGTCGGAGAATACCACGTACTGGTTATTGCTGAGCACGCTTGCGTTCTGCGTGGACTGAGCGCCGTCCTCGTAATAAGAGGAATACGGATATACCTCGATGGTATCTATGCTGCGCGGAACGCGCTTATTGACCGTAAAGTCGACATAGAGTTCCTGGACATTGTCTCCGGAACCGATACGCGCGGTCCAGGTGTACGTCCAGCTCGAAGCGTCGCCGTAATCGTAATCGAGTTTTTCTTCGCTGTCGCCCACCCACACGAAGTCGACTCCTTCAGTGAGCGTCGTCGAATAGAAGATATTGTCGACGTCCACTCCGTAACCGACGCTGATGGTCGAGGGCAGACCGAAGGGATTGAGTTCGCCTTCGGCAAGGTAGAGCGTGTCGCCCGCGGCGAGAGAGTCGGAGGAGGCGCGTCTGTCGAGCCTTACGACGTCGGTCGTGCCTGCCACGGACAGTCTCGTCGAATAAATGGCGAATTCTGTTTCGCTCACGCCCGTGATCACGATATAGAGCTTGGAGCTGTCGGAGGATTTGTAAACGGCGAGAGAAGTTCTCGAGCCGGAGTACGCGGATACCGAACCGAAAGCCCTGACGCTGTCGGAAGGCCACGTATCGGTACCGACAGCTTCGTTCTCCGCGGCTATCCTGCCCGCGTCGAGGACGGTATCCTTGCTTATGCCCTCGTCGTACAGCGCCACTATCAGAGTGCCGCCCTTGTTGTATCCGAGCATCATGCTCGCGGAATTACGCGCTTCGAAAGGCGTGATCTCCCTGTCCGTTATCGTTTCGTCGAGGTCGTGCGCCACTATCTTCTTCGGCAATACGTTGACGTAAAGCGTGACGCGCTGCGTGTTGCCGACGTTGTCGACGACGTTGAAGTACACTTCGTACAGAGGATGCGACGTCGCTTCGAGATCGAGATCCTTGAGCGAGCTCGCGTCTACCGATTCGACGTGCCAGCCCGTGATCCTGTCGGTCACGACGTTGCCTTCGTCGTCGGTCACGGGAACGTTGTCGATATCGGTCACGTTGACCGTGATATCTATCCACTTGATGCCGGAAAGCTGTGCGTAGACGTCCTGCGCCTTCGTGGGATCGATGGTTAGTACATTGTCGACGGGCTCCGCGGTGTAGGTGTCGGTGAATCCGCCGTCGTGATAGACCTGCGAGAGATCTCCGAGACTGCCGTACTGATCGGAGTTATTCACTATGGATTCCAGTCCGAGAGTCTTGCAATGATCTTGATAAGCCTTGAATGCGGCGAGCTCGACTCCCGAATAGACGATATACGTTATGTCTTCTTCGACGTGTCTGTAAGCCTTGACTTCCTCGTACGCGCCGTTGAACTCGGTCAATTCGCCGTATCTTGCGATGAGTCCCGCTACGGTGGTGAGAGTGCCGAGCTCTATTTCGCCCGCATTGGCGGCGATCCAACCGGTATTGAGTCCGTTATGAAGCGTCTTGTGCTCGTCCGCCGCGACGGCGATTATCATTTCGCCGTTCTGCTGATACACGAGGTCGACGTACTGCACCGAACTGATCTTGTCTACGGTGACCGCCGTGCAGTTGCGTACGCTGATCGGTACTTCTACCGTGACTTTGTTGCTCGCACCGGTAAGAACGGTGCCGTCGGTCGAAGCCGTGGGCTCGTACCAATAAGTGAGTTTCGCATAGGCGGTACCGCCGTCATAGGAAACTCTCGTCGAGCTGAGATCCCACTCTACCTTATTGAATACGTAACGTCTGAGGAGATAATCGCGGACTTCGCCGTTCACGGTGAAGGTCTGTCCGTCGTACTTCATCATTCTCGCGTACACGAACGAAGTGGGTAAGAGCTTGATATACTCGTTCGGATCGTAGGTGAGCGGATCTATCTCGGGCAACGTGAAGAGCGGATCGTGTCTGTCCGTATCGATCTCGAATTGCGTGGTCTGCGTGTCGTAACCGACTTCCTTGAGCCACACGGGATTATAGATATCGATCTCGGCGCCTTCCACGATGACGTCGATGGTCGCCACTACCGCGTTACCCGCATAACCGGTTATGACTCCGTTGGTGCCTTCCTCGCTCGCGGTAAAGTCTATCCTCGAGAAATCCCAGTAGATCTCGACGCCCGCCGAATATTCGCTGTTACCGTCGGTGAAGTTGACGTAGTTGCGGTTGGGCAGGATGAGCGAAATGTCTTCGACGAGATATTCGCCTTCCGGATGCGCGGCAGTGGACATGATGTTGTGCAGCACGCCGCCGCCGCTGCTCGCCCACGAACCGCCTATCGCCGTGAAGTCAAGGAGATTGTACGGATCGTGGAAGATAAGCGTTTCCGGAGGAGCCATCGTGGTATCCTTCTTCATTCCCGCCGTTCCGTCGGGTTGCGAATACAGATTCCTGTCGGTGACGCTGCTTACCGAACGCAGCTGTATGCCGGTATTGTTGATGTCTATCTCAAGGAATCTGTCGTCCTTTGCGGACATCAGCTCGAGCGCCACCGCGTAAGGAGCGTCCTCATTGTCGGTGTAATCGAAGTTGAGATAGGTCGTAGTGAGATATTCCCACTTGGCGTATACGGTGTCGTAACCGGAAGGAACGGTCACGGAATCGACGCCCTCTTTGAGCGGATAACGGCTTACGTAGGAGAAGTCGTAGCTCACGAGTTCCTTCGTGGTGAGACCGCTGCCGCCGATTATCGCGCCTATGTCGATGTTCTCGTCGTAATTGTTCTTGGTGGTCAGCCAGGACACCGCGCCGTAAATGTAGTCTTCGTCGTCGAAGTGTCCGTAAACGTCTCTTACGTAGGTCTTGCCCACGAGATAGGATACCACCACGCCGTTCTCGTTACGCTCGTAACGGTAATCGTTGATGATGACGTAAGAGTTGACGATATTGCTGTCTATCCACTCGTCTATCATCTTCTCGATCGCCGCGTACTGCTCGTTATACGGAGTGCCGTCCCTGTTGTAAAGAATGGTATCCGCTCTGAGCGCGGTGCCGTTGGGCATGTAGTTGTCGTTTCCTGCCAGCAACATACCCGAGCTTTCGGCTTCGTAAGAAGCTCCGTTCAGGAAGAGCACTATACGGTCGAGCAGAGTATTGACCGAGCTGTTGAGCACCACTTTGGCGTAAACGGATTTGTCGACGAAGTCGAGCTCGCGCATATAACCTTCGAGAAGGTTGCCGTCGTCGTCGGTAACGGGATCCGTCGAGACCTGAGCTTCGTAATCGCCGGGCGCTCCGTAAGTCGCGTTGATGTCGATACCGGTCTTGGTGCCGTAATTTCTCACGTCGGAATAAGCGTAGTTGTAACCTACCACGTTGTCGCCCTTGTCGAGGATACCTTCGTTCATCACGAGATCCTTGACGTTGGTGGAACGCTGGTTGATCTCTACCGAGATATCGCCGCCTTCGGACGCCACTTCGGTTATGGTGGCGACGTTGTCGCCGTGATTGATCACGGGCTCGTACGCGCCGGTCTGCACGTTTTGCTCGTTGGTGAGATACGCGCCCTGCCATTCATCGGGGTTATCCCAGAGGGTGGCGTATACGGTTTCCTGCTGGAGCGGGCTGCCGGGAAGGTTCTTCTCGAGTATCATCGAATACGCCGTGGTGAACGGCAACAGATGCGAGATGAGCCTCGTCGCCTGGTCGAGCACGTCGATCAGGATGTTTATCTGATAAGCGACGAGCTGTATAAGGTTGATTATCGTGGAAGCGGAATCTCCGAGATAGCTGCCGAGCGCCCAGAACAGTATGAAGTTGATAAGGCTCGGAACCATACGCGCGCCGGCGGAATACACGGCGTTGACGTAGAGCGCTTCGTCGGTGAAGATGTAATCGTAGATTTGTTCTTCTCTCGTTTCGCTGAACACGCCGGTGAAGTTGAGCTTCTCGATATCGCCTTCTTCGGTGCCCTCGGGAATATCGCAAAGATCGGCCGCGGTGTAACGCTGGTCGACGGCTATGGTGCCGTAACCGCAATACGGGAGCAACAGGTTATTGACGAGAGTGAATACCGAATTGAGGGTGTCGGAAGATATCCACGCTTCCACATAGGTGAAGGAGTCGCTCGAGTTGGTTCTGCCTTCCTCGAATCCGTTGACGTAATTCGTCCACGGAACGAATATGGGCTTGCCTCTCGCGTCGAGATACTGCGAAGTGGTGTCGAAGCCGCCGGCGTAGCCGAGCAACGCGCCGATACCTCTCTTGGCTATCTCGGAGACGATCGTGCCGCCGATACCGCCTATCGCGTTGGCAATGGCGTTCGCTATCGCGCTGGTCGCCTGACCTTTCGCGGTGTCGATGACCGCGTTAAGGACGCTTTCGCCCATCGCCTGCAAGTATTCGTACTGACTGCGCGGCACTCCGTCCTCGGTGTAGCCCGCGTCGGTGGAGGATTGCGCGTCGCCCATACTGGAAGCGTCTGAAACGTCGGCTCCGAGACGGATGCGGATACCCTGCAGGAGGCTCGTGGCGGTGTTCTCGCTGCGTCCGCTTATCCACGAAGGCGCTTCTCTCGGAATAAGGTATATTTCGCCGAGGTTGACGTTCTGCACTCCGTCGGTAACTATCGTCGCCCTGCCGATATCCATATTCTCGTAATCGGCAGAACGCAGTTTGAGGAGATATTCGACGTCGTTGGCGAGCCAGTCGATCGAGAAGCTACCGTCGGAATTCAGACGGTTTCCGTCCGTTTGGAAATCGGTCTGGTTATTCACGAATATCGTCGTAAGATAATTACGCGCGTTATTCTGCATGTACCAGGTGATGTCTTCGGAATCGGGATTCGAGATGGTGTTTTGTTTCACGCCGTTGTAGTCGTCGCTCTGGCGAACGGTCCTTCCGTTCACTTCGAGCCAGACTTCCACGCCCGTATAAACGGGAGTCTTTTCGGCTGCCTTGACTGCGAGCACGAGTCTGTTGACCACGGTGCCGCCTGCTCCGCGCTGCGAAGTGAACGCTCTCAAGTCGACTATCGCTTTGTCGCTGTAACTTATAGCGTGATAATAGAGAGCGTTGATCACCTCGGTTATCGCGAAGGAAGTCTTTTCTTCGGAACCGGAAGTGTAGGTATAAGCCTGAAGCGCGGTTACGAAGGAGGACATCGCCGCTTTCATCGCGGTAGCGGAAGCGTACTCGTATACCACGTAATTCACGTCGGCGCTGTCCGTTCCGGAAGCGACGATCTTACCGCCGCCGTTGACGAGCTCGTCGTCGAAGGAAGCGTCGAACTTGGAGCTTATCGCGCTCATCGCCGCCTCGTCGTAAGCCGCGTTCGAGGAAGTATTGTAAGCGTACTTCGAGAACACCTCGGTCGCGAGTCCCGAAAGGAGCTGTTCGTCGCGCACCGTGACGAGAGTGGCGGAAATGGTGGGATTGACGAGCTTGACGACGAACGTCACGGTGTAGTTGCGGATTATATCGCTACCGTCCGCGGTAAGCAAGGTCTGTAACGTCGTCTCCGCAAGCACGGCGCCCGTAGAAGCGTCTCTCAACTGCATCGCATGCGATTGACCGTAGAGAGTGAACTCAACGTCAACGGTGACCGTGCCGGTATCTCCGGTACTGCCGAGACGCTTCCACTGACCGGTAAAGCCGTCGTAAATGTAAACGTCCGCATTCGCTATGGGTTCGGTGACGTTGGTGCCGTCGTCCTCTTTCTTCTCGCGCTGTGTAACTACGTTGATCACGATGTCGTTGAATACCGCCTGCTGATACGGCTTGAGCGTTATCGTAGGTCCTACCGTAGGATTGGTAGTTGTGGTATTCGCCCTGACGGTGACGGTAGGCACCGTTTCGCCGGGACGCGGCACCGAGTTGTAACCGCTCTTCGTAACGGATATCCGGTAAGTCGCGGCTACGACGTTATTGAACGTGTATTCGCCCTGCGCGTTCGTGGTCGCGGTGTAGCTGCGCACGTTAGGCACGTTTATCGTGACCATCGCGCCGGAGACGGGATCGCCGTTCTCGTCTATCACCTGACCGGTCAATACGCCGTACTGCGTCGTGTCGACGTACCGCGTCATATAATAATTGGCTTCGCACGCGGGCGAGGAGCTCGACTCCAGTACCGTCACGCTTATGTTGTTCCTCGCGTTATAACCGTTCGCGCTGAGGTTCATCATATACGTGTTAGGCGCGATATTGACGAACATGTAATCGCCGTATGCGTCGGTTGTTCCGACGTATTCGTAATCCGCCGAAACAAGCTGTACCGTGGCGCCCACAACGGGCTCGTATTCGCCGGTATCGGGATTAAGGGCACTGATATTGCCGTACAGGGATCCCGTTTCCTGTTTTGCAATGCCTCCGAGCGGCGTCGCCATCGACGCAAGCAAGGAAGGTAGGTACAGGTTATACAGAGGCAGACCGCCTTTACCCTGACCGGCAAGGTTGTCGATTATCTGTCCGACTCTGAGCGGGTTACCGTATCCCGTGGCGTCGCCTATCATGGACGCTATCCAATCGGCGATATAATCTCCGATGATACCCCAGAGTATATCCGTTATAGTGCCCGCGGTGGAGTTGATGGCGCCCACTATGGTCTTGAGCAGCCAGCCTACCACTTCGTTGATGATACCCGAAAGGTCGAGCACGAGAATGTTGGCGAGCGAGAGATGGATCACGTTCTCTCTGATGAACGCCGTTACGCCCTGCGGCTCCCATTCGTCGGTATTATCGGTCGTATTGTAATTGGATACCTGCGTGAGCTGATCGACGGGAACGTCAATCTGGTTCTCTACGGTCTTGGAGAGCGACAGCCTGATCCTGCGGTAAGCGTTGGAGAAGAGGAGCGGCTCGTAGGTAGCGAGATATTCGCCGAGGTTGACGCCCGCTATCTCGATGTCCACAAGCGTGCCCTTATCGACGAAGGCGGAATCGTACGGCGATTTGCCGTCCTCCATGTAACCGTTGAGCGCGGGGCTGAAGTAAGTGGGACCGGTCGAGAAGGAAGTTCCGAAATTGTTGAAATCGAAAGTTCCGCTCGAAACGCCGTAAGAGAGGTTGCGCAGGAAGAAGTAATCGTTACGTTTCTCGAGATAGAGCGTGAAGTCGTTCATCGAGATTGTGTCGAGCACGTTCTGCAGAAGCGTGGTGAGCGTGAGATCCGCGCTGAGGTTGCCGCCGGAATCCATGCCGAGGCTTATGCCCGTCACGCCGCCGTAACGCGATTCGTCGCCTATCGTATAGAGCTTGACTCTTTCCGCGGTATTGCCGACGTAGATCTCGAACATGCCTTCGGGCACGCCTATATTGATATAGTTGCCCTTCTGGTCGAGCTTGACGCGGAGGTTGAGGTTATTAAGACCGTTCGCGATGTTGGTCGACAGCTTGATGTCCGCGATCTTCGGCAGCACCATAGAGTCGCCTAAAAGCGCCTGCACTATGGCGATATTGGGATTGATCGTGAGCTCCTCGTTGGTAAGAAGTATCTTGAGGAGCGGCGAATCCGTGGAAGAGACGAGATCCACGGGCGCATTCTGCGGCGCTCCGCTCTCCGCGGAAGAAGCGTTCGAGAGCGCGTAATCGGTATTTCCGCTCGCGTTGGAAGCGGAATCGCCCACGGTAAGTATGCCTTCGAGATAGTCGGAGATGACTATTCCGGACTCGCCGACGAAGGAGCCTAAGAAGCTGTTGAGTATGCTTACGAGGTCTACGCCCGTGAGCGAAGCCTGGAAGAAGCCGAGCCCGCTCAGATCCGCATAAACCTTACCGTTGATATAATAGACGCCGATTATCGTTTCGTCCGCAAGCGAGATAGTGAGCGCAAGCGTGGTGTTGTCGAGGTTCGCCAGATCCGCATAAACGCTCAACCCTATCGTAAAGACCATTACCGAATTCTGCGGGTCGATGTTTATGGTATCCTCGCTCATGCCGAGTAAGTTCTGCAAGAGCGTCTCGACAGCCTCGAGCTGCGAAGACTTTTCGGTATTCTTCGTACGGACGCGCGCTTCTATTTCGAGCGAAAGCCCTACTTTGGACAGCACGGAGATATCCTCGTAAACTATACCGTCTATATTGGTATTCTCGTCGTAGACGTCGGCGGTGATAGTCGAAGTGCGGGTATCGTCCGACCAGAAGGAGGAAGAGCTCTCGGTGAAAGTGTATCCCAAACGGAACGCTTTCTCGTAAGGCGTATCGTCGGTAAGACGAACGATGATGCCGCTTACGCCGTCCTCTTCGGAATATCCTATTTTAATATTACGGAAACGCGGGATAGCGGGATGTATCTCTCCGAGCAATCCTGCGAAGACTTCGTTGCCGCCTATGTTATAGATGAGCGAATACAGCAGTGCGCCGGTGATGGCGATGCTGGTTTCCTCCTGCCCGAGAGTTATGAGCAGCAATCTGTCGTCCCAGCCGTAGTCGGGCAGCTCCACTTTGTCGATGGAGGAATTGGAAGGCTCTTCCGTAACGGTCTCGTCCTCGGTCTCTCCTTCCGCGGGAGCGTTGCTCGAGCCGAGCGACAGCCCGTCGCCTTCGGTAAGTCCGCCGATGAGGTTCTTCAGTACGGAACCTATCTGAATTCCGGGAAGCGCCACGGACGGGAAGCCCAGTCCGCCGAGATCGGCGTAAATGGTGCTGTCCTCCACCTTGTTGCCGTACTCGTCCTCGCTATAGCCGCCGATGTAGGTGATGAGTATCATCGTGTTGCCGTTATAGGTCAACTCGAGCTGGAGGCGCATATTGGATATATCGCTGAAATCGATATAACCTCTGACCGAGAAGCCTATGGAGATGGCGATATCGTCTATGGGCTGTATCGCGAGATTGAATCCGGCAAGAGCCTGTATGATCTCGCTGGGATTGTCTCCGCCCACAAGGGTGGCGATGGTCCCTATGAGTTCGCTCATGTCGAAGATGCCGCCTACGGTGTCGTCGATGAATATTTCGCTGTTGAGTTCGAATTCCCACTTATAGTCGCTGAGCGGCTTGAAGTAAGTATCGAAATATTGTTGATACGTAAGTTCGCCGTCGAGCCCGTCGCGTATGGCGCCGCCGAGAGGCGTGGTCTCGAAGATGTTGACTTCGCTGAGTCCTATATCGATGTTATGGATCTTCAGCGAGAGGTTGAACATGCTCATGGAGCTCGACACGCCGAGCATCACGTAATATCCCGTCGCGTTGCCGCTCGCGTCGGTAACGTCCACGACCTTTGCCGAAACCGTGAGCTGCGTCTTGTGATAGAAGAGAGTATAGATCCCGTTCTTGTCGCGTTCGAAGGTGTACGCCTTGCCGCGGAAAAGACCGGTGATCGCGACGATGAGCTTGTCGGCGAGCTCTTTCTGCTTCGCGAGCGCCTGCTCTTTGCCTTCGGGAGTGTCGGGATAATCGGAAGCGTTGTAAGCGTAGTATTCGAGCGGATCGTAGAACAAATAATATATACTGCGTTCGCCGGGATTTTCGAGCGCGAAATCGCTGTGATCGTCTATCGCCTGCCTGCTTACGTAAGTAAGTTTGGTGTGCAGCGTCTTGGGAGCGACCGCGCCCGAGACGTCCGCGTCGGCTACCGTCGCGCCCATGAGGAAGTTTTCCTCGTACTCGCGGATCTCCGCGAGCAGATCGGCTTCCGTGATGGCGTCGAAACTCTTGTCGCCGAGATCTCCGGCTTCGATGCCGCTGACGTCGAGCGAAGGCAATTTATCGCCGTAAGCCACAGCCACCATCACGCAATATCTCGTAGTGCCGGTGGAGTCGTCGGAAGTGAGCTTGACCGCTACGCGGTTGGCGTGAGCCGCGAAATTACTGCTGTAAACGTAGTAAGTATCGCTTATCTTATTCTGCGTGTAGACCGCTTCGTTGAGAGAGGTATTGGTGAAACTGAACCTCGTGACGATCGCGTTCAACAACGCCATCGCCTGTTCCTCGGTGTCGTCCGTGACCGTCACGAACGTGCTGCGCGGATAATACAGGACGTAGCGGATATTATCGGCGTCGGAAATACCGAGCATCTTCGCCTGAACGGGATTGCCGATATAGGCGTAAGTGGCGTTGAGCATATAGGAATCGGCTTCGAAGTTCACCGAAACGTCGCGCAGGAAAGGCGTGGCGGTACCCAGGGTGAGGTAATCGTGGTCGATAAGTTCGGTAAGTATCGCGGAAGTATCGCCGAGATCGGCTACCGTCACGTCGATATCGCTCCATACGGTATCGGACACGTCTATTGGTTCCTGATAATCGAGACCGAATCTCAGAGTGAGCGAGTTCTCGACGTTATCGAGGTCAACGGCTATTTCGCCGAGTTGTTCCTCGAAGGGGAAGTTGAGCACTTCCGCGAGAATGGTCTGCAACGCGGTACGCGCTACGACTATGGAGATGGCGCCTTTGGTGAATTGCAGACTGTCGAACAGCCCGAGATACCAGTCTACGGGTACGGTTTCCTCTTCGTCCTCGTAGCCGAAATCGTTGTCGCCCTCTTCTCCGGTCTCGTCGTCGGGCGCGTTGGCGGGCGTTTCGGTACCGGCGTCGCCCTCTTCGCCTTCGGGAGGCGTTTCGGATTCGTCGCCGCCGAGCAAGCCGTCGAAGAGTCCGCCGAGCTGCGCTATAAGGTCGTCAAGAGTCGTCACGACGCCGCCCACGGTACTGCCGAGCGTGCCGCCGAGACTATCGAGCAGTTGTCTTAAATTGAGGTTAAGGAAGTCCTCGAATACCTGACCGTTGAGTTCTATGCCGGTGAAGCCTGCGGATTCGAGAGCGCCCATGGACATATAGAGACGCAAGCCGTTCTCTTCGTAGCCTTCGGGATCGTGCAGGCTGCCCACGACGTACAGAGCGAAATACTCTTCTTTGACGTCGAGCTGACCGTCGCCGTCGGCGTCTACGTCGTCGAGGCTGACGAGCTGTATCAGCGCGTCTATGGACCACTTGTCGAGATCCGCGAGCTTGACGTCGGCTTTGATCCTCAAAGTCGCGTCGCCCACTATGTCGTTGAGCGCCTGAATATAGAACGCCGCGCCTACGGCGTTGCCGTACTCGTCGGTTTCGTTGGCAAAGAGCGAACTCCAGTTGAGGATGAATTCTTTAAGCTCCGCCGCTACCGTGATATCGAGTCCGAGGTTGAATCGCCATTCCACGCCCGTATCGCCGTCGAGGTTGAAGCAGCCGTCGTAATACGACATCATCTCTTCGTCCTCGGTCATGTACTTATAGTATTCGTTGAAGGTGTCGGCGCTTATCACGAGCATACTGTCGTGGAACATCGAAAGAGTTATACTGTAGCCGACGGAGTCGAATATACCGCCGTCCTCGGTCTCTTTCTCCTCCGCTTCCTTCGTGATGTTGAGTTGCAGGCTGACGTTGCCGTCCTTGTCCTCGTCGAAGTAAACGCCCACGCTCATATAGTCCATTATCTCTTTGACTATATTCTCAAGCGTTTCGGCAGTAACGGCGGAAGCTTCATCTTCCTGACCGAGCGCGGTGCCGAGTATGTCGGCGAGGGTGGCGACGAACGCTACGAGCAATTCGTTTGTTACCATCAGCGCGAAGCCCTGGGAATTGAGATAAATGAGCGGTTGCAGGAAGTTGCCGAGAGAGTCTGCGGAATCCTCGTACATGTCGAGTATGGGATTGCGCGTGGCGTTAGCGGGGGCGTTGTCGGAGCTCTGCGAGCCCTGAGAGCCCTGAGAACCGCTCTGATCGCCCTCTTCGCCGCCTACCGTCGTGCCGTCGTCAACGTCGTCGATAACGAATGCGTCGTACAAAAGATCGCGTATGGTATTCGTAAGGTTGAGATTCGGGATCTTGATGTCGAGATTCGTGTCGAATATCTCCAGTCCCGCGTAGACCACGTCGTCTACCATATACAGACGCAGAAGTTTCTGGTTGGCGAATACGTCTCCGGTAAGGTTGTCGATTATCGTATATTGCAACACGAGTTCGATGATGATCGCTTCCGCGATGTCCGCGGGATCCGTACTGAACAGCCTGGCAAGGTCGAAGGCGAAATTGAGATTGAGTTCCGCAATGAGCGTTTCGTCGCCGCCGGCAAGCACGATATCTGTTTCATAGTCTTCCGGAGGATCGAGGTTGAGAAGTCCGAACAACGTGTCGAGCAGATCCTTGATCGCCAGCGAACCGTCGTTAAGGTCGAAGCTGAGCGACAGATTGGTACCGAGCGTTACCGCAAGTTCCGCAAAATACGTATAGGCGTCTCTCGCTTCCACCGAGATGAGCGGCTCGAGGGTGCTCTGTATACCGTGAGGCGTGTAGACCTTGCTTTCGTTCTCGATACCCGCTTTGATGGACTCTCCGAGTATGCGGAGCGTGAAGTCGAGTCCCGCGTCGTTGGGCTTGGTGACGGGCACGAGTTCTGTGCCGGTCCCGTCCTCGGTGGGACGCTCCTCCATCACCAGTTCGCCCGTTGTGGGATCGTAGACGTTCACTTCCTTCGTCGCGGAATCGATATGAATGCCCACTTCGTATTCGCTCGAAGGCGTCATTCCAACGCTGAGACTGGGATTTGCCACTCCCGAAAGATATTTCGAAAGCGGTATGTCGACTCCGACCAGCTTAAGCACCGCGTTAATCATTTCGAAAGTCACGGTGATCAACAGCCCGTCGTCGTTGGAAAGAAGTATTTTCGCTATACCGAGTATCTGTTCTTCCTGGGTTTCGTTGTTGAGTCCCATCGCCTGCGCCCAGGTGGGATATTGCTCGGCGAAAAGCCGCTCCGCCGTCGCCATATCCGCGGCGTTCTGCGCGGTTTCGCCCGCGACGACGTTGTCCGTCGTGTCGTTGGCGCCTTTTCCGTTGACCAGGAAGTTAATGATGTTTTTCATCTTCGGCATGAGCACCTTGCCCATTCCTATGGACGAAAGGTCGAGATAGAGGTTGTCTTCTACGTAGCTGAGCACGAGATCGAATTTGTCGCGCGCTTTCTTCGAATAGATCTCCACTCTGAGCTGCAGGTTGTCGAGTATTCCCTGCAGGCCTCCTCTTATATAAACGTAACCTTTGATCTCGATAACGATGGTGTCGCCGAGATCGCCGAGCATTATGAGCTGCGGCAAAGCGGTCTTGAGGAGACTGTCCTCGTCAAACAGCGTCTCCCAGGCGCTGCCGGGCTCGACAAGCTGTCCGAGATCGCCGTTGGGATCGAGCAGAGCTTCGTACAAGGCTTCCAGTCCCATCACGCCGCCGTCGACGCCGAGTTCCACTTCGAACGCCGCGTCGAGGGTTATCGTATTGACCGTATGCGCGGGCAGATAGTTGGCGGTCTGCGGCAACAGCAACACGTCGCTCGGATATCCTTCGAAATTGAGTTCGAAGCCGTCTATGCCGAGTCCCAAGTCGAGCACTTTACTCGTCGCGGCGTTACCGTCTTTCGAATACTGAGCGGTGGCTTCGAGATCCACGCCGAACATGAAGCTGTTGAGCTTCGGCGCGAGGAATACCTGCAACAGCAGTCCGCTGAAGATGCGCAGGTCGTTCATCTGGAAGGTGCGCAGCAACGAATTGACCGCCGTTTCGGTGATGTACAGCGCAAGTCCGTGCGTCGCTATGCCGTCGAGAACCATCTGAGTGCCGAGGTCGATATTGACGGGAGTCTTATTGCCTCCGGGCGCGTTGGACGGTCCGGAAGCGTTGGAAGGTTCGCTTCCCGTCTCGGTATCGCCTTCGGTCGCGGTATCGCCCGACGAAGAACCGCCGCCGAAGAGTCCGTCGAGGATATTGTCCTCGTATTCTTTTTCTCCGAGCAAGGCTTCGAGCACTTCGACAACCGCGAATCTCGGTCCGTTGACGGGGGTGAGATCGATATACATCGTCGAATTGTGCAGGTTGGCTTGAACGAGAGTGTAATTGTGTCCGTTATCCACTCTGCGGATCGTGATCTGGACTTCGATACCTCTCCAGTTACGGAGCGGGATATTCACGAGCAATTCCGCTTCCACGCTGAATTCCTGATCTTCCATGATCTCGAGCAGTAACGACAGGCTTACGTTTATGAGCCCGCCGAGCAAGGTGGTAAGGGGTTCCTGATTGAGTTCGTAACCGGTGTATATTTCTCCGGACAGATCGCCTACCGTGCCGTCGCCGGTGACTTTACCCGCCGCCACGTCTATATATAAGGTAGTGGAAAGACCGACTACGGGGTTGGACTGGTCGAATACGACGTAATCCTGAGTGCTGCCGTCGTCGAGGTAAGCGTGTTCGGGCGCGTGCATCGTCTTATCGACGGCAACGTCCATATAAGTGCCGTCGTCTCTCTCGATGGACTCCGTCCACTGATAGGTGAACGCTACCTGTATGTCGTTGGAGAAGCTCAGACCGAGTCCGATGCTGCCGCTCTTCTTATAAACGGGATCCTCTTCCGTACCGATATTGACGCGCTCGTCGCCGTTATACTCGTAACCTTCGAAAGTGAGTTCGAGTCCGATGAAATCCTCGGGCTTGAAAAGACCGAGTTCGAGACTGACCTCGCCTATCGGTTCGACGTAGCTCGAATAATCCATGGCTTCGCCGCCGATGGCGGTGAGCACGCCGAAGAGAGCCGCGGTGCCTATGCCTATCATGAAGCCTTCGGGGCACACGAGCAGGTTGATGTAAGTGGCTATCTCGGAAGCGCCTTCGGGGAGCTGACGGAGAATGGCGAAGGGATCGAAGCCCTGGTCGCTCTCGTAGCCGGCAAAGCCCGCGTTGGAGGGAGCGGAGCCCGTACCTTCTTCCGTACCTTCTTCCGTGCCGCTTCCGCCGGAGCCGGCGATGATATTGCCTTCGGAATCCGTCACGCCGTAAATGGTGAGGATGTCGTGGAAAATGAAGTCGTAGACGTTATCGATGCGCACCGCCTGAATATTGAAGCATTCGGCGTTGAGATACAACGCGCGGTCGATATAGTATGCGGAAAGCACTTCCTTATACTTGGTCACGCCGTTGTAGACGGCGGTTTCGTTGCGGTCGCGCAGTACGACCGAGAAGTTGGTGTCGTAGAACAGCCCGTTATCGATAATATCGGTAAGGTTGATGTTGCCTTCGAATTCGAGCGTGTAGTGGTTGCTCAGAGTGCTGAGCAACTGTATCACGGGTGCGAGTCCGAGTCCGTTGATGGTTTCTATAGTGGAATTGACCGAACCGTCGTCGTTGACGCCGAGCTGGGCGAGCAGACTGCTGAGAGTTTCGTCCAGACCGAACTTGGTGCCGTTCACGCCGGTGATGTCGAAGTCGAGAGAGAAGCTCGCGTAAACGGTCTGCAGGTTGGCGGACAGCGCATAGGATTCGGGGTTGAAGTTTCTGTCGGCAAGCGTTACGTTCTCCGCCGAAGAATCCGCAAAGTCCGCAGAAATTTCGTGTATGGTGGCGCCTACCTGGTAATTACCGGCTTCGATGACGAGCGACAGAAGATCTTTTTTCACTTCTTCGAGCGCGGGATCGTCCCAGTACTGCGACAGGCTGTCGAGTCGCGCCATGAGTCCCAGCTGCAACATGAAGTTATTGTTGAGCGTTTCGCCTACGAGGGTGCCGAGGCTCTTGCCGCCGAAATCGACGCCGATACCGTCGAGCACGCCGAACAGCAACGCGCCCATGAGTTCCATGACGACTCCGGACTTGTTGCCGAGCATTATCTTGAGATAAGGTATGAGGTCGCCGCCCGTAAGCTCGTCGCCGTCCGCGTTGGCAGGTCCTTCCGCGGAAGCGTTCGCGGGCGTGACGTCGTTATTGAGATCGTCGTCGTCATCGGGATAATAACCGCCGATATCGGTGCCGAAAAGATCCATTATGGCTTTGAGCGCCTTCTCGATGCGCACCTTTTCTATGCCTATTATCGAGCCGTCGATATAAGCGGTGCCGTCAACGTAGTAGAGGCTGAGGTAATCGACGCCGCGCTCGGTCTTGTAAACGATATTGTCTTCGGTGCTGAGCGCGGTATCGATGATCTTCTTCTCGACGTCGAATCCGAGGCTCACTTTGAGCTCCGCCGCGACGAGCAGATAATTGATGTCGCCGGTCGCTATGAGCTGCAGGAGATCGTGCATGTTAAGGATGATGCCTATCTCGTAGCTCATCTTGCGAGGATCGTAACCGTGGTTCTCGAGAATGGCTCCGAAATTGGCGGAACCGCCGAAGAACTGCGTGAACAGCGCCTGTATGAGCGCTCCGAAATCGATAGCGGTATTGTTATCGGGATTATTCGGATCGTAAACGGTGTCTTCCGCAACGAGCGAAAGCTCGCCGTTAAGATTAAGAATTATATTCTGATTTTCCATCTCGAGAGGGTTGAGATGGTAATATCCGCTCGCGGGATTGAGCAGTCCGCCCTGCCAGGAACCGAACTCGTCGTAAGTGCCGTTATAATAGCTTTCGTCGGGTTCGACGGTTATCTCGATATGCCCTATTTCCATCTGGAGAGTGAGCAGAGTCGCGAAATTCAGATTGAAAAGCAGGAATGCGGGACGAGTCTCGTCGCCGTTGCCGGTAGGAACGTCGGTAGCTCCTATCTCTACGGTGAGCGAAGGTCCGAAATTACCGAACAGCTTGCTCACGTCTATCATCGGGTAATCGTCGGGATCTATCGGAGTAAGACCGCTGCCGGCAAGCTCGACGAGGATCTTGCCTTCGGTCAACCAGTAGAATTCGGCTTCGTTTATTTCGTTATTGGCGAGCATGTCTTCGAGCTCGTCGATACGTTCGGCGACAAGTCCGTTCTTCAATACGACGTATTCTTCGGCGGTGAATCCGGCTTCGCCGTCCGTGAATAAAGCGTAGCCCGCTTCGAACGCGGCGATAGCGGCGTCAAGCAAAGCCTTTTCCGTTTCGCTGAGATTGCTTTGCCCGGCGAGCGTGGCGATCAGGTTATCCGCCAGAGCGACGTAAGCCGCGGTCTCGTCTTCTTCCGCGGAAGCCTCGAGGAAGAGGTTGCGCAGACGCATATCGAAGCCGTCCAACACGCCTTTAACGGCGTCGTAGTTACCTTGGAGGAAATTGCCGGCTTCCGCATGTGCGGCGAGCGTTTCGAGCATCTGCTTGGAAAGTCCGCGCAACGCATAGTACACCTCGTCGTCGGTGTAAGTACCGGTGAGGTAATAATTTTCGATGAGAGATTCGTCGATCTCCACTTCGAACTCGCCCTGCAGTTTATCGGGGAACACGTTCTCGATAATGGTGGGAACGAGGCTGTTGACAAGCGCGTATATCGCTCCCGAAGGTACGAGAAGAGCTACCGGCGCGTTATTCGGTACGCCGTAGTCTTCGGGGGAAGAGGATATCGCGAGCACTATCGCCGCGCCGGTCATTATGCTTTCGGGAACGTAACCTTCGGCGTTCTTCGGAAGCGCGAGCCCGTTATTGGAAGAATTGAGAGCTACGGGGTCGTATTTCTCGGTCTTGCCGGCGGCGACTTCCGTAAATCTCGTCATATATTCGCTGAATTCGGAGAAGTTGGACACTCTGATGGCGTCGTTGACGACAAGGCCTTCGCCGAGAAGCGCGGTGAGGTCGGCGAAGAGGTTGATGTCGTACGCGTCCTTCGCTTCGTCGTAAACGCCCATGACGCTGACGCTGAGAACGTCGCCCTTATGCTCTTCGTCGTCTACGGAGCTTAAGAACAGCGAAGCTTTTATATTGGTTATCTCGGTGATATCGATTATGGCTTCGATGTCGTAATAGATCTCGCCGCCGAATACCGCGTCGCCTTCGGCGTTGAATATGCCGTCGATGACTTCGAGGATTATGCTCACGTTAAGGAGCTGTTTATAATCCATCGGCGCGATGTTTTCGTCGTAATAATTGCCTATCTCTTCGTCGGTCATCGCGGAGAAGTCTACGCCGTACTCTTCGTTATGCATGCCGAGAGCGGCTTCGCGTATCCACACGAGCCTGTCCTTTTCGGCGGACTGCGTAAGAAGATTGGAAATTTCTTTGAATATTTCCGTGAAGGACTGTATATGTCCCGTGGCTCCCGTTTCGGGATCGGTGACTTCGTCCGCGGGAGCGGTTATTTCCGCTTTGATGACGCCGTCGATATTGACGCCTATCGTGCGCAATTCTTCGACCGTTTGGTAGAGATCCTTGTCGAGTCCTTTGTCGTCGATACCTTGCTCAAACATCAGTTTCAGGGTATCGATAGCGGCGTTAAGGGTAACGAAATTGCCGGAAGAGCCGTCGGTGCCGTCTCCGAGATCACGAAGTTTGAGTTCGAGAGCGACTTCGAGAGGACTGAGGTGCGCGCCGAGGGAGGCTTCTATATCGAACGAATCGAGATAGGAGCCCATATCGAGTCCGAGTATCTTAAATACGCCGAGCAGGAAGGCTTTCGTGATGGTCACGGTGAGTCCGCCGTTCGCGAGCGCGAGGTCGATATATGTGGTTACCACGTCTCCCGCATCGACTTCCCCGTTGCCGTCGGTCACGTCGCCTTCCGCCGAGGAAGCTCCGCCGTCCGTCGCGGTATCAGAGGAGCCGCCGCTTATCGCGGCTATGAGCTCCGCTATGACTTCGTTGGCCTGCGGGATATATATATATTTTAATTGTATGGGCGCGGTATCGATATTCATATAAAGATCGCCGCCGATGTAATACAGCGAGATCACCGCCTTGCGGTTCCTCTCGCCGGTAGCTATGTCTATGTCGTTAGGATCGTCGCTCGCGTAGGTTTCGAAGGTGATCTTCGCGGCGGTCTCCTTGATCTTCGCGAAATCGAAGCCGTTTTTGGCTATATCGATTATTTCTTCGAGGTTGACGCTCGCCTGAATGTTGAAGAAGAGCTGAGCGTCTACTATTCCGAGGAATTCGATAAGCGCGTTGAGCTCGATATCGCCGAGAAGTCCCGAAAGCGCGGGAGCGAGGTCGATAGTATTGGCGGCGCTTCCCGCAACGGGATTGGAGGTCAAGCCCACTCCGCCGCCGAGTTCCACGTAAATATTGGTAGGCATACCGTCTTCGGTAAGGAAGAACTCCTTACCCGCGGGCAGCGTTACCGTGAATGCCGGGTCGGTGACGAGCACGGAATCGGAGGGAAGCCCGAATATTCCCGTTTCGTCGTTGTACTCGAAGTTGTCCACGACGAGCAGCAGGTCGCCCGCCCCGATATGGAGATTGAATATTTCCACGCCCGTGGTGAGGTCGAGCGTTATGCCCTCTTTACCGAAGCCGAGCGCGAGGTCGGTATCCTGTATTTCGATAGGAAGTTCGCTCGTGAGGAACAAGCCGAGCAAGCCCGCGATGGCGTCCTTCGTAAGACTTACGGAGAGCGCCTCGGGAGAAAGCACTACCTGGAGAGCAACCGCTTCGGGATTGGCTACGTTGGCGTAATACGCGTTGTTCTGCAAATTCAAAAGATTACGCGCGGGCGCGTTGCCGGGATCGGGCGTGGGCGACGCCGTGATCGCCGTGATGTCGTCTATAAGTTTCGCAACGTTGCTGACGCCGATATTGGGCATTCCGAAGTAAGACAGATCTATGTAGAGATTGCCGTCAATAAGATAAAGTCCGAGGATATCGACGTAACTGCCGTCGTCGTTCTTATGTTCGAGATCGTAAAGACGTATCTTGAGTTCGGAAGAGCCGAGCAGCGTCGAGATCGGATCGGCGCCCTCGGAGCCGTCGAGCTTGAGAACGCCCGCGAGACTGATCTTCGCCACTATCTCGAAGCCCAGTCTGACGCTGAATTCGCTCGTGTCGACGAGCAATCCGATGCCTTCGATAAGCCCGCCGAGCAAGCCGTTGAGATAATCGTTGACGTAGCTTTCGACTTTTTCGTAAACTATTTCGCCGTTCTCGTCGTAAACTATTTCGCCGTTCTCGTCGTAAACCGGAATGGGATCGCCGTTCTCGTCGAGCTTGTTGTCTACGGTAAGCGAGAATTCGCCGTTCACTTTAAGTCCTATTATCAGACCGTCGAGGAATTCCTGAATAGTTTGGAAGGATTCTTTGTATCCCACGTCGTCGTTGCCGACGTCCCAGATCGTGCCGTTGGCTTCCGCCTTGAGCTGAATATCCTTGAGGATATCAAGTTCCACGGAAATAGCCTCTATTTCTTCGTTGCCGCTGTCGAGAAGGGCAAGATATACCCTGAGATAGCCGTTCTCGGGATAACCGTCGCCGAAATCGATGTTGACGAGATGTATTTCCGCAAACGCGTTGACCTTGGGAAGATCCGCGTCCGCGGGAAGTTCGGTTATGAGCATGCCGAGCACCGTGGTCAGCACGTTCGCCGCCACGTAAACGGTGAGCGTACCGGTCACTTTGTCGATGACCACCCTGTCGAGCGCGCCGCCGATAAGTCCGAGAATGTCGATACCGCCTTCGGAAGTATCGCCTTCCGCATAATAGGCGTCCTCTATTTCTTCCGAAGGACGGAAGAGATTGCCCGCGGAAGCCATACGGACGAGATATTCGTTATAGAGCAGAGCTTTATTGACCGTCGCGAACGCGTTATACACGAAAGACGGATCGGAAGTATCCACCGTGATACCGTTCTGCGCGCCGCTCGCTCCCGAATCGGAGGGATAGAGCAACGAACCCAGTAATCCCACGATATCGAGTCCGGAAAGCGTCTCCTTCAGTCCGAGATTTTCGTACTTGAGTCGCGGCATGGTCGCAAGGGAATTGAGTCCCGGTATCTGATCCTTCAGATTGTCCAAGAGACTCAGGTCGATATAGATCGTGTCCTCCGAGCCCTCGTAAATCACCGCCAGATAATTCACGTCGGATTCTCTGTTGTAAAGAAGCAATCTGAGCTGTATCGCGGACAGATTGAGTATATCGATATTCGCTTCGATCTTATAGGCGAGTTCGAGATATTTGGTTTGCTCCACTCCTATCGAAAGCAGCAGATTGTCCACGAACGCGCCGATGAGTCCGCTGAGGTCGAGTCCCTCTTCGGTAGCCTCCATGCCGAGCGTGACGTCGCCCGCCATCTCGAGGCTGAATTCTTTATGGGAAATACCGAATATGCCATTGTCGCTGAGCGTCACTTGCAGGCTCGTATAAGCATTGCGTTTGGCTTCGGTATCCACCATCTCGTAGTTGTCCCATTCGGGTTCCTTGAGATAGGTTATCTCGTCGAGCGTGATGCCGAAACGCACCGTGTCGGTAAGTTCCGCTTTGATCTCTATGGTGTTGAGCGGGTCGAGCTGGTTGAAGTACAATCCCACGTTGAGATCGTCGCCGAACACGCCGTTCACGGGCGTGATCATACCGATGAGCTCGGCGAGAGCCTCGTTGTCGAGGATCATCGAGATATCCCAGGTATTGGGAATGGGATCGCCGTTCTCGTCGGTCATGACGGTGCCGTCTTCGTTATAAAGATATTCCTCTCTGCCGGGGAAATTGAAGTTGTCGAGAATGAGCTTGAGTATCGCCATGACGTCCACGCTCGAACCGCTGTCGCCGTCGGCGTTGACTGCGCCCGAAGCGTTGGAAGCCCCCGACGCCGCGTTCGCCGAAGGAACGTATGAAGGATCGAGGTACGGCTTGATCATATCCAGGAACAAGCCGTCGAGCATCATATTGATATTGAACCCGGGTATTTTAAGGTTAGGCAGTATTTGCCCGGAAGCGCCCTGCAGGTTCTCGAAATTGAGATATAAAACATTATCTCCGAGATATATCCTTATCAAAGGCGAGCCGTTGTAATTGATCGTGATCTCCGCGGTCGTGTCCGCGCCGTTGAAGAAGTCGAGCGCGACTTTTAAGTCGAGCTGGAATTCGTATCTCGCGGCGTACGGGAAATCGATGGGCATTTCGCCGAGAGCGCCGAGGTCCAAATCGAATACGTTACCGAGAATGGAATTGATCGTAAGTTTGCCGTTCTCGTCGTTCTCGACATACAACGTTCCCGCAAGTCCGATATTGCCCAAACCGCCTTCGGAGTAATAAGAACGTCTGCCTTCCTCGTTGACGTTGAGGTTGGCGAAGTTGATGGCTATGGGGTCGTCGCTGGCGTATAGCAATGCGGGCGAAAGAACTATCGCCACCGAATAATCTTCGACGGGTTCTTCGTCCTCGCCCATATCCGCAGGTTCCGTGTAAGCGTACTTTTCGCGTTGCGCGTCGACGTCGTTCAGGGTATCTATGTTAATGGACACGCCCTGCATGACGTATCCGTATTCCTGTAACTCCAGACCGGTATTGTCGACGGTCGTGATAAGCTGTCTCTGCGTCACCGCCGAATAAAGCGCGTTCATTTCGGGCCATTTCTTCTCGCCGAGTTCGGCAACCGTAAAGCCGAGGAACTGACCGAGAACGGGGTCGAGGTTGAGCCCTACGAGGTTCCAGATGGTACCGAAGGAAATACCGCCCGCGATCGGGATACCGCTGCCGCTCAACATATTAAGAAGCTGGTTGAGCTGGATGGTGAAGCTGATATCGCGCATCGTGAATTCGCCGTCTTCGTTCTGCTCGTAAGAGGTTATGTAAGAAGGCTCTATGAAAGCAATCATGCCCAACATCGGCAGGATACCGTCGAGGGTGGGTATGCCGGAACCGGAACCGAGCGCCACGCTCGCGAGGATCTTGGTGATGTCGATCCCGGAGCTGCCGAGGAGGTCGTAGATCATCGCGCCTATAGTGGAAAGATTGAGCTCCGCAGTATAGAATCTTTGAGTACCGATAACGAAATATGCGTAATTTTCGACGTAATAAATACAGAATACGGGAACGCCGTTACTGTTGCGGATCTGGAAGTACAACTGGCTCTGGGAGTTGTCCTTCATATGGAGATTGGCTTTGAAAACGACCGTAAACGACGAAGAAGTGTCGTACTTTTCGGTGCTGTCGAGCCAGAAATACTCGTAATTGTAGGTGAGCGTCAGGTCGACGACGTACCAGTCGGGATCGTCCGAAACGGACTGCGTATACTGCGTAGAATAATTATCTACCGCTTCTTTCAACGCCTTCGAAGCTTCGTCCTTGGTGACCGCGACGGTCTCGCGGCGTTCTTCGACCACGCCGTCGTCGGAACCTATGACGACGTTGTCGTCCGTAATGGGCGTTTCGCGTTGAGAACATGCGAACAACGCCGTGACGAGCGCCAATGCGACGAGAACGAGTACAATTTTTTTGATAAGAGCCGATTTCATATTTCGTTTCCTCACGACAGAGGGATTGGTATTTCGATAAAGCGTAAGCGATATAAACGGCGACAGGACCTTATCCGGGTCCTGCCACGATTGAATTCTACAACATATATACGCACGTGTCAAGCCGCGTTTTTTTATATAAAAGGGAGAAAGGCGGAGAAATTCACAAAAACTTCACTCTGCGCCCAATGAGTTGTGGTCGAAAGCCGCCGAAACCGCAATATTCTGCGGTGTTTCGCGCGCATACTCGCGAAGCAAGGTCTTAGGTGAATTTTTTGTGAACGCGCCGCGCGGGCGCAATTATTTACAATTATTTTTCCGCAAGGCGCTTTCGCGAGGAAAAAACACCTTCGCGAGCGCCTTTCCGCAAGAGGACGAGCCCTAGAAAAAACGGAACCGATAAACGGGAACGGAACTGTTCGCGTAATATTCGAAACGAAACGACGAGCGACGCGCGCGGCGTGCACTGCGGGCAGGCGCCGCGCGAGCGTAACGCTGCGGAAGCGCCCTCTCGCGTGACCTTCTCTCACCGCCTTCCGTAAGACCTCCGCAAGATGATGAGCGCACGTCTCGGGCGCATTCGGTCAAATCCGATAACGCGATTTAAGGTATCCGTATATGCCGATACGGATTCATAAACTCTCAGTTTGTCTTGCACCGCGAATATATTACAGCCGCTCTTGCGCGCGAGTCAAGACGCCGTCAAAGGCTACGATCTCGCACGCCGCGACTGCCTTGCGACAGCGACCGCAGGACGTTCTTCCGACAAACCTCCGCGCTCTTCTCCGCTCGCGACAGCGTTTTGCGAGCTTCGCTAATACAAAAAGGCGACAGCGTACCGCCGAGTTTCGACGAGACATAAAAAAACCGTCGCCGATCGAACGACGACGGTCGCGTATCCGTAAAGCCTCAGAGCTGAGTGGCGGTATAGCTCTGTCCGAGCCTTCTGGACATCTCGTCCGGCAGTTCGACGGCTATGTCGGAGCCGAGCTCCGCAAGCAAAGCGCGCGCCCTTGCGATAAGCACGTCGCCGCCCCTTCCGGAAGCCACTCTGCCGAGCACGATGGCGGTGTCGAAGTCATAGAAATTTCTAAACCACATCAGCGTGTACGCCGCATAGTCGCCGAGACGGGTGAATATCGCCATCGCCCTCTCGTCGCCCGCTTCGGCGAGCTTCTGCACTTCCTTGAGCTTCTCCGCGGGGCTAGCGTCGGGGGTGAGCTCGATACCCGCTTCGGGCGCGAGTCTTATCACGGCATCCTGCGAATGATAGTTGCCGCCTACGCCTATGTCGCCGCTCCACTCGTCCGCCTGTGCGTCGGGATCGGCGTCTACCGGCGCGAACGCGAGTTCGTTGAGATAGCCCCTTATGCGCATGTCGCCGTCCACGAAGCCGCCCGCAAGGCTGGTACCCATCGCTATGCCGAGCACTTTGCCCTTCCCGAGTCCGAACGCTCCCGCGAGCGCCGCGACGTCGCCGTCGTTGGCGACCTTCACGGGACAGCCGTATTTCTTCGAGAGGTTCTTATAGATCGGGAATACCTTTTCGCGGTAGATCTCCTGCGGCACCTTGCGGAACAACGACGCCACGCGCACCTCGCCGTCGACCACTATCCCCGCGGTGGATACGCCTATAGCCTCCGCTTCTCCGCCGAGCGCCGCCAACGCGTTGTCGATGCTGTCCTCTATACCCTTGCGATGATATTCGGGGTCAGATTGTAGCTTGGGATACCAAATCGTCTCTTTTTCATAAACTACTTTGCCGTCAATACACGCGGTGACCTTTCTGTCGGAGCCGCCCGCGTCGAAGCCTATGCGCTTACCCGAAGCGATCGGCGAGGAACGCTCCGCGCGTATACCCGCGGGCGGAAGGTCCTCGGCTTTTTCCGCTCTCACGAACTCCGTGCGGGTGAGATAGACCTGCTCCATGAAGTCGACGTCGAACTTACGCGCTCCTTTATCCGAATAGCACTCGCGCAATTCGTCGACGAGCGTTTCGTCGGCGCCCCATATATAGAATTTATAACCGCCGTACGCCCACAGCATGAATTTGACGATACGCTCGGCGTAACGGAAATTCTCGCGCTCGTGTCCTTCGTCATACAGCACCGTGGCGTAATGCTCCACTTCGCCCTCGCCGCGCTCGAGCGCTATGATCACGGGACGAGCGCCCGCGCGTTCGGCTCCCTCGCGGAACTCTTTGGCGTACAGATACATGGGATAATATTTTTCGTTGAGCGTTTTCATTCTATCCTCCATTTCTCCGTATGCGTTATCTTTCCTCCCGGCGCGATCTCCTCTATAGGCGAAAGCGTCTCCACTTCGTGTATGAGCTCGCTCGTATACGTTTCGAGATTGCTCGCGAAATCGGGATATACGCCTTCGCGCGCGTCGCATTCCTTCGTGAATACCGTGCCGTTATATTCATACACTGCTTTGATCCCCTTGAGCATCGTGCCCACTTTGAAAGGGCCCGCGGCGTCGGGGGTGCTCGTAAGCACGAACTTATCGTTGTACAGCTTGAAACGGCTGTCGTTCACGTCGTTGTAATGCCAGTGAACTATGTTCCTGTTCGCAAGATAGCCGGTGTTCTCCGTGGAAAGAGGAACGGTGAGCTTGCCGCCGCATTTGAGCACCGTGAGCGCCCATATACAGAGTTTCTGAGCTTCAGACGAAGTATTGACGAAGCTCATCTCCACTTCGACGCCGTTCTTGCCGTCGAATCTGAGCTCCAAACGGGGACGAACGTTCTTGACCTTCCATTCCGCAGGCTCGAATATCGCGCCGTTGTCGGTCATCACGTAGTCCACACGGGTGCAGTCGGGATAATACGTGGACTCTTCCTCGGGCGACAGCCACATGCGGTGTCCGCCGTAAATATGCCACGTCTTACCTTCGCCGTATATGGCGGAAACGTCTTTGTTGACCTGATCGAGTTTGTCCTCGAAGGCGATGTTCTCGCCCTTTTTGCCGGCGATCTTGATGATGCGCGGCCCCACGTCGAGAGTGACTCCCAGACATACGCTGCCGCTCGTTATCTCCAGCATCCTGCCGAGAAAACATCTGCTTACTTTACATTCCATGATCTTTGCTCCCGAATAATTGAAATCGGCGGCAGTCACTTCGACAGATTGACGAAGAGAATACCGTCGCCGTTGTATAATCTTACGGAATATCCCGCCGCTAGTTCTGCGACTATCAGGTTCTTGATAACGTCGTAACCGGTAAGCTCGCCTTCTTCGCGCTCGGAGTACTTCTCGTTGAGGTACTCGTCGTCGATAGCGAGTTCGATCCATATATCCGTATCTTCGGATACATATTGCGTCAGATATTCGTTCACTATGTATTCGAGCTCGGCGTCGGAATCCACCATGGTGTCGTACCCGGGCGCTATCTCGAAGGAGTATGCGTATCCCGGATCGGCGCCGCCCGCTATGTCGTATTCGCCGTACGTGACGCGGTTACGCGCCGCCTCGTCGGCGCTTATAAGATAATTCCCGTAAGAAATTATTTCGTATACCGTATCGCCGCTCTCCGACGACAGGCTGAGCCTGTAGTTGCTCCACGTCGTATCCACGACGTAATATTTACCTTCGACGAGCACGGCGTTCCAAGCGTGCCCCACGCCGCCGTAACGCTCCGTTCCGCATATCCTGTAAGCCGAGATACCTTCCATGCCGCACATCAGGACGAACGCCTTGGAAAGTCCGTCGCACACCGCGACGCCGTCGTAGAACACCCCTTCGAGGTAGAAGGAATTATAGCTGTTGGGATCCGCGGGATCGTCCGCGACTATCGCGTAATCGTAGGTCACGTTCGCGCTCAGCCAATCGTATATCGCCGTTATTTTCTCGAGATCGCCGAAGTCGTCCGAATTTATTTTCCTGAGAACGATCTTTGCGCGCTCGTATATGTCTTCCGCGACGCTTCCCGCGACGGGAACGGGTCGCTTGCCGTACGCCACGGCGAGATAAAGCTGGTTGCTCGTGGTCACCGTCACGGTCTCCGCGACCGAGTCTATGGGTAACGGCGCTCCGTCCGCTCTGCCTTCTTCCGCATAATGCGTGACCGTGGGCGCCTCAGTGACTCCGCTCGCCACGCCGTACGCCTTATCCGGGGCGCCTTCCGTTTCGAATTTGATCGTCAGACGGTTGATGCCTCCGATATTGCAGTCGCCTATCGAATACACTACCCTTACCGATTCGACGTAAGCGCGCACTGCCGAAACAAACAGTCTGTACATGTTTATCTGCGCTTCGGTGCCGACGTATTCTTTGTCATCGTCGCTCAACGGGTATGCGCCTTCGGGAAGATCGTCGTATTCGAAAGGTATATACAGCGCAAGCGCATACTGCCCTTGCGCGTCGGCAAGCTCCGCGGGACGGAATACCGCCAGATAATTGATGAGGTCCCCCAATTCGCGCATATTCGAGATATAAGCGTTATGCCCGCCCGCATATTCTTCGAGATAGGGGTAAGCTCCGGGACGAACGGTCCCCGCGCTATAAGCGGTCCAGTCCGTCCAGGCGTTGTATTTGTCGCTCTTCACGCGCACGGAGAAGTCTTTGTCGAGCGAAGCCGCCGAAAGCGGCAGATACACGCTGTTCGAGCCGAAATATCCTCTGTGCGATTCGCTCGTCATCGTGGTGACCTTACCTTCGCATTCCACCTCCACCGTGTATCCCGTAGTATAAGGCAACGGATACCATTTCACGAGCGGATACGCCGTGCCGTCGACGCGTGTGCCTTCCACGTATACGCCGTTGACGTCGTTGCCTTCGGGACGTTCGTCGACCGCTATCGTCACGGTTTCGCTGAATACGCCGGAAGCCACGCCTTTTACGACCGCTTCGGCGCTTATCTCATACGTTCCGACTCTGTCGAAAATATAGCTGAGATCGGGTACGAGCACGGTGTTGCCGTCCTGCACCGCGGGCGAGCGGTTAAGCACGACGGTTTCCGCGACGCCCTCCGGAGAAGTGTATTTTATCGTCCAGATATAGCTTTCGGGCGGATATACGCGCTCCTGATAAGTCAAAAGAAGATTCACGCTGTCGTCGACGACGAATTCCTCGTAACCGTTGAGCACGTCTATCGTCAACGCGGTCAGCGGACTGTACACGGTGATCGTCTCCGACACGAGTTCCTGACGTTGAGTGCTGTTGTCGAGCACCGCGCGGATATGATACTCGCCCACGGGAAGCGCGGACGGATCGTAATTGAGGACTTTGTTGTCCTTCACGCCCACGCCGTCTATCGGAGTGGTATTTACGAACCATTGCACCGACGGCGACGGATCGCAGGTGTCGTCCAGCTGACTCAACACGAAGCCTATCGTTTCGGTCTGACCGTAGATCTGCTTGAGCGTGGAACGGTCCGTGGTAAGGTCGAGACGGTAATTGAGAGTGGAATATCTCACGTCTACCGTTACGTGAGCCTCTACCTGAGTATCGAAAGCACCCTGCCTGGGAGTGGTCACCCAGATGGCGACTTTGCCTATACCGACGGGACGGACGAATCCGTTCGTGTCGACGGTCGCTATCGATTCGTCCTGCGAAGTATAGATGACGTTCCTTCCGGTGATAGCGTGCGCGGGATAAAATACGGGATTGAGCTGTACGCCTTCCTCCTGCAATTCGACCACCACCGTGGGCTCGGCGAAAGTGATGCGTTCTACGGCAACGGTTTCTATGGTGACCGTGACGTCGAGCGTGACCGAAGGAGTCGCCGCGCTGATTATGCGCACGATAATGTCAATATTATTGCCTTCCTCGTCCGTTTTAAGTACGCCTTTGGCTTGCAGCACGCCGTTTTCGTCGACGCTCAGGTACTTCTTGTCGCTCGTGTCCGCCAATTTGTAATAGACCTTCTGACTGGCGGTCGCGATCGGATAAACTATCGGAGTAAGCTTATAGGTGCTCGGATCGCCGGTAGGCGAAAGATATACGTGGGTATCGTCAACCTGGATACGTTCCGCGGCGTCGGCGCCGCCGGCGTCATTGCTGCACCCCGCAAGCGCTACGACGGCGGCAAGCGCGGCGAAAAGCATTACGATCAAAATCAATCTTTCGAATTTTTTGCTCATACGGCTCCGTATCCGGTAAGTTACTTGCGCGCGCGGCGCTTCGAAACGCGCCTTGCGCGCCTCGCGTGCCCACACACGCATACATATATAAATATTACATCAATCCGCGCGCCCTGTCAATACCCGCCCGCACAAGTAAAAATACAATTTTATCCTTCCGCCTCGCCGATTTACGCAAAATGCCGTATTTTCGGCTAAATCGTTGTCCTTCTCCGCAGAATATGGTATAATGATCAAAACGGAAGAAACTCGACCATGAAAGAATTTATGCCGCAATTCACAACCCCGTACAGCCGCGAAGAAGCGCGTCGCATCGACGCGGGGGTACTGGCATTCGTAGGCGACGCCGTGCAGACGCTATACGTGCGCACCAGGCTCGCGGCGGCGCTCGACGTTAAAAGCGGAGCGCTGCACCGTTACGCGGCGCGCGAGGTCAACGCGACGGCGCAGGCTTCGGCGTTGAAGCGCATCGAAGGCTTGCTCACGGAAGAGGAACTTACCGTATATAAGCGCTCTCGCAACACCCACAAGGAAACGGTCGCCAAGCATGCGGACGTAGTGGATTACAAGATAGCCTCGGGCTTCGAAGGGCTCATCGGATATCTCTATCTTATCGGCGACGCGCAACGCTTGAGTGAGCTTATTCAGATCGCATACGACAGTAATATCGGGAAACCGTAATTATGTATTCGGTATCCGTAACATACAAAACGTAAAAACATTCAAGGAGTTACGAAAATGTTGGCAGAAGGGATCAACGCCGTGACCGAAGCTCTCGAGGGAGGGGTCACGATAGAGAAGATCTGCATGCTGAAAGGCTCCGCGTCGGGGCGTGCGGGAGCTATCTTCGCCAAAGCGCGCTCGGCGGGGATCAAGGTGGTATTCGTAGAGAAAGAGTACCTCGACAAGCTCAGCGAGACCCATCGCCATCAGGGCGTTATAGCGGTGGTGACGGACTACGTGTATTACGATCTCGAGGAAACGCTCGCCGAAGCGCGCGGCGAAGGGAAGCCTTTGTTTTTCGCGTTGCTGGACGGTATCGAAGACCCGCACAATTTAGGCGCGGTCATACGTGTGGCGGAATGTGCGGGCGTGACCGCGGTGGTGATCCCCAGGCACCGCAGCGTAGGCGTGACCGACACCGTCATACGGGTGAGCGCGGGCGCGACCGCCCACGTCAAAATATGTAAGGTGACCAATCTCAACGACGCGATAAGGTATCTGCGCGACGAAGGCGTATTCGTATACGCGGCGGACATGGACGGCGACAGCGTGTATTCGACGGATCTTACCGGCGACATAGCCGTCGTAGTCGGAGGCGAAGGAGGCGGCGTGCGCCCGCTCACGCGAAAGCTGTGCGACGGCGCGATCTCTTTGCCGCAGTTCGGCAAGGTCAACTCGTTGAACGCTTCCGTCGCGTGCGGGATATTGCTGTACGAAGCGGTCAGACAACGCATCCGAAGCGGTAAATGATATAAAGTATAAGTCGCCCTGCGCGACAATTCGGAATATGAACGCGAAACACCCTCCGTCTTCTGACGAAAATCTGCTCATAACGCTTGCCCAGCGGGGCGATCCGTCGGCGTACGACGCTCTCTGCGCGCGCTACAAAGCTTTCATCTGCAAGATAGCCCGTTCCTATTTCATCGCGGAAGGCGGCGACACAAACGATCTCATACAGGAAGGCACCATCGGCTTTTGCAAAGCCGTTGCCGATTACCGCGCCGAGAAGAACGCTTCTTTCCCCGCTTACGCCGCTCTGTGCATACACAACCGCATAAAAGACGCTCTGAGGAGCGCCCTGCGCGCCGGAAATTCGGGCGCGCCCGCTCTGTCCATCACGGACGACGCCGGCGAAGAGCGCATAGCGAACGTCATAGGCTACGCTGACGACCCGGTGACGAGCTACATACGCGGCGAAAACAACGAGGCGTTCTTCAGAAAAGCGGAAAAAGCGCTTTCCGCAAGGCAGTTCGCGGTGCTCAGGCTCTATCTCGACGGCTTCTCCTATGCGGAGATCGCCGAAAAGCTCGCCCTCGACATGAAAGCGGTGGACAACGCGCTGAGCGCGGCGAAAAGCAAACTCAAAAAATTATATAAAGCCGACGCATGACGCGGTCACGGCAAAGGACGTTATATGAAACTCGGTATCGTAGGTCTGCCCAACGTGGGCAAAAGCACTCTGTTCAACGCGCTGACTTCGGCGGGCGCGGACGTAGCCAACTACCCGTTCTGCACGATAGAGCCCAACGTGGGCGTGGTGCAGGTGCCCGACGAAAGACTGCCTAAACTCGCCGCGCTGTACAACTGCAAAAAGATAGTCTACACGACGATAGAATTCGTCGACATCGCGGGGCTCGTCAAGGGCGCGAGCCACGGCGAAGGGCTCGGCAACAAGTTCCTCTCGCACATCCGCGAGGTGGACGCCATAGTGCACGTAGTGCGCTGTTTCCGCGACGACAACATCACTCACGTGGACGGCGACGTCTCTCCGATAAGAGATATCGAAACAATAAATCTGGAGCTTATACTTGCCGATTTGGATACCCTTACGCGGAGAATGGACAAAACGCGCACCGCGATGAAAGGCGGCGACAAGAAGTACCGCGACGAACTCGAGCTACAGCAGAAAATATACGACGCGCTTGCCGACGGCAAGCCCGCGAGAAGCGTGAAGCTCACCAAAGAGGAACAGGCGTGCGTCGACTCTTACTTCCTCATCACCTCGAAAAAAGTGATATATTGCGCCAACGTATCCGAGGGCGACGCCGACAACGATATGGTGAAGGCGGTCAAGGAATACGCCGCCGCGGAAGGCAGCGAAGTCATCGTGCTTTGCGCGCAGACCGAAGCGGAGCTCGCCGCGCTCGATCCCGAAGAAAGAGAGCTTTTCAAAGCCGAGCTCGGTATCGAAGACTCCGGTCTGGATCAGCTTGTCAAAAGCTCCTATCGTCTGCTCGGACTGATGAGCTTCCTTACCGCGGGCGAGAAAGAGACCCGCGCCTGGACAATCCCCGTGGGTACCAAGGCGCCTCAGGCGGCGGGCAAGATACACTCCGACTTCGAACGCGGCTTCATCCGCGCCGAAATAGTCGACTACGACACCCTCATAGAATGCGGCTCCTTCAACGCCGCCAAAGAGAAAGGCAAGGTCCGCAGCGAAGGCAAGGATTACGTGCTTGCCGAAGGCGACGTGGTATTGTTCCGATTCAACGTATAAAAGGCGCTTTTCGGGGCTGACGGAGCCGGATATCACCGTTAAGTGCGCCTGCGACGCGCGTCCGATCGGCGCGCCGCAGGCAATTTTTTCCGCAGGCGATAATTTTATATTTAGCACTTGAAATTTACACGCGCCCGATATATAATGTAAATGCGTATGTGTTCCGTGCGTGTCGCGCGCGCATACCGTCAGGAGGATCGATATGGCAAAACAAGCACCCCTCACTACTTCAAAAATGTTCACCGCCCACTGGACGGAACGCGACGAAGCGGTACTCGTCGACTTGTTGCAACGCAAGATCAAAGAGCTTAAATGGGATATGCGCGACTGCGACTCTCCCTACGCGCGCGCCAAACTCAAGAATACCAGAGCCGAGTATAAGAAGCTTCTGGATAAAGTGCAGCGCGGCGATTACGATCCCAATATCCTCGCGGCAGAGATGCAGTCCCATGCCGCTTACAATACTTTACAGCGCGAGAGGCGCGAGCAGTCCCTCGGCAAATACGTGGACGCATATTCGGACGTCAATTTCGACTTCGAATCCTACTTCAAAAAGACCCGTTATTTCGGCGCGGCGTGCCCTCTCGTGATGATGATACTCATCATCGCGCTCGTGGCGATAATGCTGTGTTCCGCCTTCCTCTCCCCCGACACGATATCGAATATCGAATACAACATGTCGGGCGACATCAATATGTCGTTGACCTCCATAGGCTACATCAAGCTCGGACCCAACGAGCTGGATTTCCAGGTAGACAACGACGGTAACTGGCCTACCGGCACCTGGGCAGACGCTTCCGAGATGTACGCGCAAGGCGAAAAATACGAGGACGCAAACCACCAGATCCCCGATAAGGTATGGCTCTATGCCGATCTCCACATGACTTCGATCAACGTCACGGTATTCGACGTCATCAAAGCCTGGTTCCGCACCCCCATGCTCAGCGATACCCGTATCGACATCATAGAAAATCTCGACTCGATGCAGGGCACCAGTTGGTACTATCAACGTTTCATGCGCGAAAGAAGCGACAATATCGCGATAGAGAAAGACGAAAACGGCGACTACAACGCTCTCAATATAGTAAGACACATCGCTACTTACGGCACCATTATCTTCCTTATCGCCGCCCTCATACTTTGCGCGGTGGAGCTGGTGATCGATATCGGCAGACTGTTCAGTTACACTTCGAGACGCGTGCACGTCATACCTATACTGATACTGTTATTTATGGCGCTTTCGTTCATTTCGCCCGCCTTCCTCGAACTGACGGAACTGAGCGGAGACAGTATTTCGACGGCGCTTGCCAATTACTTCACCGTATATTGGGAAGACTTTATCAACGGCGAGAACATTTTGACGTGTTTCAACATGCTGTATATGTTCCTGCTGGCAATACCTTTCGTGATAATATTGCTGCCTCTCATCTTCCGCAACCGCGCGGCAAAGACGGTGGCTTACGTGCCGAAGGGCAACAAGAAACACACTTACGCGGGACAGAAGAAGCCCACGAAGGCGGGACAGCCCGGCGACCCGCACGCCCTCAGAAATTCGAAAGGCAAAGTCGCTCGCGCGGGTTCGCGTTCGCCGACCACGTCCTCCGTACCGCGGCGATGATGACGGCGCTATAAACCGTTAGAAGCAAAAGCACATCGGGAATGGAGGCAAAAGCCTTCATTCTCGCATAATATAAACCTATAAGACTATGTTCGAACATCTGAAAAAAGATATACAGGCGGCGTTGGACAAAGATCCCGCCGCAAAATCCAAATGGGAAGTTTTATTTACGTATTCGGGCGTCAAAGCGCTCTTCTACTATCGTATCGCGCATAAACTGCATATACGCGGGCACAGACTTCTCGCACGAATACTGAGCCAGCGTGCGCGCCGCAAAACGGGTATAGAGATCCATCCCGGCGCGGTGATCGGGGAAGGCTTGTTCATAGACCACGGCGCGGGCGTAGTCATCGGCGAAACCACAGAGATCGGCGACAACGTGACTATTTATCAGGGAGTCACGCTCGGCGGAACGGGCAAGGACGTCGGCAAGCGCCACCCTACCATCGGCAACAACGTCATGATAAGCGCGGGCGCGAAGATCCTCGGACCCGTCGTTATCGGCGACAACAGCAAAGTGGGCGCAGGTTCGGTTGTACTCAAAAACGTACCGCCTCATTCCACTATCGTCGGCGTACCCGGCAGAGTGGTCAGGATGTACGGCGAGAAATACAACGATCTCGACCAGAAGCTTCCCGACCCGATCCTCGAGGAATTCGCCCGCCTCAACAAGCGCATAATCACGCTCGAAGAAAAGCTCGGCGTGAATTCCTGCAAGTATTCCATTTCCAACGAAATACCCGCGGACTCCGTCGCCGCTTCCTGCGACGCGCCCGGCCGCGACGATCGCAAGAAATCTTAACGCTTCCGCACGATAGCGGAAAACGAGGACATTATGCTGAAATTTTACAATACGCTTACGCGCACCAAAGAAGAATTCCGTCCGTTGAACGGCAACACCGTGACGATGTATTCGTGCGGACCCACGGTGTACAACTACGCGCACATAGGCAATTTGCGCACGTACATATTCATGGACCTTATCCGCCGCACCCTCAGATACGAAGGATATAAGCTGAAGGGCGTCATGAACATAACGGACGTGGGGCATCTCATGGCGGACTCCGACGACGGAGAAGACAAGATGGCGGTAGCCTCCCGCGAGCAGAACAAGACTCCGTGGGAGATAGCCGAGCAATACACGAAGGTCTTTTTCGAAGATCTCGCAAAGCTCAACATCTCGAAGCCCGAGATAATCGCCAAAGCCACCGAGCACATACCCGAGATGATCGACTACGTCAAGGCTCTGGAAGAAGGCGGAGTCAGTTACGAGACGTCCGACGGCATCTATTTCGACATTTCGAAATTCCCGAGATACGGCTGCCTCAGCCGCGCGAATATCGAAGAACAGCTTGCGGGCGCGCGCGTAGAAGTGAACGACGAAAAGCGTCATCCCGCCGACTTCGCGCTTTGGAAAAAAGCCGATCCTCTGCACATAATGCAGTGGGAGAGCCCCTGGGGAAAGGGATACCCCGGCTGGCATATCGAGTGCTCGGCGATGAGCCGCAAATATCTCGGAGAATGCTTCGACATACACTCCGGCGGCGTGGACCACATACCCATCCACCACGAGAACGAGATCGCGCAGAACGAAGTGCTCACCGGCAAACAGAGCGTGCGCTTCTGGATGCACGGCGAATTCATGCTCGTCAACAACGGCAAGATGAGCAAGAGCCTCGGCAACACCTATACCGTAGCCGATCTCGAAAAGAAGGGATACGACCCGCTCGACTTCCGCTTCTTCTGCCTGAATACCCATTACCGTAAGAAGCTCAACTTCACCTTCGAAGGTCTGGACGCGGCGAAAACAAGCAGAGAACGTCTCGCTCAGGCGCTCGCGCAACACAAGGCTTCTCCTGCCGCCGCCGACAAGGCGGTAACAGAAAAACTGCGCGACGATTTCCGCCGCGCGATCGAGGACGATATCAACGTGCCTCTCGCTTTGGGGATACTGTTCACGGCGATAAAGGAGCCTAAATCAAAAGATATTTACGAGCTGGCGCTTGAATTCGACAAGATATTCGGGCTCTCCTTCGACAAGATAAAAGCGGCGGAAGCGGTCAAAGAAGAAGCCGTCGAGATACCCGACGAGATAGCTTCTCTCGTCAAGGCGCGCGCCGAAGCGAAAGCTTCCAAGAACTACGCGCTTGCCGACGAGATCCGCGCCGAGATAGCGAAGAAGGGCTACAACGTGCTCGACACGCGCGACGGCGTGAAAGTCACGCCCGTGAAATAGCGCCATGCTCAAATGCCCGTACTGCAGGGTGGAGATATCCACCCGCACGGAATTCTGTCCCCTCTGCCACGCGAAGCTGACGGACGTCGGCAACACGCGCGCGGATATGAAAAAGACCGAGGTCGCATATCCCAAGCGGGGCAAACTTCCCTTCCTGTCGGGCAATCTTTTCGATAAAATATATCTGCTTTTCTGGCTGACTTTCACGGTGGTCTTCGTGCTTACCGAGTCTTTTATTACCGAAAATCCGCGTATTTGCTGGATGGTCTCGAGTCTTCTGCTCTACCTTTATATTCTCATTCGCGTCACATTGCGCGGCGGCAGTTATTTCCCGCAGAAAATAACCGCTCACGCCATACTGCTTTCCATAGTCGTATCCACTTTCAGCGGCGTGATCTCGGAGCCCATAGTGATATTCGAATTCGTGTTGCCCTCGGTATATCTCGCGTCGCTTCTCGCGATAAGCGTTTTCATCGCCATCAACTACAAGCACCCCGACAGATACCTGCTCAATATCATTTCGATAGGTCTTTTGAGCGTGCTTCCCTTCCTCATCGTAATGGTCACCGACAGGCACGCCAACCCCATAATGTCGGCGGTCACCCTCTCGCTCGGCATCACCGCCATAGCGGTCACCTGCATATTCAAGGCACGACATATCGTCAACGAGCTCAAAAGAAAATTCCATATCTAGCTTGTCCCGCCCGGGATTTTACGGAAAAAGCGCCCCGTCTTATCGGGGCGCTTTCCGTTATTTCGTTTGCCGAATATTTTCGTCCGGGTAACCGTGACCACGCTTTCGGGTCACTATACCGCGATCAGTCGCTTATGCTTATCTTGGTATAAGGCACCCTGTCTTCCAGCACGTCGCGGATACCGTATTTGCTGTTGGCTATCATGACCGTGGTCCCCTGTCTCACGGGGTCCTTGACGTATTCGAGCTTGGCTCTCGCGCCGTTGGCGCCCTTCCTGCTCGCGCCGTCGCAGTAATGCTGATAGTATTCGATATTTTCTATGACTTCCTCCGCGGTGGCGCCCGTTATGTGCCTTACCAGCGTGTCGGCGTTATGGATATCCGTGTATATCCCGTCCAGCCCCGACAATATGAGAAGGTATTTAGGTCTCACGAGGCAGGCGATCTGACTTGCGGTTTCGTCGTTGTCTATGCACTCCACAACTTTGGAATGCGAACAACGCAAAGCCTGTATTTCCATTTTGCGGTTCTCCTCGGAGCACACGGGGTCGTTATAGTTTATTATCGGGATCGCTCCCTGAAGCGGGCAACGCAGAAGCGCCGCTTTAAGGTGCTCCCTTTTCATCGGGTCGTTGAAATGCTGATGCTCGACGAGAAACTGGCGGAGCGAATACCTCGAATCCATGAATCTTCTGTAGGTTTCGATAAGTATGGATTGCCCCTGAGCCGCATAGTCGGTCTTGATGTCCGCGTAGTCTCCTCTCAATTCGTTGCCCACGCGGTGTATGTAATCGAGCCTGCCTATCTCGGTAGCGCCCGAAGTCACCCACATGTAGCCCGGCTTCAGCTCGCGGCTTATGCGCGCTATCACGTTGTAGTCTATGTCGTTGTTGGCTTTGTCGATGAGCGCCATCGAGCCTATCTTGCCCACAAGTTCAATATCGAACGCTGTCATTCCTTATTCCTCCCGCGAGCGGCTTGCCCGCGCTCTATGATTATATCCGTTTTGACCGCCGCCGTCAATTCTTTCTCTCGGAATATACGCAACCGCAATAATTCTGACGATAAAGCCCGTATTCCCGGCTCAACTCCAGCGAACGCTTGTAGCCGTCCTTCTTCTTGAAATCGCTTCTCAGATATTTCGCGCCGAATATTTCCGCCATTTCGTCGCCTACCGAATTTATGACGGCGGCGTCTTTCAGGGGGCTCAGCGTGAGAGTCGTGGCAAAATAATCGTATCCGCCCGCCGCCGCTTCGCGCGCCGTCGCCCCGAGCCTCAGGAAAAAACATATCCTGCACCGTCTGCCCCTCTCCGGCTCGTTTTCGAGTCCGCGCGTTCTGTCGAGAAAAAGCTCTCCGTCGTATCCGGCGTCCTTCATCTCCACTCCGTATATCTTACAGAGCCGCATGAGTTCGTCCCGCCTTTTCGCGTACTCGTCCGCGCGCGTTATATTAGGATTACAATAGTACGCGGTCAGCCTGAAATGAGGCGCGAGATATTCTATGCACGCGCTCGCGCATGGCGCGCAACAACAATGCAGGAGAAGTTTGGGTTTCTCCCCCGCCGCGTCCAGTTCGGCTATCAGTTTTTCAGTTTCGGCAGAATAGTTCATACCGCTATTCTATTCGCTCTCGACTGCCCTGTCAAGTTTAACGAGGAACGTCTTGCAAAACGGCTTCTTTTTTGGTATCATAGTTTTATTCGATATACTATTACGCGGAGGGTGCGACTTATGGCAAGCAAACAGATTTTCGACAGACTTATCACCGATTTCGGCAAGGACGTGGACGTCGGTTGTCCGCTGCCCGAATACCCCCGTCCGCAACTCAAGCGCGACAGCTACCTTTCTCTCAACGGCGAATGGGATTACGCCATTTGCCCGAAAAACGTCCTCCCGAAAGGCTATGACGGCAAAATACTCGTGCCCTTTTCACCGGAATGTATTTTGAGCGGCGTCGAACGTATCGTCACTCCCGACGACGTGCTTTATTACAGGCGCGCGTTTAGCTTGCCCGACGGCTTCAACCGCGGCAGAGTGCTTCTCAATTTCGGCGCCGTGGATTATTATTCCGTAGTTCGCGTGAACGGTAAGGAAGTCGCGCGGCATCGCGGCGGATATTTCCCCTTCTCCGTCGACGTGACCGACGCGCTGAAAAAGGGCGAAAACACTCTCGAAGTCGAAGTCACCGACCCCACCGACACCGCTCCGCAGGCACGCGGAAAACAAAAGCTCAAACGCGGCGGCATATTCTATACGCCGCAGTCCGGGATATGGCAATCGGTTTGGCTCGAATCCGTCCCCGCAAACTACGTGCAGGAGCTGTATATCACCCCCGACTTCGACGCCAAAGAAGTCAATTTCCGTATCATCGCTTCCGCAAGCGGTCAGAACGCTTCCGTCAAAGTCACCGACAACGGCTTCCTCGTGACGGGCGGCGTGACGGACTTGAACGGCGAATGCACCGTCAGACTCGAAGGCTTCACCCCCTGGACGCCCGAAAATCCCCACCTCTACGACGTGGAGATAATGCTCGGAGAAGACAAAATATACTCCTATTTCGGTATGCGCAAGTTCTCGGTAGGCAAGGACGAGAAGGGTATCATGCGCCTTATGCTGAACAACAAGCCCTATTTCCACAACGGTCTGCTCGATCAGGGCTACTGGAGCGACGGTCTGTATACCGCGCCCTCGGACGAAGCGATGATCTACGACATCAAGCTCGCCAAATACATGGGCTTCAATATGCTCAGAAAGCACATCAAAATCGAGCCCCTGCGCTGGTACTATCACTGCGACAGGCTGGGCATGCTCGTGTGGCAGGACATGATCAACGGCGGCAAAGGCGCCAACACGGTCTTGAACGGAATTCGCGGGTTCCTTCACCTTCCGATAAAAGACAATAACTACGCCGCATGCGGCAGGCAGGACGCCGAAGGGCGCAAAGAATATTACGTGGACGCGGAACGTACCGTAAAAGGTCTTTACAACTGCGTATCCGTCGCGGTGTGGGTGCCGTTCAACGAAAGCTGGGGACAGTTCGACGCGCTGAAAGCCACCGATTTCGTACGCGCTCTGGACCCCACCAGACCTATCGACCACGCGAGCGGCTGGCACGATCAGGGCGGCGGCGATTTCAAATCGCTGCACATCTATTTCCGTCCCGTCACCCTGCCGCGCAAAGGCGTGGGCGAAAGAGTCATAGTCCTTTCCGAATTCGGCGGATATTCGGTGGGCGTGGAAGGACACGTCTTCAATAAGTCCAAAAGTTTCGGCTATAAAAAGTTCAACGATCTCGGTACGTTCGACAACGCCTATCACGCGCTTTTCGCTAAAGAAATACTTCCTCTTATCCCCGAAGGGCTGTCCGCTACGGTATATACCCAGCTTACCGACGTCGAAGACGAGATCAACGGTCTTATCACCTACGACAGGAAGGTAGTCAAAGTGGATATGGAGCGCATGCGGGAGCTTAACAAAAAATTGAAACTGTAATATCCTTATACCGAAAAAAGAAGCGGGCTCGTCTTGCGACGAGCCCGTCGTTTTTTTGCGCAAAAAACTCGTTATTCCGCGACTACGGATAGCGGCAGTTGCTCTATCTCCATATCGCCCGCAGAGTCGAGATCTATTATCGTCGCGCCGCGTTGAGTGTGCTCCTTGCCTATCCCGATGTAGGCAAGATAATCGATGCTCATTCCGTAGGTGAGCCTTACGCCCTTATAGCTCACGCTGAAATAGTTGAGGTGATCGTGTCCCACGAATACCCCTTGCGTGCTGCCGAGCTCAAGTATCGTCTCGAACATCTCGTCGTCGTACATGGAATGACATACGTTCTCGTCGGGCTCGAGCGCTTCGCCGTAATAATACGTGACGTTCTCGGTGTCTTTACTGCCAGCCGCCCTGTATTCCTGCCAGGCGGTTTCGTATTCTATAAAAGGTATATGCATGAAAAGCAACGACTTCGGCGCGCCGTACGCGGAATTGAGCGCGTTCATGCGTTCCACTTCGCCGCGGTACCATTCGATCTGGTTTTCGTGCAGTCCGTCGTAACGGTCGAAAAGTCCGTTACCGTCTTTGACGTAAGCGTGGGTGTCCATCATGTAGAGAGTCTGTATTATGCGGCCGCTCTCGTCATCGACGATATTGACGGCGTAGTTGATGCCGTCAACGTTCTCCGCCCTGTCGATAACGCAGTACTTCTCTCCCGAATAGAATTCGTACAGATCGTTACGGTCGTAGAAGCTGTAAGACTCCGTGTCGTGGTTGCCGAAGGAGATCGTGTAATAAACTCCGAGTTTATCCATAAGCTTGGCGAACATCTGCGACTCGCGTAAATTGTTGAACGAGCCCGATTGTATCGGGAAAGGGTATGCTATGTCGCCCGTGACGACCACGAGATCGGGCTTTGCGGCACGGATAAGTTTCTCCACCGCGTCGAGCGCCTTGGCGTCTTTGCCTATAGAGAAAGCTCCGCCTCCGATATGCACGTCGGTTATCTGCAGAATACGGAAGTCGTCGTCTGCGTCTATCCTGAAAGCGTATGCGCCGTTCTCATATACCGGCGTATAACGCGAACCGACCGCTTCGACGTCGTCGAGATCGTCAAAATTCGCCGCGTAGCCTATCACGCCTATCACCGTCACGAGCGCGAGAAACAATACGATCGCGCCGACTACGGAGCCCGCGACTATACCGGCTATCTTTCTGCGTCTTTCCCTGAGCAATGCCATTTTAAGCCCTCCTCGATTTCCGTTGCTTGATTATTATATCAAATATATAAACTTTGTCAATACCCGCCCGCGCGCGGACGTCAATTTCCGACAATGCTCTCCGTCAGCGGAAATACGACGATAAAGGTTCCCCGATATGCGATTAAGGATTCCGCAATGCGATTTTCTTACGCGCCCGAAGGGCGGCGCGCAGGTTTGTTCACACATAAATCACAGTTAAGTTACACATGCTATTCATAACCTTCGGTTATTAAATGTTTTTCGCTCACTTCCGCGTTATATATTAAATACGAGGAATACAGGAGGCAGTAATATGAATCTAATTAAGGAAAGACTGGTCGAAGAACTCAAATACTCCCCCTACACGACGAAACAACTCGCCCAAATGGTAGGCGTTTCGCCGGAGATGATCACGCAGTACAAAACAACGAAAAAACTTCCTAAACTGGAAACGTTCGCCGCGCTGTGCAAAGCGCTCGAATGTTCCGCGGATTACATTCTCGGTTTGGATAAAGAGTATACTAAGTAAATCAAATCGCTCTTCTCGTTCGTTTACCGTCGGCGGTAAATCAGCGGCGCTTCTCAGGTACCGCTTTCGCCGTCGGTTTTATTTTTGCGCCCTTTTATACGCGCGGCGGCTTCTTCTATCAATTCGGTGATCGGCAGTTTGCCGCGCTCCGTTATCTCCCCCGCCGCTTTGAGGCTCATCTTCGTAAGCAACGGTCCAACCAGTTCGTATACGAGAGTGGCGCACAGAGTCACCGTCACCACCTGCCCCGCTATAGCGGCGAATTCGGGGGTATTGGCGACTATCTGCGCCATTCCTATCGCCACACCCGCTTGAGGAAGGAGGGTTATTCCGAGGTGATTTCTAACCTGTTTGTCCGCTTTGGTGATAGCCGCGCCCGCGAACGCGCCGAAATATTTACCGAGGGAGCGGAACACTATGTACGCTATGCCGACGACGCCCACTTGCGGTATCACCGCAAGATCGAGAGTGGCTCCCGATATCACGAAAAACAACATAAACAGCGGCGGCGTCCAGCGTTCGGTGCCTTCGAGGATCATTTCGGCGTCCCTGCGGGTATTGACGAATACCGCTCCTATCATCATACAGGTAAGAAGGGAAGAAAGGTTGCCGCCGAGAATATTGAGTTCGCAAAGCCCCACTCCCGCGAGAACGAGCGTCACCATACAGCAGAGGCGGTTGGCGCGCGAACGGAAAAGCTTACAGCAAAGAGTAAGCAGGAAGCCGAGCGCCGCTCCTATCGCGAGACTCACCACTATCTCGAAAAGCGGCATCAGCAATACGCTCGTCACGGTGAGTTCGGCGCCCGCCGCCACCACTTTGGCTATTCCCGAACAAACGGCGAATACCATAAGCCCTATCGCGTCGTCGAACGCCACCACGGGAAGCAAGGTATCCGTCACGACGCCGTGCGCTTTGAACTGACGTACGACCATAAGCGTCGCCGCGGGAGCGGTGGCGGTGGCTATAGCGGACAGAAGCAGTATCGCGGGCGTGTCGATGAGCTCCGGAGCCGCCGCGCGCACCACAAACAGCGCGCACATCACGAGCGCCACGGCACCCAGCGCCTGCGTGAAGGTTATCACCAGTACCTTAGGTCCGAGACTTTTGAGGCTCGAAAGTTTGAATTCGCCGCCTATAGAAAAAGCTATGAATCCGAGCGCTATATCCGTTATGAAACTTACTCCGGAGAGAGTATCTCCGCTGAGGAGCCCTATGCAATAAGGTCCCACTATTATTCCCGCCGCGAGATAGCCGGTCACGCTGGGGAGATTGAACAGCTTCATCACCCTGTTGAATACAAGACCGAAAACCATTGCGAGAGCTATACCCAAAATCGCAGTCATATTCACCTTCGTAGAAAGCCCGCGCCACGCGCCCGCTTTCTTTTTCGCATTTAGCTTTAATTAAATTATTCCGATTATAATATAAAGAATCGAATGCGCTTCTTATGCGCGGAACCACCCGCTCGCTCAAAGCCCTTCGCAGAATTCCACGGGAATGGCGAACATCACGCCTTTGTGTTTCATGTCGGCTACTACCTCGCGCACCTTTTCTTTGGCAAGCTCCATTCTTTCGGGCTCGAGAAGCATTATCAGCGTGTGCCCCGTGTCGAAAGGACGACGCTTAAGTTTGTTGAAGCCCCCGAAAAAGGGTATCGGCTCCACGGAAGCGTGGCTCATAACGTTGTGTATGCTCGTGCTCGGCAGCACCATCCCGTTGAAACCCGCTTCGTTTAAAAGCCTCACGGTTTTTTCGAACATAAAATCGTCTTTAATATTTACCCAGAGCAAATACATATTTCACCTCCGCGATATCGCAAATATTATAATCCGCCGAAGGCGCGTAGTCAACGAAACGGGCAAAGCCCGCCGAAAATGAATTGCGGGCGACTTGCTTTCGGCGTGTAAACGTGGTATAATTTGCGGCGTAAACAAAGGAGGCATTATGGACAGAGCGGTCAAATTTACGGAAACGGTAGCCTCATTCGTCGAGCTCGTATCGAAAGTACTTCCGGACGACGTTACGGCTAAACTCGTCGAGCTACGCGCCGCCGAGAAAGTCCCGATGGCGAAAGCGGTCTACGACTGTATGTTCGAGAATATGGAATTAGCCGTGAAACTCGCGAGACCTTTATGTCAGGACACGGGGGTAATACAGTATTTCCTCCGCGTGGGGACAAAATTCCCGCTCATAGACGAGCTCGGACCGCTTCTTCTCAAAGCGACGGAGATCGCCACCGAAAAAGCGCCCCTTCGCCATAACGCGGTGGAGACATTCAAGGAGAAAAACACCGGCACCAATACCGGTAAGAAAGTCCCCTATATCGAATACGAGCTCGTGCCGAATTCCGACAAGCTCGAAATGGACGTGTATATGGCGGGCGGCGGCTGTTCTCTTCCCGGACGCGCCGCGGTGCTGATGCCGAGCGCGGGCTACGAGGGCATAGCCAAATTCGTCGCGGATACCATGGTGGAATTCGGCGTGAACGCCTGTCCTCCGCTCGTGGTGGGCGTAGGCGTGGGCACTTGCGTGGCTTCGAGCGCGAAGCTCGCGAAGCGCGCTTCCCTGCGTAAAGTGGGTTCCCGTAATCCCGATCCGCTCGTCGCGCGCATGGAAGTAGATCTCGAAAACGCGCTCAACGGTATCGCAATAGGACCGCAGGGACTTACGGGAAGCGCGAGCGTGCTTTGCGTAAACATCGAAAATATGGCGCGTCATCCTTCCGCGCTGGGCGTCGGAGTGGCGTTCGGCTGCTGGGCGCACAGGAGAGGCACGATAGTATTCGACGCCGATATGAATCACACCCTTCTTTCGCATAAGGAGGCTATACTATGAAAAAAGTATTGACTTTGCCCCTTACTTCCTCGGACGTCGAAGATTTACGCATCGGCGACGTGATATATCTTACCGGAACGGTGGTCACCTGCCGCGACACCGGACACAAACGCAGAGTGCTGTCGGGGGTTATCCCTCATACGCCGCTCGAAGGCGGCGCGGTCTTCCACGCGGGACCGATAGTGAAAAAAACGGATTCGGGCTGGCAGATGGTTTCGGTGGGTCCCACCACGAGTATGCGTATGGAGAAATTCGAGAAAGAATTCATCGAGCTCACCGGAGTGAAGGTAATAATCGGTAAGGGCGGAATGGGCGAAAAAACGGTGCGCGCCTGCGTCGAAAACAAAGCGGTGCACTGCGTGTTCCCCGGCGGCTCCGCCGTGGTCGCCGCGGCGGAAGTGGAGGAGATAACGGACGCGGAGTGGCTCGACCTCGGCATGCCCGAAGCCTTCTGGGTGCTGAAGGTAAAAGAATTCGGACCGCTCATCGTGTCGATAGACACCGAGGGCAACAACCTTTTCGAAAACAATAAAAGGATTTTCGCCGAACGCAAGGAAAAAGCGCTCGAGAAACTCTATCCCAAACTCAACTTTATGAAATATTGACCGTATAATGTAAAGGAGAACGATGCTATGGAAACTTTCGAAACTATATTCTCGCGCGTATCCACGCGCGATTTCAACGATAAAGAGGTAAGCGCGGAGCTTATCGAACGTATCCTTCAGGCGGGCATGAGCGCACCCGTAGGCAGAGCGCGCTACGACACTCTGCACATTACCGTCGTGAAAGACCAAACCTTCCTCGACGGCGTGACGGAGCTCGCCAAAGACACTTCGCCGAGAGAGCGCGCCCCCTTCTACGGTGCAAAAACGCTTATCGTCGTCTCCTCGAAGATGAGCGAAGCTCCCGCCATCGAATACAGCAACGTCGGCTGCGTTATAGAGAATATGGCTATCGCCGCGCGCGCTCTGGGTGTCGCGAGCGTATACCTGTGGGCTTTCGTCAAGCCTCTCGAAAGCGCGCCCGCCCTGCTCGCCAAACTCTCGCTCCCCGAAGGATTCAAGCCCGTTTCGGCTCTCGCTATAGGCTATTCGGATACCCCTCTCGGCGTTTTCGATAAACCGCGCCATTCCATATCAGTCAACGAAATCTGATATAGGTCTTACGAAAAAAATTCCGATAATATTTTGCGCACGCGGCGCACCGGCGCCGCGTGCGCTTATGTTTTACGGGCAAAATTTTCGTTCGGTTGTCAAAAACGCTTGATATAAGCGCCCGCGAATGATATACTTATGGCGAATAAATCGGCGGACGCCGAGATCCGGAGGTAAAGTATGAAGAAAATATTCGAAAAGGTCGTTACCGTCACTCTCGGTGTGATAAGTCTCTTTTTCGTTATAATGATGCTCGTCACCGCGTTCGGCGGACTCGAGCTCAACGACTTCGACAACAGCATCGTGCGCGCGTTGCTCATATGCCTTGCCGTGATTTTCGCCGTCCTTACCGGTCTTGCGGTTTTCGCCGCCTTCCAGGACAACGAGAAACTCTCCTCCGTGGTGCTTTTCAAGAATAAGGAATCCGCCACCAAAGCTACCGTCGGCGTCGTCAAGCGCACCGCGAAGCGCGTAGTGAAGGAGATACCCGAAGCCAAACTCACCAAAGTTCAGATAGTCGCCGACGACAACGGCAACGTCCGTCTGAAAGTCGACGTCAAACTCGCCACCGACGCCACCATGGAAGTCGTCACGAAGGTCAGAGCGTTGCTCATAGACACCTTCGCCAACGTCTTCGGTATAGAATTCGCGTCGATAGACTTCCGCATCGTGAAGTCGAAAAATTCCTACCTGCCCTCTGCCGCCGCGGTAGACAAGCGCGTAGAAGAGCTCAAAGCCACCGTCGAGGTCAACAAACCCGAAGCCGACGTCGCCGAAGCCGCCGAAGCGGCCGAAGCGCCTGCGGAAACTGCCGAAGACGTTATCGGTATTATCCCCTCGGGAGGGGATGCGGATGTAAACGAAGCGTCGGATAGCGACGCACCGGTAGCAAACAGCGCAAACGCCGCAGAGGAGCCCGTAGCGGAAGCGGAGGAGGCGGAAGAAGTCTCCGAAGCGGAAGCCGACGCCGCCGAAGAGGAAGCAGCCGAAGAAGTTGCGTCCGAAGAAGTTGCGTCCGAAGAAGCGGAAGCTCCCGTGACCGAAGCGGCGGAAGAAACCGCCGTCGACGCGGACAAAGAGGATAAATAAGCGTCGGACGGCTCGGGAAGGCACGGTCCCTTCCGCAAATATAAGGAGCCAATATGTACAGCGAAACAGATATCAAAAAAATCGCGGAGCGTCTCAAGTACCTCCGCGAAGTATTAAATATAAGCGTAGAGGAAGCGGCGGACGCCGCCATGGTAACGGTAGAAGAATACCGTCTCGCCGAAGCGGGCAAAGTAGATTTCACCTTCAACTTTTTACAGAAGCTTGCCAAGCACTTCGGCGTGGACATCGTCCAGCTCATCTCCGGAGAATCCCCTCGTCTTACCGGTTTTCAGGTGACCCGCGCGGGCGAAGGCATGCCGCTCGAAAGGCGCAAAGGTCTCAATTATTTCCATTTAGCTTCTCACTTCAAGGATAAAGCGGCGGAGCCCTTCATCGTCGAAGCGCGCTTCGATCCCGAGGAGCAGAATAAGCCCTTGCACGTTTCCACCCACAACGACCAGGAATTCGACCTCATTCTCGAAGGAAAACTCAAAGTTACCGTCGATAACTACACCACCGTGCTTGCGGAAGGCGACAGCATCTATTACAACGCCAACCTTCCTCACGGAATGATAGCCTACGACGGCGACTGCAAATTCCTCGCGATAGTCATCAAGAATTCCCTCACCCTATCGGAGATGAACGAAACCACGACCGCGCTCGACACCGTCAAGGCGCGCGACGAGAACGCCATTTACCGCAAGTTCATCACCCCGAAGACGGACGAACAGGGCAGGCTCGTGAGCCTCGATTTCCACCCGCCGAAATCGTACAATTTCGCCTACGACGTGGTGGACGCGCTCGCCAAGAAAAACCCCCACAAGACGGCTATGATATGGCTCGACCACAATAAGTCCGAGAAGGTATTTTCTTTTGCGGATATGTCGGAGATGTCCAACCGCGCCGCCAACTTCTTCAGAAGTCTCGGTATCAAGAAAGGCGACCCCGTCATGCTCGTGATGAAACGCAAATACCAGTTCTGGTTCGCTATACTGGGACTGCATAAGCTCGGCGCGATAGCGGTACCCGCCACGCACCTGCTCACGGCGCACGACTACGAATACCGTTTCAACACTGCGAAAATAAAAGCCTGCGTCATCGCCAACGAAGACGCCATGATCCACGAGTGCGAAGCCGCTCTCGCCACCTCCCCTACCGTCGAATACAAAATAGCGGTGGGCGGCGACAAGCGCGAAGGCTGGTACGACTTCGACGAAGAGCTCTCGAAGCAGTCTCCCGTATTCGCGCGTACCGACGCGGGGCTCGACGATCTGATGCTGATGTACTTCACGTCGGGCACCTCCGGCTATCCCAAAATAGCCGCTCATACTCAGAGATACTCTCTCGGTCACTTCGTGACCGCTAAATACTGGCACAACGTCGATCCCAACGGTCTGCACTTCACGATAGCGGACACCGGCTGGGGCAAATCGGTGTGGGGCAAGCTCTACGGACAATGGCTGTCCGAAGCCGCGGTATTCACCTACGACTTCGACAAATTCAAAGCGGAAGACATACTGCCGCTGTTTGCCAAATACAACATCACCACCTTCTGCGCGCCGCCCACGATGTTCAGAATGTTCCTGCTCGCGGATATCAGCAAGTACGATTTAAGCTCTCTGAAGCACGTCACGACGGCGGGCGAAGCGTTGAACCGCGAAGTATTCGACCAGTTCTACAAGGTTACGGGACTCAAGATAATGGAAGGTTTCGGACAGACGGAAACGACGCTTACGATAGCTAACCTCGTCGGAAACGAAATAAAGTTAGGTTCCATGGGCAAACCCACGCCGCAGTACGACGTCGACATAGTGGACGAGAACGGAGTCTCCACGAAAGCGGGCGAAGTGGGCGAAATAGTCATCCATACCGACAAAGGCGCGCCGTACGGACTGTTCTCCGGATACTACCTCAACGACGAAGCGACCGCCAACACCTGGCACGACGGAATGTATCATACGGGCGACATGGCGTGGCGCGACGAGGACGGATATTACTGGTATATGAGCCGTATCGACGACGTCATCAAATCGAGCGGCTACCGTATCGGACCTTTCGAAATAGAATCGGTGATAATGGAGCTCCCGTACGTAGTTGAATGCGCTATAACGGGCGTACCCGATCCTATCCGCGGACAGGTGGTCAAAGCCACGATCGTACTTACCGAAGGCACCGAAGGAAACGAGGAACTCAAGAAGGATATCCAGACCTACGTCAAGACGCACACCGCGCCTTATAAATATCCGAGAGTCATCGACTTCGTGAAGGAGCTTCCGCGTACCACTAACGGTAAGATCCGCAGAGTGGCTCTGCGCGACAAGAAGTAATATCTCACACGCAAAACAAACGCCCTCGGCAGTAAGCCGAGGGCGTTTCCTTTTCAACGTAACCTAACGGAGCCGAAACCGTAAGAAATTGTTTTTGTCCGATCAGATGACCTTTATCTGCTTTATCTCCGCTTCGATATGCGTGTGCTTGTTTACCCACTTCAACAATCTCGCGTTGCGGAAAAGGGAATAAATGCCGAACGTGATATAGGTAAGCAACGTCCACCCTATCCACTTACCGAGTATCTCGGCTCCGTTGCCGTCGAAGGACATAGGTCTGCCGTCTATCATGAGCCTGTTCTGTATGAAGCGCTTGCGCCAGCATATTGCGATAGGTTTGAGCGTTCCCAAAGTGATCGCGCTGAAGAGGGAGCAGCCTATCTTATTGAGGATAAGGAGTATCGCCGAGCCGTTCCAGGTGCCGCCGAGGAAGGACATTTCCCCTTCGATATGGGTGTGGCTCGCTTTCCACTGAAGGAGCTTTTTCGGAATGAACAGCGCGTATATCCCTATCGTGGGAATAGTTAAGAGTATCCAGCCTATCCACTTACCGACGAGCGAGGAGGCTTTGCCGTCGAAGCTCAGGCGCTTGCCGTCGTAGAGGGAGTGCTTCGCCTCCCACTTCAATATCCATACGTACGCTACGGGGAAGCATATACCTAATGTAGCGACGGTCACTATCAAACCGAGCAACATCCAAGCCCACTTCTGTATCATCCAGCCGTCGAAGCCGCCCTCGCCTTTCTCGGCTTTCTCCGCGGAGTGCTCAACGAGCTTTTCCGCCTTCAGCTTCTCGCATTCGTCGTAATATTTGTTCGTGGTATTTATTATCCACTTTTTATCCTTCGCTTTGCGGTGCGCCTTGAATTCCTTTTTGAGCGCCTTCGTATTCTCGCCGAGATATTCCGCTATACCGAGCGTGCGTTCCCTTACCCTATTATACGTGATGATCGCTCCGCGCTTATTAAGCCCTACATAAAGAAATATGCTTATCGGTAATATATAAGGAAGTGCTATTAATGCCGCCCACAGTCTTACGGAAGCCTCATCCCAGTCATCCTCACTTCCTACGGCTAATCCGAAAAATACAGACCAAATCGCGAAAGCAACGACAGCCGCTATCAAAAACAGCGTTCTTCCCGCTACTTTCACCTTTACCGCCTTATCCACGGCTTTATCAAACTTTTCTCCGTATCTGCTTACCATACTCTCCTCCAAAAAATTTTTGTTTGCGCACGTTATGCTCTCGTATAACCCCGCAAACGGTTATATTCTAACTCATTTGAGTGAATATGTCAATCACTTTGAGTTATGTATTAACTCATTTAGGTTATAGAATATAATAAAAAGGATATATTTATGGACGTATTGGCGAGAATAGACGAATTAAGGAAGGAGAAAGGCTGGTCGGTCAATTACCTTGCGCTCGAAGCGGGGCTCACGCAATCCACTCTTAACAATCTTTATTCGCGTAAGACGGAACCGAAAATTTCCACCCTGCGCGCTATCTGCGAAGCTCTCGGCATAAGCCTTTCCGATTTTTTCAAAGAAGAAGCCTCGTCGGACGACGAGCTCGTGCGCAAAGTAAAGGCTCTCTCCGAGGAAAATAAGGCGGCTCTGCTACAACTCATAAATCATATCAAATAGCGGTATTCACGCCGCCATACCGAATGAAAAAGCGGTCGCCCTTCCGGGGCGACCGCTTTTTATTTCGCTTTGTTTTTTGTTTTTCGGTATCCGATATTTAAGATAAGGTTACCATACCGCGCGATTTACGTTAAAGCACTTTTGCGAGGAATTCCTTGAGGCGCGGAGAAGTCGGGTGTGAGAACACTTCCTCGGGGGTGCCCTGCTCGGCAATTTTCCCTGCGTCCATGAACATCACGCGGGAAGCGACTTCCCTCGCAAATCCCATTTCGTGCGTAACGATGACCATAGTCATCCCTTCGTCCGCTAGCTCGCGTATGAGGTCGAGGACCTCGCCCACCATCTCGGGATCGAGCGCGCTCGTCGGCTCGTCGAAAAGCATCACCTGCGGGTTCATCGCGAGCGCTCTCACTATCGCTATGCGCTGTTTCTGACCGCCCGACAAAGTGGACGGATAGACGTCGGCTTTATCCTTGAGCCCTATCCTCTCGAGAAGCCTCATCGCGTCGGCATCGGCGTGCGCCTTGAGCGACTTGACGCTTTCGAACCTCGGCGCCTTTACTTCCTTCGGCGCAAGCTCCACGGCGTGCGCGAGCCGACGTTCGCACTTCTCTATTTTCGCCGTTATTTTAAGTTTCTCCGCGGTCAGCTTCTCGTCGTAGGTAGCGTAGGTCTTGCCCGCTTCTGTGCGTACGCTTTTCGTAGCTTCCCACGCCGCCTGTACCGGCTTCAACTGCTCGTTGAGCATAGCTATTTTTGCCTCTATCGCCGTGCGCTTCCTGCTCAATGCTTCGTTATATTTCGGCGCTATCAGACCTATGACCGCATTATAGAGGGGCAGGAAAACTTTACCTAAATTGTATCTCCTTATCGCGCGCGTGCCGATTTTCACGGGCGCGAGAGTGATGTTTTTCTTCACCGTGAGGTTATTGAAAAGGTTGAATTGCTGGAATACCATTCCCATTTTCTCGCGGTGCTCGTTGATATTGACCTTCCTGTCCGCGAGATCCACCCCGTCGAAGAATATCCGTCCCGCCGTGGGATCCTCCAGTACGTTCAGGCAACGCAGAAAGGTGGATTTGCCCGATCCCGAAGGTCCGATTATCGCCACCCTTTCTCCGAGCCTGATATTCTCGGATATGTCGTCCAGAACAAGCAGTTCACCGAATTTCTTGGTAAGGTTCTTTACTTCTATGAGATTTTTCGCGCCGCTTGCTTCCATTACGGTATTCTCCATATCACACCGCCTCCTCTTTCTTACCGAAGATGTTGAGCTTCTTCCTCACGCGGATCTTCTTGTATCCGCCGCGGTCGCTCTTGGCAAGCGACTTTTCGAGCAGACGAAGTATGAGCGTAAGGAAAAACACCACCGCGAGGTAGAGTACAGCCGCGATGATGAGCGGCGGGAATATGTCGAAGGTGCGCGACTGGATTATCGAAGGTATCTTGCCGAGATCGTACACTCCCACATAGCCTATGACCGCCGTTTCCTTGACCAGCGTGATGAACTCGTTGAAAAGAGGCGGCAACGTATTCCTCACCGCCTGCGGCGTGACTATGCTTCCCATGGTCTCCGCCGTGCTGAGACCTAAAGACCTGCCCGCTTCCATTTGCCCGTCGTCAACGCTCTCGAAGCCCGCACGTACTATCTCCGCGACGTACGCTCCGGAATTTATGCCGAACGTGAGTCCGCCTATCAGCATACTGCCGCCCGACTCCCATATCGTATTCCCTATCTTGATATCGATAGGCACCGATACGAATACGACGAGATACATTATGAACATCTGAAGCACCACGGGCGTTCCGCGTACGAGAGTTATGTAGGTATTCGCTATGAGCGAGAGGACTTTGAGCTTGCCGGTCTTTTTGTTTACGTAGTTGACGAGCGCAAGCAGTATGCCTATCGTCACGCCGACTAAACAAGCGAGTACCGCTATTATAAGCGTTTTTTCGAGTCCTTCGAAATACAGCTTCCACCTGTCGAACTGGATAAAGGCGTTATAGAACCTTTCGCTCATCGAAAGCTTGCCCGCCGCCAGTAATGATATATCCATTTTGCCACCTTTAAGCGCACAAGCTGCCCCGTATAGGGACAGCCGTGCCAATGATTATCTTTGAATAATTATACCCGGACTTTATACGTTCCAGCTGAGCTTAAGTCCCTCGGGAGCGACGGGAGCTTCACCGCCGTTCTTCTCGTAATTATCGAGAGCGGTATAGTAATCGGTGTATTTCGTAAGGTTGCCGTTGTCAAGCCATTCTTTAATAACTGCGTTGACGGTATTTACGAGTTCTGCGGGAGCGCCTTTCTTGAGCGCTACGCCGAAGTCTTCCTGCAGAAGATCGGTCGCGTCTTTAATAACGAATTGAGTTCCTCCCTGCGTAGCGATAAGGGACTGTGCGGGAAGTTTGTCCATAAGTATGGCGTCGATACGTCCGCTCGCAAGTTCCTGATACGCGAGAGCGTAGGTCGAATATTTCTGAACGGAAGCACCCGCCGCTTTGACGGTCACGCTGTTGCCGTCGCCGTCTTCGTAAGTATAGCCGGCTTCCGTGCTCGCGTCGGAGATGATAAGGTCTCCGCTCGTGCCCTGCTGAACGCCCACCTTCTTGCCCGCAAGGTCGGCTACGGAGTCGTATCCGACGCTCGTAGAGGAAATTACTACAAGAGTGGAGCTTGCGTAGACGTTACTGAAATCGACGCTCAATTTACGCTCCTCGTTGATGGTAAGTCCCGCGGCGCCCACGGAATATCCGTCGGACTCGGAAACGTACTGGGTGATAAAGTCGAAAGCTACGTCCTTGATCTCGAGCTCTCTGCCCATTCTCTCGGCGACTTCGCTCATTATCGCCACGTCAACACCGGTGATCTTGCCGTCAGCTCCCACGAATTCGTAGGGCGCAAATCCGGACTCGGTATACATAACGATTTTCTCGGTTGTATCTTCGTCTTTACAGGCGACAAGCGCCACCGTGGTAACTACCGCAAGTACCGCTATAAGCAAAACCGTGATAAGTTTTTTCATTTTTTAACTCCTTTCTGCCGTAAGGCATTTTTTTGAATGTAGCTCAAGTTTACACTAATCTTTTGCATAAATCAAATGTTTCAATGAATATTTAATATTTTTATATAATTTTTTGCAGTTGCGATTATGCGTAAATTTTGTATAATTTCCAATATTTTACACATTTTGGAGCGCTCGCCTGCGGGGCAAGGTGTTTTCGGTATGAATTTACTGTGAATATTGCGCGCGCGGTTGTGCACGCGCGTTATTATATGGTATAATTGCGCTATGAGTAAACGCGGTATTATATTAGTGTTGCTTTGCCTTATGTGCGCGTCGGCGGTTTTCGCCCTCGCCGCCTGCGGCGATCGCACCAATACCATTTATTTTTCGGCTCGGAGTTACGAAATATATCTTTCCGAGTCCGTTTCGCTTACGCCCGAAGTCACCACCGCTCCGCGCGGCAGGGATTATACCCTCACTTCCTCCAATCCCGCCATCGTTTCCGTCAACGCCGACGGCGTGAGCGTCACGGCGCATAAAGAAGGCATCGTCACTCTGAAAGCCACCGCCGTTTCCTCCGACAAAGTCTTTGCCACTACCGAAATACTCGTATTCACGGAGCGCGCTTCCGCCTCCGTCCCCACCGAAAACGACGGTAAATACGTCGTTTATTTCACCACGAGCTACGGCTCCGTGCCCGCGCAGCGGGTATCTCCCGGCGAATGCGCCGTGGAACCCACCGCCCCTTACCGCGAAGGCTACGTCCTGTTCGGCTGGTACGAGGACGCGGAATATAAAGTCAGATACGACTTCTCCGAGCCGGTCACTTCCAACATTTTCCTTTACGCGCTCTGGGCTTACGACGAACCCGAATTCGCCTTCGAAGTGATAGACGACGAAGTCGTGCTCACGGGATACAAATACCCCTTCATCCCATACGAACACGTCACCCTTCCCGCCGAGGACGAGAACGGCTCTCCGATAGTCGCCGTCAAGGAAAACGCTTTTGCCGAGGACAGTTCTCTTAAAAGCGTAACGATACCCTCATCTTACAGGGAGATAGGTCTCAACGCATTCAGCCAATGCGCCGCTCTCGAGAGCGTCACGCTTTCCGACGGTCTCATAAAAATAGCCGATAACGCCTTTGCGGACTGCGTCAAGCTCTCGGTCGTGGATTTCGGAGAAAACGCCACCCTTACGGAGATCGGCTCCGCCGCCTTCGCGGGTTGCGCCGCACTGGGCGCCGCCGATATTCCCGACTCCGTTACCGAGATCGGCATGCGCGCCTTCAAGGACTGCGCCGCGCTCGCCTCCGTCGATATCCCCTCTTCGCTCAAGATAATCCGCGAGGAAACTTTCGCTTACACCGCGATAGCCGAAGTCGATCTCAAGAACGTCGTTTCCATCTATAACCAAGCCTTCTGGGGCGCGACGAAGCTGGAAAAGGTCAGTATAGGAAATTCGCTTAAAGAGGTCGGAAGTTACGTTTTCGGAAGCCTGAAGTCGGCAAATGTGGGAGAAGCCGCTCCGTGGCTTTCGAGTTCGGGAGACAAGTACGTATTCAACGGCAATGAGGGAGCGACGGTCACCTATCTCGGTAACGTTCTCGTCTACGTCCACCCGGTCGAAACCAAACCCGCGCCCGTCTACGTTCTGCCGGGTACGGTGAGTATCGCGGCGCAGGCGTTCTCCGACGTGAACTACGCAACCGCGGTATTCCTCTCGACCGTGACCCCCACTTACGGCTCGCAGGCTTTCGGCTACTCTGCGGGAGCGCCCACGGTGGATATAGTGGTGCCCGCAGGAGCTACCGAAAAGTTTACGCGCGCCTTCCTCGTAGCCTCCAAAGACGAGGACGGCTATTACGTGCCGAGCGCATATTCTCTCGCGCTTATACAGAAAATATACGAATTTACTTCCGCGCCTTTCGACGGAATCGTTTACTCGCGCTACCCGCTCAAGGCGGACTCTTCCGGAGTGTACTTTTCCAAGCTCAACGTCGTTGACGACGACCCTTACACCGGACTTACCTACCGCGACGACGCGGTGTACTACGTTCTGCACGCCTATTACGGCAACGCCGCCTACCTCGATATGAACGAATACCTCGCTACGGACGCCGCTCAAAGAGGTATCTCTTCGCGCACCGCTTATCTCGAAAAGGTCTGTGCTTACGCTTTCAGCGCGAATTCCACACTCACGAGAGTTTACCTTCCCAACCGCACTCTGCGCATCGAGTCCTACGCCTTCATGGAATGTAGCGCGCTCACCGCGCTCTACATGCAGGGCGAAACGGGCTTGGACGCCGGTCTGGAATTCGTGCCTGCGGTAGTAAACCAAAGTAGCTTCAACTTCTCGCTCATGCCCCCGAAATTCAAAATCTACGTCGACGCGAATCTTTATCAGCGTTACATCTCGGCGTGGAATTATTCTTCCATATCTTCCAAAATCGCCACTTACTCGTGAGCCCTCGCGCGTGAACGGATACTTATTTCCGCGCGCCGCGTATGCACGTACTTTTACGCGCGCTACGCGCATTTTTCTATTTACAAAACGCCGCCTTTTATGCGATAATGTAATAAATCGGATACGTTCCGTATCGAAGGAGGCATTATGGCGGAAATTTCTGCGTCACCGAGAAAAAAATACCTTAATCTGAAAGATATCCTTATATATTCGATAGGACTTTTCGGACTGCAGATGGTGGTTTTCTATATAAATTCCTACCAGCTCGAATTCTACAGCACGACGAAAAGGCTCACGACGGAAGCTATGGTAAGCGTGCCCTTCATAATACTCGCCGCGAAAATTGTTTCCGCGATATTCGATCCCGTGGTCGGCAACCTCATAGAACGTAAACCCGATAAAGGCTACGGAAAACTTAAACCGTTTATCCTGTATTCCGTACCGCCGCTTATCCTTTTCACCGTCATGATCTTCATCGACGTGCCCCTCGAAGGTCCCGCCCTTCTCGCGTATATCTTCGTCGCGACTACCGTGTGGAGCATGGCGATGACCATGGGCGACGTGCCCTCTCAGGCAATGAGCGCCGTACTTACTCCCGATTCCACCGAACGCACCAACCTCATAGGTTTTTCGGGAACTTTCCGTTCCATCGGTCAGGCGGCTCCCTACGTGGTCGTGCCCGTGGTCTGCCTGTGCGTTCCCGGCGGCGCGGGCATCGAAGGCACCCTCAGCATAGCGGAATACCTCTGGAACGCCGTGGCAATCGGCGTGATAGGCTCCGCAATGCTCGCGCTCATAGCCTTCTTCAATAAGGAGCGCGTCCCGTATAAAGCCGAAAAGATGAAGGCGGAAGAAATGATTTCCGCCCTGAAAAACAATAAATATCTCCTCCTCGTGATGATATCCTATTTCCTCGGATTCGCCCGTCAGGGCGCCATGGCTATCCAGGTGCAGGCGGCTAACGCCCTTCTCGGCGGTCAGAATCTCATCATCGTGCTCGGTATTTCCACTGCGGCAGGCACGATGATCTCGATGGCTCTTACCCCGCTACTTATCAAAAAATTCGACGAGCGCAAAGTTTTCGTCGCAATGTCCGTATACGGCTTCCTGTCCTCGCTCCTTGCTTTCTTCGTGGCGGTATGGGCGGATTTCCATTTGGCGGCGCTTATCCCCACTCTTTTCCTTATGGGACTGCAGTTCGGCGCGGTCAACATAATGCCCATGGTAATGGTGGCGGACTCCGTAGACTATTACGAGCATAAAACGGGCAAACGCACCGAAGGCGTGGCGTACGCCGTGCTCTCCTTCTCGATCAAAGTCACCTTGGCGCTCGGCGCGGCGGTCTGTCTTGCGGTGATATTCAGCGATATGGTCGGCTACTCCGCGACGGCTACGGACTTTACCTTCGAGACCAAACGCGGCGTATACTTCGCTTACACCGTCATACCCGGCATAACGAGCCTGCTCGCCGCGATACCCATACTGAAATACGACCTCGTCGGCGCAAAGAAAAAGGCGATAAACGACGAGCTGCGCGCAAGGCGCGGCGAATCCGCCGACGCGCCTTCCGTAGAACTCGCCGAAGCCGCGGCAAGCGAAGACGGCGCGGACAAAGAGTAGAAATATGTTCACCGACCGTACGGAAGCTCTGATAGGCGCAGGAGGCGTAAATAAGCTGAAAGCCGCGCGCGTAGCCGTATTCGGCTTGGGCGGCGTTGGCGGCTACGTCGCGGAAGCGCTCGCGAGAAGCGGCGTGGGCAGTCTGGATCTTATTGACGCCGACGTCGTTACCGAAACGAATATCAACCGTCAGATAATAGCGCTCGCCTCCACCGTCGGCAAGCCGAAAGCGGAAGTAATGCGCGAGCGCATCCTGGATATCAACCCTTCGGCGGAAGTCGTCGCGCATAACCTTTTCTACTCGGAAGAGACGGCGGACTTTTTCGATCTCGGCTCCTACGATTACGTCGCGGACGCCATCGATTCCGTAAAAAGCAAACTCGTTCTTATCAAACGCGCTTTGGCTTCCGGAACGCCCGTTATTTCCGCTATGGGCGCCGGTAACAAACTCGATCCCACACGTTTCAAAGTGACCGACATTTCGAAAACCTCGAACTGCCCTCTCGCTCGCGTCATACGCCGCGAGCTTCGGGCTTCAAACATAAACCATCTTACCGTGGTGGCAAGCGACGAAGTGCCGAAACAAGGCATAAAGGATGCCGAAACCGGAAAAACGGTGCCCGCAAGTATAATATATTGCCCTGCCGTGGCAGGACTTCTGATGGCTTACAAGATCACGGAAGATCTCGTTTCAGAAGGTAAATAAGATACCGAAAATTATTCAAGATACTCCAACAGCTCACAGGGCGCGTCTATTACAGGGCGCGCTCCCGCTTTTTCGAGCCGCTCTCTGCCGGCGAAGCCCCACGCGCAGAAAACGCCCTTCACGCCCGCGTTCCGCGCCGTTTCTACGTCCACTGCGGAATCGCCCACGTAAAGCGAATTCTCCTTCTCCGCGCCCACCGCTTTCATCGCCGCCAGCAACATGTCGGGAGCGGGTTTTGCGGGTATACCGTCGTTAAATCCCATAACGACCGCAGGCTTTCCTTTGAAAAAACATTCCGCGAGTTCCTCAAGCGGCTGTTGCGACTTGTTGGACACGATACCCGTCTTTATCCCGCGCTCGGTGAGCGCTCCGACGAGCTCCCCTATCCCTTCGTACGGGCGGGTGTGCACGGTAAGGTGCGCGCGGTAATACTTTTTGAACCGCTCGCTTCCCTCTTTTGCAAGGTGCTTTGCGCTTTCGGGCAATCCCCTTTCGACGAGACAAAAAATACCGTTGCCCACGTAATTACGGGTTTCCTCCAAAGTTTTGAGAGGATATCCCATTTCCGCAAGCGTGTGATTGAGCGCTTCGTGCAGATCTTCGAGCGTGTCGAGCAGCGTTCCGTCCATATCGAAAAACACGAATTTTACCTTTTCCATAGGGAATATGATAGCACTCGGACGGAATATTGGCAAGCGCGTAAGCCTTTTACTTCCATACAATGGATATTCACACAACATTCAATACTTAATCCCTTTACTTTTCATAAAGGCTTGGTAAACTTGTATCATCAAGAAGATACACGGAACCCAGAGGACATAAAGTCCGAGCTTGCCGGGTGAAAAAATAGATTCTTGTGTAAACCAATTAAAATTTAATTTCTCAATCCCTCCTCCACAAATACTAAAAGAGCCTAGCAAGCGGGCTCTTTTTTGTTGCGTTCAACGCAATAAGTTGGCTGTCTATACTTGAACGGAAGAAAATTTATGTTATCATATATTTATAATAAAATCGGGCGCGCGGCGCGGAGGAAGTATGGCAGAATACGGGTTGATAATAATTGGCGGAGGACCCGCAGGATACAGAGCGGCGGAGGTTGCCGCAAAAAAAATGCGTACCCTGCTCATCGAGAAAGCGGATCTCGGCGGCGTATGTCTCAATTCGGGCTGTATCCCTTCGAAAACTTTTTTACAGGCGACAAAGGTAGCCGACTACGGCGCTCACGCCGCCCGTTACGGCGTTCGCTCCGCGGGCGCGGAAACCGATCACGCCGCGGTGGTGGCGCGCAAAGCGAAGGTGGTGCGTATCCTTACGGCAGGCGTGCGCGCCTCGGTGAAGGCGGCGGGCGCCGATATCGTAAAAGCGGCGGGATACATAGAAGGCGTCGAAAACAATAAATTCGCCGTCACGGCGGCGGGAGAAAAGCACTATGCGGACAACCTTCTGATAGCCTGCGGCGCGGAAGCTGTCGTTCCTCCGATAAAGGGTGCGGAAGAAGGTATCCTTTCGGGAAAGGTGCTCACCAACGCGGAGATATTCGATCTGAAAGAAGTCCCCTCCTCTCTCGTGATCGTGGGAGGCGGGATAGTAGGAGCGGAAACCGCCTCTTACTTTGCTTCCGCGGGAAGCAAAGTGACCGTGATAGAAGCGACTCCGCGCCTTTTAGGTTCCGTGGATCGCGACGTGGCGGAAACGATAGTCAAAGCGCTCGCGCGCAAAGGCGTCAGATTCCTCACTTCCTCGACGGTCGCGGAGATAACGCCCGACGGGGTGATCTGCTCGGGCGCGGAAAACGGCTTTATCGAATGCGACAAAATACTGCTTTCGGCAGGCAGGCGCGCCGTGACGGAAGGATACGGGCTCGAAAATCTCGGCGTGGCAACCACCCGCGCGGGGATAACGACTGACAACCGCATGCGCACGAACGTCAAAGGCGTATACGCTGCTGGCGACGTGAACGGCAGATCGATGCTCGCTCATACCGCTTACCGCGAAGCGGAAGCGGCGGTGAACGATATGCTCGGTATCCCCGACGAAGCGGACTACGACGCAATCCCGTCGGTCATATACACCACGCCCGAAGGAGCGTCGGTGGGAGTTATCGCGGAAGCGGACGATCCGAAATACGAGACGGTGAAGCTTCCCGCCGCTTATTCGGGGCGTTACGTAGCGGAATCGGACGAGCGGGACGGCTTCGTGAAGCTCGTAGCCGACAAGGAACGCGGCGTACTGGCAGGCGCGCACGCAGTGGCGCCTTACGCGGGCGAATTCATAACGGCGGCGACCATCCTCATCGCCCTGAAAACACCCCTCGAACAGGCAAAGAAGATAGTATTCCCTCACCCTACCGTCGCGGAGCTCCTGAAAGCCGCGCTCGACGCGCTGTGATTTTCCGCGTGTTCGGCAACGTCATAGTTATATCCGTTAATAAGAAAGGCGCGCCTCGAGGCGCGCCTTTCCGTGAACGGTGTTCAATTTATCAGAGTTTGTTTTCTTTGGCAAGCTTGGCGTGTTTGCCCATGAGGAATACGCCTTTGAATATCTTGCCCCAGGCTCTGAGCCTGTGTTCGCGGTTGAACAGCATGACGAGCCCTTCCGCCATATCGTCGCTCAACAACCCGCCCGACATATTCGACATCGCGCGTATCGGGGTCTGCATTATGATAGCTACCATTATCGCGCTCGAACCGAGCCCGTTGTCCTTGATGCACTTCGGTATGAGCCACGCTATGAATTTGCCGAGCAGGCTTCCCGCTCTCTTCGCGTCCTCGAAAGTGGACGAGAAATCCAGCTTATAGTCGGCGGGCTTGTCGAGCGGCGCGGGCTCTCTTCCGAGAAGCGTAGCGAATTCCGCGTCGGATACCGCTTCGACTTTGCCGCAGTAATAGGACGGGAGCCTCTCCGCGTCGTCGCCGCCCGCCTCCGCATCGCCTTTTACGTTCACCGTGGCTTTGAGCCTTATGTCCTGAGAGGACGCTCCGACGAGTATATCGAATTCTCCCGATTCCACCTTCCAGTCATGCGCCTTTACGTCGTAATACGCGAACGCGCGCTTGTCGAGCGCGAAGGAAACCGTCTTCTTTTCGCCGGGCTCGAGCGCCACTTTATCGAACGCCTTGAGCTCCTTCACCGGGCGGTAAACGCTGCTTTCCTTGTCCGACACGTACACCTGCACGGCTTCCTTGCCGAATACCTTGCCCGTATTCTCCACAGAGAACGAAAGCTCGAGGTTCTCCTCGTTTATATCGATTTCGGGTTTCTTTATCTTGAGATTGGAGTACCCGAACTCGGTATAAGAGAGACCGTATCCGAACGGGAAAAGCACTTGTTTTACCGCTTTATCGAAGTAGCGGTAGCCTACGTAAAGACCTTCTCTGTATTGTACCGCCGCAGTGCCGCCGGGGAAATACGCGCTCGCCGCGACGTCATCCAAAGCGACGGGGAAGGTCTCGGGAAGTTTACCCGACGGGTTGACTTTGCCGAAGAGTATATCGTAGACGGCTTCGCCGGAAGCTTCGCCGCCGAGGTAGGCTTCCAGCACTCCTTTCACTTTCGGAAGCCAGGGCATCGAAACGGGCGAACCGTTATGGAGTACGACTACGGTATTCGGATTGGCGTCCGCCACCGCTTCTATAAGCTTGACGTGTCCTGCGGGCATATCGATGTGGGTGCGGTCGAAGCCTTCCGATTCGTAGGCGTCCGTGAGCCCCGCGAATACTATCGCCACGTCCGCTTTTTTAGCCGTTTCGACGGCTTCCGCGATAAGCGCCGCGTTCACCTCGTCTCTGTCGGTGTAGCCTTCGGCGTAAGTTTTGTCTATCCCTTCCGCCGCGTCCCACGCGCCTACCACTTTATATGTATTGATATGCGAGCTGCCGCCGCCCTGATGGCGCGGCGCCTTGGCGAATTTTCCGATGAAAGCGTATTTCTTGTCCGCGGTAAGAGGCAATATGCCGTCGTTCTTGAGAAGCACCATACATTCCGCGGCTATCTCTCTAGCCAGTCTGTGATCCGCTTCGCGGTCGTATACGCATTTCGCCCTTTCGCGAGTGGCGAATATTATCTTGATTATGCGCTCGCAGGCGACGTCAAGCACCTTCTCGTCGAGAGCGCCCGATCTCACCGCTTCCGCTATCTTGCGGTCGTTCTTGCCGCCGCTCGAAGGCATTTCGAGCTCGAGTCCGGCTTCGAGTCCTTTCACCCTGTCCGCTATCGCGCCCCAGTCCGTCATCACGAAGCCGTTGAAGCCCCATTCGTCGCGGAGAACGTCGTTCAGAAGCCATTTGTTCTCGGAAGAATACACGCCGTTGATACGGTTATACGAGCACATTATCGTCCAGGGACTCGCCTTTTTGACCGTCGTTTCGAAAGCGGGAAGATATATCTCGCGCAAAGTGCGCTCGTCCACCTCGGAGGATATCGTCATACGACGGTTCTCCTGGTTGTTCGCGGCGAAATGCTTGACGCTCACGCCCACTCCCGAGGACTGTACGCCGCTCACGTATTCCGCGGAAAGCTCCCCGGTAAGATAGGGATCCTCGGACATATATTCGAAGTTCCTTCCGCACAGCGGACTGCGCTTCACGTTGATGGCGGGTCCCAGCAATACGCCCAGCTTCTCGGCTGCGGCTTCCTTACCGAGCGCTATGCCCTGTCTGCGCGCCACGGCTCTGTCGAAGGACGCCGCCACCCCTACCGAAGTGGGGAAGCACGTAGCCACCACGCTTTCGTTAAGCCCTATATGGTCGCCGCCGTCCGCCTGCTTACGCAAGCCGTGCGGTCCGTCGGACACCATTATTTCTTCGATGCCCGCGCGTTCTACGCTTTTAAGTCTCCAGAAATCCTTACCGGAGCAAAGCCCGGCTTTCTCTTCGAGCGTAAGCTCGGAAACGATTTTCTTGATATCCATATTCACCTCTGCGAAACGCGTCGCTTATTATTTATGGCACTGCTCCGCCATATAAGGATACTTGTTGACGTCGAGCTTTTCGGGTTCGTTCTCGTAATAATAAAGCGTTTCGAAATCGAGCTCGGAGGTCATTCCGACGTCCGTTCCCCAGTAATCGAGCGCGTGATAGGTCCTGAGATATCCGGTGTCCCATACGGTCATGGTCTGCACGAGCTTGGTATATCTTGCCGTGTCCTGACCGGAGCTCTCTCTCAGAGAATCGATAAGAGCTTGCGGCACTTTATCGGGATCGAGCTCGAATTCGCAAAGATAATAGCCGAATTCTTCCACGTAACTCACTTCGCCGCTGAGTATGGTGTCGACGGACACGTCGTGGTCGGTATGACGGAAATTGCCCTCCTGATAAGCGGCGTAAACTATTTTGTCGAGTTCCTTGGTAGCGACGTAGGTCCAGTCGGCGATAATGTTGCCGTCATCGTCGAAATGGGGACCGACGCCCTTGCCGGAAGCCACGCAATCGTTGTACGCCTTCCTCGAGATCATATAGTCCATCGTGGCGTCGGTATATACCGCTTCGGCGTACTGACAGCTTTCCGGAGGGACCATCTGCGGCAGACTGGTGACCAGACCCATCATTTCTTCGCCGGGAATGGTGAAGTCGAGATAATAACGTTTATCGCCGTCCTTGACGCAATAACGCGAACCGGGCACGGGGATATTTATAACGCCGCCGATAGACATCGTCGTAGTGTAACGCACTTCGAAGGCCGCCTTGTCTATCGCCTTATAATTGGCGCAGGCGAGATCGTAAAGTTCGGCTATGAATTGCTTGATCTCCTCCTGCGACGCGCCTTCCTCAGGCATATCGATTTCTATTTTTCCGTTGCCGTCGTCGAAATATGCGGGAAGGTCGGGCGCCTCGCGTTCCGGCACGCTGAAATTGAAATACTTGACGACTCCGGCGATAATAGTGACCGCAGTCAGAATCACCGCGAGAACTGCTACGGTTTTACCTACTCTTCTTGACATATAATCTGATCCTCCGCTTATGCTTATGAATTTAATTATTTTTGATTTTTCGTTTTTTATTTAGTTATTCCCGCCATACGCTCCGTCAGTCGTCGGCGCCGAGAAGTTCGAGTTTCGATTTGGGCGGCGGCGCCTTGCTGTCGCCGTGCTTGACGAATACCATCAGGACGATAGAGATGATCACGCATATCATCGCGTACAGGAAAAGGTATTTGCTTCCCCACTCGTCCATGATGAGACCCGCCATAAACGGGGTTATCGCCTGCGCGCTCATCGTGGCGGCATAGTACAGCCCGGTATATTTGCCGATGCTGCCCGTGGAGGAAAGCTCGACCACCATGGGGAAGGTATTGACGTTGGCGATGATGAGCCCGAAGCCCGCGATAAGATAGAATATAGTGAAAAGATACATCGCGGCGGCGTTGGGCGAGGATGCGAAAAGGAATACCAGAAGGAAGCTCACTACCGCGAGCGCCCAACCGAGCATTATGGATTTACGTCTGCCTATCTTGACCGCGAGCATACCCACGGGTATGAAAGCCACCGCGGAAATGCCCATCGAAATACCCGAAATTATACCGCCGAGCCCGGAGCTCAATCCGAGCGTTTTGGTAAGGTATATCGAAAGGTTGGAGGAAACGGCGTTATAGCCCATGAACCACATGAATATGGACGCGAGTATAAGTATGAAAGACACGAAACGCGAACGTTTCAGCTTCCTGATCTCGTCCTGAGTGACTTCTGTCCCGTCGGTATGGACGGGTTCCTCCTCGTCGTTGCTGATACCGTATTCGGCGCAGAGGTCGTTACACTCCTTGAAAAGCTTGGGTTCTTTGACGAGCCAGAGGAAGAGCGCGAGCATTATGAGCATCGAGCACGCCACGGCTACGAATATCGCGGTATATCCTATCGGGTCGATAAGCAAGGTTATGGTATATATGAGGAACGCCACGGCACCTCCCGCGCCTCCCGCGAGATTTATCATGGCGTTAGCCTGCGAACGGAGCGGCTTCGGCGTGACGTCGGGCATGAGCGCCACCGCGGGCGAACGGAAAGTCGCCATCGCCACGAGCACGAAGAACAATATTATCATATATATGATGAGCGAAGTGGGATCGGCTTTGGTGAGCTTCTCGTTCACCTGATCGCTCGCATAGCTGTTGATTCCCGTCTTGACGTATTTCTCGTAATCCTCGGTCATCACCTCTTTGCCGTCTTCGTCGGTGGTGTAGGGATTGAGCGCGATATCGAGATATTCCTCTTCCGTGCCCGTAAAGTAGTCGCGGTCACAGTAATCGGAATTGTGCGCGCCTTCGGTATAGAGCATACGGTATAAGGCTTCGGCGTCGTAAGTCTTCCCGGTATGATCGGTATAAGTATAATTCTCTACGGAGGTATTGACTATTTCGGCGCGGAGCGCTTCGCCCTTCTCGAGTTGCGAATTGGCGGAAATGGGCACGAAGATCATCAATACCACGGAGACGAGAGTTCCTATAACGATATAAGGAGTCCTTCTTCCCCAGCGGGTGACGGTCTTGTCGGAAAGCTTGCCGAAAATCGGCAACAGGAAAAGAGACAGCAGATTGTCGAGTCCCATGACGAGCCCGCGCATGCTGTTGGAAAGTCCGAATGCGTTCTCCAGAAGGAGCGGCACGACGTAATCGTATGCGGTCCAGAAAACCATGATGATGGCGAAGGCGAGACCGACTTTGAGCGTTTTGACGTAATTTAATTTCATAAGTGCTTCTCCGTGAACGATATACACTACGATTATACCTTATCGCGCGCGCAATTTCAATATAAAATTGAGGATTCGCGGCACTAAAATAGCGCCGTCGAACGGCGTATTCCGCGCGCCGAAAAAATCCGCGCTTGAAATTTTCAATTCCTGCGAGTACAATAAATAATATCAACGGACGCCGTGCGTCCGTAAGGAGGTGAACAAATGGCACGTAAAAAAACTTCCGGGAAAACGGTAGCGGTCATAGCCGTAGCGGTCGTTGTCATACTCGGGCTGCTCGTAGCGCTCGCATACAGTCCGCCCGGACAGACTCTGATAGAGAAATATATGGGTAAACTCGACGAAGGCGGCAACGGCAATAACGGCGGTAACACGCAGATATTACCCGCGTACACCGCGTTAGGCAGCGACGTCACGATAGGCACCGAAGTCGCGCTCGACAATATAGTTTTCGAAGCGCACTTCATAGACGTAGGTCAGGGCGACGCGATAGTACTAGAATTTCAGGACGGGAAAACGGTCATGATAGACGCGGGCTCCACGAGCACGGGACTTGCCGATTGCAGAGCGGAAACGCTCGCCTATCTCAGGCACATCGGTCTGGATAAGATAGAATTTCTCGTCGTAACCCACCCCGACACCGACCACTACAATATGCTCGAAGCGGTGATGGACGCCTACGTCGTGGATAACGTGATATACAACGCCTGCGAGAAAAATCAGACCTACACCAAATTCATCTCGAGGATAATCGAGGAAACGGGTAACGATAGCATGGTGATCGACGCCGACGGCGAGGATTACACGATAGACGGCGCGGGCTACACCGTGAAAATATATGCGCCCGGCTACGGCACTTTCGGGGACGGCGACGACGAATACGACGCCGAGGAGAGCAACGGCATGAGCCCGATGATCGTCGTGGAAACGGCGGGCAGAAAGCTTCTTTTCACGGGCGACGGCACCGTCGAAACGGAAACCTGGTTCATCGAAAAAATGGGCGGCGCTTCTTACGACGTCGACTTCCTCAAAGCGGGGCACCACGGCTCGAACACCTCCACTTCGCAGGCGTTCCTCGACTTCGTGACTCCCGAATACTGCGTGATAATGTGCGATAACGGCGAAGAATACAGTCACCCCGACACCGAAGTCATGAACAGGCTGTTCGATATGGGCGTGGTCACCTACCGCACCAACCGCCACGGCAACATCGTTCTCAACATCGACGAGGACGGCGATATGGCGTTCGCAGTCGAACGCGAAGTCCCCGCGGAAAACAACAAGAACGGCATAAACGACCTTATGCTGGTCACCGCTCCGGCGGCTTAAAAAAACTTACGGACACAAAAAACGTCCCGCCGGATGCGGGACGTTTTTTTACCGTTCGGGGTCATGCGTAAATGTAATTTATATCCTTTATCTTCCTGCCGTTATCGGTGGGATACCACTTCTTGCCCCAGGTGCCCGCTTCTTCGAGGGCTTCCCTCTGCGCTTCCGTTTTATACACGGTTATCGTCTTGAGGCTGGTGCAGTTATAGAAGGCGTACTCTCCTATCGTCTCCACCGAAGCGGGAATGACTATGGTATTGAAGTCCCCTGACTGGCAGTACGCAAATGCGTCCTTCGCTATCGTCTTGAGCCCTTCGGGCAAAGTCACGTTCTTGAGCATGCCGCAACGGTGGAACGCCTTCTCCTCTATCGTTACGAGCGTGGACGGGAATATCACCCCTTCCACATAGCCGCACTTGTAGAAAGCCTTGCTCCCTACCGTCTCCACTCCTTCGGGTATGGTGTAGATCACGGGTTCGTCGGAATTGAGACGCTCCTTCTTCGCGTTGAGTTCCACTCCCTTGAGCGGCGGGAACGCGACGAGCTTCTTCATATCCTTCGTGTACAGCACTCCGTCTACGGAAGCGAACCATTCGTTACCTTCCGCCACGAGAAATTCCTTCAGCCCCTGGTTGTTCGTGAACGCCCACGAGCCTATCTCCCTCACGTTTTTGCCGACGGTGATGCTTTTCAGAGTTTCGGCGTTCACGACGCCGAAATCGGCTACTTTGGTTACCGGTTTACCCTCTATTTCATCTGGTATCACTATCGTGTCGCGCAGAGTGCTGTCGGTGTAACCTATTATGGTCACTTCGCCGTTCTCCTCGATCCTGTACTCGAGATCGGTGTTCTCGTAGGTCGGATTGCAGGCGCTCAGAACGGGTATCAACGCCGCAAGCGCCATCGCGACGACCAGTAAGGCTATGATCTTTTTAGTCCTATTTTTCATCGTCGGTCACCTCCGTTACCGTTGCGTCGGCAGCCGTTTCGTCCGCGCTCGCTTCGACGGCTGCGTCCTCGACGGATTGCTCGGTTGCGGGAATTTCCGCCGCGGCGGCTTCGCCTTCGCCCGCTCCCGCTACCGCCATCGCGGGTTCGGCGCCGTTACCGTAGATTCGCCGCTTCAATTCCTCGACGCATTGGTCGTGTTTCGCCCGCGTCAGATCGTAGAAGAAGAACGGCAACGTCGCGAGAACCAACGCGCCCATCGTGACGAATACGTATATTCTGATGACGTCCGTGAAGATCGCGGAGTCGAAAAGCACGTCCCAGTCGGAAGTGAAACCGACGTACTTGAGAAGAAGCGGTATCACTATGCCGAACACCGTCTGGAAAGGAGCGGTGAACCAGCCGAACATCGTGGACATATTGTCCGCGCGTTCGCCCGTTTTCCACTGGTGGTAATCGAGAATGTCGGCGTTGAAGCTCATATTGAGTCCGTTACACGCCGCGGAGATCGCGCTTCTGACGAAGATACAAAGCATGAGCAGCGCAAGGCTGTTGGCGGCGATGGCGAGCAGGTAGCACGCCGTGACTCCGAGCCATATCCCGCGCAACGAAAGCAGTATCGTGCGCTTCTCGAATTTCTTGACCAGAAGCGGCGTGAGCAGGTTGCCCACTACGCTCGTGACTCCTATTATCGACAGGAAGCCCGACACCCACTCCAGTCTCATATTATAGATAAGGAAATAATTGAGCACGCCGTCCGCGAAGCCCGTCCAGCCCGCGAAAATACTGCTCGCGTTGGTTATCCAGAAATACTTGTTGCTGAGCAAGGCTTTCGCGCTCTTTCTGAAATCGACTTTCGGTTTGTCCTCGTAGGTTTCGATAACTCTTTCCTTGACGTTGATGAACGCCATGCCGAGAGCGATGCTCATGAAGGACAGCACGGGAACGAATACCTGATAAGATCTCACGTCGAGATATCCGCCGGTAACGATTATCATGACCGGGAAAAGGATACGGAATATCGACCTGAGGAATCCGAGGAATATACCGCCTATCGAATATATCTTCTGTCTTTCGACGGTGTTGGGGGTGATGACCGCCACTATCGCCTGAGGGTTGTCGCTGTACAGCGCGGTGAAACGTCCGCGGAGAGTGAACAGCGCGTGCAAAAGAACGAGCTTACTGGTATATTCCATCGACGCGGGTACGAACGGTATTATGCTCGAAATTATCGCGATCGGGATACCGTAAAGCATCATAAAGGGTTTATATCTTCCGAATTTACGACAAAGCTTCTTCCTCAGGAACCAGTTGACGAGGTTGGACGCGCCGGAAATGACGAGTATGTTCGCCACTATCTGCGGCAGTCCTTTGATGACCTTCTCGAACGGTGCGCTCGGCACGAAATACAGCGCGATACCTATCGCTATCGTGGAGCAATAGGCGATTATGCACTTACGCGCGGTATTCTTATTGATATGACCGAGGTTCTCGAATACGGTCATCGCGAGCGGCTCCATATACAATGTAAGATACCGCACCACGAGAGCTATAATGGAAATGATGCTGAAGTCCATCAGCGAAATACCCATTATCGAACCGGCGAAATACCCCTGCGCAAAGACGATGGTCTCGCCGCAGATAAACGTGAATCCGCAGATACCCATCGTACCGAAGCAGTAAGAGGCGAATTCTTTGATGGAAAGACTTTCGCCTTCGAGGGGCTTATTCCAGTGTTCTTTCAAAAATCCTATGCCGTTCTTTACGAGCGACTTCAGTTTTGCGGTCTTGGCGCCCAACGCAATACCCTCCTTGAACTTAAAGTTTCGAAAAAACGCGCCCTCCACACAGGCGTGCGCACGTTACGGTATATTCTATCATGTAAACAGAGCGAATTCAATAGCAAATGCTTAAAATTACACTTTTTTAATCGAGGTTAGCGTTAAAAGCGCGCAAACCGCGCGCAAAAAATTCAGTCGCGCAATCTGCGCCCGACGATCTCCGCAAGAGCCGCGCACGCTGCGGCTATATCCCGGTAAGTCGTTTCGAAATCGTGAGTGTACCAGGGATCGTCGACGTCGCGGGATTCCCCCGCGAAGCTCATCAGCAAGCGTACTTTGTTCTCCGGATCGCCGCCGAAAAGGCGCAACATGTTCCTTAAATTATATATGTCCATTCCGACGATGTAGTCGTAATAACCGTAATCCGATTTTTCGAGTCTGACGGCGTATTTCCCCGCGCAGGAGATGCCTCTTTTCTCAAGCTCCCTGACGGTGCCCCGGTGTACGGGAGAGCCTATCTCCTCCGAACTGGTCGCGGCGGAAGCAATGTAAACTTTGTCCCCGATACCCGCCTTCTCCGCAAGATCTTTCATCACGAATTCCGCCATCGGAGAACGGCATATGTTGCCGTGGCACACGAAAAGTATCTTGATTATTTTGCCGCGCGCTCCGCTCATACAGAATACCCCCCGTCCACGGGAAGCACCGCTCCCGTTACGAACGACGCTCCGTCTCCTATAAGAAAAGCCACCGCTTCCGCAACGTCCTCCGGAGTTCCCGCGCGCATTAGCGGCGTTTCTTCCACGAGCGCCGCGCGCGCTTCGTCGTCGAGCGCCGAATTCATATCCGTCAGTATATATCCCGGCGCTATACAGTTCACCGTTATCCCCGAAGGCCCCAGCTCGCGGGCAAGCGAGCGAGTGAGTCCGATAAGCCCCGCTTTCGCCGCCGCATACACGCTTTCGCAGGAAGCCCCGCGTATGCCCCACATGCTCGAAATATTCACTATCCTTCCGAATTTGCGTTCTATCATCGACGGCACAACCTCTCTTATCACCGTGAACGCTCCTCCGAGATCGGTCTTTGTTATCCTCCCCCATTCTTCGTCGGTCACGTCCTGTATCTGCCCGAACCCCGCGACTCCCGCATTGTTGACGACTATCTCCGCACGCGCTTCGGCTACGGCGCGTTTGACTTCTTCTGCGGAGCGCACGTCGCACTTGAGCGCTTTCGCTCCCGTTTCCGAAGAAAGCGCGCGAGCCGCTTCCTCGCTCGCGTTGTATGTGAAATACACGGCGTATCCCGCCGAAACAAGTTTCTTCACTATAGCCGCGCCTATCCCGCGCGATCCTCCCGTCACGAGCACTCTTTTCATACAGTCCTCCCGTCTTTATTACGGTAAATACGTTTGCAACGTGTAAAGTATATCACGTTCTCCGACGTTTGTGAAGCGAAGGCGGGCGCGATAAAGGCGATATTATGCCCGTTTTTCGCAACGTTCGCCTTACGTACACACACTGTTCGCGGTAAACGCTTCCATTTCCGCGCCGTTTATGGTATAATCAGCGGTAATATGGACGAAAACCGAAACGCGCTGACGGAATACGCCCGTTCGCGGGAGGAAAGGCTCAAAGAACTGGACGAACTGCTCGCCGCCCCCGAAATACTCGGCGACGGCGCGTTGTGGCGCAGCTACGCCCGCGAAAGGGACTCCGTGATTAAAACTGCGCTCGCATATCGCAGGTGGACGGAGCTCAAGGAGTTGCGCGAAGCCTGTCTTGCCGACGCGGCGGCTCTTACGGGCGACGGGCGCCGCGCGGCGGAAGCGGAAGCCGACGCCGTCGGAGCGGAACTCGACGAAGCGTATTCCTCTCTGCTGCTCGCCTCGCTGCCCTCGTGCGGCGCGAGAAGCGCCGTCATCGTGGAGATACGCGCCTCCGGCGCGCCTTCGGGAGAATTCGCTTCCGCGCTCTACGCTTATTACTCGGAATTCGCGCGCGAAAAAGGTTTTGATCTCCGCACCCTTTCGTCCGCGCGTTACGAAAGCGGCGGTCATAAAGAAATTACGTTCCGCGTCGAAGGCGAAGGCGCTTACGAATATCTCGGACGCGAGAGCGGCGTCCAACGCGCGGAATATACGGGAGGCGTATCCCGCTCTCTCGTCACGGCGGCATATCCCGCGCGCGACGAAAGGATCTACGAGCTCCGCGAAGAGGAGATACGCATCGAGCTTTTCCATTCGGGAGGAGCCGGCGGACAGAACGTCAACAAGGTGGAGACCGCAGTGCGCGCAAGACATCTTCCCACGGGTATCTTCGTCGTCTGCCAGGACGAACGTTCGCAGTCGGCGAACCGCAACCGCGCGGTAAGCGAATTGACCGCCCGCGTGCGCTCATACTATAACGGGTTGCAGGAGGACATTTTCCGCGAAGGTAAGGAAAAAGCGTTGCTTGCCCGCGACAGGATACGCGTATTCGACTACGCGCGCAAGGAATTGCGCGACTCCCGTCTGAACGCTCCGCTGCCCGTCCGCAACGGCTTGAGTGCGACGCTTGCGGAAGTGCTCGCCCTTTTACGGCTCGCGAACAAATGACCTTACCCGCTTTACGGAGAAAGGAATGGCGATATCTGTAAACAAACTGAATATCGATTGCAAAACGACGGTGCTTTCGTCGCGTTGCGCCGTATACAAGACCGCGGAGCTCGCCGCCAAGCTCAACCGCCTGCGCAAAAGCGATTTCGCGCTCGGCAAAATAGCGGAAGCGGTGCTCGCGTCGCGAGCGGTAAGCGGAGCCGCGCTCGCGGACGGCAAAGGTTTCTATACCGCCTCTTTCGGTCAGCGCGGCGAATACGAATTTTCGTTTGCTACCGGCGCCCTTCCCGCGCCGCTCAAACGCGACGACATAATTTTCTACGGATTTACCGGAGAAGGCTCCGAGGATCTGAGACTCAACGACAGGCGGCTGGAAACCTACCTCAAGGACCGCGCCGGATTCGCCGCCTCCATAGTCCCCGCCCGCACCCGTCCCGTAAGCGCGGCGTTCGACAAGCTGTACCGTATTTCGGGCGCGGAGCGCGTGGACTTCCCCATGCTCAACGCCGAACAGAAAGCCATCGTCGAAGCCGAGGACGGCAACATTCTCGTACAAGGCGTGGCGGGCAGCGGCAAAACCAACCTGTGTATAGATAAAATAGTTTTCGCGGCGGCGCGCGGCTACGCGGGCAAAGTGCTTTATTCCACATATTCGCGCGGACTTCTCGTCGACACCCAACGCAGGGTGAACGCTTTTGCCGCGGATATAGAAAACTTCGTCGCGGAATACACTCACGGCAGAGTACGTTTCACCGATCCCGATCACAAAAAAGCCGTCGAAAACAAACTCGGCATATATTTCGACGTGGACGAGGACGACAAGATAGCCGCGGCGCTTACGAAAACGGCAGCCTTCCTGCGCGACAAAGTCGATTACTGTCTTATCGAAGACCTTTACCGCAAATACTGCGGCGGCAAGCGCCGGGAATGCGGCGAGAGCTACTTCCTCAACGAATTCATCCCCAAGCACGCCGCGCAGAAAGCGGAAGGCGCGTTGGCAAAAGTAAGGCATCTGTCCTACGAGGTGGTATATAAAGAGATATACGGATATATTTTCGGCAAGGCGGATCTCGTTGATCCCGCGCGGACAATGAGCCGCGAGGAGTACGCCGCCGCCCGCGTCGGCACGCTGACCGCGCAGGAGTCGGAAGCCGTATACAGGATAGCGCGCGCCTACGCCGAACATCTCGCGGCGAACGGGCTCACCGACAATAACGTCATGAGCCGCGATATGCTCAGGTCGCGCGGCAACCTTCCCTACTATTCTTTAGCCGTACTCGACGAAGTGCAGGATCTTACCGAAATAAATCTGCTCTTTATGAAAAGCACGGCGCGTAAACTGTTCTGCGTGGGCGACGCCCTGCAGATGATAAATCCTTCCTATTTCAGTTTCGCCTTCCTCAAGAGGCTCATGTATTCCTCGGAAACGACGACCATACGCGTGCTTAAACACAACTACCGCAACACCCCGCGCATAGCGGAGATCGTGGAAAGGTTGAACGACCTCAATATTTCGCGTTTCGGCACCCATAACTTCGTGTTGAGGAGCCGTCCCGTCGATTCCGCTACGGAAACGAGCGCCGTATACGTTCGCGGGGATTCCCTCGTGAAGATGATGGCGGAACGTAAGCTCGACAACTATACGCTGATAGTTTCATCCGACGAAGTAAAGGGGCGCCTGCGCAAGGTAGTGGGTAACCGCGAGATACTCACGGTGTCCGAGGTCAAGGGACTGGAGCGCGACACCGTGGTGCTGTACGACCTGCTGAGCGACCATAAGGACAAGTGGGCGGCGCTCGCCGGTGCGGGCGTCGACCGCAAGACCGCCGACGAAAATTCGGTGTACAGATATTATTTCAATCTGTTCTACGTGGGCGTCTCCCGCGCAAAAGCTCACGTCTACGTATGCGAACGGGAGGAGATACCCTTCTTCGACAAATTCTTCTCGACGGAGTTCGCCTGCCTTACTCCCGGCGAAGCGTTGAACCGTCTGGACAAGATCCTTGCGCGCACCGAAACGGACGACGCCGATCTATGCGAACGCATAGAAGAATTCATGCGGCTCGGGCAGTACGCAAACGCGCGCGTCGCTCTCGACAGACTGCGCGACGACAACGTCCGCGTCGCCTACCGCGACAGGATAGACGTGCACGAAGAATTCATCTCTCACGGCAACTACCGCGAAGCCGGCGTAAGATTCTGGGAAAAAGGACTTTACGACGACGCGCGGGAAATGTTCGCCCTCTCGGGAGACAAGCTCCTTACGGAATTCATGGAAGCCTGCCTCGAAAACGACGGGCGCGCGCTCGACTACGACATAGTGCGCTATTTCGCCGACGTAGGCAACAACGACGTCGCCCGCAAGCTCATCCTTAACACCGTGGCGGGCGACCTCGAAGCACTCAGAAAAACTCAATCCTCGCTCAACGCCGCATTCAAAGCGTTGAGAAGATCAAAGGAGAAAAAATATGGACAATAACGACGTCAGGACACTTATAGAAGCGTTCAGAGGCTACCGCGAGCTGATCACGCCCATCCAAGCCAACCTCAACGAATTCGTGGCGACCTACGAGGGCATGCGCAACGACATCGAAAAATTGAACGGCGCTTTCCAGGGCGATCTCAAAGGCAATCTCGACAAGATATACCGCACCTTATCCGCGCAAGCCGAGAAAGCCACCGATCTTTCGTCCAGGATAGACCGTTTCGTGACCGTCGCGAACAAGTACACCGCAGACGCCGAAAAACTGATGTCGCTCATGGAGAAGATATCTTCGAGGCTGGAAGCCGTGCGGGATACGGAAGCGAAAGCGGAAGCTCAATTGGCGCGGCTGGACGCGCTTCTCGAGGAAAAACGTAAAAATTACAACGTCAGGGACCTCGAAAAAATGCTCGAAGCCTATAACGACAACGTAGGCAGGATCAGCGATTTCGTCAACAATTCGGTAGCGGGCAACATCGCGCAGAGCAACCGCACTTTACAGGACATCAAGAGCGCCAACGACCAGCTCGTCAAAGAGCTTGCGGGAGAAAGAAAATCGGTGGAATCGCTTGCCGCGGCTTCGCGCGAAACGAGCCGTTTCCTTCAGAAAGTGGTGGAGCAGAACGACGTCAACGAAGCCTATATATACGAAATACTCGATAAATGGGCGGCGAGCCGCAAGGTACGCACGAGGAAGAAATAGATGGCTTTCTTCAAGCTGAAACAAAAACGCGGCGGGAGCGCCGCGCCCGAAACGGGCGACCGCCTCAAGGATCTGCACGCCGCAATATTGCATGACGACGACGTACTGATGCTCGGATTGCTCACGGCGGACGCTTCGCTCGCCGCGCACGCTTTCGGCAGATTTCCCCTGCTCAGCCTGTGCTATATGTACCGCAGTCGCAAAATAGTCCGCAAATTCGCAGACCGTCTCAGGGCGCACGACGGCAATTACTCCGTTTCTCCGGAATACACCGAAGATTACAAGAAATTCCGCGAGCTTGCCGGAAGAAGCTTACGGCTTTTCCGCGAAGGCTTCGTGACCCCCGCGGACATGCTCGCGGTGATCGGCGACGCGCCCACTCTTCGCGCCGAACTCGGAGCGAAGCCCGCGAAAGCTCAGGCGGAGCGCATAGCTAAAATATACGAACTCACTTCAAAAAGAAAAGTGCGCGTCAAAGAAAACGGCGTTTCCGTACCACATTCGAGGAAGATGAACGCCGTGCAGATAACGGCGATAGCGCTCATAGCCTTTTTCGGACTGGGCGTAGCCGGAGGCGCGCTCGGCGCATATTACGCCGTTCCCGCCGCTTTCGGGGGGGACGGGAGCGCCGACGCCCCCATCCTCGTAAACAACACGGAGCAATTCCTTTTCGCCGCGGGCGATACTCAGCAAAGATATTTCAAGCTCACCTCCGACATCGTGATAGACGCTTCCGCAAGCGACAAACTGAACGTAGTGTCCGACATCGACTGCGACGGGCACACCGTCGAGGTGGTCTCCGACGGTAAGCCCCTTTTCGAAGACATCTCCGGCAAGCTCCGTAACGGCGTATTCGATTTCGGCTCAGTGAATATCTCCTACTCCTCCGATTCCGCCCTGCTCGCCCACACGGTAACGGGCGGCGCCGAGCGCCTCACGCTCAAAGCGGAAGGAACGCTTACCGATACTTCGGGTAACGAAACGGTTTATTTCGGGTGTCTTTCAGTCGAGAATTCGGGAACGGTCAATTACGTTACCGCAGAGCTCGGCCTCAAAGTCACGGGGGCTTCCGCAGCAGGTGAAAGCGCGGGCGACAGCTTCTTTGCGGGTATCGTCGCCAAAAACTCGGGCTCCGTCGCGTACTGCTCCGTGACGGAAAATTCCGTAGTCGAACTCGACACCGTTGACGGCGCGGGCGTCGTAGCGGAGAACTCGGCAAACGGCAGAGTGCTCGATTCGACAAACGCCGCCGCGATATCGCAGATCTCCTCCTACGCGATGTGGTCGCCCAACTCGTCGGGAGTCGTTCTCAACAACTACGGCACCGTCAGCAACTGCGTGAATTCGGGCGACGTCGCCGTTTCTTCGGAAGCCACGAAGGAGGCGGTGGAAGAGGAAATGGATAAGCTCGGCGTATCAGGGAATATCGCCGTTTACGCGGGCGGCGTGGTATGCACCAATTACGGCACGTTGCGACACTCCAAAAACACCGGCGACGTGTCCGCGGCTTCCCTCTATTCCTATATTTACGCGGGCGGCGTCGCCGCCGCGAATACCGCTCATTCGGGAGGCTCCGCCTCGATAGACAACTGCGCCTCTCTCGGCGTCCTCTCGATGTCCTGCGCCGAAGCGGACAACATAGGTGAAGGCGATACTCTTACCGTATTCCTTTTCGGAGGCGGGATAGCGGGTTATTTCGCTACCTACGAATCCTACTCCGCCACTGCGACAAATTCATATTCCACGATGAGCTTTACTCATTCCGGCTATGCCGGTTGCTTCGCGGGAGGGATAGCGGGCGTTCAGCTCTCCCCTTCCGTTCCCGTGCTCCCCTTCGGACTTACCGATAATTATTATCTCACGGGAAGTCTGAGCGGCTTCAACGCAGGCGTCGGCGCGCTTATTTCGGCATGGGACCACAATATATATTATTCTTCCGGCGTGAACGTGCAGGGCGGCGCCTTACCGATGACGCAGACCCAGCTCGAAGAATGGAGCTATTACTGGTAAACAAAAATGAAAAAAGACTTCGCCTTCGTTATCCTCATAATCTTCGCTATAGCCGTTCTCCTCACGGACGCGGCTTACGCCGTCTACGTCGGAGTGACGCTCTCCGCCGTGAACGCGGGCACGGCGTTCCTTCCGCTTGCCTTCCGCTCCTTCACCGTAGCCGTAATAGCCGTAAACGCCGCGTTGGTCCCCGTCGCGCTCTCCTACGCCTTTTTAAGGCGCAGATGACATACGTCGGAATTCATCCCGCTTTCCCGTCGCTAACGCCGTTCTTCCCGGAGCGGCGTTTTTTTTACCCGTCCGACCGCATACAGTATCTGCGGCAGTATCCCGGCACAGACGCATTTCAGTCCGTTCTCCTCGTCTTTCCGATGAGCCCTCGCGTTCAGCGCGTACATTCCCACGCACGTCCCCGTGAGTATCGCTATCATGAAGATATACCACCCTGCCACAAATCCCGCAGTCACTTTTTCCGCGGGCATGAGATATTCGAGAATACTTCCGTCTATTATTTTAAGGAATACGACGTTGTCCAGGCTCGCTATATCGGGATAAAAAATCTTTTCTTTCACCAAAATTATGAATACCACGCTCAATAGAATAGCGGCAGGTATCGCCCAGGCGGATCTCTTTTTGAATTTAACGGTATTGAAGCAGATGAGCAGCCCGCCGAAAAAGAGAAGATTGTGTATGCCGAGCGAGACGACAAGTCCCGTCCAGTCGCCGAAACCGGCGACCATGGTGTCGGGCGAAGCTATTACGGCAAGCGTGTTGCCGAAACCCGTGGCAAATCCGAAGTACGCGCCTACGGGCATCATGAATTCCACTCCCGCGACCGCTATAACGCTGTAGGTGAAATAGCTTATCTGCGAAAACTCTATAGGATAAACGTGTGCGTCGTAGACGAGATTTTCGATATATTCGGCGCTTTTATAGGCAAGCACGATAAGTCCTATGACCGTCGCGATGAACGCCGAGGTCTTCCTGTGCTTCCTGAGCAGATAGACCGCCAATACTTCCGCTAAACATATTACCACCACGATGAGCGAAACCCACCAGTATTTCATATTCGATATCTCCGAAAAACTTTTTACACCGATTGTATCATTCCCGAAACGCTTTGACAACCGACCGCGGTCAATATCGTAAATTAAGTGCGCCGATTTTGCCGACATTTGACGAACGCGCGGCATATATTGAGAAAAAGGAGGTAAATGTGGCTCAGGACAATATTTTTACGCAAAAGCTCGGCGAACCGGTGGCTAACGACAATTTCAGTCTGACGTCCACGGACGGCAATATATTGCTCAGGGACTCGCAGCTCATCGATAAACTGGCGCGTTTTGACCGCGAACGCATTCCCGAACGCGTGGTGCACGCCAAAGGCTGGGGCGCTCACGGCGAATTCACCGTGACGGGCGACGTTTCGCGTTACACTCTCGCAAAAGTTTTCAACCGCGTGGGCAAAAAGACCAAAGTGCTCGTAAGATTCTCTACCGTGGCGGGAGGGAGAGATTCCGCCGATACCGTAAGGGATCCCAGAGGTTTCGCCGTCAAATTCTATACCGAAGACGGTATCCTCGACATCGTTGGGAACAATACGCCTGTCTTTTTCATAAGGGATCCGATGAAATTCCCCGACTTCATACACTCTCAGAAGAAAAATCCGCGCACCAATCTCACCGACCCCAACGCGCAATGGGATTTCCTTTCGCTCACACCGGAGAGCATTAACCAGGTGACCGTCCTTTTCAGCGACCAGGGCATCCCCTACGGATTCCGATTCATGGACGGCTTCGGCACCAACACCTTCGTGTGGTACAACGCGAAAGGCAATTACAATTTCGTCAAATACCACTTCATATCCCAACAGGGCTTGAAATACATACCCGCGGAAGAAGCGGAAAAGATAGCGGGCGAAAATCCAGATTTTGCGGGCGAAGACCTGCACGACGCGATAGCGAAAGGCAATTTCCCCTCCTGGAAGCTCTACGTGCAGATAATGTCGCCGGAGCAGGCGGAGACATACCGTTTCGATCCCTTCGACACCACGAAAACGTGGTACGAGGAAGATTTCCCGCTCATCGAAGTGGGCGTGATGACTCTGAACCGCAACCCGTTGAACTTTTTCAACGAAGTGGAGCAGGCGGCTTTCTGCCCAGCCAACATGGTGCCCGGCACCGCTCCCAGTCAGGACAAGATGCTACAGGGAAGGCTCTTTGCCTACCGCGACACGCAGAGGTACCGCCTCGGCGTGAATTTCCAACGCGTGGCGGTGAACGCGCCGACGAGCGAGGTATTCAATTACGAGCGCGACGGCGACCTCGCGCGCAACCCGAACGACCCCGTCAACTATTATCCCAACAGTATGCAGAAAGTAACTTTCACCCGCGACGCCGAAGCGCCGCCGCAGGAGATATACGGCGAGATCAAGCGTCACGTCGTCCCGATCAAGGATATAGATTTCGTGCAGGCGGGCGACCGTTACCGCGCGATGGACGAGGGAGAAAGAACGCGCCTAATAGACAATATCTGCGCTTCGCTCTCGCAAGCGGAGAAACGTATCCAATACCGTCAGACCGCGCTTTTTTTGAAAGCGGACGCCGAATACGGCAAGCGCATAGCCGAAAAACTCCGCCTCAATATCCGCGAAGTCTACAAGCTCTCGCGAATGTCGCAAGCCGAACGCGAATACGCTACAAGATAATTTTCGGTAACATATTGTCGGGATACGGATACCTTTATCGCATATTATCGAAACGCCCGCCTTTACTTGGCGGGCGTTTTTCCGATCATTCCCAATGCGAAACCTTGAATTTTTTATCTACGGCTTTTGCGTTGAGAGTTATGTAGGAATTGCTTCTGCAGCGCATTATAGTCTTTCTGCCGGAAGCGTTCCGGGTATAAATAAGTTTGAAATTGCCCGTTTCGGACGCAAGCTTTTTCGCGAAGATTTCGGCGTATTCTTTTTTTCTCCCTATCGCCGAAGGGCATGCGTAAGAGTGCAGATAAGAAAGCGCTCCCAACGCATTCCGTTTCACGATGACGTAACGCGGATTCTCTATCGGCGAAAAGAATTCCTTCATCGCGGCGTTGAACACGTTCTGATCGTGTACGGAAGCGTTCCTGAGATATATCGCCGTTTGCGTGAGATCTTTATCCTGTTCCGTTACCGCTTGCGCGTCCGGGTCTATCAGCCCGCATTCGGCGAGCGTACCGCAAACGGCTTTGCCGATGATAAGAAAAGAACGCGCGGGATTCAAGTGCTTCAGAAACTTCAGGAACGTAGGCAAAACGAGATACGCTACCGCAAGCTGCAAAGCAAGCGCCGTGATGACCGCTATGACCGGATTCGATATTCTCGCCACCGCCAGTCCCGCCGCTATGCAGGCGCTCTCTCCCAATATCGCCTCCGCTATCAACAATTTCAGATTGAAAAACCGCGCAACCGGTACCTTCTTTTCCTGAGGCAGGAGCGTTTCGACGACTACTTCCGCCTTTCTGCCTTTAACTTCGCTTTCCCATTGCGCGCGCGGAAGCGCTCTTTTTGAGGAAAGCTCAAGCATATCCGCATTGATACGCTCTATCCCCTTCTTATCGAACGGCGGTTTTAGCGCGGTTATCCGCCCTATCCCGCTCTCTATCTCGCCCGTATCGTAATCGGGCCCCATGAATGCGTCGAAACGCCTTTTCAAAATCTCGAAATCCTGCGACCTCGGCTCCGATTCGTCCCGCTTGAAATAAGTAACGGCTTTTTCGCGCACGGAATCTTTGAATATATAGTCCGGTTCGACCGTCACGAGATGCCAGACGTTTGCGCACTTCGTCGGATCGTCGGGATCCAATCTTATTGACCTTCCGCGCATCTGGTTGGAAAGAACGTAAGATCCCACGAAACTCGCCAATATCAATGTATTTACTTTGGGCGAATCCCAGCCTTCGCCGAGCAAAGATTTAGTCCCTACGAGTATCTCTATCTCTCCGCGCTCGAAAAGCTCGCTCACCGCGCCGACCGCGGCGCGCGCCGAAGACGAAAATTCCACTTCGGAATATCCCGTTCCGGCTATTCGCTTACGCGACTTCTCTCCCTGCGCTTTGACGCTATCGGGCAATATCACAAGACTTCCTGTGAGCACTCCCGTCTTGGCATCCGGTACCGCACGCCGCACGGTTTCGAATACGCTTACCGCATTAACGGCATTGAATTCCCTCTCCGTTAATCCGTCGAGGTTTTCTCTCCCGATATGATCGGTAAGTATAAGCAATCTCAATCCCGCGCCGATATCGGCATATTCCGAAGACGCTATCTTTCCGATGCTTTTGAGTTTGCCGACCGATGAGATCAGCGCGCGTTTCAGCTTCTCCGTTGTCTCCAGCCTTACTTTCCCTCTTTCGTAAACGGAATGCTTCTTCAGTATACGCTCGGTAGCCGCCTTTTCCTCCTCGCTTAAAAGCTCTCCGTCTAGCAAAAATTCCAACGCTGTCTCCGCTATACCGTACGTGCAAGCGGGAAGCGCTTTGCCTGCGGTCAGCGATTTCGCCTTGCGCTTCTTTATTCCGTAGCCGCCGTCGGTCAGAAATGAGCATAACGCAACGTACTCTTTCACGTGCGAATACAGCTCGTCGTAATCCTCCGAGGCGTTCAGCTTTTCCGCAACCGACGCGAGAAACTTAAGACCGTATATCTCCTCCAACGCCGCGCGGGCGTTTGCGGCGTGCGCGGTCAAAGCCTTCTCCTCCTCGGCTGTCGGAAAATTGAAATATACGTAATCCTGGTGGGGACACAACGTGCCCTGCGCCACGAGTTCGGGTACGAATATCTCTTCGTCGATTTCGCCGCATACGGCTACGTACCTCGCCCATTCGGCAGGATCCGAATCGTACGGCGGCGTAGCCGTAAGAGATACGGTCGTGACGCTCGCCCCCATCGCTTCCGTAAATTTTTCGAGAGCCTTTTGCCATTCGTTCTTGAGATGGTGCGCTTCGTCGAGACAAATAGTGCCTATTCCCGCCGCTTTGACTGCTTCGATGAGCTCTATATCCCTGTAATCGCAGTTCTCGCCGTCTTCGGTATATTCTGCCTTCTCCAACGCCGAGTACAAAGCCTGATACGTGACGGAAGTTATTTTCTTGATCGAGTGCAGATCCGATGAGAACGCTTCGTCGTAAACGGCTTCGTTTTCCGCAAACATCTCCCTGAAGCGCCTCCCCCACTGCTCGCGTATCGCCGTAGTCGGCGATAATATGATGCAGGGCTTACCTATCCTGCGTATCAATTCGAGCCCCAACACGGTCTTGCCGCTTCCCGGAGCCGCAACGATGTTTATCCTGCCGTCCCGAAGATATTTGTCCGCATTGTCCAGTATGCGTTGTTGATAAGCGCGGAACGTACCCCGAAATTTTATCCCTTCGAATACACTCATATCATATTGTCGCGAGAACTTTTTCTCCGATAAATAATTTTACATATTTTACCATATCCGTGAGCTATTAATCAAGAGGCGAAAACGCCGTCTGCGCTCACGCCGGAGGCAAACCGTTTATGCACCGAAAAGCGGAAAAAGTAACCTTTCGCAATCCGCTTTTATATGATGTATTAGAAGTAAATTCAGCTATCCACAAGGAGGTAAAAATGTTTTGCAATCAAAGAAACAACGGATGCGGCGTAAACCCCTGCCGTCCGTCGGATAATTGTAAACCTTGTAATCCTTGCTGCGTCTGTCCCACGGGACCTACGGGGCCCACGGGGCCCACTGGGCCTTCGACGGGAGCCACGGGACCTACCGGTCCTACCGGAGCGACGGGACCTTCCGGCGCTATAGGCGCAACGGGGCCGCAGGGCGTACAGGGCATACAGGGCGTACAAGGCGTAGTCGGTCCTACCGGACCTACGGGACCTACCGGACCCGCAGGGCCGCAGGGCACGCAAGGTATCCAGGGAAGAACCGGAGAAATCGGCGTAACGGGACCTACCGGTCCTACCGGTCCCACAGGGCCTCAAGGTCCGAAAGGCGCTACTGGTCCCGCAGGCGCCACAGGTCCGCAAGGCGTACAGGGAATACAAGGCTTGCAAGGTCTTGCCGGAGTGACCGGACCTACGGGTCCTACCGGCCCCGCAGGCACGGGAGCAACCGGAGCAACCGGTCCTACCGGCGCTACGGGCGCCGCGGGCGCAACGGGCCCCACCGGTCCTACAGGTCCCGCCGGAACGGGGGCTACGGGTCCCACGGGCGCTACGGGCGCCGCGGGCGCAACGGGCCCCACAGGTCCTACCGGTGGTCCCGAAGGAACGGGAGCTACGGGTCCCACGGGCGCTACGGGTGCCGCGGGCGCAACCGGTCCCACAGGTCCTACCGGTCCCGCCGGAACGGGAGCTACCGGTCCCACGGGCGCTACGGGTGCCGCAGGCGCAACCGGCCCCACCGGTCCTACCGGTCCCGAAGGAACGGGAGCTACCGGTCCCACGGGCGCTACGGGTGCCGCGGGCGCAACCGGCCCCACCGGTCCTACCGGTCCCGAAGGTACGGGGGCTACCGGTCCCACCGGTCCCGAAGGTGCAACGGGTCCCACAGGTCCCACCGGTCCCGAAGGTACGGGAGCTACGGGCCCCACCGGTCCCGAAGGTGCAACGGGTCCCACAGGTCCTACCGGTCCCGAAGGTACGGGAGCTACGGGCCCCACCGGTCCCGAAGGTGCAACGGGTCCCACAGGTCCCACCGGCCCCGAAGGAGCGACGGGTCCCACCGGTCCCGAAGGCGCTGCCGGCGCGGAAGGAGCTACGGGTCCCACCGGCCCCACCGGTCCTACCGGACCCACGGGCGCTAACGCGATAAGCGCGATCTCGCTCACTTCGGGCGATAAACCGGTAACGACTTCGCTGTTTGCCAACGACACGCAAGGCGATCTGCGCTACGTCGGCAACGCCGTTTCGGGACAGAGCACCAACAATCAGGCGCCCGACGACAACATCAATCTCGTAGCCGCCGACATGTCCTACGCGGTAATGATCCCCATCTCCGGTAAGCTCGAACACGTTTATATCGAAAGCACCGTGACGGCTCTGGAAAACTTCTCTCATGCCGCGAGGTTGAAAGCGCGCTTGTACACCGCGCCTGCGGGAACGCTGAACTTCTCTGTCGTTCCCGGGTCCGAACTTACTCTGTCGCCGGAGATATCGGGCGTCGTACCGGCCGGAACGATTTTCAACGGCGACGTTGCTCTCGATCACGATGTTACCGCAGGCAGCAAGCTGCTCGCAGTCATCTGGCTCACACGCGACGAAGCCGGCGAAGACCAGAGTCTTTCCACGGTCACCTTCCTCGCAACAGTGATAAGATAAGCTTATCCCCGTTTTGAAAAAGGCGCGTTCCCGTAAGGGGCGCGTCTTTTGTTTTTTCCGCGATATTTACGTCCGTCGGTTTTGCGTACGGCTGTTCTTTTCGGGCGTGCGATCGCTAACTTCCGATTATCTTTATGAGAATGACTGTTCTCTTTTGCATAAATATTACCTCGGGGCACTACGGATTTCAAATTTCGGAATTGACAAATAATGACAAAATTTCTAAAATTTTTTTATCGACATCCGTAAAAGGGGGGAATGATCGTGAAACGCTTATTCATATCCGTATTTTTATTGATTTTATTGTCGACTGTACTGTTCGCCGCCGCCTGCACCGCCGAAAACGAAGCCGAAAGCGCCGTTCGTACCGCCGCGGAGCACGTACATTCCTGGTCCGATTACGTTGTTACGAAAGCCGCCGCGTGCACCGAAGCGGGAGAAAAAACCAAATATTGCGACTGCGGAGCTTCGATATCCGTCATTACGGCGCCTACCGGTCATTCGCTCGAAGCCGGCTTCGTCTGCTCCGAAAGAAAGTGCATCAACGAAGGCTGCACTCACGTCGAGCCCGCGGCGGAACACACGTATTCCGTCAAAGAAACGGTGCCGCCTTCCTGTACCGAAAAGGGTTACGCGGTATACGTATGCGAATGCGGTGAGGAGCTTATCGGCGACGAGACCGAACCTGCGGGGCACGTATTCGGCGAGCCGGAAACGCTTAAAGACGCCGACTGTACCGAAGACGGCGAACGTATAAAGTCGTGTACCGTATGCGGTTTCGAAGAAGCCGAGACCGTTCCCGCTACGGGGCATAAATACGAAAGCAACGTCGTACCCGCGACCTGCAAAAAAGGCGGATATACGGAACACGTCTGCGTCGCTTGCGGCGACAGCTACGTCGATTCCGAGACCGTGCCCCTATGGCACGCTCTCGACGCCGACTTCGGTTGTTGCGAAAGGCATTGCACGCGCGAAGGGTGCGATTATTACGAGCCCGCATATAAGGAACACGATTATTCGGTGTCGTCCGTCGTCGCTCCCACGTGCACGGAAGAAGGCTATACCGTCCTCAAATGCGCCTGCGGCGCAGTAAAACACGACGACTACGTACCGCCTGCGGAACACGCCTTCGCGACCGAGGCTTTCGAAGCCTCCTGCACGGAATGCGCGTATACCGAAAGCGTCTGCTCCGTATGCGGATATAAAGTCAGGACCGTCACGGCGCCCGCTCTCGGACATCTATACGGGACCGATTTCCCGTGTTGCGTCAGGGAATGTCTGCGCGAAGGGTGCGGACACACCGAAAAAGCCGGCTCCGAACACGAATATACCGAGATCGTCACACCCTCGACTTGCACGGAAAAAGGCAACGTCGCCACTGTATGCAGCGTTTGCGGTTTTGTGGCGCATTACGAAGAAACCGAACTTACGGCTCACGAATTTGCTATAACCACGGTGAACGCCTCCTGTACCGAAGGAGGATATACCGAATATACCTGCAAGATCTGCCTTTACAGTTATCGGGACGACTTCACGGAAGCTCTCGGACACCTCTACGACACGGGTGCGGAATGTGTCGACGGAGAATGTACCCGCGAAGGCTGTGACCACAAGGAACCGGCAAGCGCACAGCACGATTTCGCCCTTTCCTCGGTGAATCCCTCGTGCACCGAAAAAGGATATACCGAATATATTTGTAAATACTGCCGTTATTATTATCGCGACGACTACACGGACGCCCTCGGACACCTATACGCCACGAACGCTGAATGTATCGACAGAGAGTGTATCCGCGAAGGCTGTACGCACGTCGAACCCGCAAGCGCGGAGCACAGCTTTACCGATCTTACCGTCGAGCCGACGTGCACTGAGGAAGGCTATACGGAACACACCTGTATGACGTGCGGTCATTCCTGTCGGGATGACTTCGCCGAAGCTCTCGGACACCTCTACGCCACGGACGCGGAATGTATCGACAGAGAGTGCGTCCGCGAGGGTTGCTCGCACGTAGAGCCGGCGAGCTCGCAACACGATTTCGTTGCCTCAGATACCTCGACAAGCGCGACGTGCACCGAAAACGGCTACGTCATCATGGTCTGCGGCGGTTGCGGGGCATGGTACGACTGCGAAACGGAGGCCCTCGGTCACGATTACGCGGGCGGACTCTGCACCCGTTGCGGCAACGTGGACGCGACGTACGATTGCGGCAAATTGACGCTGGAGCTGCGCTATTCGTCATACTGCGTCACTGGATTCGACCCTTCGGAACCGGACACGCGGCTGATGATGATCCCCGACGAATATAACGGCATCGCTATAACGTCGATAGAAGCTTTTGCGCTCACGAACAACACGTTGATCGAATGCGTGGCGCTCGGCGCTAACTTCACCTCCCTCGACCCGTGGGCCTTCTACGGCATGGCTTCGTTGAATACGTTGATATTACCCTACGGCTGCGCGCTCGACGGAGTGCTCCTGCCGGCAGATATTACCGTCATAACCTATTAAACGGTAGCTATAGATACGTAAATAATGCAAAAAAAAGGAAGGCGCTCTTTTACGACGCGCCTTCCTGATTTCTCCCCTATTATACTGAGCCGGTCATCCCGTCCGCACACACCGCAGCATAACCGGCTCTATTATAAAAAACGAAGCGTGAAAAAAGCGTGAAAAATTCGCGCTTTACAAAAATTCACTCGATTATTTTATTTATCGGCATTTCTTTTCGCCGCTATGTCGTCCAACCATAACTGCATCGCGAAAGACCATCCGTAATTGATGAGGAACTCGCCCTTGTATCCGTCGTCGTTCACGTCATCCAGATACCGCCACATATCGCATTCGAGGGCGGAGCAATTCACCGAAGCCCTGCCTCTTCCGAATACCGCGAGCGCCGCGAGCCCGCGCTCGCGCAGGAAGAGCTCCAATCTGCACTTGGCGTTGCGATAGAGCATTTTGGCTTTGTCCGCTTCCTTGTCGGGCCACAGAGCCGCTATCGTCTCGCCCATCTCCACCGTCGCTCCCCGCCGCGCTATGAGCAATGCGAGGAATTCCTTGCTTTTCTGGGACGGGAATTCCTGATTGTCGCCGTTCACCGCAAGATCGAACGCCCCGAAAGTTTTTGCTTCTATCACCCGCCTCGACGCTTTGCTTTCGTGGATCTTCGAGATGAACCATTCTATCTTGTCGCGACTGTACGGCTTGTAGCAGAATCCGAGAAGATTGGCGCCTATCCTGCGCGAGATCTCCTTCTCGTTCTGCGTGTAGCCGCTTATGAAAACTATTTTCGTATCCGGCGAGACTTCCGTCACGGCCTCGGCAAGCTCCACCCCGTTCTTCCCCGGCATGTTGATGTCGAGAAAGGCGCAGTCGGGCTTGTACTCGCGGGCATGATTGAGAAATTTGTCTCCGTCGCTGAAATACACGCACTGTATATCCGCGTCCATGACGTTGCCTACGAACGCCTGCAGCGAACGTATTTCGTCGTCTATCACTATTATGTTCACCGTTGTTCTCGGAGCTCCCATTTTATCCCTCTTTCACGTTGCGCGCCACCACGAATCTTATCTGCGTGCCCTCCGCGGGTTTCGCGATTATTTCGGCGCTCGCTTTCATCAATAATTTCATGCGCTCGACGGCGTTTCTGAGCCCGACGGAACGTTCCATCGCCTTTTCAGCGTCGAAACCGCACCCGTTGTCGCTCACCGATATTTCCACGCCTTCGGGCGTATCCTTCGCGGAAATAAGCACGTAGCCGTCCTCTTTTTCGGTTATCCCCGAATGTCTGATCGCGTTCTCGACTATCGGCTGCAACGACAGCGCAGGCACTTTCAGATCCCACACGTCCACGTCGAGCATCAGGTTGATCTCCTTTTGCAGTCTCATTTCCTCGAGCGCCACGTAGTTCAACGTGTTGTCTATCTCTTCGTCGAAACGCACTAGCCCCTTCACTCCCGCGTCTATGTTCGCGCGCAGATGCCTGCTGAAATGTTCCATCGCGCGGTCTCCCGCGGCGATGCTTTCGCGGTATACGCCCTGTATACAGGTAAGACAGTTGAACATGAAATGCGGCTTGATCTGGGCTCGCAGCGCGTCCGCCTGTATTTCGGTGATGCGGCGTTTGTAGTCCGCCGCTTCTATGGCGGCTTTGTTATAGTCGCGCATCCTCATGAAATACAGCGCGTAAACGCCCATCATCATGACCATTACCGCATAGGACGCCACCGATTCCGTACCGATCACGACGAAATCGAGCATGTCCATCATCGATATCCCGATAACGAACGTGAGCGCGAAGAAAAACAAAGTGTACGCGCCCGCGAATTTGACTTTCGTCACCACCCCGCGCATAAGCGGCACGTAGACGAAAGACAATACGAACAGTTGCAAAAATACCGGAACGATGCGTTCCTTATAGCCGTATAAAGAATAGAACGCCGCGATACAGCCGACGTTGAAGACCGTAAGCGCCACTATCTGCCAAGGAAGGGGTTTAAGCGTTATCACCCCAGTACGCACGAGATGATACACGAACACCACCGCGGCGGCTACGGAAAAAGCATAGAATATCTCGGCTATCGGATTATACCACGGAAAATCGAGATACTTGAGAAGGTGTCTGTACACGTCCACGGAAAACACGAACATGAGCAGCACGGTCACGAGCACAGCGGTAAAGGTCCAGCCGCCTGCGCCGATACCGGTCTTGGACGCGTTCAAGAATATCCCGAGGATAAAAAGCATTATGAGCGCGCCGAGGACTATGAACGCAAAATATTCCCCGTACGTAGCGGAAGAGCCTATGGCGTCGCCCGCGACCATGGAAAACGCCGAATGCATGCCGCCTTCGCGGGAAGCCGAAAGTTCCACCACCACCGTGACCGTTTCGGGCGTCTCGGCGACGTATGGATAAACCTCCGTCTCGATACCGTAGGAAGCCGTTTCGCTCTCGTTTTCGGACATAACGCCGTAGACGGTATTCAGTTTGCCGTTTATGAAGGTGCGGTAGGCGCCGTCGAAGTTGACCGCATGCACCTGCAGCGCTATTCCCGCGGGCACGGCGGCCGTTATGCGGAAAGAGCCGTATCCCGTGCGCGGTAAAACTTCGCCGCTTGCCGTGGTATTGCCCGTCCAGACGTCGGGCACGTATATCACTCCGTCCGGCTCGGCGTCGGTAAGATCGTCGGTCACTATCCACTTATCGTAGAAATATTCCCACTCGCCGTACAGCGACACGTAATCGCCGCTCCGTATTTGCGTGGCGTCCAGATGCCGGTTTTCGATTTTGGCAAGTCCCATCACTTCCGCAAAATACACGGAACAAACGAAAGTAAGCACAACGAGGAGCAGAGTGACGAGTATCATCGTGCATCCCAGACAGATATAAACTCTTTTGTCGCCTCTTTTTATTCCCTCGATCACCAGACAATACCGCCCTTACTTATACCTCCAGTATAGCACAAAAAGCGACAAAAGTCAATACGGGCGTCTCGGGCGCCGACCTAAGCGAGCACGAGCACGTTGAGATATCCCACGCCTATGAGTAGAGCGAGGAAAAGGAAATTGATAATAAGGTACTTGATAAGGTATCCACGGGTCCCTCCCGGCATAAGCTTGCGATAGGTATTCAGCGTGATCAGGCTCGCAAGAGAAGCTATCGGGGTACCCAAACCGCCCAAATTGACGGCGACGAGCAGCGCGGGATACGCCGTGGTGAATTGTGAAAGAAGCACCGCGTCGGGCATGTGATGACGGTGACGTTCTCCCGACGAGGCGTGCGACGCCTCGGTTACGCTTTTTACCTCTTCTTCTCTTCCTTTTTCGCCCGAATTCAATTGCGTTTCGCCCCCGGACATAGATACAACTTCTCCGCTCCTTTTTGTTTCCGCAAAAAGTATATTCCCGCGCGTGTTTCGTCAACGGATTTCGACAAGATGTCGATATTTGCACGCGCTCGCCGCGCGTACGCGGTTGACCGAGGCGCGCTCAACGTGTTATAACATAGTCGCGGTCGGTATGAAAAATTCTTACCGAAAAATTTTTCGGTTTTTCCGTAACCTTTCAGCCGTCGGCGCGTCTTATATGTGAAAGCGCTTAAAACAACGTTAAGGAGAAACGAAAAAAATGAAAAAGAATTCACGCAAAACAATAATTATCGCGGCGCTCGCCGCGTGCGTAATAATGGCGATCTGCGTGCTTGCGGGCTGCGCGGGCGCCGATAACGGAGTGAACGGAGCGGTCACGGCGGCGCAAGCCGAGAGTGTGGCTCTCTCCGCGCAAGGACTCACCAAAGCCGACGTATCCTATATCACGAGCGAAGCCGATCGCGAAAACGGCAAAACGGTCTACGAAGTTAAATTCGTAAAAGACGGAGTCCTTTTCGAAGTGAAAATCGACGCCGCGACCGGCGCGCTCATCTCAGTGGACACCGAGAACGCCGGTAACGTAGGCTCCTCCGATATACCCGACATAAGCGGCACTATAGGCGCGGAAGCCGCGCTCAACGCGGCGCTCGCCCACGCGGGAGTCGCCGACCCCTATAACGTCGACGTGGACTACGAATACGAAGGCGGCAAAGCGGTATTCGACGTGGAGTTCGATAAGGACGGCTACGAATACGATTACGTCGTGGACGCCGCTACGGGCGAGATACTCTCCTCTTATAAAAAGTCGGAGAACGATTACCCCGCGACGATGCCTCCCGTGAGCGAAACGATAGGAAGAGACGCGGCTCTCAACGCGGCGCTCGCCCATGCGGGAATCACGGATCCCTATAACGTCGACGTGGATTACGATTACGAACACGGCAGCGCGGTATTCGAGGTGGAATTCCATAAGAGCGGTTACGAATACGAATACGTCGTGGACGCCGCTACGGGCGAGATACTTTATTCGCTCAAGAAGTACGACGAGGAATATTCCCCTTCCATGCCCGACGCGGCGCAGACGATAGGCGCGGAAGCCGCTCTTAACGCGGCGCTCGCCCACGCGGGAGTCGCCGATCCTTACGACGTGGAGACCGAATACGAATACAAAAGCGGCAAAGCGGTATTCGAGGTGGAATTCAAGAAGAACGGTTACGAATACGATTACGTTGTCGACGCCATGAGCGGAGAGATCATCCGCTTCGAGAAAGAGCGCGACTGAGAAAGGAGATCATATGAGATCGGACGCTGTAGAGGAGCTGTTCAAAGCCCATTATAACGACGCTTATCTCTATACGCTGACGATCACGAAAAACGCTCAGGAAGCGGAGGACATAGTCTCGGTAGCGTTTTTCCGGGCGCTCAACACTGCGGACAAGCAGATACGCGATTTCAAGCCCTGGTTGCTCCGCGTCTGCCGCAACGAGATCTATACCCGCAGCCGCAGGAACGGCAAGGTCGCGACGCTCGAAGGCGACGTGGCGGACGAAGCCGAAAACGCGGTGGAGAAAGTTATCAGGGACGAAGAATACCGCGCCTTGCATAAAGCAATAGGACTTCTGCCCGCGAACCTCCGCGAAATACTCCTTCTTTACTACTTCGAGGAGATGAGCGTCAGGGAAATAGCCGAAATAGTGGGCAAAACGGAAGTGAACGTCCGCGTCGGCCTCTACAGAGGCAGAGAAGAAATGAAAAAATTATTGGAGGCAATATATGAATTTTGACAAAGCATACGACCGCTTTCTGGCGGGAACGGCGAGCGAAGAGGAGATAGCCTACGTCAAATCGGAACTTCAGAAGCTCAAGAAATTAGAAGAACTTATGGCAGAGGACCGCGCTCCGCGCCCCTCTTTGGAAAAAGCTGAAGCGGAACAATACAAAAAAGCGAAAAAGGCATATACCCTGCGCACGGCGGTGACGGTGTTCGCGATAGTGTTGCTCGTATTCGCTATAGTCGCGGGAGCCGTCTGTGGAGGAATATACGGAACGGCGTACTCGAGCGCGAAAAGCTCCGACAAAGTGGACTACGCCGAGGCGCGTTCGATAGCTTACGACTTCGCCTACGATTACGCGATAAACACGTTAAAGATGACCGAACCCGTGATTGTGGTTACCGAGATCGAAAAAGAGCTGAAAATGGAATCCCCGCTCAAAATGTCCTCTTACGTATATTTCGCGGAAGTCAAAGTGGGCAGAGCGGAGCTGGAGATCAAGATAGATTCCCCTACCGGCACGCCCGTTCTTATCGATATAGACTTCGACTGAGCCCGCATTCGACTTCAAAAAACACCGACGCCCGCTTCCGAAGCGGGCGTTTCCTTTACCTTCAGTCGGTCACGGGAAGTATCTCCTCTTTCACCCCCGACGATATGCTATAGGCTTTGCCTCCGGAAGTAAGGCTCCCGGCGAGAACGCCGTTTCTGAAAACTATCGCCGCGTCGTCCTCTACGGCGTAAGCCGTAAGGTCGTATCCCGCCGCAACGTCGTCGAATTCGCGACGGCTGTTGTAGTGCGGCGTCATGATACCTTCTATGAGTCCTATCCCGTCGTGCACGGCATAGCCGCTTACCGCGCTCACGTCGGAATCGGTATACATCTTCTTAAACCAGCATATCGCGCCCGCAGACAGCCCCGCCAGTATCGTGCCGCGCTCGTATGCTTCGAGTATGAGCCCGATCATCCCCGTGCGCTTCCACACGTCCAGCATATACAGCGTGTCCCCGCCGCCTACGTACAACGCATCCGCAAGAGCTATTTTCTCCGCTATCTTTTCCATAGGGATATCTTTCTTCGTAAGCAGCGCCACGTCCGCTTTGACGTCGAAGTCCGAGGTGTACGTCTTGCGGAAAGTATTGAAATACGGCAGGCTGTCGTGGCTTGCCGTACCTATGAACAAAGCTCGCGCGCGCCGCTCGCCGGCGCGCTCTTTGGCGAGAGCCGCCACGTATGCGTCTATGGCGCCAGTGGTCTTGTATCTCAATTCGCCGCCGCCTATGGCGACGATCGTTTTAACCATTGCCGAGTATCTCCGCCGTATTTATCTCGAACACGTCGTCGAATGTGGCGACGGTGGAGCCGCCGCCCACCTGCTTATAGCATTGACCCACGAGTTTCGCCATCTCCTCCGTCGGCAAAGCCGCCGCGTAAGCCACCTTTTCTTCGGGCGTAATAGCGGACGCCGCGTCGTATTCGTTCGTTATCGAGCAAAGCAGGAATTGCCTTACGCCGTTATGTCCTTCGGTCATTACGCTGTAGCCCTTGCCGTATGAATCGTAGGTTACGTCTATCATTATGTACGCGCATACCGATATGAGATCGGCGCGCATTTCCGCGCTGATAAAACCGTTAAGGAAGCTCTCGTCATACGAGTAATAATCCATTACTATGCCGTTTGCGGCAAGATCCTTGAGCGCCTCTATCGTGGTTATACCGGTGTCGTCGCCGGGAATGTTTTTACCCGACCATCTGCAGGTAAGTCCCGTCTGACCGCCGTAAACCACTCCGCCCTCCAGCGGCACATGCACCGCGAAGAAAGTGTCCTCCATCATATAACGCGAAGGGATCTTTTCGTGCGCTATCTGTCCGACGCGGGCGTCGGCAAGCTCCGTGAGCAGGAAAAGTCCCGCCGCGCACACTTCGCCGCCCATGGAATGCGCGGCTACGCGTATCTCTTCCTTGCCGAATTCGTCGGGTAATTTTTCGACCGCCCTTATATAGTCGGCGGCGAAATGCTCCGCTACGGTATATTCCGACACGTTCTTGTTCAACGAACCGTCCACGCTTTTGTAACGCATACCGTTGACGCCGTCGGTAGCCCATATCTTCTCCTCGATACCGGAGAAATCGATATTTTCGGACGCGAATCTGTTGTAATTGTATATGCCCACGTTATATCCCGCGTCAAGCCACAGCTTCGTCATCTGCACGGGATATTCGTCATCGGATACGCCCAGTTCTTCCGCGTTGCCTATTTTCGTATTCACGTAATATGCTTCTTCGGTATAATGTCCGTCCGCCATCATGCCGTGAACGTTGATTATCGTGGGTTTGTCGGGATCGACAAGCGCCGCGCCTTCGTCGGAATCGGCGTCAAGACGCACCACCTTACCGAGGGCTTCGTCGTAATAGCACCAGAAAAGCCCCTGATCGGCGAGATCGGGATATTTCTCGTAATCGAATACCACTTCCGTAGCGTAATCGACGTATTCGAGATTTTCGGGATAGAGAGCTTCGTCTGCGACTCTGACTTTCTGCCAGCCCGTCAGCTCGGCGGGCGCGTTACTTGCGTCGCGAAAGCCCATGATACCCGCAATTCCGAGCCCTACGGTACCGAGGAAAAGTATTATCAAAACGACTATTCCGAATTTCTTCATTCCGCACCTCCTGATACGCGCGAACGCGCTCGACGACTGTCGATACATAATAATTATAAAACCTCCGCGCGCCTTTGTAAAGACGGAATTTATCCGCCGCGACTTCTAGGTAACGCAAAAAAGCCGTCCTTTGAGGACGGCATTATCTGTCAGGCATATTCAACGCGAGGTGCTTCCGAAGCCTCCGTTCCTCACCGCGGTGACGTCGTCGTCCTTCGTTATGCCGTACGCAAGGAACACCCCCTGCACGAACGCGGCTCCCTCGGCGACTTCCATGCGTTTGTCACCGCCGTTATACAGCTTGATGAAAATATGTCCTTCGTTATCGGAATAACAGTAATCGGAATCGATGATGCCCGTCGTGTTGTTGAGCATAACGCGGTATTTGTAGCCGAGCCCGCTCCTCGGGTAGAGCATCAACACCCACCCTTCGTCCATGACAGCGCGTATACCCGTAGGTATCCTGACCGTTTCGCCCGGTTCGAGCGCGAATGAGTAAGGGGCGTAAAAATCGTATCCCGCCGAGCCGCGCGTCGCTCTCGCGGGCATTTTAATGCTTTCGTAGGCTTTGCTCGCCACGGCTTCGCTCGTCACCTCGGAAGCGTCTTTGATATATCTTTCCGCGCTTACTTTACGAAATTCGGCTATCCTGTACATTGCCTTTCCTTTCTATCAGTTCCTTGCTGAAATCGAGTCTTCTGAGAGTTTCCTCTTTACCGAGGATGTCCGCCATCTCAACCGCGCCGCCCGGCGTTACCGCGTGACCGGTGATCGCCACGCGTACGCTCCAGAGAAGGAGCCCCTTCTTCATGCCCTTCTCCTCCGCTTTTGCGGCAAGAGCCGCGGATATGCTCTCCCCGTCGAATACGTCGAGCGGTTCGAGCGCCTCAACGGCGTACTTGATAGCGGTATATCCGACGCTTGCGTCCGCCTTGAGCTTTTTATGGTCGTACAGCGCAAGGTCGTATTCGCCGAAATCTTCGATGAACGCCACCTTCTCGGGTATCTCGGAGAATATGTCTATCCTGCTTTGCAGAAGCGCATTCCACTTCGCGTGATCGTATTTGTCGGCGACGACGCTTTCGGCATACCACGGTTCGGCAAGCTCGGCGAACCTTTCTGCGGGCAGTTCCTTTACGTACAGCCCGTTCAGCCACTTCATCTTCGGTTCGTCGAAAATGCTTCCCGACTTGCTTATGCCCTCCACGCCGAACAACTCCGTAAGCGTCGCCATATCCATTTTTTCGAGGTCGCTCTTCGGGCTCCAGCCCAGCAAAGCGATGTAATTGATTATCGCTTCGGGCAGATAGCCTTTCGCGATGAAATCCTCGAAGTTGGCGTCGCCGTAACGCTTGGAAAGCTTGTGCTGCGCGTCCTTCATTATCGCGGGAAGATGAATGTATTTCGGCGGTTCCCAGCCGAACGCCGCGTATATGAGATTGTATTTCGGAGTGCTCGACAGATACTCCGCTCCGCGCATCACGTGCGTTATCCCCATCAGGTGGTCGTCTATCACGTTGGCGAAATTATATGTGGGCATACCGTCCGACTTGATGAGGATATTGTCCTCGAGATCGGCGCAATCCACGGCTATCCTGCCGTATACCATATCCTCGTATTCCGTCATTCCGTGCTCCGGAATATTCTGTCGGATAACGTATTCCTCGCCCGCCTCGAGCTTTCTCCGGATTTCTTCCGGGGAAAGCTTCAGGCAGTGTTTATCATATTTACGGTTCCCGTTCTCGTCCGTAAGGGACTCCAGACGCTCCTTATCGCAGAAGCAGTAATATGCGCCGCCGAGCTCGATGAGCTTATGGGCGTACTCCCGATAAATGGCTTTTCTCTCGCTCTGCACGTAAGGTCCGTATTTGCCGCCGTTCAGCGGGCCTTCGTCTATGCGGAAGCCGCTCGCCTCAAGCGTGCGGTAGATGAGTTCCACCGCGCCGGGCACGTAACGCTTCTCGTCCGTGTCCTCGATGCGCAAAATAAATTCGCCCCCGTAATGGCGAGCGAAAAGATAAGCGTAAAGCGCCGTACGCAGATTGCCTATGTGCATGAAGCCCGTAGGACTCGGCGCGAATCTCGTTCTGACTGACATACCGTCTCCGTTGAATTATTCAGATATTTTTTACGCCGCGGCGATTACGCCGCGGCGCGATCGTTGACTTTTATCCGTTTATTTGAGCTTGCTCATCAGCTCGTATATCCTCTGCAGGTCGTCGGCATTATAGTAATCGATATAGATCCTGCCCTTGTTTTCGTTACCGACGAGCTTGACTTTGGTGGAGAAAATACGCTTCATGTCATCCACGAAACCGCGCATCTCCGCGGAAAGCCTTACCTTCTCGGCGCCCGAAAGTTTACGCGGCGCTTTGTCGGGGTTGAGATAATAACGCACCTTGAGCTCGAGCTCTCTCACCGTCATCTCGCCGTCCGCCGCCTGATAGGCGAAATCTATCTGCGTCTCCCTGTCGGTCACCGGTACGAGCGCGCGGGCGTGTCCCGCCGATATGCGATCCTGCCTTACGAGGCTTTTGACTTCGTCGTCGAGCGCCAGAAGCCTTAACGTATTCGCCACGCTCGAACGCGCCTTGCCGATACGCGCCGCAAGTTTGTCCTGCGTGTATCCGTTCATGCGCATCAGTTCGTCGATAGCTTCCGCTTCTTCTATCGCGTTCAGGTTCTCGCGCTGCAGGTTTTCGATAAGGCTTATTTCCCTTATCATCGAGTCGTCTATCTGCTTGACGAGAGCGGGTACCGTGTTGAGCCCTATCGCCTTCGCCGCACGATAACGCCTTTCGCCCGCGACTATCATGTATTTGTCGCCGCGCTTGACGAGTATCAGCGGTTGCAGTACGCCGTGTACCCTGATGGAATCTTCCAGTTCGCGTTGCGCCGCTTCCCCGAAATACTTACGGGGCTGATCCGGATTGGGTTCGATGTTCGCTATCTCCATTTGATAGACGTTCTCGCCTTCGACCACTTTTACCGGCGCGCTCAGCCTTTCGTCCTCAATGTTGGCAAGTAATTCGCTGAGACCTTTTCCGATACGTTTTGCCATACCTCTTCTCCTTTCTTCTTATTCCCCGACCGCTTACGCTCCGCCGGCTCGCCGCTTACAGCGGTTCGCTCGCGATACGCGCGTTTCGCCTCGGATATTTTTCAAGCGTTTCCGCCGTTTTTGTATAAACGAGCAAGGTGCGGAAATTACCTTCCACGACGTATTCCTTCGCCTCCGTAAGTTCCGCTCCCAGTATCTTCGCGGCATTCTCCGCCGCCGCGACTTCGTCCGCGCAATGCGCCTTGTAAGCCATAAGCCTTCCGCCCTTTTTCAGAAGCGGCATCGCGTATTCGAGAAGTATCCGCGTTTCCGTGACCGCTCTTGCCGTAACGACGTCGAACGCTTCGCGGTAACCTTCCTTCCTGCCCGCGTCCTCCGCGCGCATGTTCGCGGCGCGTATCCCCGTAAGTCCGAGACGGGCGATCAGCGCCTCCAGAAAGGCGGTCTTCTTTCCGTTGCTCTCGAACATCGTTACGTCCGCGTCGGGACGATATATCTTGAGGACGACTGCGGGAAACCCCGCGCCGCTGCCTATATCGGCAAGCTTCGCGCCCTCTTGAAGATAAGACGTCGCCGCAAGACTGTCCAGAAAATGCTTGGCTATAACGCCGTCTTCGTCGGTTATCGCAGTAAGGTTCACCTTCTCGTTGTACCCGACGAGGAAGCGGTAATATCCGAGGAATTTCTCCGCCTTTTCGGCGTCCGAATCGTATCCGTATTCGGCGAATTTATCCCTCAATTTTGCCGTGAAATCCATTTTTCCTCTCGGCGAAGCTCGTCCCTATAGTTATAAACAGTATAACATCTAATTCTTTCGGTTGCAAGTGTAAACCGAAATTACTTGAATTTACGGATAATACAATATATAATATCCGTAATAATTTATATCGTGAGGAAAATATGTATCTCATAGAAGCTAAAAGAACGCTGGCGGAAAACGTCAACGAATACGTGATAGCGGCGCCCGCGGCAGCCCGTAACGCGAAGCCGGGGCAATTCGTGATACTGCGCGTCGACGCCGAAGGCGAGCGCGTGCCCTTCACCATCTGCGACATCAACCGTACGCTCGGCACGGTGACCATACTCGTGCAGACGGTGGGCGCGACTACCGCCAAGCTCGCAGAACTCGGCGCGGGCGACGGTATCGCCGATTTCGTGGGGCCTCTCGGCAACCCCACCGATCTCACGGGATACGACAAGGTGATGCTCGTGGGCGGCGGCATAGGCGGCGCGGTCATATACCCGCAGGCAAAATACCTCGCGTCCGTAGGAAAGCCCGCCACGGTGGTGCTCGGGGCGCGTAACGAATCGCTTTTGATGTACGAACGCGAAATGAGTAATTTCGCCTCCGCTCTTCACATAATGACCGACGACGGCTCAAAAGGCGGCAAAGGTTTCGTGACCGACAAGGTGCGCGAGCTTCTCGGCAAAGAGAAATACGACGTCGTGATGGCGGTGGGCCCGCTCATGATGATGAAGGCGGTCTGCGACGTGACGCGCGAATTCGGCGTGCATACGATAGTGTCGATGAACTCCGTCATGGTGGACGGCACGGGAATGTGCGGCTGTTGCCGCGTGACCGTGGGCGGCGAAAGGAAATACGCCTGCGTGGACGGACCGGAATTCGACGGTCATCTCGTGGATTTCGACGAAGCGCGCCTGCGCGCGGGCTTCTATAAAGAACAGGAAGCGGAACACATGTGCAGAATACGCGGAGGTAAAAAATAATGGCGATAACACCGAGAAACAAAACTAGAGAGGCGGCGCCCGAAGTCCGCGCGCACAATTTCGAAGAAGTGAACGCCGGCTTCGACGCGGAAACCGCGGCTAAGGAAGCGGCGCGTTGTCTTAACTGCAAAAACCCTATGTGCAGAAAGGGCTGTCCCGTCGGTATAAACATCCCCGCTTTCATCGCGAAGATCAAGGAAGGCGACATTGACGGAGCAGCCGCCGTCATCAAGCGGGACAACAACCTGCCCTCTATCTGCGGCCGCGTTTGCCCGCAGGAAACGCAGTGCGAAAACAACTGCATTCTCAAGAAGAACGGTTCCGTCGCCATCGGCGCGCTCGAAAGGTTCGCGGGCGATCACGCGATCGCCAACAAGACTCCCACCGTTTCTCCCGTCCGTAACGGTTACCGCGCGGCGGTGGTAGGCAGCGGTCCCGCGGGACTGAGCTGCGGCGCCGATCTCGCCAAAGCGGGATTCGACGTCACCGTATTCGAAGCCTTCCACGAGCCCGGCGGCGTGCTCGTTTACGGAATACCCGAATTCAGGCTCCCGAAATCGATAGTTAAGGCGGAGATAAACACACTTAAAGAACTCGGCGTGCGGATAGAGACCAACGTCGTCATCGGCAAGACCTTCACTCTCGACGACCTTAAAGAGGACTACGACTATATCTTCCTCGGCACGGGCGCGGGGCTTCCGATGTTCATGAATATCAAAGGCGAAGGTCTGAACGGAGTATGCTCGGCCAACGAATTCCTCACCCGCGTGAACCTCATGAAGGCGATGAAAAAAGACTCCGCCACTCCCGTACAGCGGGCGCATAACGTCATAGTCGTAGGCGCGGGCAACGTGGCGATGGACGCGGCGCGTACGGCGCTCAGACTGGGCGCGGAGAAGGTGACGATCGTCTACCGCAGGTCGCGCGACGAGATGCCCGCGAGGCGGGAGGAGATACATCACGCCGAAGAGGAAGGCATAGAGCTCAGGCTCCTCACCAATCCCGTCGAAGTGCTCGGCAAGGATCACGTCGAAGGAGTGCGTTGCATAAAGATGGAGCTCGGAGATCCCGACGAGCGCGGAAGAAGGCGTCCCGTCCCGATAGCGGGAAGCGAATTCGAAATACCGTGCGACCAGCTGATCATGGCGCTCGGCACTTCGCCCAATCCTATAATAAAGAACTCCGCTCCCGAACTGGAAACCACTTCTCGCGGCACGATAGTCGTGGACGAAGAAGGGCTGACCTCGATGGAGCGCGTATATTGCGGCGGAGACGCGGCTACCGGCGCGGCGACGGTGATACTCGCGATGAGCGCGGGAAAACGCGCGGCGCGCGCGATAATAGCCGACGCGGAAAAGAAGAAAAACTGACGTCGCTTTTCGTTTGGAAAAAGGCGCTCCCCTTACGGAGCGCCTCTTTTTTCGAGGTAAGACTCTCGGGACGCGGAGCCCTCTACTCAACTCCGCGTAACGCACCCACAAAAAAACGCGGCGCCTTTAAGCGCCGCGCGAAATCGTTTCTTTCCTATCTTTTACTCTTCCTCTTCGTCCTCTACGGATTCGAGCATGCCGATATTGTCGGCTGCGGAGAATTTACCGAGCTGCAACGCTATCTGCGAATTGGCGTTGTGCGGTTTGACGTTTCCGAGAGCGAGATAATAGGTATTGTCCTTTACGTCGGAATTGAAGAAATACACGCAGTCGAGCACCTTGTCGAGCTTGAGCCAGGTCGTGTTGTAGGTAGTGCCGTAAAGCGATACGGCGCTCACCCTCTTGAGCTCGTATCCGCCGTTCCCGTTCGCGGTGAGCACGTCTATCCTGTACAGCGCGTTGCTCGCGGTATAATACACGGTCACCGTTCCGTCGCTTACCCGAACGTCCAGTATGCTCAGCGAGGAGCCTTCTATGACGGCGTCCGCTACCCAGGCGCCGGAAGCGTCCTTGCGGAGATAATCGACTGAATCGGAATCTACGGCGAGAATGTTGTTCGCGTCGATATATTTAAGCGAGGTGTAGGTCACGCCGGTGGTGTAACGCACTTCTTTCGCTTCGTCGAACGTGAGATCGGCGTTGAAATCGTATGCGTAAACGCCTTTGGACTTCGTGTTGGTGCCGCTGTCTGTCTTGGTGTACGCAAGTCTTATGGAGTCGCCGCCGACGAAATAGCTGTCGAGAAGAGTTATCGAATAGCCGCCGGGATGCGCAAGGCTGTTCGCATTATAGGAGGCAAGACCGTCTATCACTTTCACGGGAGCGCCGCCCGCTCTGTACGCCCAAACGGTGTTGTTGGTGGCGTAGCTGTTCTCGGACGCTTTGGTATAGAATACCGTGTTCTGCATGCCGTTAGCGTTGTCGGCGTAATCGGCGAACGTATACGCGACGACTTTCTCGTCCACGAGGCTGTCTTTGAATTTCTTGTCGTTGAGGTCTATGACGTGAAGCTCGCTTTCGGAGTTCATATAGGCGATATATCCGTCGCTCACTCTGTATACGGGCGTATAATCGTCGAACGTCGCTATGACTTCGCTCTCCGCTCCGTCCAAAGTGGTGCGCATCAATACCATCTCGGAAGTCTTGGCGTTGCCGCTGCCGTCCTTGTCGGTCGAGGGAGTGGTGTAATAAATGTGATCGCCCACTATCACGATGCCGAGATCGGCGTTGGTATTGTAGACGTTTTTCGGAACGATCGTGGCGAGCGTGTCTGTCTTGGGCAAGCCCGCTTCGTCGAGCTCGACGCGCATTATCGCGCCTTTGACGACGCTACCGAATTCGTTATCGCCGTCCTGACCGGCATAGCCGTTGATGAAATAAAGATATTTACCCGCTTTGACCGCGAGTCCGCCGTTGGAAACCACGTTTTCGATACCGGCACGGTCGGTATCGACCGCGTCCTGCTTATACTTGTTGTTGCAGCCGGCGAGAGCAAGGCACAATACCGCGCACAATATTACGCCGATGACCGCAAAAATCGCTTTTTTCTTCATAATATCTCCGTAGAAGATTTATTTCGTTTTTTAATTATATAATAAAGAACGTGTATTTGCAACCCTTTTTCGCTATTCGTCCGTCAACTCGCGAACGGAGCCGAAGGCGAACGCGGGCACGATGTCGCTCGAAACGAGCGACTCGGGAGTGATCTCACCCGTGAATACCGCCACCGATTTGAAACCGTTGTTCACGCCGAAAAGGATATCGGTATACAGCCTGTCCCCCACCATGGCTATCCTGTCGGCGGGCACGTCGTAGAGATGCTTCACTATCTCCGCCATCGGCGCGTAAGGCTTGCCGCAGTAGACGGAGACCTTCTTCCCGGACGAACATTCGAGCAGCGCGGCGAGCGAGCCCACGTCGGGCATATCCCCTCTGTCCGAAGGACATATCCTGTCGGGGTGAGTGGCTATGAATTCGCTCCCCTTGCCGAGCATGACGTTGGCCGTCCAGAATTTGTCGTAAGTGACTCCCGTGTCGAACGCGAGCAGGACTATGTCGGCGTGCTCGTAGTCGACTGCGATGCCTGCGTCGCGCACCGCTTTCACGAAAGTGGGCGTTCCCACGGGATAAACGCTCTTGCCGGGGCGGGAGGTCTTGAGAAAATGTATCGAAGCCGTGGCGGAAGTAATTATCTGCTCGATTTCAGCAGGATAACCCATGGAGGTGAGCTTCTCCACGTATTCCGCGGGGTCTTTGGAGCTGTTGTTGGTAAGGAAACAGACCTTTTTGCCGGCGCTTTCAAGCTTTTTGAGAGTGTCTATCGCGCCGGGTATCGGCGTGTCGCCGAGATAAATTGTGCCGTCGAGATCGAATAAAAACAAATCGGCGTCCACGGTAACTTTCATATCGAAAACCTCGTCTTATGCAATGCTGTGCGCGTAAGTATTCACGCGGTAAGGTCGGTCAAAGCGTCCACGAACCCGCTTCCCGCAAGCAACGAAAGGAAACTTTTGTCCTCGCGGGCGAGCTCAGAGGCAAGCGTCAGATCGTTGAGCAACATTCCGAGATGCGCTTGTCCTCCTCCCGTTTCCACAAGAAAACGGTCGAGTATCTCCTTCAATTCGCTTTCGCGTGGGGCGTATCTTGCGGTGAGCGTACGGTAGGGCTCGAGATTCACGGGGAGATCTTCTTCCTCTTGCGGAAGCGTGAGCCCCGCTTTTTCCGCCAGAATGCGCGCGCGCACTCCGTCTTTCCCTAACAATATACTACAAAAGCGGAAATTTGTAAATCGTATGGTCAGGAAAACGGCGATATAGTTGAGGAAAAAGTACGGAAAAACTCCCCTCTCGCCCTCGCCGAGCGGATAAAGCGAGTGCGCGAATCCGAAATATCCCGTATCGCCTTCGTCGAGACGCGCCTTTATTTCCGCGGTACGCAGTATGAGGTCTTCTGCGGATATTTCCGCAAAAAGATTTTCGCGGGCTTTCGGAAGCAGCTCTCTCGCGGTCGTTTCGCGCGCGCCGCGCCGTGCCGAACAGGCAAGGCAAAGCGCCTCCGTATACGCGCCGAAAGCGCCTGCGAAAGCCGTCGAATATAAATAGGAGCAGTCCCCCGACGTGTCGAAAAATACTGCGTCAAGGTTTCCGTACTTCAAATAACGGTTTCCCGAAATTATATGATCTTCGAATATACTGCCGTAGGCAAAATCGCTCACGGCGACGAGCGGAGCCTCTTTGGCGACGAGCCGCGCCTTGCTTAAACTTATCTCGTCGCCCGCGCAAACGAAGAGTCTAACGCACTCGTCCGCGTCCGCCTTGCTTACATCCGCGGCGGGGTTACCCGCCGCGTTGAGCGCGCTCGTCAGCGCGCCGTCGCGATCGATGACGCCTACCTTACCGCGCGGATACTTCCTTGCCACGTACTCCGCGGCGTCCTTTACCGCTTCGGAAGAAAAGTACAATTCCATAGCGGCATTGTACCGCCCGATCGGGCGCGCAATTTAATAACGTCAGCCGATAAACGTCGTATTTTGACGTAACGTCACGGAGAGTTTCGTTGTTCTTTTGTCGGCAATTCCTCTTTGACGCCTTCTTTCGGCTTGCGCCTTACGAGCACCACGGCGAGATTGTAAGCGAAAGCCGCCACGGGCACGCCGAGCACCAACCCCCAGAAGCCGAAAAGTCCGCCGCCCACGACTACCGCGAGCAACACGTAAAAGCTCGTGAGTCCCACGTATTTGCCCACTATGGCGGGGTACGTGGTGACCTGCTCGATCTGTTGCAGTACGAGGATTATAGCGATGAAAACGAGCGCTTTGGCGGGCGACGCGGTCACCACGATGAGGAATCCCGTCGCGCCGCCGATGTAACCGCCGAGCATAGGTATGAGATTGCCCGTCGCCACCACTACGGCGACAAGCAACGCGTAAGGCACCTTGAACGCGATGAACGCAAGATAACACGCCGTGCCGAAGATCAGAGCTTCGACAGCCTGTCCCGCGAGGAACCTCGAGAACTTATCCGCCGCCGCGCTCACGGCGCCTTTCACGAGCGCCGCGCGCCCATCGTCGCAACATCTGTCTATCACCGCGTACATTCCGCGCGCAAGGTTTTCTTTGGAGGCTACCGCCATCGTTCCGAGCGCTATGCCTATGAATATATACACGGCTTCCTTAACGGTGTTCACCGCGAAAGCCGCCACGTCGGGCAATTTCTCGGCGAGGAATTTCTCTCCTTTAGCCACGATCTCCGCCATCACGTCGCTGCGTATGCCGAACAGTCCGGTTTCGCCCTCTTTCACCGCTCCGAGCGCTTCCTCGAGCGCCGAAAAACTCGATTTCAATTCGGGTAGCACGAGCGCCGCTATAAGCGCCGCCACTCCCGCGATAAGCGTTATCGCGAGCGTAAGCGAAAGCGCCCTTCTCGCTTTCAGGGACTTTATACGGCTCAGAAAGGTGGTTTCCGCAAATTTGACGGGCGCGTTCAGAAAGAGCGCGAAAACTCCCCCCACGAATACCGGATAAACGGCTTTTGCGAGCGAGGAGGCTACGGAGCGCGTGATTTTGAGATCCAATGCGAACAGTATCATTACGATAGCCGCGAGTATCAAGAATTTCTTTTTCATATACCGTTGTTTGTGGTAGTATGCGCGCTTACCGCGCTTTTATCGCGCGGGCGTAAAAAAACGCCCTTCCTCGCGGAAAGGCGTTTCTTTCGGGCAAACTTCTTTTTACTCTTCGTCGGACCAGCCTTCGAACGTCACGGCGTTCTCCGCAAATTCGTTCTGCACGCGGATGTCGTTACGTAAAGGCGTATTGGTCTTTATCGCGACGTTGTTGCGTTTGAACACGTTGTCGAATATCGAAACTTCCGAATCGGAAGCGCCGATATACACGGCGGGACCCTTCGTATTGACGAAGGAGTTGTCGCTGAGCGTTATGTTACCGGAAGCCACGTTGACGCCCATATTGTTGAAGTAGAATTCGGAGTCGGAGATATTGACCGCTCCCGATTCGAGATAGACCGCCGTGGAGTAGGAGTAGAAATAACTCTCCTTGATCTCCACCACGCCGCCGTAGCCGGTCTGCGCTCTCACGCCCACGGAATCGATGAGCACGGTCGCGCCGGAATTGACGAATTCGGAACGCGATACCGTCACGGCGCCCGCTTTCGCGCCGACGTACACGGAAGACGAGGACGCTTTCGGAGCGAAAGAAATTATATCGAGCGTGACGTCGCCCGCGGCTATCGTCACGGAATCGAAGAATACCGCTATCCTCTCCTCGTCGGCGGTAAGGTCGTAGGAGCCCACTATCGCCACGGAAGCGTTCCTGGAAATGGTCAGGCTGCCGTAATTGCCCGCCTCGAGATACCAGCGTACCGTATCTCCGTCGCGCAGCTGCGCCACCGCGGCGTCTAAAGCGCTCTTGTCTGCTATCACTACCGCGCCTGCGGTACGCGCCACTATTTCGTAGCTTCCCTTTTCGGCGGTTATCACGTAATTCCTATGCGCGGGCGTAGTAGCGAAAGCGAGTTCGTAACTGCCTACCATGTGTTTATAGGTAAGCGTGCCGCCCGTCCATACGATATCGAACGCGCCGAATATCGCCAAAGTATCCGTTCCGACGAGCCCTGCTTCGTCGGGGTCTTCGGAGGAGACCACCGTTATGGCGGAGTCGAAGGGCTTGAGTTCGTCGAGATATTCCGATTCCACCTTATTGATGGCGATCGTTATTTCCCTCGGGACGATGGTGACCGAAATATCGTTGAGCTCGCCGTCGGGATAATTCTGCCCGCCGTCGATCTTCGCTTTTACGATGTAATTGCCCGCGTCGCGTATCTTCGAGCCCTGCGGGAGCTGCTGCTCTCCGTCGGGCATGTAAGTGAACTCGAACGTCACTCCGGGATCGTCGAACGGCGCGCCGTTCACAAGCACAACCGCGTCGCGATATGCGCCGTTATACTCCATCGTCGTCTGCAAAGTGTAATTTATCACCGGCTTCTCTATGCGGACGACTATGGTGAATTCCATACCAGCGTTCATCGTGTAGTTGCGTTGGTCTTCGACAAAGGTCATTCTCATCAGATAATCTCCGACGTTGACGGGACGAAGCACGGGGTTGTAAGCGGGATTGGTGCTCTCGGGATCGTATTCCGCATAGACGAGCTCGTACGTGGCGCCCTTGGGCACGCCGCCTATCAGCGGATACTGCTCCGCACCGTTATACGTGTAGATCGCTTGCTTGACCTTCACGGTCGCCGTGCCTCCCTCGGATGTGACGTATTCGAAATCGCTCTCCGTTATCGGCACGTCGTCGCCCATATGGAAGTAGATGTCCTCCGCGTATATCTCGCACTTGTCTATGACGAGATAGTACGTATAGTATCCCGTAACGTTATAGTCGTCTTCTTCTCTGATCAATATACGCACGCGATAATCGGGCGAGCCGTCGAGTTTGACCGCCACGGGTTGCTCGTCCTGCCAGCTTATGCCGCCGTCGATACTGTACTGCACGCTGAAATTCTGTACGGGACCGTAGGAGCCGTCTTCGCGCAGGAAATTCTTGATCGTGAAGTATTGGGTGATATCGAGCGCTTCGCCGGTGTAAACGCGGTTAAGGAAGTTCACGCCGTCTACGGTAGTCCAGGTTATGTCCTCCGCAGTAAGCTGTTGCTTCTCGACTATCACCTTCATCGTACCGGTGATTATCTCGCCGTAAGCGTTCTTGAAGCTGCAGGCGACGTCGTATTCTCCCGCGCGGTTCTGGTTGACGTTCTGCATCGACCACAGCGGAGCTATGCCGGTAACGGTCAAAGGCATATCGCTCGAAGTTATCGTCTGTCCGAGCGGGAAACGTACCGTCGCGCTCGCGAATTCCGCTTCGCGAGCTTCTATCGTCGTGTAATCGTAAGTACGTATCGGCACGGTGAAGCTTATCGCCATCTTGTCGGAATTCGGTCCGTTGCCCTCGGCGTCGCCGCTCAGGTTCTGGCTGTCGCTGAAGGAAAGGAAGGTGTACGTGCAATTGAACGTCGCAACGAGGTTAGCGACGTCGTAATCGACGCTGACTATATCGAGGTACGCGCCCTCTTCGGTCACGATGACCTTGTCGGGCAGCGTTGCCGTCTCCGGTCCCGCGACGTATTGTCCCGCCCTGTTAACTCCTATCGGGATATAATCGTAATAGAAGCCGCCGTTAGAATATCCCGTCACGTTGCCGCCGCTCGATTCTTCGTTGACGGCGTAGAGCTTGGGATCGATGACTATGATCGTGAATACGACGTTGTCCTCGTCCACCGTACCCAACGTGCCGCGGATATTGGTGTAGGTCATGCCCGCTTCGACGTTGTCGATGTTGGGAAGGTTCGCCGCGGCAAACGACAGCGGGACCGCCGCTATCTGCGTGGTATTGTCGTCGTAATCGAAACGGTAATACAGTTTGTGAGGCAACTGCTCCTCTATCGGCACGCCCTTACGGACGTAAAGCGTTCCGCCGCTCAAAGGTTCCGTGGTGGTGCCGCCGCCGGGCAACGGGACGGTGATGTCGATATTTCTCGCTTTGATGGAGAACTGGATGTCGAGGCGCGTTCCGTACACCTGCATCGAAGCCGTCACGAACATCAGCTCGGCGCCGATATTGCCGGAAATGACGTCCGTTCTCTCTAGATAATCTTCGTCGTATTCCCACACGATATCGGTATAAGTTTCTTCGACCGAGCTTCCCGTGAACTTGATGGAAATACTGTCGGGGAATTTGATGTCGTAAGGATCGATGTAATATTCGTCGAACGCCTGCTGATAATCGATATCGGAGCCTTCGGGAACGGCAGAAATACTCGTGTATTCCACTCGTCTGTCCGTGGTGGAAAGCTGCAGATCGAGCTGGGAGCCTAGCACGCTCGAGTCGTCGAAGTAATCGTAGACGCCCGAAGTATACGTCACTCCCTCGTATTCGTAGCTGACGCGGAAGCTGACTATCTTGGCGGTGATGGGACCGGAAGCATTGGTAAGAGTTATGTCGCGCGAAAGCAACCACTTGACCTCGCTGAGATAGAGCTCCCTACCCAGTTTTTCCGCCGCCGCCGCGGCAGTCGAGCCGTCCTGATAGGCGTTGGCGAAGGTGAGGCGCAACGTAGAAGGCAGTTTATAGCTGCTTCTCGCGGGATCGGCGCCGGATACCGTATAATACGCGTTGGCGCCTTCGGGCACGTAAAGCGTGGAGTTGATGGGGTCTATCAACATGTAGTGGTTCCTTACTTCGCCGGTACCGCTCACGGAAGCGAGCATCAGAGTAAAGTAATTATCCACGGGCGTCGCCGCCGCGGTGTAGCCGCGTTCGGTGGTATAGATCCCCTGCGTCATACGGTTAAGATAGGTGACCTGCACGACTATTTCCGCGCTGACTCCCGCTTTTGAGACGGTCGCCGACACGGCGCGCGTGCCGCCGGCTATGGGCAGATCGTATACGGAGCTCTCCCAGACTACGTTCACTTCGTCGAGATCCACTATCTCTCCCGTAGCGGTGAGCACTTTGCCGCGCGCAAGCGCGGTAGTAGGAATAACGGGATTCAACGGGTCTACCACGAGTTCCACCTGACCGCTCACGGCGTAGCCCGCCCCGAATCCGAAGCTTATTTCGTCGATACCTATCTGCTGAGCGTCGAGCGAATAGATGGCGTCGGTGGTGATCCGGTTGATATCCGCGCTCTTGAAGGTGTTGACGAAGCTTACCGAAGACGTTTCGTTACTGCTCCAGTCGCTCTTGTTGAAAACTATCACGGAGCGCAGTTTCTCCTCGGTATCCGCGTAATACTCGGGATAGAACGTAAGCGTTGTGAACGTGTCTCCCTCAACTCCGCGTACGAAGAATTCCACGTTGAAAGACTCCGCAAGGCTGGTGAGCGTATAAGGATTGAATTCGATGACGTTATCGGTAATGTCGAGTATGCGGCTGAATTCCCAAGTATCGGACGCAAGCGTAACGGAAATGCTCCTGCCCTGCGCTTCCGCCTCTCCTTCGCCGTAGGTGAACATACCCACGAGATTGAGATTTATGCCGCCGAGCACGGAGAGGTCGTCGTCGATAAGCAATTCGTATTCTCCGCTTCCCGCGATACCCGTTTCCTTATACCACCTGATAAAAGGCACAACGGGCGAGGACACCGCGAGATAATCGGAATACAGCGCATAAGTCGAAGCGCTTTCGCCGAAAGCTTCGTCGTCGTAAACGACGTTGGCGAGAGTGCCGAATTCCCGAAGCAACGCATTCATGTCGTCGAGCGCGTTCCCGTCGACTCCCAAGACGCCTTCGAGCGACGTGAAGTAACCCTCTTCGAGCGCGGAAGGAATGTCTGCGACCAACGCGGTGAACGGATTATCCACGTAATACATGTTCATCATTATTTCCGTAGGCAAGCCGATAACGGTACGCTCTACGACCACTACGTGCATCACGAGGTACTGCGCCTTGTCCGCGTCGTCGAAGCTCTTGAGCACGGTATAGAATAGATATTCCGCGCCGTACTCGTGATCGGCGCCCGCGTAACGGTACCTTCCGTCGGAGGTAAGCTCGAAAGCCGCCTGCGCTCTTTCGCCGTAAGGCGTCCAAACGACCGATTTATCCACGCCCTCGGAAGCGCCCGCATAGAATATCCTCACGCTCTCCGGCAGAACGAACGTGGACGAATCGTAAGGATCGATATAATACTTGTCTGCCACATACGCGTCCGCGCCGGTGTTGCTCTTGTTGAGATACTCGACTCCGGTAGCCGTCTTGTCGGGGAATACCACGGTAAGGCTGAGCGTGGAATTGCCGTCGGGCAAGGTCACTCTCATATAAAGTCCGTCGTTGGGAGTTCCGTACTTTTCGCCCATCGTATGTCCGAGACTGTTGTAAGTGAGCGCGGTAACTTCGACGTAGTTGCCGGACTTGTCTCTCAATTCGTATTTTACGTCCGCGTCGGCGCCGAACTTATAGGATACGGAGCCGAAATCCACTTCGATATCTTTAGGAAGCGTCAGAATGCCGTCGTACGAGTCGGAAGCGTACTGATCGAACGTGAGATTGTTGTATACGATCTCGTAATCGGGATGCGAAATATAACCGTTCGCGAGTTTCGCGACTTCGATATAAAGTTCGACGGTCTGCGTTTCGCCGTTGTAGCCGCGTATCGTGCCCGTAGCGAAAAGCAACCTGTTCACGCCCGACGAAGTGATGTTTTTGCGCAGCTTTTCGGCGGAGAAGTTGCCCTCCCCGTCCGCGAACGTTTCCGAAGGCTTCCAGCCGTCCACGAGCGTGAAGGAAACGTCATACTCGGAATTGACGAATTGCGCCGTGGTCTTGGGCACTATTACCGTGCTCAGATTGGCAGGGATATTCTCCACGGGCATCACGTCGTAAGCGTTTTCGATAACGAGGGTGCCGTCGGTTATCTTGTACAGTCCTTCGTCCGCGGTGGAATACCCGGTAAGTCCCACGTCTTTCTTATAGAAGTTCAATCGTAGCGTTATGATCTGTCCGCCGGGCAACGACGCCTGCAGGGTGATGTTCCTGCCCAACGCGAATTTGAAGAATTCGTATCGGATATTGGAAACGGACTGTCCCGCGCCGATGACGGCGCCGTTCGAACCGGTTTCGGTGGCGGTGGCGACCCATACGAGATCGTCGTATTCCACCGTTCCGCTGCGCAGATATTGCACGGCGAACGTGTCGGGCAACAGGTAGCCTTCCTGAGTTTCGTAGAGCGGGTTGCCGTTCTCGTCGAAGGTCTCGATACCTATCGAATAATCGCTCTCCTGCAATACGTCGCGCAGGAATCTGAGGTTGACGGTAAAGCTCTGTACGCAACTGCCTTCCGTAAGTTTCTCCACTACGAAAGTCACGATTACGTAATTATCCGTGACCGTCACGTCGGTATCCTGATCGGTAGGCGTCTTGTGTCCGTACACGAAATCGTTAAGGTCGTCGCGCAAAGAATATACCGCGGCGTTGACCATGGCGGAGTCGGAGAAGGACAACGCAACTGCACCGAACAGATAATCGACGTACTGCTTGGGCGTACACAGACCGGTGACCGTAATGCCGTTGTCGTCCACGTACGTACCGCGCAGCGCGTAGATCTTATTGAAGGTGATATCGATGACGTTGTTGCCGCTCGGTCTCACATCGCCGCTCTCCTGATCGAGTACGTAACGCACGAATTCGATATCGGATTCCACCGCTATCACGTTGTTTTCGTCGGGCGAGGTGAATTCCGAGGAGAGATTGTTGAAATTCATTCCCGTTATGACTCTGGGCTCCACGCGGAAAGCAAGACTCACTTCCTGCTCGAGCACGGTGTCGGGTTTGATAACGCCCCTGAGCTCTATCAAGCCGTCTGCGTATCCCGCGTAATATTCGCTGCTGCCCGCGGGGCTCTGAAGCACGGTGAGGAATTCGTCGAGGTTGAGCCATACTATCTCCACGCCGGGACTGCGCGTGCCGTCGTCGAAGCCGATGTCGACATTCGCCAATCCGGAATCGAGCTTCTCGTACAGCTCCGCGCTCGCCGCGGAGTAAGTGTCCACGGGAACATAATACTTATTGTCGTTATCTGTGATGATTTCGTCGTCGGGAACAAGTCCGTAAATACGGTCTCCGTGCACCACCTTCTTATCGAATATCACCCTCAGCTCGATGGTCTGATCGAGCATGCCGGTATCCGCTCCGCCCGCGATGCCCGTCACGAACACGTATTCGCCTCCCTGCGGAGAAGCGGTGAATTCGGCTGCCGGAATTCCGCTTTCGGTATACCAATCCGCATTATATATGCTGTCGGGAATACCGGAGCCTTCGGCAAATCTGAGCATGATCTTATCGGGGAGCACGAGCTCGTCGTACGGATTGCGGCCTCTCAGATAATATCTGCCGTTCTCCTCGGTAACGCCGTCGAAGCTCGTCTCGTCGTCGTTGAGCATCACAACGCTTTCGTATGCGCCGGAGCGGTTCAGAACGAGCATCGTCAGGGTCTGAGTAAGTTCGCCGTCTCCTATCACGCCGTAAACGCGCAGATAGGTCTCTTCCGCGAAGGCGTTGATTATCCTGCCGTCCTCGGAAATGATATTGTCGTTCGCGCCGTCCAATCCGGCGATCCAGCGCACGGGGTATTCTCTGAGCGCGGTAACGCCCTGATATTCCACGTTGACGAATACGCTCTTGGGAAGATAGATATTGCTCTCGTCCTGCGAATACGGGTCGAAATAGAAGCAACTTTCTTCCACGCCGCCCGTCTCGGTGAAGCTCGCGAGCGACGCCCTGACTGGATTGACGGCGGTGAGCTCGTCGATGATCTCGCCGTTATCGTCGTACGTCACCGAGGTGACCGCCACGACGGATTCGGAACGGATTCCTATGACTCTTGTGGGGCACACGACGCGTACGGTAACCTTCTGCAAGCCCGCGATGTCGTCGCCGAAATAAGCGGTCGCTTCGTTGTCTTTGCCGTTATTGAGGGGGTTGACGGAACGGTCTATCGTGACGTAATCGGCGACGGGATAGTTCCACGCGAGCGGGACGTCGTAATATCCGTCGCACATGGGATCGGTGCTCGCGCCTTCCGCGGGTTCGGTCCCGATGATGCGGTAACGACCGCTCGTGAAATATATGCGCACCTCGTTGGCTGTCGTGGTGTACGTAGGCAACGTATAAGTGGAAGTCACCAGCGGATCCACGGTATAATAGCCGTTATTCTCGGAATTGATCTTGATATAATCCACTTCTTTCGCGGAGATAGTCACTACGAGCGCTATGCTGAGCGTCTGATATTTGGCTACCACCACCTTTTCGCCGCCCGTGAAGGCGATGAGCGACTCGTTGAAGCCCCAGTCGAATTCGGGAAGCGCTATCGTTTCCGTGGTATTGCTTCCGGGATAGGAATTGAAGGTGAGATACAGCGTGCTCGACTCGTCGATATCGGGCGTGGACGGATCGTCCTCGCGATAGCGTATGGGATAATACGCTTCGCCCGCCGCGTTCGCGGCGGCTTTTTTGAGAGAATAATCGTAAGGATCTATAGTCACTCGCGCGACTATCGGTATATCGTTATAGTAGTCGTTTACGCCTACCTTGACAGTCCTTCCGAGCACGGTCATGTTTATCTCGAAACTTATCTCCGCTATACTGCCCTTCCCTATCACCAACCTGTAGGTTTCGGGCGCGAGCCCCTGCAGCAGGAGCGAAGCGTTACCGTTGTTATACGGGAATGGAGTGCCGTCCTTATATTCGAGCGTGTAAGGAAGCTCGCCGTAAAGCCCGTTGTCGTAGATCACTCTTACCGTTTCGGCGAAAGGCTTTTCCTCGGACGGATCTATCACCACGGAATAGTTTTCGAGCGCTCTCACCACGCTTATGCCGCTGTCGGTGTCCGTGAAGAACATCGTGTAAGTTACCGTCTGACCGAAAAGCGTCGCAACGGGATGATATTCGTATACTCCCGTCACGAGCGTGACCGATTCTTCGGTATAGGTAAGTTGCAGAATGAGCGTCTCGTCGCCTATCGTGACCGCAGCCGTATCGTACCATACCGCTTCGTAGATGCTCTCCCATTCCGCATCCGTGACGCTCGAGTCGCTCGCGGGATCGTATACGGTGATGGTCGGAGTGTGATACTCGCTCGGTTCGACGGTCGGCGCGGGTGCCGTAAAGTTCGTTTTAAGCCTGAGTGTTGCGACTATCGATTCGAGCTTGAACAGATCGAGCAGAGGATTGCCGCCCTCATCGTCCTTCTGCGAAACGAGCTTGACCGACACGTAATCGTTCTCGAGCGTAACTGCGGCGTCGGACGCCACCATTTCGTACATTGCGGCGAGCGAACCGGTATCCCAGTCTTCGTTACCCGTGAGCGCGCTCACTCCGTCGAGAAGCACGTCGCGGGAAAGCACGTATTTCACGCCGAGCAGGCGGTTGTCGATATAAATATTATCGGCATAGGCGGTATCGGACTCGAATAAGAGAACCGCTTCGCCGTTGATCGCGAATTCGAGAGAGAAATATATCTCCTCCGCGGTCTGCCAGATTTTGCCTTTTACGGTGAGCATATCGCTCACTTTGAGAGTGCAGGGCGTGTTCTTCCCGGTGACGTCGCCGACGAATATGCCCATAAACGCCGATATGTCGTTGAATTCCTTGCCCTGCGCGCTGAATTCGCCGTCTATCTCGAGCACGACGGTGTCGGGCACGCTGAAAGGTTTGTACTCGGCGAGTTCCGCTTCGGAAGGTACTTCTACGATAAGTCCGCTGTCGGGTATGTCGTTGAGCGTGAGTTCGCAGCTCAACACCTCTTTTTCTCCGCTGTAAAGTGCGGCGCCTATCCCTTTGGTCGCCGTGTCGAAAGTGAGCTCCAGCACGAGCCCGTCGGCTATCCCCAGTCCGAGGATCTCGTCGACGAACGCCGAATCCACGCCGAGAAGAGTCGCTATATAATCGGCTATGTCCGTAGAGGACGCGCCGATAACTTCCGAGAGAAATTCGGAATCCACGGTGATATGGAACACGCCGTCTTCGGAGTGGATCTTGCTCAGTATGATCTCGAGCTGTTCGTTGTCGTACTCGGTATCGTCGAGAGAAGGTATCTCTATACCTGTGGCAAGCATCGTAACGACGTCATCGACGATACCTCCGAGTTCTTTCGCCAGATCGATGTCGTAGAACACCGTCTTGGGCATTCCGAGAGCCGCGTAATCGGCGATGTCGCCGAGATAATCGCGGGTGAGCCCCTCGAGATCCACGTAAAGCCTGCCGCCTGCGTAATAGCTCGCCGCGACCACGGAATCGGCGTCCTGTCTGTTGGTGAGCACGATCGCGAATTTGTTGAGGGCGTTATCCTCGGTATTCAGATCGCCTTTGGCGTCGAGATAGAATTCCGCGTCGAGCGCGGGTACGTATACCGTTCCTGTAAGATGCGTCTGCCCGTAACTCTCCGAATCGTAATCGGTATTGAGCGAAGGATCCACCTCGCGGGGAATATCTACCTCTCCCGTCCCGTACGTTGCGGTGTACGCCGCGGAAAGATAATACCTGCTTACATTGTTGCTCTGCGTTCCGTCGAACACGATATCGAAGCTTCTCGCGGCGTAAGTTTCCGCGTCAAGCTTGTCGAGCACCACCATGAGCCGCGTGGCGTTGAAAAGCCCTATCTCCGTTTTGCCGAGGTCGCTCACGTTGAAACCGAGGAAATAGTTGCTCAAAGCGTCAAGTTTGGTACCCAAAGACGTAATATTCTGAGTTATGTAATCGTTTACCGTACCTTTCAGTCTGTCGAGGTTTATGTCCTTGACGGTGATCGTATCCGTATTCTCGTCGACGTTTATCTTGGTGATGTTGTCGGAGACGGCGAACGAGGAAAGGCTTTCGATATTTGAGGCGAAGTCCGACGCATAGAACAATCCGCCCATATCGAACCAGGTGATTATTTCGTAGAACATATCGAAGCTCGCCGTACTGCCGAATCCGGGCATTTCGACGCGCTTGCCGCCCACCGCGTAATAAAGCGTTTTATCCTTATAATATACGAACACCGTATTCTGCTCGTTGAGATGGTCGTATATGCAAAGCATTATTTCCGAATCCTCGGGACGCGCAACGTCGTAGTTGGCGTCGTAGTTGACGTTGACGTTCACGTTATCGACGATGAGCGTGTACTCGGAGGTTACGTAACGAGTACCCGTGGTCGTTTGTGAAATGCGTTCGCCGGCGTTTACGAGGCCGTTCTTGATATCGGAGAAAATAACGCTCTTGTTAATGGTAGGCGTATCTATGACGTCGCCGCCCGGATCGCCGCCGTTGTCGGGCGTTTGCGTATCGTCGTCCGAGTTACACGCCACAGCCGCCGTCAGCATAAGCGCGACGATCAGCATAAGCATCATCAGCTTTATGAGTTTATTTCGCATTGTAACCTCCCGGGGTGTAACCCCCTTGCGTGCTGTCTTTATGCCGGCTCCGCCGGTCCGTTCCGGGCGCCTTCGGGCGCCCCGCTCGCCGCGCGGTACGGCGCGGCGAGTAAGAGTCCCCCGTTATTTCGTCAGTACGAAGCCCGAGCACTCGTATCTGTTCAATTCCTCGCCCGTCAGAGCGTCCTTGAGCAACACGTACTCCGAGCGGACGGTCGTGACGTCGCCTACGGTTATCTCCTGCCAGGATTCCACGACGTAAGTGTACTCCTTGGTATTGACGCCGTATTTTATCGCCGCGTCGTTGAGCGCGGGCATCAGTCGGGCGTACAGGTCGCCGTAAGGATTGCCTGTGCCGTCGTAGCTCGCCTGTCCGTAGTTGGAGCGCGGAGACGTCGTCGCCGCATAATTCTCGTTATCCACCGTCCTGTTCTCGGGCAGCATATCGAGCATGACGAGCACGATATTCACTACCTGCGTGTATACCACGTCGGCGCCGTCGTACACCTTGACGAGCACCTTCCAGTAGTCCATATAGCCGCCGCCGAGATATCTGCCCTCGAAGGAGAACGTGCTTCCCGAGCTCGCCTCATCCCACCATACCGCTTCGAAGGTATATCCGAAGCCGTTGATGTCGGCGCCGTTGTAGGTACCCGTTACGCTTACGGGCGTGATCGTGAACGCGCCGGGCGAAAGCGGATCGACGATATAGAATATCTTGCTGTCGCCCGCTACGAGCGCGTCGTCCGCTTCCTTCTTGTCGTAAGCGTCGGAATCGATACCGGCGCCGTATCCGAGATCGAGCCCCGTTATCGAATACGAAGTGTTCCACTGTCTGTAGACGATATTGCTCGAGTATTCCTGCGAACCGTTGACGCTTATCCTCTTCGAATATTGCGTGCGCGTGCCCGCATTGACGTAGATAGCGCTGTCCCATTCGGTCACGGAGTAGGTGAAGCTTCTGTCTTCCAGACCGAGATCGGTGACCGCCGCGTTCAATACGTTCATCGCCTGACCTTCCCTCATTACCTGCGCGTTGATGAGATGCGTAAGGTATACGTCTTTATAAGGATTGGTCGCGGCGCCGTAATAGGTCGCGGCGTTGTAGGACGTCTTGACGCGCGCCGCGGTCAGTATGCTCGCATACTGATTGTTGATGTACGTCGTGGGCGACATGTCGAGCGCCACGAGCATGACGTCGAAAGCCTGCGTATACAGGAAGGCTTCGTCGTTCGGGTTGGTCAGCTCCACCGTCACCGTGAAGTCTCTTATGACCCCGCCCGCAAGGTAACTTGCGGTGAGTCTGCGCACGCTGTCGCTGTTCCAGATGACGCGGGCGACGAGACCGGCGTCGTTGAGAGACACGTCGTACTCGTTGTTGTAAGTACCCCACGCCAGCACCTTTCTATCCGTGAAGTCGGGTTCGAGCGGGTTGACCACGTAAACCGCGTTCTGCTGGGTGCCCTTGCCGTATCCGAAGTCGAGCTGGAGGACGTTGGGCATCTCGTACTGATAAATACAGCTGCCTACCGTCACTATGTCGTTACGTACGGTATTGCCCATATAGAAAGGACCGGTGGCTTCGCCGAGCCTCGAGGCTTCGTTCAACGAAGCGTCGTTCCAATACAGGCGGTAAGCGTAATTTTCGGAATCGAACGAGGCGTCTACAGCCGCGGGATCTATGCCTTCGGGGACGAATTTATACTGATTTATCTTCTTTTCCGCGGTTCCGGTTTCGGGATCGATGTGCATGACGTCGAAGTCCACGAGATAATGGTCCACCGACGAATATCCCGTTATGGCGGAAATGACGAAGCGCAGCGAATCGCCTTCCATTATGATGTAGCCGCCGCCCGCCATCGGCTTACGTATGGCGGCATACGAGAAGGAATCGATATACACTTTGATAGCCACGGGCTGACCGCGCGAAGCGTTGTAGACGTTGCCTTCCACGAGGATATAGCTCACGTTGCCGTTCGCGTCCACGGTGCCGGTCGCCACGATGTCCGCATCCTCGAACTGCCATACGAGCGCGTAATCGAGTCCGCCGGAATATTCGACGGTCTGAGGCAGATCGGACGCCCTCTGCGCGAATATGTCGGTGTAATGGTAATATGCGTTGACGTCGGCGTCGTAGCTGTGAGAGGTTTCGTCGTATCTGTCGAGCTTACCTTCGACGAGGTAATACTCGTCCATTACTCTGTCGTACACTTTCACTTTATACTCGAGCGTGACGTCCTGAAGCCCCGCATAACCGCCGAGCACTCCGGTGAACGGGAAGTACTGCTCCGAGTCGCTGCCGAAAACTCTGCGGTAAGTGTCGTACATGACCTCGAAATTCGCAGGAACGTTCCATTCGACGCCGTAGTCGAGATCTTCGCCTTCCGCGAATTTGAGCGTCACGGTGGAGGGCACCGTCACGTCCTCGGAATAAGGATCGAGCCAAAGCGTATTGACTTCGGTGTCGCGGTCTATCGCGGAAGTGACGTCGACTACGGTCTTATCGAGGAAATGCACCCTGATCTTGACCACCTGTCCGTCGGTAAGCGTTGCGGTAAGGTAAACGTCCCTCGCCGTATCCGCGGGAAGTCCGAGTTCGGTATTGCCGCCGAGCCTCGTAAGGTTATGCCCGTCGAGGGTATAGCCTACGGAGGTGATCGCGCTTCCGTCGCTGCGCTTATAAGAAATACCGTTATACGCGAACGCATGCGTGAGCGACACGTTTGCGCCCGCGGTACGATTCGCGTCGTCGTATATGAGCGTTATGTACGACGGGAGCGTGAACGTTCCCGCGTAATCGTAGTTATGATAAGCGTCAACGTTTATCGTGATGATACCGTCCTCGTCGCGGACTTCGCTCGTGAAGTGGCGCGACGCCGCCGCGGCGGAAGACTCGTATTTCAGCTGTTCCACGTCGCACGGCAATACCCTGAGATACACGATGACGTCCTGACCGATGATATTCGCGGTAGCGAGCGCTATTTCGTCCGGGTGTTCGCCTTCTCCCATTCCAATCGTGCCGCGGTAATCTATCGCGTTGAGAGTTTCGGCGCTCGCTATCCTCGTCCAGACGATATTGGTCTTTTCAAGGTTGTTACTGCCGCCGTAAGGTCCTATTTCTATGCGCGAGGACAGACCTGCGGGAGTCACCCTGTTGCCGACGGGATAGTTGTCGTACAGGTTCTGTATCGTTATAACGCCGTCGATTATCTTATAAGGCGACGTGTCGTCCGAAGCGGAATGGAAGTTGCTTCCTATTTCCGTTACGGTCGAAATCAGTCTGACGTACACGCGCGAACCGTTATCGAGCATCGCGGATACCCAGATGACGCCGCCCGCGAATATCCTCTCCCAGCTGATGCGGTCGAGCTGTTCGTAAGGCGTTACGCCGAGCATGCGCTGATAATCGTCCCCCCAGAAATCGTCTTCTGTAGCCTGATCGGGGAACGCCACCGACCATATTTCGGGAAGCGCGATGCCGCCGATACCGTAGCGGTCGGAAGTGCCGTCGGCGTATCTTACGTTGAACTGCAATTCGTTTTTCAATACGTACCCGTCGGGATACTTCGGAGTATTGTCGGCGTTATACGCTTCGATAGTCACGTCGGCTACGATATTGGACTGATCCGGGGCGAAGTCGACGCCGGGCTTATAGTCGTCTTCCTCGAAACCGAGTTCGACCACCACCGTGAAGTCGTGCGCGTTGTCTTCCTGTCCGATATAGATATCGATACCCTGCCCGTAAGCGGCGGTATAAGCCTCGATGAGTTTCTGCGTGTCGAGGGTACCGAATACGGGAAGCGCCGCCTGAACCACCGCGTCGTCCATGGCTCTCGGCTCGCCGTAACCCGAATTGAAGGAAACGGTGAGATCGCCGAAGAACCACACGAAGAATTCGTAAGGCGAAACGAGCGCGTACTCTTCGCTGAAGTAGACGAGTCCCTCTATCAGCGTACCGTCTTCGTGCGCGATGCGGATAAAGCCGTCCTGATTGAGTTTAAGTCCGGTGACTTCGATCCTGTTATCCGACATATTGGCAACGACGTCCACGCCTTCGGGCAATTCCGCTTCGTGATCGAACGTGACGTTCGCAAGCAATTTGCCGATTATGTCGTAGGTAAGCGTGATATGCGACCTGAGCGAAGCCTCGTCTCCGAGCGCGGCTTCCGAGGTAACGGAGGTGCCCTGTACCCACGGTAAGTGCTCGCCCCAACGCGCTTCGTACACGCGCACGCTTCCGTCCGCGAACGTGATATGCAGTTCCGTCGGGATATTGAAGCGGGCGTAAGTGTCGATACCGCCGTACACGTAGGAATTGAGCTGATACGGATTGGCTTCGAGCTCCTCTGCGGTCGCGGGCGTTTCGGTGACGCTCTCGGTCAGTTCGGGGTCGTCGGGATGCCTGAACAGCGACGCGCCGTTATCGAGGGTGAATTCCACATTCTCGGCGTATCCGGACATGTTGTTGACCATTATGCGCACGGTGAGCGAATTGTTGCCGTCGCCTATTTCCGCTTCGAGGAAGAAATACGAGGACTCGTACGCTACGTCTCTCAGATAGTAAACGCCGTTGACGAGGTCGAACCGCACGGTATCGTCTCCCGCGACGTTGCGCCACGCAACGGTGTAAGGATATGAGTCGTAATCACCTGCGGTCTTACCGTCGAAATGAGCGTAGATATCCGAGGGCAGTATCCAGGTGGAGCTGTCGTAAGGATCGACGAAGAAGATACCCCAGCTCTCGTTGCCTTTACCCGCGTTATAGTAATCGGCTATCTGGATATTCATCACCGTCGCGGTCTCCGCCGCGGGCGCGGCGCCGCCTACCTTTACTTCTATATCTCTTTCGCCGATGACCTTATCGGGAGCGAGCACCTGAACGGAGACCGTTTCGGTATAGAACCAGCCTTCGTCGGATTTGCCCTTATAATACCAGTTACGGTTGAAGTCCACGTAATTGGCGAGATCGAAGAAGGAAGTAGTGATATCGGTATCGGAATCGACGAAGGGTTTGTCGTTACCGGTAAGTTTGACGTTATCCGCAACGGGGTTGGTCCACTTGATGACGGACAGAGCACCCGCGCCCGCGAGTTCGCGGTAAGTGCCGAGAGGCACGGAGTCGAATCCCTCGTGGAGGGTGGAAAGAAGCGCGGGGATAGCCGTCGTCGTGCCGTCGCCGTTATCGAAGGTAAAGCCCGCCGAATAGTCGCGGAAATCGAAAGCGTACAGCGCGCCGTCCTTTCCTTCGAATATATACACGATATCGGTGGGTATCTCGAAGGTGGAGGAGTCGAGCGCGTCCACGGTGTAGGTATTCGCCGCACCCTCGCCGTCGAACCAGACTTCTTTCAAAGCGCGCGGAAGTATCTCTATGGAAAGCGCGATCACCTGATTGTGGAATACGGTATAGACGTAAGTGAGTTTCGTTTCGCCGCCGATATGTCTGTTATTGATGTCGTATTCGGTGTAGATCTGCATACCGTAGAGCGGATCCGAAGGATCGGAGGGATTGTAGTCGAATGCCCACGAGAAGCTGCCCGTTTCGGGTTTGGTATTCTCGTCCACCTCGCCTTCTGCGGGCTCGTCGTATATCTTGGTGAAATTGAACGTCACGTCGTTATAGTGCTCGAAGAACCAGGTGACGAAATTGAGCGAAAGCTCCGCCTGCGTAAGTCCGCCGCCCGCGCCGAGGGTATTCATGTAGTATGCCTTGTAGAGGAGATAGATATAGGGATCGACCTCTATCGTATCCGCCACGGGAGCAACGACGGAGCCGTCGGGCGTGAGGATATTGACGTACTTGTCGGTGTCTATCTCGCGGTTCAAAACTTTGACGCGGACGTTTCTGCGGAAGGTCGCCATCTTGCCTTCGCCTATCACGACGTATGCGATGAATATACCGCCGTTTATCGTGAGGTCGTCCCAGGTCATCACGGGAACGTAATCGTCGTCGTCGAATATGCTCGACCAGGTTATCGTGCCCACTTTGTCGTAATAATCGCCGTTCCAGTCGATGAGCGTATACGGTTCTTTATCCCAGTCGAGCCAGGCGGGCGCGTCGATATTGTTGGAATTGACGAGATCTCTGACGGCGTTCCTGTCTGCGTAATCGCGGATATAGAAGTAATTGTCCACGATATAATAGAGAACGTCGTAGGTATCGGTGATCGCGCCCTGCTCGTCGGTGACTTCGAAGCGGTGAGCGTAGAAGCCGCTCATCACGTCGAACACGAATTCGTATCCGTTGATATCTATCGTGCGCACGTAAATGGTGGCGTCCACTATTTCCGTTTCGATGATGAAGTCGTTGGGATCGGAGGTGGATTCGTCGGGAACGCGGACTTCCACTTCTTTCTGTCCGAATTTTTCGTCGAGAAGTTTCTGTCTGATCTCCTCCGTCTCGACGATATAGAAGTCGCCGTCGGAGTTATAGAGGATGTTCTCCTCTCTGTCGTTGACCACGTACCAGCCCGGTACGCGCATGCCGAGATCGTAGGAAACGCTCACCGTGCCCGTATTGACGAAATCGGCGTAATAATATTTGACGTCCTCGTTGAGTATTTCGAGAGCCTTGTCGTATTTTGCCTGCGAGCCGAGACCGAGGATATAAATATCGTTCTCGAGATCGTAGAGGATCTCGTAACCCATATCGTTGAATACGGTATAATACTTCGAATCCTTGTCGTAAATGGCATGAAGCTTGAATTCGGCGTCGTAACTGGCGGTGAGGTTATAATCGCCGTAAGTGGCGTTGACCGTGGTGGGGATAGGTTCGAGAGGCTCCCAGTTATCGTAGTAATAAGTGGTGAGATCGTTGATCTTCTGTCTGCCGAAATCGGTAAGGATATGGACGTTATAATCCCTCTGCACGCCCATGAACAACCCTTTCGTGCTCGGCATATAATACGCCTGGTTATTGACTACGGCGATGCTGTCCTCGTCGTAAAGGAAGAAGAAGTCGCGGGTCTCGACGCGGGTGCCGAAGTCGAAATACACGGGCACGGTGTCGTGGAGTTCCACTTCGTAAACGCTGTCGCCCACGATATCGTCGAGGGCGCCCACGGTGTACATCGCGAACGTGACTTCGAGCTGATCGATGTCGAATACGCGCTGTTTGAAGCCGATCTGAATGGAGATCGTGCCGATGAGCTCGTCGACGCGGAAGAAGTCCTTAATGGTCTGGTTGGACGTGGTGACGCGGATGACGTCGGGCTCGAAAGTCGCCCAGGAGTCTTCCATGAGCGCCTGCACGATGTCGGTAAGACCCATGACGATGTCTTCGTCCTCGTTATCGAAGTCGTAGCCCATATAGTTATAGAAGCCCTTGACGAAATGATCTTCGCGGACTTTGAATTTGGGCATTCCTTCTATGCAGATGTAATCGAGCCATATGTAGCCCAGTTCTTCGACGGGATCTGCGGTATTCAGGCTGACGTCGTTGGCGTAGACGCGCGCAAGCGGCGTGACCTGATCCTGTACCACCATATAGAGGTACAGGCTGAACGCGCTTCGCGTGCTTCTCGTCCACCTGCCGTTGGCGAGTATCTGTTCGCGGATATACTGATCGTAATACAGCGTGAAATAGATGTCGGCGGCTTCGGGAAGGATAAAGGGCGTGTTGAGCCCGCTCTCGTCGCCCATGAACGAGCCGAGCAACTGCGACAGGTCTACCTCTTCCGTCGCCGCGAAGATGAATTGTCCCTCGAGATAACCGGAATAGGTCATGACGTCTTCGAGAGGCTTGAAGCCGTCGAAACTCGGGAAAACGATCTTGACGTATTCGCCGATGTGCTGAGGATAGAGGTCGAGGCGCATGATGAGCATCGGACCTTCCTGTTCTATCTGGTCGTCGGTCATTTCGGCGGTGGTGTATACCTCGAGGCGGATGCTGTAAGCGTCCACGTCGTAGGTGAGATAGAAATACGATTTTTCCAGAAGCTCTTCCACGCTTATGCCGAGAATGGCGGCTATGCTCTCGATATCGATGTTGAACTGCTGATTGACGAGCAGAATAAGCTGTTCGGTGGTATAATCCACGCCCGTTTCGCTGGTTTCGGAGAGTATGGTCCTGATGAGCTCGAAGTCCACTTTGATCTGGATCGTGGCGCGGGAGGAAGGATCGTTCTCGTCTTTCATCGTCGATTCCATATTGGCGATGATCGTGCTCGTTATCGTTTCGTACTGGCTTTCGCCGTCCTCCGAAGTCGATTCGCCGTACAATATGTTGTCGACGGCAATGACTATGTACTTGTCTACGAATTCGAAAAGCTGGGCGAGGGTGTCCGCAAGATCGAATCCCCCGCGGTACGCTTGCGGCAAGCCGATATCCTCTATCTTGACGCCTCCGTACAGATCCTGCAAGCCCTGCACGTCGATATACGTGAGCTCGTTGGCGTAATAAAGCCCGATGATGAGATCGTCGGTCGCGAGGTCTCTGCACTGCATGAAAACTTCGTTGATCGAGTTGTCGATCTCGTTCATGTCGGTGCGCAGGAGCACGTCGAGCTCGAGGTTGAGCATCGGGATATACATGTCGCCGGTGTATTCGTAATTACCGTAATCGTATACGGTGTAGCCCTCTTTGTCGAAAACGATGTTCGACGACACGCGCACCGAATATTCCGCCGCGATATGCGCCGTGTAAGGTACCGTCTCGCGCACGGTGCCGAGAACGGGATCGGTGTGCGACACCTCGGAATCGCCCGAAACGTCCAGTATGAGCGCGGTCATGATCTCCTTATTGATATTCTCGTCGGGAGTCATTACGAACTGCATATCGGAATTGATCGTGACGAAAGAGGTGTTGCCGAGCGTGGAGAGAAGGAACCCGAGATATTTATTGCTCAGAGGGTCGAGCTTGTCCTCGTAAGGACTGAAAATGCCCTGCACGAAATCGGTGATGTCTTCGCGGAGAGTATTGAGGTTGACGTTGCTGAAGAAAATGGTGGCGTCGTCGCCGTTCAAGGTCTGCTTGTAGTTGTTGGTGATCGCCATGTCGAGGGCGTTGCGCAGGCTCTGGAAGGATTGGTCTGCCGTGCCGTCCTCGGAAACGGAGCCTATGACCGTCTCGAGGTTGAAGTTTGTTATGAGCCTTATAAGCTGCTGATACATTACGGAATCGCCGAAGTCTTCGAAGATCCTTTTGCTTCCCTGAAGATTGAGATAAAGGTCGTTGCCCGCGTCGGCGCTGTTGGGGTTGATGCCGTCGAAATAGAAACCGATGAGCATCTCGTTGGTAGAGCCGTCGTACCATTCGAGAATGATGTCGGAATAGCGGATGAGATCGTTATGCTTGGCGAGCGCTTCCTCGTCGACGAGCGGAAGTCCGGTATCGGGGTCGAGTATCACGTTGCCGTTCTCGTCCTTGATCTCGTAGGGGTATGTATACAGATTTGCCTGAAGGTTGAGGATGAAAGCGGAACCCGTTTCGGTATTGATCGTAACGTTGGCGCCCACGTAATATCCCGTCGTGGAAACCACGTCCGAATCGAGGTGCGTAAGCAGGTTTTCCATACTGTCGACCGCCCTGTCGATAGCCTGGTCTTTGGTGGTATGATCTATCCACTGATCGTTGTCCGGATTCTCGAGTATAGGATATTTATCCTGATACGGGGCGTCCACCGGCTCGCACGCCGCGAGAACGCCGACGAGCAATACCGCAAAGACAAGCATTAAGAGCAGTTTTTTGAGGTGACGGGACATTTTACCCTCCGTGTGCGCGCGGGCTGGGGAACGCGCTCGCCGCGCGAAAGCGCGGCCGTGCCCTGTAAATTAAATTTTAGATGCGTGCCGCGCGCGAAAAATAAACGCGGGCGGCGCCCGTTCCGTCGCGGGCGCAACGCGCACCGCGTAGTTCCGCGCGCAACGAACGGCAAAAAGCGCCCCTGCGCGCGTTAAATATAATATATTATATATAAAGGGGGAAGTCAATACCCGATCCGTAAAATTATAGAAAAAGTTGCCTCTCCTCGGTCTTTCCCCGCATATTCGGAAGCCTTGCGCGATACCCGTAATCCCCGCTCCGCTCCCCTTTTCGCGGACTATCGGCGGCGCACAAGTTAATTCACAAATTATAGCCGTTTATGCTACCGTTTTATCAAATACGGTTACCTTAACCGTAGAAATAATCATATTCCGGTCCGTCGCGCGACGCGCTTGCGCTTCTTCACGCGCGCCGCTTTCGGCACGCTTTGTCGGAAGGAGATTTTCGCAACTTTATACGATTATTTTACCGGAGATCAAATTGGATTGCGCCCGTCCGTCAGGCGGGCGCAATTTTCGGTTGCGCTCACCTACCGGATGAGCGCACCATCAGGTTGCGGCTACCTGACGGATAGCCGCTACCTTGAACACCCTGTGAGCGAGTCTTTTTGCTTATCTACGTCGGGAGCGTTGCTCGGCGTAAACCTACAGCCTTCGCGCCTACCCTTGCACCTAAACAAAAATCCAACGCTCTCGGGTGCAAAATGCGCTATATATGCAAATCGTTATTATGCGGATATTTAATTTTATCTACCTTATTTAACGAAAAGCCTTCTCATCGTACTCGGCACTCGAGGGAGATAAATTTTCGTCTGCTTCGAAGCGTAGGAGCGAAGAACTACGGTTTCGTGTCGAGCGACGCTCGCAAGGAAGCAGGCGAAAAGATACTCCCGCAGGGTGGTAAAGGGCGCGGCTATCCGGTAGGTAGCCGCAACTTTCCTACCCTCGTAATTGAACGAAAATCCTGTTCCCTCAGGCGCAAAATGCGCTATATATGCAAATCGTTATTATGCGGATATTTAATTATATTTGCCATATTTAACGTAATGCCTTCTCAACGTAGTCGGCACCCGAGGGAGATATATTTTTGTCTGCTTCGACCTGTTCCCTCAGGCGCAAAATGCGCTATATATGCAAATCGTTATTATGCGGATATTTAATTTTATCTACCTTATTTAACGAAAAGCCTTCTCAACGTAGTCGGCACCCGAGAGCGGTGGATTTTTGTTTAGGTGCAAGGGTAGGCGCGAAGGCTGTAGTTTTACGCCGAGCAACGCTCCCGACGTAGATAAGCAAAAAGACTCGCTCGCAGGGTGTTTAAGATTGCGCCCGTCCGTTAGGCGGGCGCAACCTAAAGAAACAAGCCGGCTAGCCGGCTTGTTTCTTTGTTGTTTGACTGCGTCTTACGCTTCGGTGCTCAAGGAGATCTTGAAGCCTTCGGGAAGTACCGCGTTGGCTATGGTCTTGAGCGCGTCGTAGAGCTTGTCGGCGTTGGGTTTCTGAGTGTCGGGATCGGTGCCGCCGGTGGTCTGGAAGTCGGCAACGGAGCCTTCTCCTATCACTCCGAGATCTTCGAAGTCGGAGGAAGCGATGATGTCGAATCCGAGACCGATGGCGATAGTTTTGTCGCCGGACTTAACCGCTATTTCCGCTCTGAAGCCGTCGCCCATGGTGACGTTAGCGCCGAGCGAGAGACCCGCGTAGAAGTCGTCCTCGTTGACCGCAAAGCCTACCATATTGAGAAGCGATTTAAGTTCGTCTGCCGTCACGGCAGCGGGATCGGCGAGGAACTCCTCATAAGTTTTTGTGTAAGCGGGATCTTTTTTGACCTTGCTGTCGTAGATGATGGAGTTGATAAGGGTGTGGATATTGTCGTACACCTTATCGGAAGCCATGAGCTCCGCGAGAGTGTAGTCGGCTTTTTCGCTACCGGTGCCGGTGTAGAGGCTGAAGGTGGTTGCGCCCTCTTCGTCCTTACCGAGCATTCCGCCGATGAGTCCGTCGCTCGCAAGGAGGTTATCCATGAGCGCTTCGAGAACAACGGTCGCGCCGTATTCTTCGCCTTCAACTTCGGTAATATCGAAGATGGAAGTGTCTTCGAAGAGCGCGGTAAGGGTATCGAGCAAGCCGCCGTCGTTGATGACGATGCCTACGAGCTTACCTATCTGCGCCACCAAATTCGCGGTGCCGGAATCGTTGATGAGCGAGCCGACGGCGCCGATGATGTTGTCGATATCGTTGCCTTCCGCATTCAGAGGAGCGAGAGTAGCCGCGG
>CASFAV010000005.1 GCA_949292905.1 uncultured Eubacteriales bacterium
AAATATGAGTGGCTCGCAGATAACGACAAAGATAAAACAACTCAGATTATAGACCGTTTTAACGCTTATCTGTTGGAAAGCGATATAGGCAGTATTAAAGCAGTTTTGACAGATTTACTCAATAATACATTTGGGCAAGAGGGCTATGTTTGCAAGCACTCAAAAAGAATTTGCACGCTCCTGAGCGACAATTAAAAGATTGCTCGCAAAATAGGCTAGACTAATAATTTTAATTAAGATTTAATTGTAGTGCGGAGGTGCAAAACAGTGTATTTGAATTATTTAATTATAGCAATTCTCGCCCTACTCGGCACAGCGGCAATAGCCGCCGTAGTCGTGCTTTTGATAATGCACAAAAAGCACAAAGCAGTTGCCGCGGCAAATGGCAATAATGATAACGCGGCATACATAAAGAAACGCCGAACGAATATTATTATAGTCGTAATTCTTGCCGTTTTTATATCGGGCGCGATTATTTGTTTTACGGCAAATAAACAACCCGACCACAGTCAATATTACGGTACCTATGAATGTCAAGTACAGCAAGGAAAATATAAAACAACCTACAAAATAGTAATTGCTGAACCTAAAAAACGTGGAATTTACCTCTATTGCGGGGAGTATTTTGCAACCAGCACAAACCCCACTTTCAGTTTTAGTTATGGCATTGAACATACTATTTCTGGTAAAAACATTACAATACACTTCGATCGAGGCAACACAATATCGGGGGCTTTTGACGATAATGGGAATCTTTTAATAAATAAAATCGGTAAACAAACCGATTTGCTATTTATAAAAATACAATAAAATTGAGAGAAAATATGAAAACGCTTAAACAAGTCATTCAAAGTCTATTCAAAACGCATAACCTAAATAAAAATACACATTTTGATGTATGGATATGCGGCTTAAATGAAAGTGAAGAGATAGATACTCAAAACCCTTATTTTTGTTGTCATTTCATTGCCTATAAAAAATCCAAAGATGGAACAGATGTTTTTAAGTGGCTGAATTTTGAAGTAGAAGAATACAATTTGGAGATAATCGATTATCCAGAAGAATATCATTTATTTGTTAAATTGGTTGATATTAAGCGCTCACCACTTGGGTGACAGAAAACCCGTGTAACGAGGTGTGTCAAAATTAAAACAACTAGACGAACTGATACCCAAGCGAGCAGTCTTTTTAACTGCTCGCTTTTCGTGGTTTATAGAGATTTACCACAGTAAGCGTCAAGAGGAACAAACTAAAATAAATAAAAAGCAACTACTTCGCATTGCCGATAAAACCGAAAATATCTTCCATAATACTGTCATAGTCGTATGAATATACTTGTCCCGCGTCTTTTTTTTCTCGCTTGTTTTCCTCATACACAGCAACCGTTTTAACACAACCGACCAACCAATTTATTTTTTCGATATTGAATTGATACATAGTTACAATACGGGAATTTTCTTGCGGAGCATACTTATTACGATTAAAACGATAGGTAATAATAACCCCCATTTCTTTCAAAATTTGTAAGCCGCTTTCTTTCGCCTTTCTACCGATATGCCACTTTTCCCAAATACTCGGTGATACATAAAACGAGGCAACCATATTGAATATGGTCGCCGATATGTAATATTGACGGACGAGAACGGAAAACACCCTCGCAACACTTAAAGCAAGTTGTAAATTCTGTTGACTTGAGTGGTATTTGTTTAAGTAAAGCAAAAAGAATTCTTCCAGCAAGCGCGGCACAATCAAAAAATCTGCGCTTAACTTATTCATTTGGAATAATGCACTCCTGACGATTTCGTGATTTCCTTTTTTTTGCTCAAATCGTTCCCAATATTCTTTTTCTTTCAAATAGTGTTTTCGTCTTTTTTCCGCTGCCTCGCGGCTAATAATGCTTGCGCCTATTTTACTACTTTCCATAAAAATCAACTCCTCAAAATATCCTGTCCTTTTTGTAGCGATTTATAAAACAAGTAGGGTCAACCCACACGTAAATCACTACGCATCACAACCGAACGAACCACGAAGAACGCCCAGAGAATTTGTTTTCTGTCCAAGTGCTTGATTTCACTTGACGAAAACGGTAAAATCGTGTTATTATTTATACGCCCAAACGGTTTAAGTCCATTTGAAATTCCGAGTGGAACAGCCGCTGGGTCACCACTTTAAGGAGGCATAGCTCAGTTGGGAGAGCGCTTGCCTTACAAGCAAGATGTCATAGGTTCAAGTCCTATTGTCTCCACCACTTACGTCGAAGCAAGGCTTGTTTAGTCCGCCGCCACACAAAGTGCGACGGCTTGACATTACAGCCTGCTTCTCCTCTTTCCCGAAAATATTTTGATTTCCAAAATATTTCTCGGGAGTTTTCTTTTTCTAAAGATAAAATATCGGCTTAACGTTTTTTCCTCGCCCTCTTGAATGAAAATCAAGCTCGCACTTCCGCTCGGCGTGCTCCCGTCTCATATACGCTTTCTTCGAAGCAAGGCTTATATCGAGTCCGCCGCCCCTTACCGCGACGGCTTGACATTACAGCCTGCTTCTCCTCTTTCCCGAAAATATTTTGATTTCCAAAATATTTCTCGGGAGTTTTATTTTTCTCAAGGATAAAATGATACTTTATATTTTTTATGCAAGGCTTGTTTAGTCCGCCGCCACACAAAGTGCGACGGCTTGACATTACAGCCTGCTTCTCCGTCGTCACGATACCCGCGCGCCGTCCGAGGAATATCGCTTGAACGGCAAACGGGATTATATCATTGCCCGTATTTCCTTTCTTGAAAATTTTGTCGGTACGGGATTGCCCGCTTGAACGCGGTCGGGTTCAAAAACCGTTTTTGCCCGTAAAAGACTGTCCGCCCGTTCTGCGGGCGGACATATACTTGTTCTGAATAGGATTTCAACGATTAGGTCACGCCGAAATCATTTGCGCGAAATTACTTTCTTCGCCGCCGCCACCACGTCGCATACTTCGAGATTGAAGGCTTTGCGCAGATAAGGCACTTTGCCCACTTCGCCGAATTTTTCCTTTACGCCCACGCTCTCGAGCGGTACTGGCGTATTCTCCACGAGCGCTTCCGCGACCGCGCTTCTCAAAGCGCCTATCACGTTATGGTTCTCGGCGGTCACCACCGCTCCCGTCTTCTTCGCCGACGCGCATATGGTCTCCGCGTCGATGGGCTTGATCGTCGGCGAGCAGATCACCTCCGCGCTTATGCCGTCCGCTTCGAGCTCTTTCGCCGCGTCGAGCGCGGTAGACACCATCAGCCCCGACGCCACTATCGTTACGTCCTTGCCTTCTTTGAGCGCGTGCGCCTTCTTTAAGTCGAATTTGAAGTCCGCAGGGTGTACTATGGGCGGATTCTTGCGGTGCATCCTTATATACACGGGATACGGGTAGTCCGCTATCTGCGGCAACGCCTCGGCAAATTCCACTACGTCCGTAGGTTCGTATATCAGTATGTCGGGAATGGATCTGTAGATAGCCACGTCCTCGAAGGGCATATGCGTACCGCCGTTCAGCTCAGCCGCGATCCCCGGATCGGTGCCCACTATCTTGACGTTCTGCTTCGCGTAGCATATCGATATCATCGCCTGATCCGCTATCCTTCTGCTCGCAAAAGGTCCGAAAGAGGTTATGAAGGGCTTGAAGCCGTACGAGGAAAGCCCCGCCGCGATACCCGCCATATTCGCTTCCGCGATACCCACGTTAAGGGCTCTTTCCGGAAATTCCTTCTCGAGCGCTATCGTGCCCGCGCACTTGGCGAGATCCGCGTCCAACACCATCGTCACGTCGTCGGAAGTTATCCTCTCGCGGAGAAATTCGACGAGTACGTCTCTCATCAAAGTCTTTTCGTTCAATTCCATACTACTCACCTCTTATCTCTTTGAGCGCTTCGGCGCGTTGCTCGGCGTTGATATTCATCGAATGGCTGCCTACCTTGGCGGCTTCTACGAAACTTACGCCCTTGCCTTTGACGGTATTGAGGATTATCATCTTGGGTTTGCCTTCGAGGGCGCGCGCTTCGCTCACCGCCTTGTCTATGGCTTCGACGTCGTTGCCGTCGATGTCCCACACCGCGAAATTGAAAGCTCTCCATTTGTCGGCAAGCGGCGCGAGATCGTTGATCTCCTCGATCGTGCCGTCAAGCTGAAGTTTGTTGTAGTCGGTGAAAACTATTAAATTGTCGAGCTTATGGCTTCCGGCGTACATTCCCGCTTCCCAGATCTGACCTTCCTGACTTTCGCCGTCGCCGATGATGCAATAGATAGTCGCGCCGTCTTTTTTGAGCTTACTGCCTATCGCGGCGCCCACGGCGCAGCTGAAGCCCTGCCCCAGCGAACCCGCCGTCATATCTACGCCCGGCGTCTTGTTCATATCGCAGTGGCTGGGGAGATGAGTGCCGCCCCGATTAAGCGTGGCAAGCTCCGACTTCGGGAAAAATCCCTTCTCCGCAAGCACCGCGTAAACGGCGGGACCCGCGTGCCCTTTACTACAGATAAGTCTGTCCCTGCCCTCCATTTTCGGATTTTCGGGATCGTAGCGCATGTGCTTGCCGTAGAGGACGGCGAGCACGTCGGCTATCGAAAGACAGCCTCCTATATGTCCCACTCCGAGAGAACCGATACAGTCCACGATATTGGCTCTGATGTCCCGGGCAAACGCCCTGAGTTGGTCGTAGTTCATAATAAAATTACGCTCCTTTCAAAAATTCCGTACCCGTTTGCTCAACGCGATACGGTCAACGCTTTAATTGTACCCTCCGCGCGCGGCGTTGTCAATACCGAACCCGCGGGCGCAAGGCTCATATTGCCGAGGTATACACCTTGTATCCGTAAAGCTTTTTATATTCGACGAAGCCGCTTTTTTCGAAAAACCCCGTCGCTCTGACGTTCTTAGCCGGGCAAAGCGCGACGACTCCTTTGACGCCTTCGGCGGCAAGGTATTCGGCGAGTTTAGCTCTAAGCGCGCCGCCTATTCCCATGCGCTGCCCCGCGGGCAGTACGTTGAGAACGATCCGCGCGGGATATTCGCCTGCTATTTTGAGGAGCTTTTTCGCAATGAGCGTCTGCGTGAGCCACACGTCGGGCGCCGTAAGCATGAGCTTTTTGCCGTAAACCGATTTGAATGTCTCGTTGTATCTTACGGGATCGGGGGCGCAGAAAGCATACCCTACCGGTTCGTCGTAGTCGTTGACGGCGACGAAGCAGCTACCGCTCTCGTAGTCGGTATAAAGATCGCAATACAACGCGAATGAGGCTTCGCGATAGCCCTCGCCTTCCTTGAGCCCCGTCGCGCACTCCGAGCATATCCTGCGGCAAGCCGCCTTGTCTCGCGTCTCGTACTTTCTTATCTTCATTCACGTTCTCCTTTCCCGAAAAGAGTTATCAGCCTGTCGGGGACTTCCGGCGTGAGCTCCCCCGACAAGCCGTAAGCTTCTATGAAAATACCGTTGATCCTTTCTTCGTTCTCGCGCATTCTCCCGAACGCTTCCGCGCGCTCCGCCGCGGTAAGGCGGGGGCGTTCGGCTTCGTCGAGATAGCTGTGGCGCGAGCCGAGCCAGTCGCGTTCGGCTATCTCCGTATTCTCTCTCGCGAGCCTGTCCGCAAGCTCGCGCTCCGCCCCGGTAAGGGCGATATACGGAAGATTCTTCACGTCTCCCACCTGGCAGTTGACCGTGGGATTCAATGCGTTGAGATAATACTCCGCTACCTTGCTCGTAAGGAAAGCAAGTATCACGTAAAAGTCGCGCTCGTCTTTGCAAAACCCGCAGGAGCCGCCCACATCGAAAACGCTGTTATCGATTATTCGTGCGCCAAAATGCCCTTTCGAGGATACCAAAGTCCAGGTTATCCCCTTGCGGAAATAATAATCGCGCGAAGGCATGCGGTTGCCCCGCGCCATAAGTTCGCGGCGCGCTTCTTCGTCGAAACGTATCACGTGGTCGATATTTCCGTACCACTTGCGGTACTCTCCGCCTTTGGAATAAAGGGCGTATTTTTTACCGCCGGATATAAATTCTTCGAGCGAGCGAGCGGTAAAGTCTATCTCCTCCGAAGGCACCGAACGTATGTCGCGAAGGTATCGCGCGTTGTCGCCGGTCGCCATGCCCTGGCGTATGTCCATAACGCTTGCGAGCCTCGGCGCCGAATAATTGGCGATGAACCTGTCGCTCGTCCAGAACGCTATCCCGCAGTCGGGCACGTCCAAAAAGCGCTTTGCCTCGCGCACGTACCTTCCGGGATAGTTTTCGTCCGCGCACGCCCTGAGCAATTCTTGCTCTTCATCCTTTTTCCCGTCGATGCGGAAATATATCCCCTTGTCTCGGGGACGTTCGGAGAGCACGCACGCCGACAGGAAAACCGTCGCGTCCTTGTACGCGCCCGCCGAAAGCTTGGCAAGCGTAACGGGCGCTTTGCGGTCTATGACCGCGCGGCGCACGGCAGCGAACCTTCTCGTGAACATCCAGTTATAAGGACATACCAGCCCGAGATAGCCTCCCTCGGCAAGCTTGCCAAGATAGCACAGCATGAACACGCTGAAAAGATCGGCGCCGCATTCGGGGTAATTCTTTTTGACGTAATCGGTGAGCGCGTTGCCGAAATCGGCGCTCGCAAGATACGGCGGATTGACGAGAATGACGTCGTAACGGTGGCGCAGAAGCTCGAGCTCGGGGTATCTTCTCACCGCTTCCGCGGCGAAGGGACTGAGATCGGCTATCGCGCCTATCTCGTTCAATTCCGTAAGCAGTTTCGCAAAAGCACCCTCTCCGCTCGCTTTTACCCTGTCTATCTCCTCGTCGGAGGGCTTACGCAACGTGTGGATACCGGGCTCCGCGCCGTACTTGCGCGCGCAGACGTACCGGCATATCTCCACCGCGCGCTCGTCGATGTCGAGTCCGAAAAGATTGCGCGAAACGGCTCTCGCGCTTTCTTCCCGCGACGCGCCGCTTTGGGCGTATGCGCGCGACAGGAGCTCCGCCGCGCGCAAAAGAAGGTTACCCGTGCCTACAGCGGGATCTATTATCCTCAGTTCTTCGAGCTTACGCTTTCGCGAAGCGTAAACGAGAGTTTCGTCTTTGATAAGATAATCCGCCTCGACGTCGTAACCGCATTCGTAAAGCAGTCTGCCGAGCGAATTGTCCACGATATACGCGGCTATGTGCGCGGGCGTGAATAACTGCGTGACTATCGGCAGATCCTCTGCCGTAAGCCTTTGGCGCGATCTCTTCTTCCCGTTTATCTTCCGTCTCAGATCGTTATTGTAATATTGAAAATAACGCGACAAGGTCTCCTCGCCGTTCTCCGAAAAAGCGGCTATCTCCTTGGCGCGTTCGATATATATTCGGAAAAGCTCTTCCTCTTCCGGTTGACCGTATTCGCGGTAAAGTCGCTCCTTGAGCGCTTCCGCGTCTCTTGACGTGACCATCGTAAATACAGAATATTTTTGCGTAGGGATACTCCCATGGAAAAGGGCTGTCGCTAACGGACAGCCCTTCTCGTGAGTTCGTTTATTCGACCGACACTGCCCCTACGGGACATAGGTTGGCGCAAGCGCCGCACCCTATGCATTTGACGGAGTCTATCTCGCTCGCGTCGCCCGCTTCGCAGGCAGCGCCTACAGGACATACGGCGACGCAAGCGCCGCACCCTATGCATGCGTTCTTATCGATTACGTATTTTATCATAATTGTCCCCCTCTTGACTTTTTTACTCTTCCGAAATGGCTTCCACGGGGCAGCCGCCTGCGCATGCGCCGCAGGACAGACATTCGTCGGCGTTGATGGTGTATTTGTCGTCGTCCGCTTTGATAGCTCCGACGGGGCAGGTATCGGCGCAGCTGCCGCAACCTATGCAAGTATCTTTATCGATTACGTATGCCATAATGGTATTATCTCCTTTACCGTTTTTGTTGGTGATATTGTAACACCGCCCGCGCGCGCTTGTCAATACGCAAACGGTATTTTCGCCTATTCTTCCTCCCCTTCGTCCTCGCTTTCTTCGACCTCTTCGCGGGGCGCGGGATGCTTCGCGAGCGCGCGTATCTTATCGAGCGGATAGCGTTTGAAAGATATGCCGCCGTCGTCGTCGAGGAACTTTACCTTGACTTCCGCGCGTAATGCGTCGTTCTCCGCGACCACTCCTTTCCCGTCGGGAGTTTCCACATGCGAGTTGACCTTGGGCATCCTCTTGTACATGTCCTGATAATAGTTGTTCTCGTACCTTAAACAGCACATCAGCTTGCCGCAACAGCCGCTTATCTTGGAAGGATTGAGAGAAAGCCCTTGATATTTAGCCATTTTGATGCTGACCTTCTCGTAATCCTGCAGGAAGGTGGTACAGCAACAGGGTCTGCCGCACGGCGCGAGCGCGCCGCGAAGCTTGATGTCGTCGCGCTCGTATATCTGACGAAGCTCTATCCTGTTATGGAAAAGCCCCGCGAGATCCCTCACGAGCTCGCGGAAATCTATGCGCGACTCCGCGGTGAAATATATTATCACTTTCGCTCTGTCGAAGGTGTATTCCGCGTCCACTATCTTCATCGGCAGTCCGTGCTCCGCCACCTTGCGCTTGGCGTCGCGGATGAGCCTGTCGCGTTCTCCGAGATTGCGCTCGTTCTGCTCGTCGTCTTTCGGGGTGGCTTTGCGCAGGACGGGTTTGAGCGGAGCCACTATCTCGCTCTCGTCCACTTCCTTGTTGCCGAAAACGGCTCTCGCGTATTCCACGCCGCGCTGGCTCTCCAGTATCACGCCGTCGCCTTCGGCGAATTCTTCGCCCGCGGGATCGAAATAATATATTTTCTGCGCCGTTCTGAATTTAACGCCTATCACTATCGCCATTTGTATTTAGCCTCCAATATATCGAATAACATGGTTTCCGCGACCGTGACCGCGTTCACGTTCGAAGCGAGCATCCTGCGCGCCTTGTTGACGGCGAGTATCGCCATGGCGAGCGCGCCCGCGCTCGTGCCCGAAGCGATCTCGTCGAGATCGTAGTCGCGGTTACGGGTGGTGAGGCGCGCTCCGCTACCGCTTACGCGGATGAGCGCGTCCTTCAATATTATCTCAGTGAAATCGAGCGTGAGCCCGATATTCTCTTTCGTGAAAAGCTCGCTTCCGAGATACCTCGCGATGTCCTGAGATCTGCGACAGCCCGTGAGCATCGCAAAAGTCTTGTCGTAGATAGCGACGCACCCGTCGTCCCCGGAAAGCTTAGCCGCCCTCGCGAAACTGCCGCCGGACAGCGCCGCCGCAGTCTCCGCCTGCGTGCGCGGCACCCCCTCGTCGATAAGCTCCGCATATATCTCTTCCGCCGAAAAGAGCGGCAGATAACATTTTTTCGTGCGCGACTTGACGGTAGGCAGTATCGGCACCTCGGAGGACGCGAAGAACATTATCGCCACATCCCCTTCCGGTTCCTCTATAAGCTTCAGGAGCTTATTCTGCACCGCGGGCGACAGCGTTTCCGCTCTGTCGATGAAGAAAAGCTTACGTCCGTCTCCCCAACTCTTCATAGAGGCTTCCGAAATAAGCGCGTTGGTATCCTCTACCTTCATTTTGCCGTCGGTATTGTAGACGTGCACGTCGGGATGCGCCCCCGCCGTAATGCGGGTGCAGACGTCGCATTCGCCGCAACCGCCGCGCTTGCAGAGGAAGGTCATGGCAAGCAGTATCATATACGCTTTACGCGTAACGGTATCGTCGCCCGTCACGAGGTATGCGTGCGAGGCTTTGCCCTCCGCTACCGCCGAAGCGATCTCGCGGTACGCTTCGCTTTTCCTCAGAAGATCGTTTATCATACTATACCGCGCGCTTTGAGCGCTTCCACTATTTTGAGGTGCGTGGCGGTCTTGTCGCGTTCGGGTACTATGAGCGCGAAGCGTTCCGGTTCGCGCGCGGCTATCTCCTTGTAGCCGCGGTAACACGCGGCGTGGAAAGCCGCGCTCTCGCGCTCCATTCTGTCGTGCATGACCTCTTTCCCCTTCTGCCGTCTCCAGCTGTTGGCGGGATCCATGTCTATGAATATCGTAAGCTCCGGCATACAGTTGTCGCGGGCGTAGGAATTTATCTCGTAGACGCGCTCTATCCCCAGTCCGCGCGCCACACCCTGATAAGCGAGGGAGGAATCGATGTATCTGTCGCACACGACGAGTTTACCCGCCTCTATCGAAGGAAGGATAAGGTTGTCGATATGGTCGCGCCGCGCAGTTGCGAACAGCTCCGCTTCCGCATAAGGGGAAACGACGAGAGCCTCGTCGAGCAGTATCCCGCGTATGCGTTCGGCAAGCGGCGTGCCGCCCGGCTCGCGGGTGAACACCGTGTCGACGCCCTCTCTGTTAAGATATTCCGCGAGCAGTCTGAGCTGAGTGGACTTACCCACTCCCTCGCAACCCTCGAGGGTAATGAATCTGCCTTTCACTTCTTTCTCCGTCGAATTCGCGGAAGCGCGATACGCGCCTCCCGCCGATTGATTATTTTAACACAAGAACGCCGCCTTTTTCAAGTCCGACGAGCGATAAATCGTCGCGCGCGCTTAATTCGAGTAAAATATCTCTTTTTTCGGGGGTGATATATTCTCCCGGAACCATCACCGGAGCGCCGGGAGGATAGGCGCCCACCCCTTCGTACAATATTCTTCCCGTCGCCTCGCGTAAGGATACCCTCTCCGCGCCGACGCCGAACGTGAGTTCGGTGAGTTCCTTCGGTATTTCCGGTAACGGCGCGCACGCGCCTTTCGCGCTCTCGAAAGGAAAATCCGACAATACCCCGCTCACGCGCTCCAGTTCGGAAGCGTTGAACGGAGTTACTATGAAGGTGATCTTTTCGCCGTCGCAGCACTCGGCGTATATCCCATGCGCGGCGAGCCGCGCGTATATCGCGTAAGCCTTCTCGGAGTACACGACCAACCTCGTAAAATCGTCGACGTCCGCTACCCGTAGCGGCAGTTTCCCGACGCTCTCCCTAAAGCGCGCTATATGCCCGAGCACGCCGTCGTACAGCTCCTCGCCGTTCGCCCGCATATAAGCCGCCGCCCACTCCACGCTCGCCATGACGGGGTAAGAAGGCGACGTCGTGTGCACGTCGCGGAAGGCGCGAATGAATTCTTCCTCCTTCCCCTTCCCTATGTGCGCAACCGCGCCGCCGGTGAGGACCGGAAGCGTTTTATGCACGGAATGGATCGCCGTATCGAAATATAAGGTAGCCGAATCTGGAAGTTTATGAGAAAACGCAAAGTGCGCTCCGTGGGAAGCGTCCACGATGACGTCCGCTTTCGCGCGCGCGGCGATAGTCTTTATTTCCATAAGCGGCAAGGTATTGCCGTAGTAATCGGGCGAGGTGACGAAAAGAGTCGCGGCTTCGCTTATGCGGAGCGCGTCCGCGAGGTCGTCGCCCGAATAACGGTAGGCTTTCGCCCCGGATCTGCGCAACGCCGAATATACCGAGCGGTGAGCGTTGCCGTATACGAGGATATTGCCGTAAGGGGCGCGCGCATAGATAGCGGCGTGTATGAGGGCGGTGGCGCCCGCCGTGGAATATACGCTTTTCCCGTCGAAGCCGTAGGCGCGCGAAACGAGTTCCTCCGACTCCGCTATTACCCCTTCGGCAAAAAGAAGGTTGTCCGAGTACGGAAGTTCGGTAATATCGTATTTCGCCGCCGCGAGCGCGGGATTGAGAATACCCCCGTTATGCGCGGGGGTATGGAAGGAAATATCTTCGGTATGCAGTCCGAGTGCTTCGTTGAGAGGAAGTTTCACGTTAAGCCTTGACGGGTTTCATCGTGGGGAAGAGAAGCACGTCCCTGATGCTCGCGGAATCGGTGAACAGCATTATCATCCTGTCGATACCGATGCCCAGTCCGCCCGTGGGAGGAAGTCCGTATTCGAGGGCGTTGACGTAATCTTCGTCCATCATCTGCGCTTCGTCGTCGCCCTTCTCTCTCTTCCTGACCTGGTCCTCGAATCTCGCGCGCTGGTCTATCGGATCGTTGAGCTCGCTGAAGGCGTTGCCCATTTCGCGCGCGGTGATGAAGAACTCGAAGCGTTCGGTAAGTCTCGGATCGCTCTTCTTGCGCTTCGCGAGCGGGCTCACCTCGACGGGATAGTCGATAACGAAAGTGGGCTGCACGAGACTCTGCTCCACGGCTTCGTCGAATACTTTATAAAGCGCGTTGCCCCAGGAATCGTTCTCCGCTATCTCGATACCGAGCTTTTTCGCCGCGGCGCGCGCTTCGGCGGCGTCGTAGCCTTCGCCGAAATCGATACCCGTCACTTCTTTCACGATGTCCACCATGCTCACTCTGCGCCATTCGCCGCCGAGCTCGATCGTTTCGCCCTGATAAGTTAGCGTAGTCGTTCCCAGCACTTCGCGGGCGCAGTACTTGTACAATTCTTCCGTGAGGTCCATCATATCGTTATAGTCGGCGTAAGCTTCGTATAACTCGATGGTCGTGAATTCGGGATTGTGTTTGGTGTCCATTCCTTCGTTGCGGAAAAGTCTGCCCATCTCGTATACCTTGAGGAAGCCGCCCACGATGAGCCTCTTAAGATAAAGCTCGGGCGCGATCCTCAAATACATGTCCATATCGAGGGTGTTGTGATGAGTGATGAACGGTCTGGCGTTGGCGCCGCCCAGTATCGTGTTGAGCACGGGCGTTTCCACTTCGACGAAACCTTTTCCGTTAAGGTAGGTGCGTATCGCCGTTATTATGCGCGAACGCTTGACGAATACGTCTTTCACCTCGGGATTGACTATAAGGTCGAGATAACGCTTGCGGTAGCGTATTTCCTGATCCTTAAGCCCGTGATACTTCTCGGGAAGCGGTCTCAACGACTTGGCAAGCAGGATATATCCGCTCACTTTGACGCTTATCTCGCCTTTATGGGTGGTGAATACGGTGCCTTTGACGCCGATAATATCGCCGATATCCACTTTCTTGAAAGCCTCGTAATCCTCGGCGCCCAATGCGTCTATGCGGAAATAAAGCTGTATGAGCCCCGTTCCGTCCTGAATGTGCGCAAACGCCGCCTTGCCCATCACGCGCTTGGACATTATCCTGCCGGCAAGGGAGACCTCTTTCTCCTCGTAAGCCGCATAGTTGCCGAAAATGTCCTCGGCGTGCGCCGTTACGTCGTAACTTACTTCCGCAAAGGGATCTTTGCCTTCGCTTTTAAGATCCGCCAGCTTCTGGTGGCGGACCGCGATGATCTCGTTCTCGTCCGATACTTCCTCTGCGGGAAGTACGTTTTTGTTTTCTTCGTTCATTTATTTATCCGTAAATAGTGCGGCACAGCCGCAAGAGTAGTCGTTCGGGTATACGTGAGTTGAGCCGATTTCCGCCTCAGTCCTTGTATATGTCGAGTATCTTGAGCGATACGGTCCTCCCGTTGGGGGACTTGAAAGAGGCGCTCTCCCCTTTCGCCTTGCCCATGAGCGCGTTGCCGAGCGGGCTCTCGTCGCTGATCTTGTTCTCGGAGGTATTGACCTCAAGGCTGTTGACTATGGTATATTCCTCGGCGAGGTCTTCGGGATCTCCGTCGAACAATACCTTTACCCTGAGTCCTATGCCGACCGTCTTGGTGCTCAGCGAGCTGGGGTCGATGGGATAGGCGCACGAAAGTATTTCCTCGAGTCGGGCTATCTCGATCTCCAGCTTCTGCTGTGCGTCCTTCGCGGCGGTGTACTCCGCGTTCTCGGAAAGATCGCCGAATTCCTTGGCGGTTTTCAAAGCCTGCGCGACTTCCATTTTACCCGTCGTCTTGCACTCCTGGAGCCTCGCCGTCAATTCGTCGAATTTCTTTTGGGTAAGCGGTATTTTTTTATCCATCTCTTATGCCTCCGTACCTTCTCCCGAGGGAAAAGTCGATAATTGTTAGTACATTATAGGTTATCGAACATTATATGTCAATATTTTTGCAAACTTTTTTATTTTATGCGGAATACGCCGTAAAGGCGCGAATTTCCGCTTTCCGCGTGTTCCGCTACGCTTATAACGCGCTACGCCACGTCTTTTTGACCGACGACGAGGAACGCCGCCGTAAGCGCGCCGCCCGTGTACAGCACGGTCATGGCGAGAGCGATAAAGAAGTTCGCGCCGCCGATAAGAGTACTGTTCAGCCCCGCAAACTGCGCCCAGTTCGCGGCGTCGGAGATAAAGAATCTGCCGAGCCCCGACATGCTCAGAATGGCGCCGAGCACTTCTATAAGAATGACCGGGGTGATTATCGCAAAAACTTTATTGCGCGTCAAAGCGCCTATCGCGAACGCCAACGAGGTATAGACGAGCACGGTGACGTAGTTGCAGGCTAACGCTATCCCTATCTGCGCGGCGTTGTCCGCGACGGTTATCGCGCCGCCGTTGAACATGTACAGCGTCTCCGCGTGCTCGACGGGGAAAACGGCGTAGGACAAGGCAACCGCGACCAGGAAACAACCGAAATACGCCGCCGAAACGTGAGTAAGCGCGGCGAGCAGTTTAGCCCCGGTAAGCGCGTTGCGCGACACGGGGCGCAGAAGCAGCAGTTTGACGGTACCCTGTCTGAATTCGTCGGGGTACGCGGAGCCCGCGGCTATCGCGCCGTAGATTATCACGAGGAATACGAGCGAGCTCAACGCGAATACGCAGAAAGTATCTGCCGTGACGCCCGCGGAGCTCATGCCTGCGACAGTACCGTTCGTATACACGGCGAGATCTCTATCGTACAATTCGTTGTCTCTGATATATTCGAGCAACGCGAGCCTTGCGCGCATATAATAAACGGAATCGTTGTTGCGGTAATAATCGAAGCCCGCCTCTTCCTTCTCGGCTTCGAGCATTTTCAACATATATTCGCATCGCGCTATTTCCGCGGTCACGGTCGTTTCGTCGTAATTCCACGTTTCCCTGAACGAAGTACCGTCTCCCGCGCCTTCGCCCGGCAGAATACCGCCCGACACTCCTAATCCGCCCGTATTCGTTTCGAATATCATCTCGTTGACGGAATCGAATACCGCGGCAAGTATGATAAGTATCACCAAAGCGATCGCCGCCATGATAACGACGGTCTTCACATTGGTCTGTTTCTTTAATTCGCCTGCATAAAGAGCTTTGAACATATCCTATTCCTCCCCGCCGCCGTGCACGGCGTGCATGAACAGGTCTTCGAGCCTTACCTCTTCCTCGGAAACGCCGTAGACGTTGAAACCCGCAAGCACGAGTTCCCTCGTAAGATCGCTCGCTTTGAGCTCGGAACGCACGCGCACTTCGCCTTCGCACGCTTCCGCTTTCGCGGCGAATTTCTCTTTGACGAACGCCGCCGCTTCCTCGGGTCTGTCGGTCTTGACGATGATCGACACGTTGCCCTTCGCGTCCACGTTGAGTTCCGCTATCTTCCTGTCCTCTATTATCCTGCCGCGGTTGATGATGAGGCACCTGTCGCACATGAGCTGCATCTCCGCGAGCTGATGGCTCGACACGAGCACTCCCACTCCGTATTCCCCGGCGAGCGTCCTCAGAAGATCGCGTATCTCCTTGATGCCGTCGGGATCGAGCCCGTTGGCAGGCTCGTCCAGAACAAGCAGTTTGGGTATCTCTATGAGGGCTTGCGCTATCCCCAAACGCTGTTTCATTCCCATCGAATAGGTCCTGATCTTGTGGTTTTCCCTGCCCTTGAGCCCTACGAGAGAGAGTACTCCGTCTATCCTGTCGGCGATATACTTCTTATCCTTGGTCTTATCTCCCGCAAACTGCAAAGAGGCGTAATACTTAAGATTCCACAGCGCCGTTCTGTCCGGATACATATCGGGGCTCTCTATGACGCCGCCGACGCATTTCATCGCGGCGTAACGCTCTTTGACCACGTCGTGTCCGTCGATGTAAACTTCTCCCGACGTGGGTGCGGCAAGTCCCGTTATCATCTTGATGGTGGTGGATTTGCCCGCGCCGTTGGGTCCTAAAAAGCCTACCACTTCGCCTGAATTCACGGCGAAAGAAATATTGTCCACCGCCCTTAGCGGCGCCGTGCGTCCGAGTCCGCGGAAGGTCGCGTATTCTTTGGTAAGGTTTACTACCTTCAATACTTCGCTCATTATATGCTCCTTGACCGTATATACGGTTACATCGTTACGGGGCGGCATTGCCACCCCGTAATTACGAATTTTTCGATCGTTTCGAATGTTATGTTATACGGATATTTTGCTTATGGCTCTCAAAAACGCCGTATCGTCGTCGGGAACGGCTATCACTTCGCGATTCTTCGAATACTCCACCAAAGGAGTGAGCGACTGCTTGTCGCATTCCTCGGCTTTGACGGCTATCGCGGGAAGTATGTTGCCGGCAAGCAACGCAACCATGACTTCGTTGTAAGCCGCCGCCGTTGCCAGAGGCAATAACGCCGCTTCTTCCTTGGTGAGCTTGTCGTAACGTATCTTGCCTTTACCGTTTGTGACGAGCGCGACGGTGCCGTTCTCGCCGAACTCGGCGGAATATCTGTCTCCCGTTATCGATTTGACTATTCCCTGTGTGCGCGTCACTATCAAAGACGCGAGGTCGGTAGCGAGTATCGCGCCCTCTTTGATGGCTGCGGACATGTCGTCCACTCCTTTGATACGCGCCTGCAGATATCCCAGCCTGCGGTTGCAGTCGATGAGCTCGTTGTATCTCCTCTCCATGTCCGCCATGACCGCCATGCTGTTGCCGAGGGTCATAACGGCTTTGTCCTCTTCGGACTTGAGATTCTCGAGAGCTTCGGTATTCGCCGCATAATTATCGTAATATGCCGCGTGCGCGTCTATACCCGCTTTATATACGTTGACCGCTTCTTTGGCGCCCGCGACGTCTTCGTCGTAAGCGTACAGCGTTTCGCGGCACTTGTCGAGCTCCTCTTCGCTCATTATTATCACGGCGAGATCCTCTTTCTTCGTGATGCCTATCTCCGCGAATTTCGCTTCGTATTCCGCGTAGAGGTTAGCCGCCGTCTCTTCGATAGCCGCTATCGACGCTTCCTCGAGCGCCACCTTGTCCGCCGCCGCCTTGGCTTCGTCCTTTACGTCGCTCACGACTTTGCGGGTGCCGGCGATACGCAGTTTGACGTTCTCCTTCGCCTCGGTGGCTTCCGACGCTTCGCGTTCGAGGGCGATAAGATAATCGGTGAATACCTTGACTATCACGTCGCCGTAAGTAAGCTCCGCGCCGTTCACTTCGACGGGCACTCTGCGTTCTTCTATCTGCGATATGCGTTTGTTGAGTTCGCCGAGTTCGGCGTCGATCTCGGAAAGCCGTTTCTCGTTTGCCGATATCTCGTCCTCGACGTCTTCGTACTCTTTCTCGACTACCGCGAGCTTATCCGCCAGCGCGAGCGCGCTCTCGCCGCCGAAATACGTGGCGTTCACGTCGTACGCGCTCTTGACTTCCTCATACTCGGCACGCAGCGCCTGCAACGCGTTCCTCTCCGCGGGAAGCATCTCGTTCTCGATGACTTCGGTCTGCTTGTTGAGAAGCGCGGTAGCTTCCTCGAGTCTCGTAAGCTCGCCCTCCGCCCTGCGGTATTCGTCCATCTTCTTGGTGAGCTCGTTGCCGTCCTTCGCCGCCTTCTCAACGAGCGCGAACAACTCCGCAACGCTCTTCACGCCGTATTCGTTCAATACCTTTTCGATGGCTTGTTCCTTATTCTTTCTGGTCGTTTCGAGCGCTTCGGTATATTGCGCGCTGACCGTTTCCGCCGCCTTGTACTGTCCTATCGACGACTCCGCCTCCACTATCGCGGCGTTATCCTTGGCTATTTCCGCTTCGACGGCTTTGATCTGATCGTCGAGCGCTTTGGTGTCTCGTAACGGAAGCTCCTTCTTCACCGACACGAAGCCGTCGCACAACGGACAATGTCCGCCGTACTCCACTTCGCCCGCTATCTCGCGCAGTCGGTTGTAGCTCATGTATTCGGTGAGCTTCTCGTTGAGAAGCTTCAGTTTCTCGATAAGACGGGTCCTGTGCCTCGCGACTTCATCTCTCTTCGACACCAACGTGTTGAGTCTCTCGGTATAAGTGCTCTTCGTCGCGGCAACCGTTTCTATCTTTTTCTTAACGGCGTCGAGCTCCACTTCGTTGCGGCTCACCCACAGATGCTTCGCGTATAAGGTCTGCTTGTAAAGTATCTCCGCGTCCACCGCTTCTTCCACGGTCGCGTATTTGCCGCGTATCTCCTTCTCGAGCTTCTGTACCGCGGCTTTGCGGCTACGCTCGTTCTCCTTGAGCGCTTTGCCGTCGTCGACGAGCGCCGCTTTGTTGGCGCTCAGACGCTCTATTCTTTCCTCAATCGTCTTGATCTCCGCGGTTATGCCCGCCATGCGCGCCTCCGCCGCCGCTCCGTCGCGTACCGCCTGCTTGTAGCCGGCGCTTTCGCGTATCGCTATCTTTCTCTTGGTCAGCTCGTCGAGCCTCGTCACGTATTCGTCCGCTTCCTTCTCGAGCTCGTCGCGTCGGGCTTTGAGCCCCGCGCATTCCTCGTCGAAAGCCGCATAATACGCGTCCGTCCCGCGCAGTATGTCGGCGCGCTCGGGCGCTTCGTTGCCCTTCGCTATAAGTTCGCGCAACGCCGCGTTGAGCCCGCGCTCGCGCTCCGACGCCGCTACGTATTCGTCGCCCAGCAGTTTAAGGCTCCTCTCTCCGGACTGCGCTTTCGCTTCCAGCGCGTCTTTTGCTTTCTTGTCCTCTTCGAGCGCGGCTTTCTTCGCCGCGATATCGTTCTTCAGCGCGTCGTACTTCTCGTAAGCCGCCGCGACTTCGCTCGCCGCGGCGCTGCGCGCCGCCCTTTCGGCAAGCTCCGCCATTTCGTCGTTTTTGGCTTTCAGCGCGTCCATCTTCGCCACGGCGTCGTAATATGCGGTAAGCTCTTCCTGATATTTTGCGGCATATCCCAGATCGAGCTTGACGGACTCTATCCTGCCGCGCACGTCGTCCAGAGCGAGCTTGTCGGAATCCACCGCCAGCTGTTGCTCCTTCAACTCGTCGCGCGTCACCGCGTCGATCATGTCGATGTGCTCGAGAAGCGCGCGTTCTTCGTCTTTCAGCGCGGCGTACTTCGCCATCACTTCCTCGGAAGTGGCGAACTTCGCCATCTTCTCCGCTATGAAACTCTCCCTGGTCAGAGTGTCCGCGTAAATATTCGCCGCTTCCTCACGGTCGATATAGAACAGCTCTTCGAAGCAAACCTTGTTGAGTCCCACCTTTTCGTCGATGAAAGCGTTGACCGCTTCCGTCCCTTCGCAAACGGTTTTGCCGTCCGCGCCGGTAAGGATCGCGCTCTCCTCCGCCGCGCCTTCGTCGTTCGCCGCCGTGGTGCGCGTAAGAGAATATTCGACGTCCTCTATCACGAATTTCAACTCCGCCTTCAAAGGCAGTTCTCTCCCGGCGGGTGCCTCGCCGTAAAATACATAGCTGAGCGCTTCGCGCAGATTTTTACCGTCGGCGTCGGCAAGTACTATACAGCCCGCCGCCTTGTTGCCGAAATCGTAAAAGGATTCCGCCGCGTCGGAACCTTTGATGGAAAGGGTGTTGAGTTTCATATGCTCCTCCGTGAAAATTGTCTCTGATTGTGCCGGAAAACAGACCGCATACCACATGTTGTGGTGCAGGAAAATTATCCGTTTTTTACTGGTAAAGGCGACGCGATTGTGCTATATTAAATAGCGTACACGAAATCCCGCCCCGATACGCGTAGATATTTCATATTATACAACTTAAAATATAATAATGCAATAGGTCACGCGAAAAAGGCGTTCGGAAATTTAGGAGAAAAATGAGTTTTCTGAGGTTAAGCCGCGAATATATGCGGGAAGGTTACACGGAAATAGACAACGTATTTTTCACGGGGTATCTGCCGGAAGCGGATTCTCTCGACGTGAAAATATATCTGTACGGGCTGTGGCTTGCGGGCACGGGGAGAGAAACGGACAACAGTATCGAAAGGATATCCTTGTCGCTCAAGGTGACCGAGGAAAGGATAATGCGCGCTTACGCTTACTGGGAGGAACTGGGACTCGTGAGCATAAGCAAGGGCTCGCCCGCGCTGGTGACGTACAATTCGGTGAAAACGCCGCTCACGCCGGTGGTGAAATACAACGCGAAGGAATACGGCGACTTCGTGGAAGAGATACGCAGGATATTCCCGGAGCGGGAGCTGCCGACACAGGACATACTGAAATACGTCGAAGCGATGCGCGGCTACAAAGTGGAGCAAAACGCGATGTTGCTGATAGCGCGGTACTGCAGGGACGCGAGAGGAACGACGAACACGGGGTACGTGCTCAGCGTGGCGACGAACTGGGCGAAAGAAGGCGTACATACGGAAGCGGACGTAAACGCGAGGCTTGACGAACTGGAGAGCAACGCAGGCGCGGTGAAATCGATATACGAAGCGATGGGCCTGCGTTCCGCGCCCACGATAGAGGACAGGGAGACTTACCTGAAGTGGACGAAGGAATACGGCTACGGCGCGGACGTGATACTCGCGGCGGCGAAGTATTGCCGCAGGCACGGCGGGATAAGGAAGCTGGACCCCTATCTCGAGGAGCTGCATAACGCCGGAGTAAAGACGGCGACGGAAGCGGAGGAATACCGCAAGCAGAAGGACGCGGCGCGCGATCTCGCGGAAGAGATAGTACGCGGTCTGGGGAGCTATTACGCAAGCTACGACATGCCCGCGGAAACCTACGTCAACCCGTGGCTCAATCTCGGATTCGAGCGCGGCGCGCTTCTCCGCATAGCGAAATTCTGTTTTATTCGCAACGTCAGGACGCTTGACGGAATGAACGTTTACGTCGAGAAGCTGCACAAACTCGGCATCGTCACGGAACGCGGTATCGAAAGTTACGTGGCGCGGCAGACGGCGATCGACGTCAAGATTCGCGAAGTGCTCGCGGCGTGCGGCTCGGAAGGCATCGTGACCGCGCGCGACAGAGACCTGTACCGCACGTTCGTGGAAACGTGGGGCTTCGAACACGAAACGGTATTGCGCGCGGCGGCGGCAGCCGCGGGCAAGCCTTTCCCGATGAGCTATATCAACAAGCTGTTGCTGATCATGAAAGAAAACGGGATACGCACTCCGTCCGAAGCGGAAGCTTTCCTGAGCGACGGAAGCAAAGCGAAGAAAAAACCCGACCCCGGGCTTATCCGTCAGGAATACACGACGGAGGAAATAACCTCGGTATTCCGCTCGCTGGACGAGGTCGATCCCGACGAGGAGGAGGTCTGAAATGGCGTCCGTAAAACAACGCGCTCTGTACGAAATAAAACGCAGGCGGCTCGCCGCCGAAAGCACGGCTGACGCGGTCGCCGCGCGCTTAAACGCCGACGCCCGCTATGCCGAACTCAATTCCGAGTGCGTGGCTCTCGGATTCAAAATAGCGCGTTTGGGTGCCTTTAACGAAGATACCGGCGCCCTTAAAGCAGAGCTCGCGAAGAAAAAAGCCGAGCGCGAAGTTCGCCTGAAAGAACTCGGATACGCTCCGGACGATCTTCTACCGCATTACCGTTGTAGCCTGTGCAAGGATACCGGCTCCGTGAACGGCGAGGACTGCACATGTCTTAAAGAATTAGTCTACGAGGAATTGCGCGCGGGTTCTCTCGGGGTGCCCACGGACGTAGACGCTTTCGACGAGAATATGCTCAAAGGCATTCCCGAAAGCATGCGTCCCTCCTATTCCAAAGCGTACGCCATACTCGCAAGATACGTCGCAGAATTCCCCGACAACAAGATTTCCGTCATAGGTCTTTGCGGTCCCGTCGGTTGCGGCAAAAGCTTCGCCGCCGGCGTGCTCGCGAACGCGCTGATGCGCAAAGGCTATTCCGTGCTTTTCATAAACGCCGTGCAGCTCAACGAGATTTTCCTCAGATACCACCGCGCCCCGATAAGCGAAAAAGCGGATATCTTCTCCCCTCTCAGAGAATGCGACCTTATGGTGATAGACGATCTCGGCGCGGAGCCGCTTTTCAATAACGTCACCGCCAATTATCTGTACGCCCTGCTTTCGTCCGAGCGCGAAGGCCGCTTCGTGATAACCACCAATCTCGACTTCGACAGCCTGCGCGCCCGCTACGGCGACCGCGTGGCTTCCCGCCTCGCCGACAGAGAGCGTTCCCGATTCTATCTGCTCGAAGGTAAGGACCTTCGTCTGGCGCGCAGATAGCGCGCGTGCGCACGCTTTCGGTTAAAATATAGTAAATGTTTATTAAATATTATTGACGCGCGCGCGTTCTTATATTTATATTATAAACGGTATTTATTTTATGGAGGAGTAAAAAATGCCGGCTGAATTAGAATATAAGATCACCAAGGCGTGCGGCGTGCTCAGCACTTCCGCAAGAGGCTGGACGAAAGAGCTCAACTACGTAAGCTGGAACGGCAGAGATCCCCGACTCGACCTGCGCGAGTGGAGCCCCTCTCACGAGAGAATGGGCAAGGGAATGACGCTCAGTATCGAAGAAGCGAAAGCTCTCAAAGAGATCCTCGACAAACTCGAACTCTGATCTCCGTCAAAGCCGAACGTAATACATAACGTATATGCCTGCCCGGGCGCAGGCGTATGTCGTTGTGTGTTTTTTTATAAACAACGCCGCTCGTAAACGCAAACGGAAGTTACGCCCGAAAAACGGTAAATTCTCTCTTTACCCGATGCGGAAAACGTGTTATACTTAACGTATACGGGAGATCATCATGGCGAAAAAGAAAAATAACGTTGCAAAACGGGGCAAAGGCCCCTACTATCCTACCGATTACTCCGTGGGCGAAAAAAAACCGCCCGTCGTGAAACCGGTCAAAGCCACCGCGCCGATAATGAAGAAGGGCGAATGGTTCAAGCTCCTTTTCTGGGGGCTCTTCCCCGTCATAAATCTTATCGCGCTCACCGCCTGGATCAAGAAGGACAACAACACGATAAATCCCAACCAGCGCAATTTCGCCAAAGCGGCGCTGATCTTGACTTTGATCTTCTGGGTAGTCGCGATCGCCGCCTTCGCCGCCGTGGCGTACTTCGTGCTCGGCTTGTTCTGACAAGCGCTTCGGAAACAATTCACGCCGCCGCTTACGGCGGCGTTTTTCGTGCCTTTCACGCGCCCGCCCCGCCGCGCTACCTATTACGCGCCTGTGCTTTTATATAGCCGTAACGGTTCCCGTTTGTTCCGTTACGGTAGCCTTTATCGCGTATTATTGTTACACACGTCTGTCCGCAGAACGCTTCGTTCGGCGACGTGCGAAGTTGAAAATACTCTTTCCTATCGGCTTCCGTATCCGCGGGCTTTGCCCGTAAGAGCACCACACCGCCTCGTCTCGTTTCGGCAATTCGATCCCGTATTGAGCCGCTCGCGGCGCCTTCGATTTGCGGTGCACCGCGCCCCTCTCACGCGCTTTAACGCGCGCTTCGACGGGCAGAGTATCTCCTGCTATTTCCCGCGGGCTTTGCCCGTAAGAACACCCTTGTCTACGTTCCGTCGCGCCGTTTCTTCACGCAAAAAAAACCGCCGCTTATGCGGCGGTGCTTTTTCCGCGGAAACGCTTATCCCTCTTTCTCGGAAGTTTCTTCTTCCTTTTTATTCTTTACGGGCTTGCCGAAAATGTTTTTGCCCTGCGATCTTCTCATGGATATGTCGTTCATTATGAAGGTTATGATAGCTATTATCCCTATTACTATGAATATGGCGGCGAGTCCCTTCCACATTATCTCGAGGGATTTCAATACGTTGGCTTTGGTCGCTTCGGTCATCAGTAACATCACGTTATTCATATTCCGTCCTCCTTAACCAGCTACCAGTCCGATTATGAGACCGCCCACTATCGCGGAAGCGATCTGTCCGGATACGTTGGTGCCCACAGCGTGCATCAAAAGATGATTGGTCGGATCTTCCTCCTGTCCCAGCTTCTGCACGACGCGCGCCGCCATCGGGAATGCCGATATGCCCGCCGCGCCGACCATGGGATTGATCTTATTCTTCGAGAACAGGTTGAGGAATTTGGCGAACATGACTCCGCCGATCGTGTCGAATACGAAGGCGAACAGCCCTAGTCCCATAATGATGAGCGTCTGATATGTGACGAAGAATTCCGCCTGCATCTGGAAGGCGATCGTTATGCCGAGAAGAAGCGTAATGAGATTGGCAAGCACGTTCTGCGCCGCCTCGGAGAGGCTGTCCAACACTCCGCATTCACGTATGAGATTGCCGAACATCAGGAACCCCACGAGCGCGAGCGAAGCGGGCGCGATGAGTCCCGCCACGAGCGTCACCACTATAGGGAAAAGTATCTTGGTGGTCTTGCTCACCGTGTAATTGGTGTATTTCATGTGGATGCCGCGTTCCTTCTTCGTGGTGATAGCTTTGATCACCATGGGCTGTATGAAGGGAACGAGCGCCATATACGAGTACGCCACGACGACTATTGCCGCGAGGTACTTGCTGTTCAATGTCTGCGCGACGAGTATCGACGTGGGACCGTCCGCCGCCCCTATTATGCCTATCGACGCCGCGTCCTCTATAGAAAAAACGCTGTCTCCGATAAGCGCGGCGATCAATATCGTCACGAAGATACCGAACTGCGCCGCCCCGCCGAGCAGGAAGAGCTTGGGATTGGAAAGAAGCGGACCGAAATCGATCATCGCGCCTATACCGATGAAAAGCAGTATGGGCATAGCTTCGCTTGCCTCTATACCCACTTCGAAAAGCCACTGCACTATGCCGTTTTCGCCGAGCACGTTACTGCCGGGGATATTGACGAGTATCGCGCCGAAACCTATCGGAAGGAGCAACGCGGGTTCCATTTTCTTCTTTATGGCAAGGAAAATGAGCAACGCGCCGATGACCCACATGACCACCTGCTGCCAGGTAAGAGCGTTCAGACCCTCTATAAGATAATCCAAAGTTCAGCCTCCGCTAATATGTTTCGTATCCATTATAAACTACGTCGGACGGGACTGTCAATAAAATAATATCGCGTGCCCGCGTGTACGGAAACGCCCGCGCAACGAGCGCGGGCGTTCAAGACGTTTTACGTCCCCTTATTTATCTTCCTGCGGGCGCTCCGTTCCCGACGCGCACGCGGAGCGGATCGTCTCCGCGTCTCCTTTCACGGGAGCGTCTACGGACCTTGAAGAAACTTCGCGCCCGTTGAGTCCCGTCTTCTCCAATACGGGTACGAGCTTATAGGCGACAAGACTCATAAGGAAGCACCACATCACGTCGGTAGGCAGGAATACGGCGACTCCCGCGTACAACGCTTTCAAGAAAGTCATCGCCGTACCGAGATAATAATTGCACATGAAGTACATATAAATAACGCCGAGCCCGTCCACGACAAGCATCGCCGCAAGGGAGCCAGCGAGCATTCTCGGATATGAGATCTTATTGCCGCTTCTCGCTATCAAACCGCATATAAAGGTTCCCGCAGCCATACCGATAAGATACCCGAACGACGGTTTAAGCACGTAGAATATTCCGCCGCCCTCCGTGAAAACGGGTATGCCGATAAGTCCCGTTATAAGATAGATCGTTACTGCCAGTCCGCCGAGCCTTGAGCCCAGAAGAAGCCCCGCGAGCAGACAGAACGCGAACTGTAAGGTGATCGGAACTACGGGCGTCGGTATCTTTATAAACGCCCCTATCGCCACGAGCGCGGTAAACAGCGCTATGAGCACGACGTTGCGCGTCGCCGTCTTTTTCCTATTGATTGCCGTTGTTTTTTTCATCTGAGCAACAGCCTCACTTCCCCGGAATCGAGCACGTCGCGTTCGCCGCCGTAATCCACTTCGAGCCTGCATTCGTCGTCGAGACCGGTGACGACGGCTTCGCGCTCTCCTGACGGTCTCACGACCGCTACCTTTCTTCCTATAATGAAACTGCGGGCGCGGTACTCTTCCGCTATCGCCTTTTTGTCGAAAGCGGTATAAAGCGCGTGATATTCGTTGAGCATACAGGCTACTACGCGGTTCGCGCCGTCGCTCGCTTCGGCGCCCACCGTGCCCGCGATATCGCGTATCTCCTCGGGGTAACCGCCCGCGGGCACTCTGAGATTGAAGCCGGTGCCCACAACGGCGAATTCTATCCCGCGCGATTCGAGATCGGTCACCGCTTCCGTAAGTATCCCCACGCATTTACGCCCCGCCACGTAGACGTCGTTCACCCATTTGATCGCGGGTGAGGAAGCGTATATCTTATCTATGGCGCGCGCAGCCGCGAGAGCGGCTATCACCGTGAGGAAGCCCGCCTCCGCGCCGCGCGGACGTACGACCAAAGTACAATAAACTCCGGTGCCCGCGCCCGAATAAAATTTTCTGCCCTGCCGTCCTTTACCGCCCGTCTGCTCCGTCGCCACCACGACCGTCCATTCGGGCGCGCCCGCCGAAGCGAGCTCCTTCGCCACGGTATTCGTGGAGTTCACCGCTTTGCGCACGTCGATATTGCATACCGCCGATAATTCTTTGTCGAGATATTTCGCTATCCCCTGCGCAGACACCACGTCTGAGTCGCAGGAAAGCGTATAGCCCTTGCGCGAACTCGTCACGGGATATCCGCGCGCGATAAGCGCGTTCACCGCCTTCCAGACGGCGTTGCGGCTCACGCCCGCTTCTTTGGCGAGCGCCGCGCCCGATACGGGCGTCGCCCTGTTCGTTTCGAGCGCTTGCAATACTTTATCGGCAGTCTTGTCCCATTCTTTCATAACGCTATTATACCCCACGCGGGAAAATCCTGTCAACCAAAACCGCAAATAAGGTTGACGAAAATAAAAAACGGAGCCTTGTGCTCCGCCTGCGTTTTTCTGTCTCGTTCAATATCTTTTGCCGTACTTTCTTTTCGCCGTCTCGGTATATTTTTTTACGAAATCGCCTTTCGCCGCAGTATAGCCGTCGCGATCGTAACGGTATCGCACGGCAAGTTCCGTTTTGAGCGCGGCGTATTCTTCCGCCACGGCGGCGAACTCGTTCAGATAATCCCTGAAAAACAATTCGTCGTTGTCGCCGTAATAGCGCAGATGCAAATGGAAAACTTCCTCCGCGTAACCTTCGGGCGTATAACCTTTATTGAAAGACAGCCGCCCTTCGCTTACCGACATACAGACGTATCCCGCGCTTTCGAGCGCGGCGCGCGCGTCCTCGAAAGAGGCGCCGCGAGGCAGTTCGGCAAGCATATCCGTTATCGGTTTAGCCGCTATCCCTTTTATCGCCGTACTGCCGATATGACTGATGCGGGAATTCGCGGGCAAGAGCCCGACAAGCCGCTCGCGTTCCCTCGAAAACCGTAAAACATGCCTGCCGTCGTACTCGGCGAGTTCGACGGGAAACAATCTCCACAATTCCTCCAAACTCATCTCAGCAAGCGGTTTCGACATACTTATCCGGCGGCGTCACCGAACGTCGCTCCTTCTCACGCGCGGCTTCCGCCGCGCGTGAGAGCATTGCTGTTTCCCGATTGGTTCACTCTGCTTTACGCTTCGCTTTTTCAGCTTCTTTCTGCGCTTTTTTGCGGCGCTTCTTTTCGGTCTTAACGCGCTTTTTCAGCTTGCGCGCCGTGAAAAACACAGACCAGAACGCGCTCGTCGCCGCTATAGCCGTACTACCCAACGCGAACAACTGACTGAGGAAGCCGCTGTCCGCGTCCGAATAGGTGGCGAGAAGCATCGACACCGAAGCCGCAAGTCCCACGAGTACGCAGACCGTATCCCACACGCGCAAGGACAGTTTCAGATCCTGCGCGGATGTTTTATACGCCGCCGCAAGCTCTTTTGCTTTTTTCGCGTTGCGGATATTGACCGTTATGACGACAACGAAAGAGACGAGATATACCGCCACGAGCGCGACGACCAACGGCATATACTTCGAGTCCTCAAACCGCTTCAAAAACCCGTTTATCGTGAACGCAAGAAAGAACGCCGTCTGCAATATGCAGAGGATCAGAGATAAAGGTATTTTTTTCTTTTTCCCGCCGTTTTCTGCGGCGAGTTCCTTATCTTTCGCCATACTTCCTTTTCAAGCCGACGGGATTAAATGTTGAGCAATCTCCATATCCTGCCTCTCAGGATCACGAGGATGAGATCCACTACCCAGATGAGCCAGCCGCCGAATATTCTTATGATACCGGCGACGATCTTGCCCTCGAGAAATCTCGTAATAATACCGAGCAACCACGCGGTGACGGGAATTATAGCAAGAATGATGCTGAGTATTCTCGGTAAACCGAAATAATCTTTGCCTTTCGCTTTTTTAGCCATATCAAAACCTCCGTTGTAAAATTATATTCCGTCAGTTCTTCGTCAAGAACGTAACTTTTCTTCGAGTCCTTTCAACACGCGCGAAATATTGCGCGCGGTGTCTCCCGCTATCATTCCGGCGATACCTTCGTTTGCCGCGGCGAGCTCTCCCGCTACCCCCGCGACATACGCCGCGAACGCCGCGGCTTCCGTAAGATCTTCGGCATATCCCGCCGCCGCCGTAAGTATCCCGGCGAGTACGTCGCCGCTGCCGGCTGTCGCCATTCCGGGCGTTCCCCTTCCGTTCACGAAAAGTCTTTTCCCGTCCGTAATAACGGTATCGGCTCCCTTGAGAAGCACCGTCACGCCGTACTTTTCCGCAAACTCCGAGGCAAGCTCTTCGCCTCCCGATATTATATCGGCTATCTTGCGCCCGGTAAGCCTTGCGAATTCTCCGGGGTGCGGCGTTATCACGGTTTCGCCGCGCGCGCTTTTCAGTATTTCCGCGCCCGCTTCGGCTATCACGTTCAACGCGTCCGCGTCGAGCACCACGCGCAACCCTTCAGCGGAAAGAACGTGTTTCACGAGAGCCAGGACGTCCTCGCCGACGCCGAGTCCCATACCCGCGCCTACCGCGCGTAAGCCTTTCAACGCTCCTTCGACGCGTTCCGCGTCGTACTTCACCCTTCCGCTTCCGTCGTCCGTAAGCGTGTATAACGTGCTTTCCATAAGGTACGGCGCTACGGCGGGCGCTATCCCTTCAGGAACGATGAGCCTTACGACGCCCGCTCCCGAGCGCATCGCGGTAGCCGCGAGATTGGCAAGCTTCACCGCTCCGCCGTACTCGCGCGACCCGCCTATCAGACCGATATAGCCAAAATCGCCTTTATGACTTTCCCTCGCCCTTATGCCGAGCACGCGCGCCGCAAAGGCTTCGTCTACCTTGACCGCCGAAAGCATCACGCCTTCTTCTTCCTTGCTTTCCTTATTCCGCACAGAACGGCTACCAGCGCTCCAACGGCAACCGCGGAACACGCGATTATCGCTATCGTTTCCGTAAGTCCGAGCCCGCCCGCGCGTACCTCGGATATTTCACCCGTTTCGAGATCGTATTCGTACCCGGTATAATAGAGGTTCTCGCCGTCGTACACGAGCTTGCCGAAGGTGGGATTTTTAAGGGTGGGATCGTGCAGTTCCTTACCGAATTCAAGCGGTATATCGTCGGATTCGACGTATTTATAGAATTTGTCGCCGAAAGTGCCGAGCGCAACGTAAAGCACGCCGTTCTCGCCGCCGAGCGCCGCAGTGGCGTCTGCGGAAGTGTCTACGACGTTGCCGTCCTTATCTATATAATAGCTCTCGCTGTAAGTGTGATCGTGTCCCTGCAATACGAGCGCCACTCCCTTTTCCGCAAACACCGAAGTAAGCTGTTCGCGTATGGCGATCACGTCGGTATCGGTTATGTGCGAACCCGCGGAATAAAGTCCCTTGTGCATCACGACCACTTTGAATTTCTTGTCGGTGGTATCGAGATCGTCGATAAGCCAGTCGTATTGCTTGTCGCTGATGCCGCCTTTGGAATTGAGATCGTTGGTATTGAGCACCGTAAAGTGAACGGCGCCGTAATCGAAGCTGTAATAAGCGCCCGTGAGATCGTTCTGCTCGGGATAGGAGAGGTTATAATGCAACAGAAGATAGCTGTAAGCGTCCGTGATCGTATCCGCGCCTATCCACGAATATTCCGCCGCTTCCGCTATGTCCTCCGTGTCGGGAGCCTCGTAGGTATATTTATCGTGGTTACCGGCGGCTACGACGGTGGTGGTATTCGCCCAGTAATCTCCCAGAATATCGAGGTAATATCTCCACTGCACGAGGTTACGGGAGTTGTCCACGACGTCGCCGCAGTTGATCACGAAATCGTATCCATTCTCGAATACGCCGTCCACTTTTGCCATTATATCGAGCGCCTGCGAATAAGGCTTGGAGGAAGAACCCTGGATATCCGTGATAAGCAATACTTCGAAAGGCGTGTTTTCGTCGGGCGCCGTGGTAAAGGTATACACGTCGCTCCAATATCCTTTCGCCGCGTCGCCGACGCGGTAAGAGTACGTCGTGCCGGGCTCGAGCCCCGTGAGCTCCACGGTGTGCCTTCTGAGCTCGACGTGCATGAGCGTGGCGAAAATACCGAGGTCGATATTGGCGGTCGTAGTCGCGTAAACGTTAGACTCTCCCTTGACCTCGACGGCTTTTGCTTCGTCGAATTTATCTCCCTTGATATACTGAATATCGGTTCCCGTAATACTCTTTGCGGTAAACCAAACGAAGTTTTTATCGGTCTCGGGTTTCTCGCCGAAAGTGACGGTGAGCATGGAGGGTAGCATGCCGCGTTCCTTGGTGGGCGTGTTGTCCGTCTTGCCCTCGACGTAACTGGCGACCAAAGAGTCGTCGGTCTTATACAGTACGTATTCCCCTCTTACGTTCTCTATTGCGGCGGTCTCGTCTATCGCGAAGGCGTAGGCTATCCCGTGAGCTATCTCTCCGAGACTCGTATAAAGACTTTCGGTGACGTAAGAATCTATCACGTCGTCAATGAATTCGGCTCCGGAGAGACCTTTGAGATCGAGGCTCAGGATATCCATCGACGAGAGCATATTTATGACTCCGGGCAGGATGTCGTCCAACATGAGCGCGTGCGTGTCGATTTCCGTTCCTTCTTGCGCTACAAGTACGAACAGCGCGTTGAGCGCGTTGACGGACTTGACGTCCATTCCTTTCGCAAGATCGATGGGATGCTCGAAAAGCCCTTTCACTATCGGTAAAAGTCCGCTGTCGGCGTCGAGCAATACGCCGAGCAACGCTTTGACCACGCTTCCGTCGGCGAGGTTTTCGAGCGCTTCCTTGTCTCCCGCTGTGGCGTTCTCATAGGAAGCGTCGTATCCTCCCACGTGCTTGAGATAGGCTCCGAGCACGAAGTCGAACAGCGTCGTGCCCTCCGAGTTCATTTTGAGATTGACGGCTTCGGTAAGCAATTCGTCTACGTATCCGCAAAGTTTGGCGCCGCGTACGGAGCTGCGGAATTCCGCTTTGTCGCCGCCGTATTCGTAACCGGCAAGAAGTACGTCTTCGATATGATCGACGATGTTGTTTACGAGAGATTCGGCTATGTCTTTAAGCGAACCGAGAATACCGTCCGAGGGAAGCAATCCCGCCACCATCGAGCCCAGTCCGCCGATGAAGTCCACGTTGACGTAACTGCCGTAAACGACGTTGTCTATAATGTTATAAAACAGTTTCGCCGCGGCATATTCGCTGGCGTCGGTGACCTTACGGGAAGCGTTCACGTACTCGCCGAGAGCGAAACGCGCCACGTATTCGTCGTCCATCAGTCCCGCCTCGAATACCGGCGAAAGATCCACGCCCGTAACGGGCTCGAGACGGGTGTAGAAGTTCTCGGCATAGCTTGCTCCCACGCTTCCGCGAACGATCTTCGTATAGCGCACCGCGCCGCCGTATCCCGTCACCGAAGAGGTCTCTATATCGGTAAGCGGGTTCCCGTTAAGCGAAACACGGTATGCTATATCGTTGGAATGCATATGTCCGGAATAAACGTATCTAACTCCGAGATCCGCCATGAAATCGGCGAATTCCTCGTAGTTGTACATCGTGAAATCCTTGAGGAGCGTTTCCTCTCCGGTGAAGTGCGGAAGCGCGTTATGGTGCTGAGTCGCGATAAGAAGCTTGTCTTCGAACGCGCCTTCTTTTTTAAGCTCAAGCAGGTAATCCGCGATGGAGTCGAAAAGCACCGCGCCGAGATGATGTTGTTGCTCGGTGTCGGACAGCTCCTCGTCCACAACGATGAATACTTCGCCGTCGGGCGTGAACGCCACGTAGCTCAGATCGCCGTACTCGTAATCCTTGATCTCGCCCGCCGCGAGCTTGACGTCGGAGCCGTTCACTTCGTACAGTCTGCGCACGTCGAGCTCCGCCGCGGTAGTGCTGTTCACGAACGGGATGCCTTTCTCCGCCGAGTAGCCGGTTATCGCGTCGTTCTCGTAAGGATAAAGGTCGGCGTAAGCGTCCTCTATCGTGTCGTAGTAGGCGCTTATCTCGTCGTCCGTCATATCGGGATATCCGAGCGAAGCGTATATCTTGGAGATATCCGCGCGCGTCGTATTCCTGACGAAATGCTCCGATCCGTCGCGGTAGCTGAACGCTTCGTCGTTATACATATCGTGGTTGCCCATCGTGACGAATATCTGGAAACCGGGATTGACGAGGCGCACTTTGTTCTGAAGCTGACGAAGCAGGTTGGCGAGCTCTATATGCCCCTGTATTTCTCCGTTCAAAGTCATGTCGCCGCTTATGAGAAGATAATCGGGCGCTTCCTCCGCGATCGCGTTAAGGGCGGCGACGTTATAGGCGGTGCTTTCGAGCACCATCTTCATGCTCGAAGCCATGTGCGCGTAATAATCCGTACTGCTGTCGCCCGGGTCGGCGTAGCAATAATTGAGAGGATAATAGTGCATGTCTGTGACGTGCGCGACGATCACTTCGTCCGACGCCGTGAATTTTTCTTCGGCACGCGCGCCGTCGATATCGGCGGTCATGCTCGCCGCCCCCGCAAAGGCGACGATAGCCACCGCTATCACTGTCAAAAGCACAACAAAAACAATACGTCTGCTCCCGGTACTTTGCATATTCTCTCCTCCGGAGGACGAAACCCTCCTAAAATATGTAGTAAATATTATATAATTTATATTAAGGATAAGTCAATACCCGCTTTTCTTAATTTTACCGTTTATTTCGGTTACGGAAATCCTCACTGCCGATTTTTGCGTGTTCGGGTACTTCTATTCGAGAATACGGTTACTCCTATCGTGGTTTGTTGTCATAGGTAATTATCCGCACTTCGTGCCGCGGAACGCTCCGCCCGCTGCGGGAACGTTTGACAGAAGATATATATAATGATATACTTATCGTAAATTTCGGCTTTTACCGGAGTACGGCGCAATGTATATATGGGAGCTTATTTTAATAGCCGTGAGCCTTTCCGCGGACGCATTCGCGGTGTCGATGTGCAGGGGGCTCGAAATGCGGCGCGTCAACGTGCGCCACGCATTCGTTATCGCGCTGTTCTTCGGGCTCTTTCAGGCGGCGATGCCCGTTATAGGGTATTTCGCGGCTAAACTCGTAGCCGACTACATAACGGCATACGACCATTGGATCGCGTTCGGCTTGCTCGCCCTGCTCGGCGCGAAAATGATATACGACGGCATAAAGGAAGGCGTCGAAGAAAGAAAGCGGAGAGATGCGGAAAAGCTTGCGCTAACCCCCTCCGCCGCACCGGACGCGAAGGGGGAAACCGTACGCAACGAAGATGCCCCGACAGCCGATACTCTGCCGCCCGCTTCATGCGCCTGTAACGGCGACGGCGCGGCGCGCGTCGCGAGCGGAAAACTCGATATCAAAAAATTACTCGTGATGTCCGTCGCCACCAGCATAGACGCTCTCGCGATAGGCGTTACTTTCGCATTCCTGAACGTGAATCTCTGGCTCGCGGTATCGCTCATCGGCGGCGTTACGTTCGCGCTTTCGTTAGGCGGCGTATTCCTCGGTCATTTCATCGGCGCGAAATTCAAAGACAAAGCGACGGTATTCGGCGGCGTAGTACTCGTGCTGATCGGATTGAAAATACTGCTCGAGCATCTCGGCGTGATTTCTTTCTGAAAAACGCGCCCTATCCGGTTACCTGCGCCAAGGTTGCGAATAATATATTAATAGGAACATACGTCTCAACAGGGAGAATATGCAAAAAAAGAAATGTCTCCTCGTCATCAACAAATTTGCCGGCAACTACCGCGCTACCGACGAGGATATAATCAAAAACTCCATAGGCGACGAATACGAACTGACCGTGCTGTACGTTTCGGACGAAACCGACTCCGTAACGCGTATAGAGGGTTACGACCTCGTCGTGGTAAGCGGGGGCGACGGCACGCTGAACAGGCTCATAAACCGCGATATCGCTACAGGCACCGAAGTGCGTTATTACCCGAGCGGCACGCTCAACGAAGCCGCGGACAGGCGGGTAAGGCGCGGCAGGGTGATCTCCGCGGTAGGCTCCGCCGACGGAAGGCTTTTCACGTACGTGCTTGCGGCGGGCACGTTTACTCCTCTCGGGTACGTGGTGGACTTCAGGAAAAAGCAGCGCTTCAAAGCGCTCGCTTACATCGCGAGGGTGATAAAGGAATATAAGGTCAACCGCATACCCGCGGAAATAGTCGCGGACGGTAAAAAACACGAAGGTACCTACACGCTCATAATGATAATAAATTCGCCGCGCTGTTTCGGCTTCCGTTTCAACCGTATGTACCGCGACGGCGGTCCGATGTGCCTATTGACCATACGCGCGCCGAAAACGACGGGCATCTTCGGTAAGATCGCCATCTTCTTCCCCTTCTTCCGCACCTTCTTCATGGGCTTCGGAAAGCCGCATTTCGGCAAGACGGTTACCTTCACTCCCTTCAACGAACTTGACGTCAGTCTCGGAGAAAGCGTCACCTTCTGCGCCGACGGCGAAGCCGTAGACGATCTCAACCGTCATTTCACGGTCAAAGTAACGGAGCTGAATTACAAGCTGAAAGTGGCGGGCTCGCGCAGAGGCTGATACTACGCTCAGCTCCCCCGAAGAGCTTACGCAATAAAAAACGCCCCTTACGAAGGGGCGTTCCTTTTACCGGAAAATTTGTATGGTTTGTATCCTCGGCTACCGTTCCTCTCTGAAATAGGATAATCCGAGAGAAGCCGGCGGCTGGGATTCTCTGCGGTTCACGATGCTCGTTATGATAAGGACTATTACGGTAGCGACGTAAGGAACCATCTTGATGATCTCTTTGATCGAGAAGCTCACGCCCACATAACTCGGCATTATATAGAGCGCGCCGAAAAGTATCGAGCCGAGAATGCCCCAGTTGGGCTTCCACACCGAGAAGATGACGAGCGCCACGGCGAGCCAGCCCATCGCGTCTATCGAATATTCCCAGTTGCCGTTGAGATAGTCCATTATGTAATAGAGGCCGCCGAGACCGGATATCGCGGAGCCGGTGAGCACCGCCGTATACTTATACGCGGTAACGTTGATGCCCGCGGCGTCGGCGGTGGCGGGATTTTCGCCGATGGCGACGAGGTTGAGTCCGCCGCGCGTTTTCTTCAATATAAACGCCACTACGAGCGCGAGCACTATCGCCGTATACACGAGCACGCCGTGCGAAAGGAATATCGTGCTGAACCAATCCGCTCCGCTCGAAATCGGTTTTTTGAAGCAATTAGACAGATACACGAACCCGGTTCTGCTTATATAATTGATAAAGAAGTTCGTAAGTCCCGCGCCGAAGGTGGTGATCGCAAGACCGGTGACGTTCTGATTGCATCTCAGCGTGATCGTCAGGAAGCCGTAGATCGCGCCTCCGAAAGCGGCGAACATCATCGCAAACAGAATCCCGAAAATAATTGCCGGGAAGGCTTGTATCCCTCCGATACCGACCAAACTCAGATACAGCCTTTCGCCCACGCAACCGCCGAGCGCGCCGAGGCACATGATGCCGGGGGTGCCGAGGTTGAGGTGTCCGGACTTCTCGGTTATCGTCTCGCCCGTCGAGCCGAAAAGGAATATCGTAGAAAAACCGATTGCACTTTTGAGGAAAGTCAACATACTTATTTACCTCCCTTCTTCTTGAATACGATGCGGTAGTTCACGAAGAACTCCGAAGCTATGATTAAAAGGAAGAATATTCCCACCACGATATTGACGAACGCGCTCGAAGCTCCCAGACGCATCGAGTTCGCCGCCTGCGCCGCGCCGCGCTCGAGGAAGACGACGAGCAACGTCACGAATATCATCACTATCGGGTTGAACTGCGCGAGCCAGGACACGAGTATCGCCGTAAATCCTCTGCCGCCCACAAGGTCGGCGTTTACGGTAGGCGTCGTGGAACCGCCGACGAGGAGGAAGCCCGCAAAGCCGCACAACACGCCCGAGAATATCATCGTCCTGATGATTACTTTCTTGACGTTTATGCCGATATATTTCGCGGTATTGACGCTCTCTCCCACGACTTCGAGCTCGTAGCCGTGTTTGGCGAATTTAAGGTATATGAACATTATCACGGTCACGATAGTGACGAATACGACGTTCTGTATGTATTCGAGTCCGAATATCCCGTCGAAGCTGCCGTGATCGAGAACGCCCAGAACAGCCGAACCGTCGGTCGCCCAGGCGTTGACGGCAAACAGCACGAGGTGGGTGGCTATGTAGTTCATCATCAGCGTGAAAAGCGTCTCGTTGGTGCCGAAATACGCTTTGAATATCGCGGGAATGACTCCCCATACCGCGCCCGCAAGAATGCTTGCCGCAAACATTATAAGTATAAGCACGGGTTCTGCGACTTTACCGCCGAGATACCATATCACGGTGACAGCGGCGAGCGCCGCTATAAGCGTCTGCCCCTCCGCGCCGATATTCCAGAATTTCATCTTGAACGCAGGAGTCACCGCGAGCGAGATACACATCAGTATAGCCCAGTTCTGGAAAAGCACCTGTATGCGCCACGTCGTGCCTACCGCGCCCGTGAACAGATAATTGAAGAAATCTCCGAACTTGCCGAAATCGGTGAGGAAGGCGCTCACGAGTCCCGCTATCAGAAGCGATCCGGCGAGCGCGATAAGTCTTACGAGCCACTTCTTCCAGGCGGCGATATCCGTCCGCTTGGCAATATGGAACAAAGGCTCTCTTTCTTTTTTCGTATTCGCAACCATTCTACGCCTCCTTTTTCCCGCCGCTCTTGCTCTCGGCACGAGGCGCGCGCTTCGCTGCGCCCGTATTTTTCTTCTTGCTTTTTGCGGGCTGCGCCTTCGCTTCCGCTCCGTCGCCCGCTTCCGGCGCGGAGACGGTTCCGGAAGCTTCGACAGCGCTTACGGCGCTCTCCGTTTCCGCTTCCGCAACGCCCTCAGCGCTTCCCGCATTTTCCGCGTTTACCGCGCCGTTTTCGGCAACGGGGATTTCCGAAGCTTCCTCCGCGATCGCGGGGGCGACTTCCTTACTCACGGGCATTTGCCTTACCCTCGCTTCGCCCTTTTTCTCGGTGAAATAAGGAGTACGGCTGTTGCGCACGCTCGTCATAAGTTTCCTCACGCGGTCGATAAGTTCAGCGTTTATGCGGGGCTTTTTGACCTCCTCGGTTTCTTCTTCCGCTCCGTCGCTTACCGCGTCTGTCGATGCGGATATTTCCGGTTTATCCTTAATTTCGGCTTCCGCACTCTCGTTTTCGGTTACCGTTTCGGCATCGTTTGTTCCGTTATCCGATCCGACGGAGACCGCCGCTTCGTGCTCGGCGTACGCCGAATGAGCGGTCATCAATAAGCCTATCTCCTCTTTCGTTATATTTCTTCCGTCGACGATACCGCTTACCTTGCCCGCGCACAGAACGAGTATCCTGTCGCATAGCTCGATGAGCACGTCGAGATCTTCGCCGACGTAGATGACGGCGACTCCTTTCTTCTTCTGCTCGTTCAGAAGATTATATATGGTATAGGAGCTGTTGATATCGAGTCCGCGTACCGGATACGCCGCCATGAGCACCGTAGGCGCCGCCGCTATCTCGCGCCCTACGAGCACCTTCTGCACGTTGCCGCCCGAGAGCCTTCTCACGGGCGTGTGCGACGAAGGAGTGACGACTTCGAGCTCCTCTATTATCTCGTCCGCAAGGTGCTTGGGGTTCTTCCTGTCGAGGAACATGAGCGGCCCCTTGCTGTAGGAGCGGAGCATCATATTGTCGATGATGTCCATATTGCCCACGAGCCCCATTCCGAGCCTGTCCTCCGGAACGAACGAAAGCCTGACGCCCAGATCGCGTATCTCCATCGGGGTCTTTTTCTTGAGGTCCACTTCGGCGTCGTTTTTATAGGGATCGAAATAGAGTATGTCGCCCCCTTCCGTCTTCTGTAAGCCCGCTATCGCTTCGAGCAGTTCGCGTTGACCGCTTCCCGCGATACCCGCGATACCGAGTATCTCTCCCGAACGCGCGGTGAACGACACGTTGTCGAGCGCTTTCACCCCTTCGCGGTTCACCACCGTAAGATCTTTGACCGCGAGACGGTCCACGCTGTCCACGGGAACGGAACGCTCGATATTGAGGTCGATCTTCTTACCCACCATCATTTCGGTGAGCTCTTTTTCGTTGGTTTCGGCGGTTTTGACGGTCGCGACGTGCTCCCCTTTACGGAGCACCGCCACTCTGTCGGATATCGCCATGACTTCGTTAAGTTTGTGGGTTATTATTATCAAAGACTTGCCGTCCGCTTTCATCGCGCGCATGACGTCGAACAGCTTTTCCGTTTCCTGCGGCGTCAGTACCGCCGTCGGCTCGTCCAGAATGAGGATGTCCGCTCCTCTGTATAATACCTTTATGATCTCGACAGTCTGTTTTTCGCTCACGGACATGTCGTATATTTTCTTTTTAAGGTCTACCTCGAATCCGTACTTGTCGGCGATAGCCTGTATGGCTTTACCGCGGTTACGGGCAAGGTAGTTGAACTTTATCCTTCTCCCCAGCCTTATAAAAGGAAGCGAAGCGGGGTTCTTGCCTTCCGCTTTCAACGCCGCCTTCTCCTCTTTGTACGGGAGCTCTTTCAGCTTTTCTCCGAGGATTATGTTGTCCACTCCGGAGAAAATGTCCACCAGCTTGAAGTGCTGATGCACCATACCTATCTTATAATGGTACGCGTCGCGCGGCGAACGTATTGTGGCGGGCTCGCCGTTCACGTAAATACGCCCTTCGTCGGGATAATAGATACCGGAAAGCATATTCATAAGAGTTGTCTTTCCGCTTCCGTTCTCCCCGAGAAGGGACAATATCTCTCCGCGGTACACTTCGAGATTGACGTCCTTATTGGCAACGACTTCGCCGAACGTCTTGGTAATATTTTTAAGTTCAAGGGCTTTTATGTTGTCCACATTCGCCTCCGTAGAGCGGCTTTTCCGCCGCTAATAAGCGGTAATGCGGGGAAAATACCCCGCATTACTCTTATTTGTTTGGTTTGGGATCAATACTCCTCGTCAAGGAGCGTGATGCCGTCGATCCTGAGATCGAAGTAAGGAGCGGAACGGAATTTGCTCTCGCGGAAGATGCCGTTCTCGATAACTTCGGTGTCGGGAGTATACGCAGCGTCGGTGTCAACGTCTGCCATATAAGAAGTAAGCGTTTTGCCGCCTACGGTGAACTTCGAAGTGTCGAACACGTTGAGGGTGCCGTTGGCAAGCTGAGTTCTCGCGGCAACGATAGCCTCGACGGTGCCTTCCGCAGCTGCGCTTCCGAGATTGGTAAGCACTACGGAGCCGTCTTTGATGCTTCCGGTATAGTCGGCGGCGATAGCTTCGCCCTTAACTTTCTGAGCGATGATGTACTTGAAGTAAGGTACCCAGTTGATCCTCGAAGAAACGATGAAGGTATTGGGGCAGGCGCTATAGGTGCTTCCGTTGTAGGAAACGTTGGGAACGCCGGCAACTTCGCAAGCGGAAGGAGCGCCCATGGAGTCGGCGTGCTGGCTTATGAGCTTCGCGCCTCTCGAAATAAGGTTGTTCGCGCCTTCTCTCTCGGCGGCTTCGTCATACCAGGAGCCGGTGAAGGTGACTTCCATCGTTACGTTGGAAACAACCGATTTCGCTCCGAGATAGAAAGAGGTATATCCGGAGATAACTTCGGCATAGGTGAAAGCGCCTACATAACCGATTTTCGCATTCTCGGCGGAAACGTTGCCGTTTTCGTCGCCGTAGAGCTCTTTGAGCTTCATGCCCGCGGCGATACCCGCAAGATATCTGCCTTCATAGATGGAAGCGAAACCGTTGTGGAAGTTCGCAAGACCCTCGGTGTGAGCCATGGTGCCGGTGGCGTGGCAGAATTCGACGTTCGGGAATTCTTTCGCCGCCTTGAGCATATAGGTCTCGTGACCGAAAGAGTCCGCGAATATAACGTCGCAGCCTGCGTCGACGAGTTCGCGGGCGGTGTTGTAGCACTCTTCGCTCTCGTCAATGTTGGTCCTGTACTCGACCTGAGCGTCGGTAAGTCCCATAGCGGCGACCGCTTCTTCGGCGGCGTCTATGAAGTTTTTGTCATAAGTGCTGTTGGCGTCGTGAAGGAAGATGAAGCCGATTTTGAAATCCGCGGGAACGGTCACCGAGGAATAATCGGGGGTATCTATCGCTTCATACGGGGGAAGGGTGATCTCGCCTTCGGTTGTATCGTCTTTGCAGGCGGTGAGGGCGAAAACAGCGGTTGCAAGCACTGCTACGGCGAGTATCAGCGCAAGAACTTTGGTGCGTTTCATGTTGTTACCTCCATAAAGTATTTTTTTGCTGTAGTTATGCGATACGGGCTGAGCCGTGTATCTTCTCGGTATCCTTCGGAAAAAGCAAAATGCCATACGCCGTGAAGGGGTATGGCACTCAGCCGTTTGCTTTTTTACATAAGGATTTAAGGTCGCAGGTCTCCGTAAAAAGTCCGCAGTTATTCTTAACGGAATTTCCTGCGACTTCTGCGGGCGCGCCGCCCGAATAAACTTTTACGGATAAGAAATTCACTTCAATCCCGCACCGCTTACGCGGCTTCCTCCTTACGTATGCGCTTCCGCATAGAATATACACCTATTGTAAAAGGCAAAAACGAGATTGTCAAACGAATTACGGGGGTAGCGGGAAATTTTACTTTTCCTTTATATGGAAAATAAGTTTATGCGAAAACGGCGCGAAAAACGTCGCCGCTTTCGGGCGGTTTCGCGCGCGGCAAAAGCGCTTATCTCACGACGTCTGCGGCTCTGGCTCCCGTCGCCTTGACGAGATCTGAGTAGCTCAATTCTATCTGTATCCCTATCCTTCCGCCGCTGAAAACGACGGAATCGAGCCCCGTTGCGGAAGCGTCTATGACGGTAAGAAAAGGCTTTTTCATCCCTATCGGGGAGCAACCGCCGTGCACGTAGCCCGTAAGGGGCAGAAGGTCTTTCTGCGGTATCATCGCTACCGATTTTTCTCTTACGGCTAAAGCCGCTTTTTTAAGGTCGAGCTCGTCCCCTACGGGTATCATGAACACGTAATGCGCCCTGCTCGCTCCCGCGGTGACGAGCGTCTTGAATACCTTATGCGGATCTATCCCGACAAGCTCCGCCACCTCGGTTCCCGAAAGCGCCGTCTTGCCGTCGCCGTAACGGTAAACCTTATACGCGATCTTCTTCGCGTCCAGCATTCTCATCGCGTTAGTTTTATCTTGCATTCGGGCTCCTACAACCTTACTTTAAGCATCCATATAATTGAGTTACTGCCGCTACGGCTTTTATGTGCATCAGATTTTCATCGCGACGTCCCAGGCGTCGTGCACGGCGGTCATAACGTTACCCACCTCTCTGCAATCGCCCGCCTGCTTCCCTCTGCCCGCGAGAGGTTTTGCCACATACCCCACGCAGGTGATGGCGGTGTCGCATTCGATGAAGACTTCGCCTTCCGGCGTTATAACCGTCACTCCTTTATCCGTTATTTCCTTCACGGTCGTGTTGAGATAGACGGGAACCTTCTTCAATTTGAAGAAATCGCGAAGATAAGAACTGTTCGCAAGACATACGCCGCGCGCCGCTATTAGATCGTTCTTCATCTCCACTATAACGGGTTTTTTACCCGCGTTATAAAGCTCGTACGCAATTTCGGAGCCCGTAAGACTTCCGCCTATCACGACTACCTTTTCGCCCGCGAGAGTCCTGTCTTTAAGATATTCCACGGCGGGTACGGCTTTTTCTGCGCCCGGCACTTTCAGCGTGCGCGCCACCGCTCCCGTCGCTATGACCACTTCGTCGGCGTCGAGCGTATTTACGTCTTTTACTTCGGTATTCAGTTTCACTTCCACGCCGAGATCCTCGAGCTGCTTACGGTACCAGGCGATAAGCGCGCGGTCCTTCTCTTTGAATTCGAACGACGCCGCAGGTATGAATACCCCGCCGAGTTCGCCCGTCTTCTCGTACAACGTGGGTTTGTGCCCGCGTAAAGCCAGGATTCGCGCCGTTTCCATTCCCGCTATACCGCCCCCTATAACCGCCACTTTCTTCGGGTTCGACGTTTTTTCTATGCGGTATTTGCGCGAATTCATCGACACGGGATTAACCGCGCAACGGCACATCGCCTGCGTTTCCGTAAGCGACTGCAGATTGGGCGTTCCCTCGTATTTGGAAAGATTGAAACAGCCGTTGTGACAACAGATGCACGGACGGATATCGTCCGTTCTGTCTTCCATGAGCTTCGTCACCCATTCCGGATCCGCAAGGAACTGGCGCGCCACTCCCATCGCGTCTATCTTGCCCGCGGCTATCTTCTCCGCGGCATAGTCGGGCTCGTTCCTTCCAGCCACCACCACGGGGATGCTTACCGCCTCTTTGACCGCTTCCGCTTCGCGGTAGTTGCAGTTTTCGGGCATGTACATCGGCGGATGCGACCAATACCAGGCGTCGTACGTCCCGTTATCGCAGTTAAGCATGTCGTAACCCGCTTCCTCCAGATATTTTGCGGCTTTCAGACCTTCTTCCAGATCTCTGCCGACTTCGACGTAACCGTCGCCCTCACAGGGCAGCGCTCCCGAACGGAAATCCTTGGTCTTGGATACCACCGAGTACCTCAACGACACGGGATATTCCTTCCCGCAAGCCGCCTTGATCGCCTTGACGACATCTACCGCGAAGCGGTATCTGTTCTCGAAACTTCCGCCGTATTCGTCGGTGCGCTTGTTTACGTAACGCAAAGTAAACTGGTCGAGAAGATATCCTTCGTGTACGGCGTGCACTTCGACGCCGTCCACGCCGGCTTCCTTGCATTTTTTCGCCACGCGTGCAAACGCGTCGATGATGTCGTCTATCTCTTTCAGCGTCATTGCGCGGCTCGGCACCTTGTCGGACCAACGGTTGGGCGCCGCGGAAGGTGCCATCGTCAAGCCCTCCACGTCCACGAAAGGCTTGCAGACCTTGCGTAACAATTTATTGGTATAGATCATTTCCGTCAGTCCGCTCACGGCAAACGATCTGCCGAAGCCCGCCGTGATCTGCACGAAAAGTTTTGCTCCCGTCTTATGGACTTCGTCCATAAATTCCTTGAGCTTACGGAATTTCGCCTCGCCCTGGTACAGCCACTTGCCGCCCACGAGATCCTTGACTGGCGCAATACCGGGAAGAATAAGTCCGCAGTTGTTTTTCGCGACTTCCAGAAGAAGCCTCGCCGCCTCTTTGTCCCAGTGGTTGGGTTCGGCGAAGCCGAAAAGACAGGTACCGCCCATCGAACACATGACGATGCGGTTCTTGATCTCGACGTTACCTATTTTCCAGGGGGTGAATAAAGCTCCATACTTTTTATCCATTAAACGCACCTCCGATTGAACTGTGTTAATAATATTGTACCGCGCTACGCGCAATTAGTCAACGGTGAGCTTTACGGCGCTTACTTTATAGCTGTAGGTTTACAATACATTTGTTACACAGTCGCATATCCGTAACAAGAAGGAGAGAAAGGAAAGGTAGCCGGAAACCAAACAGAAAACCTCCCCCTAGGGGGAGGCGCGGAATTGCAAAAAAAGGTGGTGAGTTTTGCT
>CASFAV010000006.1 GCA_949292905.1 uncultured Eubacteriales bacterium
GACATGGATGGCGATCACGGCGCTCAGTGCGGAGTCGATAGAGAAAGGCGGAGCGCGAGTGGAATTTCCCGACTTTACTTCCGGCAAGTGGAAGGAGCGTAAGCCCGTCGCGTTTTGCGGATATAAGATATGAGGAAGCGGTATGGAACTTAAAGAATTCAGAGAATTTATGGCTTCTCGCCGGTATATCGAGGGGAATTCCGAGGTGCACGAGGTTTTCCACGCTTACGCGGAGGAAGCGCGCAGGATTACCGCTGAAATAAACGGCGCTTACCGTACTCAAGAGGAATTGAGGCAATTGTTTTCGTCGCTTACGGCAAGCGAGATCGACGATACTTTCACGATTTTTCCGCCGTTCTACACAGATTGCGGTAAGAATATCCGGATAGGCAAAAACGTTTTTATAAATTCCGGATGTTGCTTTCAGGATCAGGGCGGCATAGAGATAGGCGACGGTTCGCTTATAGGGCATCAGGTCGTGCTTGCTACGCTCAATCACGATCTTGATCCGGCGCGGCGCGCGTCAATGACCGCCGCGCCCATAAAAATAGGCAGAAACGTGTGGATAGGCTCGCATGCCACGGTGCTTTCGGGTGTTAAAATAGGCGACGGCGCCGTAGTTGCCGCGGGAGCCGTGGTGACTAAGGACGTGCCGCCTTATACCGTGGTCGGAGGAGTGCCCGCCGGGATATTGAAAAACCTGTAGCTAATGTCGTATTTCTGATATGCAAGGTCCGCATATAGCATATACATTAAGTTCGGAATAATATGGCTTACTAATGGAAACGAAGTTATGAATGAAAATTTAAGATTGATTCCTAAAGCTGCCGAAACGATTTTTAAGGGCGGTATAACTTTATTGAAGATCATCTCGTTGCGCGGTGCAAGTTGCTTCCAAAGGGATTTTTTTGCTTCGCTCGGCGGTGCGTGCGGATTTACCGCATCGGAAGAGGAAGGTACACCCGTAACGTATTCATGCGGATACGGCGAGATCCCGCCCGAAGGATATATGCTCGAGCTTAAAGGCGACTGCGCGGAATTACGCGCTTCCGACTACGGAGGATTGTTTTACGGGTTTGTTACGTTGGCGCAGCTGATACATAATTACGGAGGAGAAGTTCCTTCCGTCACCGTGCGAGACCGTCCGTCCTTGAACTATCGCGGTCTTATGCTTGACGTAGCAAGATATTTTTTCGATAAAGAGGATATATTTCGTTTCGCCGATTTTTGCGCGCTCCACAAACTTAACGTAATTCATCTTCATCTTACGGACGATCAGGGCTGGAGAATGCCTGTAAAGAAATACCCTTTGCTTACGGAAAAGGGCGGTTTCCGTTCTCACACCAATTTCGGCGTACGTCCTCACGGCGGTTATTATACCGAAGAAGATCTCAAGGAAATAATCGCTTATGCCAACGCACGCAATATAGAGGTAATACCTGAGATAGATATGCCCGGGCATATGCAGGCGGCTATAGCGTCGTATCCTTATTTGGGCTGTTTCGGGCGCAAACTCGAGGTGGCTACTCATACCGGAGTGAAGCACGACGTGCTTTGCGCGGGTAAAGAAAGTACATATCGTTTTGTTTTCGATGTCATAGACGAAGCTGCGGAATTATTCGGAGGCAATACGCGGTATATTCATATAGGTGGCGACGAAGTGGTTACGCATCGCTGGAAGCACTGCCCCGATTGCCGTAAAAGAGCGGAGAAGGAGCGCATCGGAAGCGTGGAAAATTTGCAAAGCTATTTTATCTCGCGTGTTGCCGATTACGTGGAGTCCAAGGGATTTATACCCGTGATGTGGAACGAAAGCGAGGTGAGCGGCAGAGCGCCGCGTTCGGCGGTATGGCAATATTGGACTGACGACTCCGGCGAGAAAGAACGCGAAATACTTATGGCGGCATGCGCATCGCGCGGAGTGATCAACAGTTCCAGTAAGCATTGCTATATGGATCTTCCTTATGCTTACATAAATATCGAGAAAGCATATTCTTTCGTTCCGCGTCCCGCGGAAGTGCCGGCGAGTAAATTCGTAGGCGCCGAAATGGCGTTATGGACGGAATACGTACCCGATTTCCGGACGGCTTGCCGTCGTTTGTTGCCGCGTAGCGCAGCGTTGGCGGAAGTCATGTGGAATTCTGCCGAAAAAGATTTCGGAAGTTTCAAGTCAAGGCTGAATTATACTCTCGGGTTTATGCGCGCAATAGGATTCGAAGGGGCTTTACAGAAATGCGCGTCGCCCGGGAAAACGCGCGCACTGTTTCAGAAACTATGGTTTGAAAGGCGTCAATTGCATTGGCAAGGGCTTACAAACCTTTACAACGACATAAAAATAAGTTTGCGTTACGGCAAAAAACTATGAAAATAAAAGGCGATATATGGCAAAAAGCAATCTTTTAAATCAAATCGTTTTTTTGGTAAAAGACTTTTTCGGACATTGGAATACTCCGGCCAAAGAAGGCTATTATCTGCCCAATAAGGAATTCGTCGCGTATTCGGTAGGCGGCATGGGCGTGCAGGGTATGGGAATACTTACGCAGTACTTTGCCATAAACATGGGTGTTCATTTGGCTTACGTGTACAATTTTGACCAGACAATTGTTCTTTACACGTCATGGATAGCCGCCGTTCTATCGATTTTCAGAGCGCCGCTGGTGGGTTGGATTATAGACAATACCAATACAAAATGGGGTAAATACAGACCTTATCTGTTGTTTACCGGTTTTTTAAGCGTCGCTTGTTTCTGGTTGCTTGCTTTTATCCCGCAGATATTTATGCCTGAAGCCGGACAAGAATATACGGTAGCGCGCAAATGGGCTGTCATAGGATCGTATCAGCTCATATATTTTATCGCGATGACCGTGTACGGATTTTTCTCTTTCGGCAGAGTAGGACTTTCGCAGGTTATTACGCCAAATACCAACGAACGCACAAAGCTGTATTCTATAGGCGGAGTCATCGATTCGCTCGGACCATCGATAGTGCAAATGCTTTTCCCGTTAATCGCTAACTGGGTTTACGGGCAGAAAGGGCTGGTTTACGCAGAGCGCTACGGCAACCTCACCGCGGAAGAGTTGTCCGGCGTCGGAATGGGCTTCGGCATGGAGAACATTCATACTTATCAGATAATTTTCCCGATAATGGGTTGCGCCTGCGTTGCCGTTGCGCTGATAATGTTTTTCGGGACCAAAGAAAGAATTATTCAAACCAAACGCAGCCGCGAAAAAATCAGATTTTTCGCAGGTATAGCGCAAAGCTTCAAAAATAAATATTTTTGGATTTTCAATATATCCAACGTTCTGGCTTTCGGCAGAATTACGATATTCGCTTCCGTAAATTATATATGCGCTTACATGATAGGCGGCGATCTCGGCGGGAATTTGCGCGGCATTATGCCTACGCTCATGGCGGTGGGATTCGTGCCGGGCATGCTTTTTTCTCCCGTTATACAGAAATATATGGGCAAGAAAAAGATGACTTTGTTGTCTTTCGGCGGTTCGGCAACTCTGTCGGTTTTAATACTGTTTCTCGTTCTGTTTGCCTACGAAGCCGATTATACGCCGTACCTAATGTTTGCGGGGATATTCCTTCATAACATGTTTGCGGCGCTATGGACGGTCACTTCTCCCGCTATGACTGCCGATTATTGCGAGTATCAGCAGTGGAAAACGGGCGACAGGCTTGACGGATATATGTCGCAGTATACCTCGGTGGCAACTACCGTGTGCGGCATGGCGACGGGACTGCTTGTTTCGGAAATACTTAAGGCCTACGGCGCCAATACTTCTCTGGACTACGAAAATCCCGAGGTGATGCGTAACGTATTCGTTATCTGGTCCGTGATGGGCGTCGCGTGCGGCATACTTGCGATGATACCGTTTTTCTTCTGGAATCTTACCGAGGAAAAACAGCTTGCCATGGCTCGCGAACTTAAGATACGGGCTTATAAAGAGGAAATCGAGAACGGGGAACTCGATCCGTCTCAGATCGGAGAAGCCGTTGAACTCGGAGTTATAAGCGCGGAACGCGCAGCCGAGATGGGGTACCTAGGCGACGAAGCGGCGGCAGCGGTAACGTCCGAAAAGGAATAACTCTTCAGGCAAACTCACCGTTACGCGGTATGCGATCTTTATCTCGACATGGTAGAGAAGTCGCTCTGCGCGATAGCGAAAAAAGGAGGCGCGGTAGTGAATAAAGACGTGCCGCCTTATACTGTAGTCGGCGGCGTGCCCGCCAAGGAGATCAAAAAGCTGAACTGATTTGTCGGGGGAAAAATGCCTGTTATCGAATTGAAGGGAGTTTCACACAGTTACGCGAGCGGCGTCAAAGTGCTTGACGGCGTCGATATCGCCGTGGAAAAGGGAGAATTCCTTTCGATACTCGGCGCTTCGGGCAGCGGTAAAACGACGCTGTTGTCCGTAATGGGCGGTATAGTTAAGCCCACCGAAGGCAAAGTGTATGTAGACGGGGAGGACGTCACCGCTTACACGGAGAAAAAGCTCGCCGTCATGAGACGTACCAAATTGAGTTTCGTATTTCAGTTTTTCAATCTCGCACCTTATCTTACCGTGGAACAGAATATTCTGGTACCCGCGCTTCTGCGGGGAAAAAGCAGAGCCGAGGTCAAAGACGATCTCGACGGACTGCTCGCTTATACGGGGCTCACGGCACGCAGGAACGCGTTGCCGGCAAGGATATCCGGAGGGGAGCAACAACGCACGGCTATCGCGCGCGGTCTTATCGTAAAGCCTGAAATAGTGCTTCTTGACGAGCCTACCGGGAACCTGGACAGCGTTAATTCGCGCGAGATAATGGAATTGCTCGCGAAGATCAACGCCGAGTACGGCGTCACCGTGGTGCAGGTGACGCACAGCGAGCGGAACGCTTTGTACGGTACGCGGATAGTCAACATAACGGACGGGAAGATATGTTCTTCGCCGGTGGTACGGGGGTAAACGAAGCAGTGAAAGTTATAGCGAAACACACTCTCAACAGCATACGCAAGAATCCTTTACAGTCCTTTGTGATAGTATTTTCGATAATGCTCGTCACGGCGTGTATGCTTTTTGCGTTCAGCGTGCGGACGATGTTTTACGATATTTCCTCTTTGTGGGCGGAGAGCAGGTTCAACGGCGGAGATATGCGCGTCGAACTGACGGAGCAAAACGATTGTGCGGAGCTTTTCGCCTATCTCGACGGATCGGAATATGTAAGGGATTATTTTGCCTACGGTTACATCGGCGGCAGCGCAGTCAAGACGGAAGACGTCACGCTCGCCGTGGAATGCGCGTTTACCGACGACGCGGAGGCGCTCAACAGATTGAGCGGATCCGAAGTTCTGCGGACGGCGGAGCCGCGCGAAGGCGAGCTTTCGGGGGCGGTTTCGCATAAATTCGCGGAAACGGCGGGAGCGGACGCGGGCGATACGGTAAAGCTTTGCGTGGAAGGAACGCCGCTCGATTACGAGGGCACGGGCTACGTTACCGTGAGGATAACGTCCGTGTTCAATTCCACGGGATTTTATTATACCAACGGCGGTTCCGAGAAAATAGTCATCGATTATTCGGAACTCGAGGGTAAAGTCGCGACAAGGCGTTTCGGCAACTTTCTCATTTATCTGCACGAGCCGTACGCCGACGGCGAAGTAAGCGCCGTGGAAAAAGCGGTGCGCGAAATAACCGGCAACAAACTTACCGTATATATCGCCGACGGTTACGCCGAGAACGCCATAGAAGATTCCGTTTCGGGCAGTATGGAAACTCTCTCCATAGGCGTGGCGGCGGTGACGATGCTTATGGCGGTGATGATATATTTTTCTTATTCCGTCATAGCGAGGAACCGCACAGAAGAACTCGTGAAATTCAAAGCGTCCGGCGCAACTCCCGCCCAAAGCATAGCGATAATGTATGCGGAAGTATGCGTTTACGTCTTTACGGGCGGCGTTACGGGACTGGCGGCGGGAACGGGAGTGCTGAAACTTGCGGAAAACATATTGAGAGCGCAGGTGGCGGGCATTACCGTTTACGCCGAAGCGTGGAAGTATGCGTTGGCTTTCGCGGTTGCTGCGGCAGCGGCTTTCGCCGCGTGCGCGCCGCCCGCCGCGCGCATAGGTTATATGTCGATAACGGCGTTGCGCTCGGAGTCGGTGCGCTTCGCGCGCCGCGCGCCGGCATGGCTAGCGATAGCTTCAACGGTGCTTTTCGCGGGAGCGCTCACCGGACTTTTCTTTGCAGAGGGCGACGCGCTCATGCCGATGATGATAGTATTCCTCGTATCCACCGTGATATGGGCTGTCGCGACCGTTCCGCACGTCCTCTCCGCCGCGGGAGCGCTGTGCGAAAGAATATTCCCGAAACGCGAAGCCAATATCGCCGCCATGGAAATGCCCGTAAACGCGGGAGTAACGACGGTAGCCGTGATGCTTTCGCTCGTGATAGCGTTCGTGTGGACGGGTTACTGCATTGTCGATCTCGTCAGAATGACTTCCGTACCCGCTGACGCACGCTTTACTTCCGATTTCGTTGTGCCGTCTTACGCCGTAGACGTCGAGGCGCAGAACGGGATACTGGCGGATTATCTCGCCGTGGACGGCATTACCGACGGCTCTTACGCCGAAAAAATAGCTTTATACAATATACTGCGCGACGACGGCTCGTCTTATGAGTACGAAGGGGCGATACAGCTTTTGATGGTGCCGTCGAGCGAAGCTTTCCCTTACGTCTGTCCCGAAGTCGATCCCGAAGCCGCAGAAAAATTCGAAACCGTCACGCGCCCGATAATTTTACATTATTCCGCGATGGAGGAAGGCGGCTTCGAGATCGGAGACAAGGTGCGTTTGGAGGTATGGAGCCACGCGGGACATTGTTTCCTGGAGGGAGAATTCGAAGTGGTGGGCGCGGATTACACGTTTACGTGTTACGACAATATCGCGTTCATCCGCGCAAGCGACTGCGTGAACGAAGCGGGAGAAAGGATACTCGGCAATATTTTCTACTACCTTAACGGAGATAAAGACGCTTTCCCCGAAATTCGCGACGCGATCGACAAAAACAACGTGACAATATTCGAGCGCGAATACTATTATGCTCAAAACTCTTTCAACGCGGTACTGTTCGACATGCTGGGCGCATTCGTCGCGGTGATCTTCGCGGTGGCGGCGCTCGGTATGATCGATCTCGTCGCGGTGACCGCCGCTGAAAGGAAACGCGAATTCGCCGTTTACCGTCTTTCCGGAATGACCGCTGGCGGCGCTTTCCGCCTTGCCCTCACGGAAGCGGCGGTCATATCGGTCACGGGGTTTGTTGCGGGCTTCCTTTTCTCGCTCGGTATCAATCAGACCGTGCCCGCGCTCGCGCTCATAGTCGGAAGGTATGTGCCGCGAACGCTTTTCGAAACGGAAATAGCTTATATAGCTTTGTCGGGCGGCGGGATAGTCTTTCTCTGTTGGCTTGCGTTTACCTCGTTCACGGCGCTCGTTGCGCGCAAGTCGGACAGATTCAACGCGGGATCGGGACTCACGATCGAGTAGAACGTTCTTATTTACGCACTTTTTATCGGCGTCTTTTGCGCGCACGCGTTGCATTGTGCGCGCTTATATTGTATAATACCCCGTATAAATCTTAAAAGGAGAACCGTAATATGCGTTTGCGTTTGAAAGCGCTCGTCGTAGTTTTGCTCGTGTCGTTGTTTGTCGCCGTGATGATACCTTGTATGTATAACCGTTACATACAGGGAGAAACGCTTTATTACGTGTCAAAAGTGGACGCTTTTCGTAAAGAAAACGAGACTCTGCCGCGCGGCGGAGTGGTCTTCGTGGGAGACAGTATTACGGATTTCTGCAATCTCGACAAGTTTTATCCCGGTCTCGACGCGGTAAACCGCGGAATAGCGGGCGACGTCACGTTCGGGGTTTTGCGGCGTATGGAAGAATCGGTCTACGCGCTCGCGCCGCGGCTCGTGGTGCTGCTTATCGGGATCAACGACATAGCGCGCGCTCATCGTCCGGAAACAACGCTCGAAAATATTCGGGAAATCGTCTCCGAAATAAAAACGAATTGCCCCGACACGAAAATAATCATACAATCCGTTTACCCCGTCAATCCGAGGTGGCGCGAAAATTACGCCAAGCGCAATACGCCTCTCGTCAAGGAGCTTAACGCGGGGATAGAGGAATTGGCGGCGGAGTTCGGATGCACGTTTGCAAACATTTATCCATATCTCGTGGGCGACGACGGCTATTTGATCGACGAATACACCAAAGACGGGCTACATCCCAACGACAAAGGCTACGAAGTCATATCGTCTCATCTCAGACCGATAATAGACGAAGTACTCGGGACCGACGTCGCGTCGGAGCGAGTAGCCGTATTCGAGCCGGTACGAAGCGATATACCCGTGCGGAAATTATGACGCGCCGCGTTGATTATGCAAAATCCGCGTATAATCAACGGATATATTCATTATTAAGCCCCTTATTCGTTTGCTATATACATTCGGGTGGGGTATAATCTATGCATAAACCAACTCAACCTACGGAGGCACATATCATGGCTGACAAAAAGATAAAGAAAATAGTTCTCGCGTATTCCGGCGGACTGGATACTTCGATAATAATTCCCTGGCTCAAAGAGAATTACGACGATCCCGAGATAATAGCGGTATCGGGCGACGTGGGACAGGGCACCGAGCTCGACGGGCTCGAGGAGAAAGCCATCAAAACGGGCGCGAGCAAGTTATACGTAGCGGACCTCAAAGAGGAATTCGTCAAGGATTACGTATTCCCCACCCTCAAAGCGGGCGCTAAATACGAAGGCGATTACCTTCTGGGAACCTCTTTCGCCCGCCCGATAATAGCAAAAAGGATAGTGGAGATCGCGCTTCAGGAAGGCGCCGACGCCATCTGCCACGGTTGCACCGGAAAGGGCAACGACCAGGTGCGTTTCGAGCTCACGATCAAGGCTTTCGCGCCCGAGATGAAGATAATCGCTCCCTGGCGTATATGGAACATCAAGAGCCGCGAAGAGGAGATCGACTACGCCGAAGCTCACAATATCCCGCTCAAGATCAACCGCGAGACCAATTACAGCAAGGACAAGAACCTGTGGCATCTTTCGCACGAAGGACTCGATCTCGAAGATCCCGCCAACGAGCCGCAGTACGATAAACCCGGATTCCTCGAAATGGGCGTAAGTCCTTTCGCGGCGCCGGACAAACCCACCTACGTCACGATATCCTTCGTGAAGGGCGAACCCGTAGCCGTCGACGGCGAGAAGCTCTCTCCCGTGGCTATCGTAGAAAAACTTAATGCCCTGGGCGGCGCCAACGGCATAGGTCTTGCGGACATAGTGGAGAACAGGCTCGTCGGAATGAAATCCCGCGGCGTGTACGAAACTCCCGGCGGCACGATCCTTTACCGCGCGCACGAAGTTCTCGAAACGCTCTGCCTCGACCGCGACACCGCGCACTATAAAGCGCTCGTCGCTCAGCAGTACGCCGAGCTCGTGTATTTCGGCAAGTGGTTCACCCCTCTGCGCGAAGCGCTCCAGGCGTTCGTCGACAAGACTCAGGAGAACGTGACGGGCGACGTGAAGCTCAAGCTTTACAAGGGCAACATAATCAATGCCGGCACCACTTCGCCGTACTCGCTGTACAATCCCGAATTCGCCACTTTCGACGAAGACGACGTGTACGATCAGAAGGATTCCGCAGGCTTCATCAACCTCTTCGGACTTCCGATCACGGTGAAGGCGCTTATGGATAAAGCGAACAAAAAATAGCAATAATTCGTAGCTATGGCTACATAAGGAAGGTATATGGCTAATTTATGGTCGGCAAGGTTCTCCAAGGAACTCGACGCCGCGGTCAACGATTTCAACTCGTCGATAAAGGTCGACGGGTTGATGTATAAAGAGGATATCGAGGGAAGTATCGCTCACGCGAAGATGCTCGGAGCCTGCGGCATAATCCCCGCGGAGGACGCGGAAGCGATAGTATCCGCGCTTGCGGATATCCGTAAGGAAATAACTTCGGGCAAGCTCGTCATCGATCCCGAAGCGGAGGACATACATATGTTCGTCGAGGGCGAGCTTACGAAAAGGCTTCCCGAGGCGGGTAAACGCCTGCATACGGCGAGGAGCCGTAACGATCAGGTGGCGGTAGACGCAAGGCTTTACCTCAGGGCGAAAACGGACGAACTCGTCGCGGCGGTGAAAAAGCTCGTCGAAGCGCTTTACGAAGTCGCTGAGAAGAACACCGCTACCGTGATGCCCGGATACACTCATCTTCAAAGAGCGCAACCCGTTACTCTCGCGCATCATCTCGCGGCGTACTGCGCCATGTTCATGCGCGACGCTTCCCGTCTTAAAGACTGCCGCAAGCGTATGAACGTTTCGCCTTTGGGCTCGGGAGCGCTTGCGGGCACGACTTATCCCATCGACAGGAGAATGACGGCGGAGCTTTTGGGATTCGACGGTATTTCTTTCAACAGCATGGACGGCGTCAGCGACCGCGATTATCAGGTGGAGCTCGCTTCCGCCGCGGCGCTCATAATGACGCATTTGTCGCGCCTGTCGGAGGAGATAATTCTGTGGTGCTCGTGGGAATTCAGATTCGTGGAGCTCGACGACGCCTATTCCACCGGTTCGTCGATAATGCCGCAGAAGAAGAACCCCGACATAGCCGAGCTCGTGCGCGGCAAGACCGGCAGGACTTACGGCGATCTCATTACGCTGCTCACCATGCTCAAAGGCATTCCGCTAGCGTACAACAAGGATATGCAGGAGGATAAAGAGGCGATATTCGATTCTGTGGAAACGACGCTTGCCTGCCTTACGCTTTTCGCGCCGATGCTCCTCACGATGAAAGTAAACGCGGACAATATGGCAAAAGCGGCGCTCAAAGGCTACATCAACGCTACCGACCTTGCCGATTATCTCGCGAAGAAGGGTCTGCCTTTCCGCGCGGCTTATAAAGTTTCGGGGACTCTCGTCGCCGAATGCGTGAAGCGCGGTATCGCGCTCAACGACCTTACTTTGGACGAGCTCAGGAAAGAGAGCGGACTTTTCGAGGAAGACGTTTACGAAGCTATATCCCTCGAAACCTGTCTCAACAAGCGTACTTCCGAAGGCGCGCCTTCGGAGGAGGCGGTGGCGAAGCAACTCTGTATCATAAAGGAGTTCCTCGATGAGCATTAAGGTTTACATAGACGGCAGGGAGGGCACCACCGGGCTCAAGATATACGAGCGCCTCGGCGCGAGAGAGGATATCGAACTCCTTTACATACCCGACGAATACAGGAAAGACCCCGTCGCGCGTAAAGAATACATCAACGGAAGCGATATAACCTTTCTGTGCCTTCCGGACGCGGCGGCGAGGGAAGCCGTGGCTCTTGCAGGGGACAGGGTACGCATTATAGACGCTTCGACCGCTCATCGCGTTTCGCCCGGTTGGGCATACGGATTTCCGGAATTGGGAGCCCGTTTCAGAGAAAACATTGCTTCGGGCAAAAGAATAGCCGTTCCCGGCTGTCACGCGAGCGGCTTTATCGCGCTCGTGTATCCGCTCGTAAAGCTCGGCTTTATGAGCCCCGATTTTCCGGTGTGCGCGACTTCGCTGACGGGCTATTCGGGAGGCGGCAAGAAGATGATAGCCGCTTACGAAGGAGAGCGCGGCGCGGAGTACGACGCGCCGAGAATGTACGGCATAGGTCAGACTCACAAGCATCTTCCCGAAATGCGCGCCGTATGCGGGCTCGATAAAGCTCCCGTATTCCTGCCTATAGTGAGCGACTATTATTCGGGCATGGAAGTGATACTGCCTCTCGATCTCACCTGCCTGAAGGGCGTGGCTTCCGCGGACGAACTTCGCGGGATATATAAGGATTTTTACGCGGGCGCGGGACTTGTCAAGGTCCAAGACGCGGGCGCGGAGGGCGCTTCGGGCGGGGGATTCGCGGCGGCGAATAAGCTCTCCGGCAGGGACGATATGGAGATCTACGTCGCGGGGAGCGACGAACGCGCCGTGGCATACGCCGTTTTCGACAACCTCGGTAAAGGCGCTTCGGGAGCGGCGGTACAGAATATGAACATAATGCTCGGTTTGGACGAGAAAAAAGGATTGATAACGGAATGAATACTAACGGTAACGGTATCGAATTTATATCGGGCGGCGTAGTCGCCGCCAAAGGTTTCAGAGCGACGGGTATACACGCGGGTATCCGCAAGAACAAGACGAAAAAGGATCTCGCGCTCATCATGGCGGACAAGCCCGTTTCTGCGGCGGCGGTCTACACCCGCAACCTCGTGAAAGGCGCTCCGCTCACGGTCACCGCGGAACATCTTAAAAACGGTCGCGCGCAGGCGATAATATGCAACAGCGGCAACGCCAATACCTGCAACGCGGACGGCATAGAGATAGCGGAAGCCACCTGCGATATACTCGCGGAAGCGGCGGGAATAGCGGCGGACGACGTGATAGTGGCGTCCACGGGAGTGATAGGTCAACCGCTTTCCATAGAGCCTTTCAGGAAGGGCATACCGCTTCTCGTCGAAGCGCTCGGCGCGGATTCCGCGGGAGCGAACGAAGCCATAATGACCACCGACACGGTCATCAAGGAAGTCGCCGTGAAATTCACGCTCGGCGGCAAGGAATGTCATATCGGCGGCATAGCGAAAGGTTCGGGAATGATACATCCGAACATGGCGACGATGCTCGTATTCGTCACCGCCGACGCGGCGATATCTCCCGCGATCCTTGCCGAGATCGTGCGTAAGGACGTCGTCACCTCTTTCAATATGGTATCGGTAGACGGCGACACTTCCACCAACGACATGCTCGCCGTAATGGCTTCCGGAGAAGCGGGCAACGCGGAAATTACGGAGTATAACGAGGACGCGGAGAAGTTCGCGGAAGCGTTCGGCGTAGTGACGCGCGCGCTTTGCCGTAAGATAGCCGCCGACGGAGAAGGCGCAACAAAGCTCATCGAATGTAAGGTTTCGGGAGCCCGTAACGACGAAACGGCGCGCGTAGTCGCCAAGAGCGTCATCACGAGCTCGCTTATCAAGACCGCCATGTTCGGCGCGGACGCGAACTGGGGCAGGGTGCTTTGCGCGATAGGCTACGCGGGCACGGACACCGATATAAATAAAGTCGGAGTCGTTTTCCGTTCCGAAGCCGGCGCGGCGGAGGTATGCCGCGACGGACACGGCGTCGATTTCAGCGAGGAGCTTGCCAAGAAGGTGCTTACCGAAAAGGAAATAATCATAGACATTACTTTAGGCGACGGCGACGGCGAAGCCGTGGCGTGGGGCTGCGACCTCACTTACGAATATGTGAAAATAAACGGAGATTACCGCACCTGAGGGGCGGAATATCGGAGGGAATATGAAACTTACCAACGAAGGAAAAGCGGAAATACTCGTACAGGCGTTGCCGTACATTCAGAAGTATTACGACCAGATAGTAGTCGTCAAGTACGGCGGCAACGCGATGATCGACGAAGATCTCAAAAAAACGGTCATGCGCGACCTCGTTCTGCTCGCGCAGATAGGGGTCAAGGTGGTGCTCGTGCACGGTGGAGGACCGGAGATAACGGAAACGCTCGCGAAGATGAATATTGAATCGAAATTCGTGGACGGATTGCGCGTTACGGACCGCGAGCAGATCGACGTCGTGCAGATGGTGCTCGCGGGGAAGGTCAATAAGGATCTCGTCGCGCTCATCGGTAGCGCGGGCGGTAAGGCGATAGGACTGTGCGGCATAGACGGCGGAATGATAGAAGCGCGCCCCGTAAGCAAGGCGCTCGGCTTCGTGGGGGAAGTGGTTTCCGTGGACACGAAGCCCGTTCTCGACGCTCTGAACGCAGGTTACATTCCCGTCATATCCTCGCTCGGTTACGACAAAGAGGGCAACGTTTACAATATCAACGCCGACACGGCGGCTTCGCGCATAGCGGGCGAACTGAAAGCTTCCTCTTTCATCAACATGACCGACATCAAGGGAATACTCGAAGATCCCGCCGACGAGAATTCGCTCATTAAGGAAGTCAACGCTTCCGAAGCGCTCGAACTTATCCGTGACGGAGTTATTTCGGGGGGCATGATACCGAAGGTGAAATGTTGCGTCGAAGCCATACGCCGCGGCGTGAAAAAAGTTTTCATCATCGACGGCAGAGTGCCGCACGCGATACTCATCGAAGTGCTTTCCGACGAAGGCATAGGCACGATGTTCTATTGATATAAGGAAAGGAGAAAGCGATGAAACATTTACTTAAACTTGCCGATCTTACTTCCAAAGAGATAATCGACCTTCTCAACATGGCGGATCAGCTCAAATTCGAGAAGAAGAACGGCATCGATCACCCTCATCTTAAAGGCAAAACTCTCGGAATGATATTCACCAAAGCCTCCACGCGTACCCGCGTTTCTTTCGAAGTGGGTATGTATCAACTGGGCGGCAACGCGCTTTTCCTGAGCGGCAACGACATGCAGATAGGCAGGGGCGAACCCGCCGAAGACACCGCGCGCGTGCTTTCCAAATACCTCGACGGTATCATGATACGCACTTACGAGCAGAGCGAAGTGGAGAAGCTCGCGGCTTTCGGCACGATACCCGTCATCAACGGGCTTACCGATTACTGCCATCCCTGCCAGGTGCTCGCCGACCTTATGACGATAAGGGAATTCAAAGGCAGCTTCAAAGGAAAGAAACTTTGCTTCGTGGGCGACGGCAACAATATGGCGAATTCGCTTATCGTAGGCTGTATCAAAGTGGGTATGAATATATCGATTGCGTGCCCCAAAGGCTACGAACCGGATGCCGAACTTATCAAATGGGGATACGAATCCGGTAAATTACTGATAACCGACGACGTACGTAAGGCGGCGGAAGGCGCGGACGTATTGTACACCGACGTGTGGGCGAGCATGGGACAGGAAGCGGAAGCCAAAGCGCGCCGCGCGGCGTTCAAGGGCTTCTGCATAGACTCGGAACTCATGAAGGCGGCAAACCCCGGCGCCATGGTACTGCATTGTCTTCCCGCGCACCGCGGCGAGGAGATAACCGCCGAGGTGCTGGAGGCGCACGCCAAAGAAATATTCGAGGAAGCCGAGAACCGTATGCACGCGCAGAAAGCGGTCATGGTCACCCTTATGAAATAAATTTACAAATCGTAAATCCGGAAAAGGCTTATGAAGAGATACATAGTACTTGAGAACGGCAAAATTTTCGAAGGCGAAGCGTTCGGCGCCGACGGAACGGCTATGGGCGAAACGGTATTTTCCACGGGAGTGGTGGGATTTACCGAAACGCTCACCGATCCCAGTTATTACGGGCAGATAGTGGTACAGACTTTCCCCACGATAGGTAACTACGGGATAATGTACGACGATATGGAGTCCGACAAGATATGGCCGGAAGCGTACGTCGTGCGCGAATACTGCAAAGCGCCTTCCAATTTCCGTATGGACACGGACGTGGACAGCTTCCTTAAAAAATACGGTACGGTAGGCGTATGCGGCGTGGACACGCGCGCGCTTACGAGAATTATCCGCGAATCCGGCGTAATGAACGCGGTCGTGACGGACGATCCACGGAGCGTCGATTTCAAGAAACTTTCCGAATACCGCATCGTGAACGCGGTGAAGGCGGTCACGGAGAGCAAGAAGGAATTTTATTTACCCGAAGGCGAACCGGTGTGCAAGGTCGCGTTGTACGATTACGGCGCCAAACGCAATATCATAAGGTCGCTTCTGAAGCGCGGTTGCGCGGTGACGAGCTATCCCGCGTTCACGCCCGCAGAGGAAGTGCTCGGGGACGATCCGGACGGTATAATGCTTTCCAACGGTCCCGGCGATCCTGCGGAAAACAAGGAAATAATAGCGATAGTGAGAGATCTGCTCGGCAAGAAGCCGCTTTTCGGTATTTGTTTGGGGCACCAGCTCACGGCGCTCGCCACGGGCGGCAAGACCGTCAAACTCAAGTACGGTCATCGCGGCGGCAACCAGCCCGTTAAAGACCTTAAGAGCGGCAGAACCGTGATCACCTCGCAGAATCACGGTTACGCCGTGGACGGCGCGTCGCTCAAAGAGGGTACGGTAAGCCATATCAACGTGAACGACGGTACCTGCGAAGGCGTCGTATATCCGGAGCTCGACGCGCAGACGGTGCAATTCCATCCCGAAGCGTGCGCGGGTCCCAAGGATATGGAAGGCTTATTCGAGCAATTCATACGCAGGATGACGGAGGATAAATAGTATGCCCCTTGACAAACGGATCAAAAAGGTACTCGTAATAGGTTCGGGACCTATAGTTATAGGACAGGCGGCGGAATTCGATTACGCGGGCACGCAGGCTTGCCGCGTGCTGAAGGCGGCGGGCATCGAAGTGGTGCTCGTCAATTCCAACCCCGCGACGATAATGACCGACAAGGCGCTCGCCGACGAAATTTATCTCGAACCGCTCACGTTGGAGACGGTCAAGCGTATCATCGTCAAGGAAAAGCCGGACAGCATACTCGGTACGTTGGGCGGACAGACGGGGCTGACGCTTTCGATGCAACTCGAAAAAGAAGGATTTTTGAAGGCGCACAACTGCAGGCTCATAGGCACCAACGCCGAAGCGATATGCAAAGCGGAGGACAGGGAGCTGTTCAAAGAAACTATGCAGAGCATCGGACAGCCCTGTATACCTTCCGACATCGCCAACGAACTTTCGGAAGCGCTCGCGGTGGCGAAGCGCATAGGATATCCCGTCATCATACGTCCCGCGTTCACGCTGGGCGGTAACGGCGGCGGAGTGGCGTACAACGAGGAGGAACTCCGTTCGGTCGCGGCGACCGGACTTGACGTTTCGCCGATACATCAGGTGCTTGTAGAAAGATATATTTACGGTTGGAAGGAGATAGAATTCGAGACGATGCGCGACGCTATCGGCAACGCGATAGCGGTGTGCAGTATGGAGAACGTGGATCCCGTGGGCGTGCATACCGGCGACAGCATAGTGGTGGCGCCCGCGCTTACTCTTTCCGACAGAGAATACGAGATGCTGCGTTCCGCTTCCCTGGACATAGTGGCGGCGCTCGGCATCGTGGGCGGCTGTAACTGTCAGTACGCGCTCAATCCCGACTCGATGGAATACGCCGTTATCGAAGTGAACCCCCGCGTGTCGCGTTCGTCAGCGCTTGCGAGCAAGGCTACCGGCTATCCCATAGCGAAGGTTTCCACGAAAATAGCGCTCGGCTACACGTTGGACGAGATACCCAACGAGGTGACGGGCAAGACCTGCGCCTGCTTCGAACCGGCGATAGACTATATCGTGTGCAAGTTCCCGAAGTGGCCCTTCGACAAATTCGTATATGCCTCGCGCACTCTCGGCACGCAGATGAAGGCGACGGGAGAGGTGATGAGTATCGGCTCCAATTTCGAGTCCGCGATAATGAAAGCGGTACGCGGCGCGGAGATAGGGCTCGACACCCTCAACGCCGGGGGCTACGACGGTAAAGACGTCGAAGCGATGCTGAAGAACATGGACGACTTAAGGCTTTTCACCGTCTTCCGCGCGATCAAGGAAGGGATATCCCTGGACAGGATATTCGAGATAACCCGCATAGACCGCTTCTTCCTCAACAAACTCAAGAACCTTGTCGACTACGAGAAGGCGATAGAAGGTAAAGCGATAGACGAAGAAACGTATCTCAAAGGCAAACGCTACGGATATACCGATAAAGCTATCGAACGCATAAGCGGACACAAGGTTCCCGTTCACCGCGATCCGGTATACAAAATGGTCGATACTTGCGCCGCGGAATTCGACGCGGAGACGCCGTATTTCTACGCCGCGTACGACGAGGAGAACGAGGCTTTGGAGCACGTCGACCGCAACAAAAAGACGATACTCGTTCTGGGTTCGGGACCGATAAGGATAGGACAGGGCATAGAGTTCGACTATTCGAGCGTGCACTGCGCGTGGTCTATAAAGAAGTTGGGCTACGACGTCGCGATAGTCAACAACAACCCCGAAACCGTTTCCACCGATTTCGACGTGGCGGACAGGCTTTATTTCGAGCCTCTGACTCCTGAGGACATCGACGGCATACTCGCCGTGGAGAAGCCCGTAGGCGTAGTGGTAGCTTTCGGCGGTCAGACCGCCATCAAGCTCACCAAGCATCTCGACGGGATAGGCGTTAAGGTCATGGGTACTTCCGCCGACTCGATAGACGCCGCCGAGGACAGAGAGCGTTTCGACGCCCTGCTCGAAAAGGTCAATTTCAAACGCCCCAAGGGCTTTGCCGTGACGAGCATTCAGGACGCCGTATCGGTAGCCAACGAGCTCGGCTATCCCGTGCTCGTGCGCCCTTCCTACGTTATCGGCGGGCAGAATATGACGATAGCGTATAACGATTTCGACGTCGAGGAATATATGAACATAATCCTCGCTCAGCACATCGATAACCCCGTGCTCATCGACAAGTACCTTATGGGAACGGAGCTCGAAGTGGACGTCATAAGCGACGGTAAGGACGTGCTTCTGCCGGGCATAATGCAGCACGTGGAGCGCGCGGGCATACACAGCGGCGATTCGATAGCGGTGTATCCTCCCTACAATATCAACGACGTGATGCGCGAAAAGATAGTGGACTGTTCGACTCGTCTCGCGCTTCTTCTGGGCACTCGCGGACTCGTCAATATCCAGTACGTCATATACGAGAACGAGCTTTACGTCATCGAAGTCAATCCCCGCGCTTCGCGCACGATACCTTATATAAGTAAGGTGACCGGTATCCCCATGGTGGATATCGCCACGCGGATAATGCTCGGCGAAAACCTCGCGGATATGGGATACGGCACGGGACTTGCCAAGACCATTCCCTACGTTACCGCGAAAGTGCCGGTATTCTCGTTCGAGAAGCTCAGCAACGTCAACTCCATTCTCGGACCGGAGATGAAATCTACGGGCGAAGTGCTCGGCATAGGTAAGACCTTGCAGGAAGCGTTGTTCAAAGGACTCGTTTCGGCGGGCTTCAAGCTCAAGAGCGAGAAGGAAAACCGCGGCGTGTACATTTCGGTGCGCGACGTGGATAAGTACGACGCAGTGAAACTCGCCAAGAAATTCATGGACGTGGGCGTCACGATATACGCGACGAAAGGCACCGCCGACGCTATCAAGGGGCTCGGTAACGACTTCGTGCTCGTCCGCGACGACGATATCTACAAGTACCTTGAGGACGGCAAGATAGATTTCATAGTCAACACCTGCCCCAACACCCGTTCGTACATCGACGCTCACACTAAACTGCGCACCCGCGCGTTGCAATTGGGTATCGCGTGCATGACTTCTCTCGATACGGCGAACGCGCTTGCGGACATACTGGCGTCGAGATTCACGGAGCGCAACACGGAGCTCGTCAACCTCAACAAGATGCGTAAAGAAAAGTTGAAGATAAACTTCGTCAAAATGCAGTCTTTGGGTAACGACGGCGTTTATCTCAACAATTTCAACGGCGAAATAGTCTGCCCGGAGAGTATGGCGATACTGTTCTCGGACCGCAACTTCGGTATAGGCAGTAACGGGCTCGCGGTGATAGGCAAGTCCGACGTAGCCGACGCTAAAATGGAGATCTACAATAAGGACGGAAGCGACGGCAGAACGTCCGGCACTTCGCTGATATGCTCCGGCAAGTTCCTCTACGACAACGGCATAGTTCCGAAAACTACCATGACGATAGAGACTCTTTCCGGAATAAGACAACTCACGCTGTTCCTTTCGGACGGCAAGGTGTCCGGAACGAGCGCGGATATGGGTAAGCCCATCCTTGAGCCGAAGGACATACCCTGTTCGCTCGACGGCGACGCCGTCATAGACAGAGCGGTCAGATTGCGCGGCAAGGAATACCGCGTCACCTGCCTGTCGCTCGGCAACCCGCACATGGTGACTTTCGTGGACAGGGTGGACGACGTGGATCTAGCGAAGACGGGCACGGCATTCGAATACGCTCCCTTCTTCCCCGACAGGGTGAACGCCGAATTCGTGCGCGTCGTCAATCCGAATACGCTCAAACTGCGCGTGTGGGAGCGCGCCAACGGCGAAGTTCTCGCTTCCGGTACCGGAGCGTGCGCGGCTGTGGTGGCGGCGGTCCTTAACGGCTATTGCGAGCGGGGCGCGGACGTTACGGTCAAGACGCGCGGCGGCGACGTGGTGGTCAATTACGACGGCGAAAGAGTGGTGATGACGTCGAGCGCGAATCTCGTGTTCGAAGGCGTGATCAGGTTGTAAACATGACTAAAAGGATATCGGACAGCACGGCGATCACCGCGATCTCGCTCATTATAATAGGTATTCTGTGTTGCGCGTTGCGCGCGGGAATGCTCAATGTCCTCGTGACTACGATAGGAGTATTGCTGATAGCGATAGGGCTTTACGACGTATTCGTGCGTAAAGAGACCTTGCTCGGCGTTATAGCCGTAGTCGCGGGAATAGTCGTGATAATTTTCGGCTGGACTATAGCGGAAGCGGCGTTGATACTTACCGGAATAATAGCGATAATTTACGGGATATTCATATTCGTGAAAAATATCGGCACGGTGAAAACGGGCGGCGCGCTCGCAAAAGCGGTGGCGGTGGTTAAGCCGCTCGTGATGATAATTTTCGGGATATTGCTTATCGTTGCCTACAACGTTATGGCGGACGCCATGATGATAGCGCTCGGCATATTCTCGATCATAGGCGGCGTGCTGATGCTCGCCAAATAAATAAAAAGCTGTATTTGTCCGATATAGGCTGACTAATGTTGCCAATTTTTACGGGAAGTGTTATTATGTTTACGGAGGTAGACTATGATAACGCTTCTTATTATATGCCTGATCAGGGCGTTGCTTTTCAAGCCGAAAGCTAAAGCCGCCCGAAAACCCGAAGCAGTCGAATTCGACCGCGATAAAGCGGTGAACGATTTGAGAGAGCTTATCCGCATCAAGACGGTAAGCTATAACGACGTTGCGGACGAAGACGCCGCGGAATTCGAGAAACTGCGCCTGAAACTCAAAGAATTGTTCCCCGAAGTGCATAGAACCGCCACTCTTGAGCGTATCCCGCCGAAGGGGCTGTTATACAGATGGAAGGGGAAGAGCGAAGCGGAACCCACCGTGCTCATGGCGCACTACGACGTAGTGCCCGCGGACGAATCGCGTTGGACGCGCCCCGCGTTCGAGGGTATCGTCGAAGGCGAAACGCTGTGGGGCAGGGGAACGCTCGATACCAAAGGCACGCTGAACGGGATATTGCAGGCGGCGGAAAAACTTATCAAAGAAGGCTTCGTGCCCGAACACGATATATATTTCGCGTTCGCGGGCGACGAGGAGACCGCCGGCGAGAGCGCTCCCAACATAGTATCCGAACTGGAGCGCAGAGGTATCAAGCCCGCGCTCGTGGTGGACGAAGGCGGCGCGGTCGTCGAGAAGGTATTCCCCGGCGTGAAGGAGCGTTGCGCCGTGATAGGTATCGCCGAGAAGGGTATCACCAACATAAGATACACCGTCTTGAGCAACGGCGGACACGCTTCCACCCCTCCGAGACATACGCCGGTGGGCGTACTGTCGGCAGCCTGCAATAAGGTCGAGAACAATCCCTTCCCCGCGCGTCTTTCGGTACCCGCGCTCAAGATGTTCGACGCGCTCGGCAGGCACAGCACCTTCGTTTACAGGCTGATATTTGCCAATCTGTGGCTCTTCAAGCCGTTGCTCGCGGCAATGGGCGCGAAGTCCGGCGGCGAGATGAACGCGCTCATGCGCACGACCTGCGCGTTCACCATGATGGAGGGAAGCGACGTTTACAACGTCATCCCCGCCAAAGCCACGATGACGAGCAATCTGCGGATAATAAGCGGCGAAACGATAGACTCTACCGTCGATTATCTCAGGAAAGTCATCGACGACGAAAACGTGAAGATAGAAGTTATCAACGGGTCCGAACCGTCGGTGGTTTCCTCCACGGACTGCGCGGGCTACGCCAAGCTTGCCGAAACGGTATCTGAAGTTTTCCCCGACGCCATAGTCGCGCCGTATCTGATGATCGCCTGCTCCGATTCCCGCCATTACGGCAGAATATCCGACAAGGTGTACCGCTTCTCGGCGATGGCGATGAGCTCCGAGGAGAGGAAAATGGTGCACGGCAACGACGAGCGCATCACCTTCCGCGGCATCTGGGAAGCGGTGGAATTCTATATAAGACTCATCAAGAAATGCTGATGCGGTCGGCTTAACGGAGAATAGAAATATGATAAATTCGAGACAGAGAAGCGAGCTTCGCGCAATGGCTAACGGCGTCGAAGCGATATTTCAGATAGGTAAGGCGGGCGTTACCGAAACGCTCGCGGAGGAATTGAAGGACGCGCTCAAAGCGCGCGAGCTCGTCAAGATAACGGTGCTCAAGACCGCCGAAGGCACTATGAAGGAGATAATGGAAGAAGTATGCGATATGACGGGCGCGGACCCCGTGTCCGTATGCGGCAGGAAGCTCGTCGTTTATAAAGCTCCCGACGACAGAAGCAAAGCGAAAATCAAGGTTTAGACTACCGTATATCCGTTAAACGTCGCCCGTACGTGCGTTATCATACGTACGAGCGGTCGTAATTGATGATGAAGAAGTACTGTTTGCCTTCGTCCGCGTAAGCGTCGGCGAAGGCTTTTTCTATCTCGTGAGGAGTCACTTTCGAGCCGAAAGGTATCACCACGTCGAAAAGGATATTCGTATGCGTGTCGCCGATGACCATTCTGAAGTCGTGCAGGCTGAGCCCCGCGTTCATCGAGGAGAGTATCTCTCTTGCGCGTTCGAGGTTCAGGCTCACTTCGGGGTTGTCGGTTTCGATGGGATCCATGTGCACGGTGAGGTTCAGACCTTCCTTGTGGAAGTCGCGTTCGATATTGTCTATCATATCGTGCGCTTTCATTATGTCGCCGCGCGCGTCCACTTCGACGTGTACCGAAACGTAGGTGGAGCTCGTCGCTCCGTAATTATGCACCATAAGATCGTGTATCCCGAGCACGCCGTCGTAGGATAGAAGCTTTTTACGCACGTTCTCGACGAATTCTTTCGTGGGCGGCTCTCCGAGCAGAGGGCTTACGGTGTCCTTGACGAGCAACAGGCTCGATACGACGATGAAAAGGCTTACGGCGAGTCCCATATATCCGTCGATATTGACTCCCGCCACGTCGGTGACTATCGCGGCTATCAGCACGGCGCCCGTGCTTAAACAGTCGTTCCGCGAATCGGCTGCCGCCGCGCGCAGGGAATCGGACGAGATCTTCTTCGAAAAATACAGATACATCGCCATTTGTCCGATCTTTAACGCTATAGCCACGGCAAGAACTATGTATGTGAGCGTCGTGACCGCCGTTTCTTCGGGCGTGATTATCTTTTCTATACTCGATTTTCCGAGCAGAACGCCGATGGCGAGCACGAGAATGGCGACGATGAGCGCCGATATCTGCTCGTAACGGTGATGACCGAAAGGATGCTCCTTGTCCGCGGGACGCGCGCTTATGCGGAATCCGAATACCGTTATCACCGAGCTCATGGCGTCAGAAAGGTTGTTGACGGCGTCGGCGATTATCGTTATACTGTTGCCGATGAAGCCCACGATGAGCTTCGCTCCGCAGAGTATGGCGTTGGATATTATTCCGAGTATACCCGCGGTCATACCGTATTTTATTCTTTTATCCGCAGTTTCCGGCATGGTCTTTCTCCGTTTCTTTGATTTCCTAATATTATATTACTGTAAATAAAGTTATGCAACAGAAACGCGTTATCAATAAAAATATAAAGTCGCTTCGAGCTCTGCGTTGTATAACTTACGCCGCTTTTTCGCTTTCGCGCCGAAAGCGCGCTCGAATGCGTAATACGAGGTTATGAGGGCGAGCCGCCAGTCGTCGAGCGAAAAATACACTTTCGCGAAATCGCGGTACAATACGTCGAGTTCCTTCCCGCGCATCATACGTTCGCCGTAAGGCGGATTGGTGACGATGTGCCCGTGAGCGAATCTCGAAGAAAACGCGCGCATATCTGCCGCTTGAAGGTGTATTTTGTCGCGCATACCCGCGTTTTCGGCGTGGCGAAGCGCGAGCCGCACCGCTTCGGGATTGACGTCAAAGCCGGATATGCGCGGCTTGACGTTGCTTTTGATAAGGTCGCGCGCCTCCTCTCTCACGTCCTCGTAAACTTCGGGCGCGAAGCGGAAGGCTTCGGAAGCAAAACTCCTGTTGAGTCCGGGAGCGGTGTTCGTTGCGATGAGCGCCGCTTCCACCGGTAAAGTGCCCGATCCGCAGAAAGGATCCGCGAAGGGATATTCGGGCTTCCAGCCCGAAAGAAGTATCATCGCAGCGGCGAGCGTTTCTCTGAGAGGCGCTTCGCCCACGAAAGTGCGGTAACCGCGCTTATGCAGGGCGTTTCCCGATACGTCGAGCGCAAGCGTGACTTCGTCGTCGACTATCACCGCGTCTACCGAGTACGTTTCGCCCGTCTCGGTAAGCCCCGAGGGATACGCCGAGGCTATCGCCTTCTTGACTACGCGCTGGATAGCGGAGAGCGCGAAAAGCTTGCTCCCGCGGGATCTCGCGTTGACGACGACTCTGCCGTTTACGGGCACGGAGTCGCGCCACTCGACTTTCTTTACCCCTTCGAAAAGCTCGTCGAAACTTTCGGCGCGGAATTTGCATATATTGATATATACTCTGTCCGCGGTGCGTAAGAAAATATTGCAACGCGCGGCGTCGCGGAAGGTGCCGCGGAAGGAAATTCTGCCGAATTCCGCTCCTCCCGGAGCGTATCCCAGGTCGAGAAGCTCTTTTTTGGTAACCGCCTCTATGCCGCTTGCCGCGGTGACGGACAAGCCGAGGACGCCGTCGAATATGCTCACGACGGTATTATATCACAGCCGACGCCCGATGGATACCGAAACGCAAGCGATATTCCTTAAATAAACTTGAAAAACTCCGATAGCGTCGCTATACTTGTTATGAACGCGGGTTATATGGTATACTTTCAGATATTGAAGGCGTTTGAACGCACGGAGGCATTATGTCATACGATATAGCGATAATAGGAAGCGGCCCTGCGGGAATGAGTGCGGCGATATACGCCGCCCGCGGCGGGATGAAAACGCTCGTCATAGCGGGAGCGAACGCAGGCGGGCAGGTCACGCAGACCGAAGCCATCGAAAATTATGCCGGTATCCCGTCGGTGGACGGATATACGTTGTATTCGACGATGCTTGCGCAAGCCGAAAGTTTCGGCGCCGAGGTGCGGTACGAAACGGCGCTCTCCGTAGATGCCGAAGGCGACGAAAAACGGGTTGTAACGGACGGCGGCGAGTATGTCGCGCGCGCTTTGATAATAGCTACGGGAGCGAAGCACCGTAAGCTGGGGCTCGACAACGAGGAAGCTCTTACCGGTAAAGGCGTAAGCTATTGCGCTACCTGCGACGGCGGTTTTTTCCGTAACAAGGACGTAGCAGTCGTGGGCGGCGGAGATACCGCGCTTACGGAGGCGTTGTATCTTTCGCGCCTTTGCAGAAAGGTCTATATAGTTCACAGAAGGCGCGAATACCGCGCGGCAAAAATTCTCGTAGAAAGGCTGCGCGCGACGGAAAACGTCGAGGAAGTACTCGATTCCGTGGCGTACGGACTCGCGGGAAGCCCCGTCGAAGCGCTCGAAGTAGCCGACGTGCACGGAGACGGCGTGAGAAGGCTCGAAGTAAGCGGCGTGTTCGTTGCGATAGGAACGGAGCCCGACTCCGCACTCGTCGCCGACAAAGTCGACACCGAGCGCGGGTATATAGTCACCGACTCAGAGATGCGTACCTCGCTCGAAGGCGTATTCGCCGCCGGCGACGTCCGCGTGAGCCCGTTAAGGCAGGTCGTTACCGCCTGCGCTGACGGCGCGATAGCCGCGACGTACGCGACCGAGTACGTAAATCTTCATAAAAGATCCTGAAAATATCCGCTTTTCCTTTCCTTTTCCGCCTTTTCGTGTCGGGGCGTAGGAAAGAGAGGCAACGTAAGAGAAAAAGCGTTTTCCGTAAGGAAGACGTCTTTTTTTTGCGTAAAAGCGGTTATTCCGGTGATTTTTATACATTCCCGTATATGCTAAAAAGGAACGATAAAAAACATCGTTCCTTCTTAGCTATGATAAGGGGGAAAATTATGAGCTGTTTTGATGGTCTTATTATAGCATAAAAATTTCGGGTGTACATACTTTTGCTAAAATTTATTACAGTAAATTAAAAGTAAACAACGGGACAATGCCGACGCAGGTTCTAACGCAAATCGATATAGCATCAAATATTGCGGAGGTTGTATGAAAAAAAGCATATTGTTCGCGTTGACGGTAGCGACGCTGTTTACTACGCTCGCGTTGCTCGCGTCGTGCGTGGGAAAAGAGGAAGAAGGCGGTAGCGGTAGCAAAGCGGCGTACGCCATAGATATAGCCGTGCGCGAAGGGCTTGACGAAGCTTATCTGACGGAGAAGGTGGTATTTACCAATTCGTCGTCCGTAGCTATCGACGAACTTGTTTTCTATCTCTATCCCAACGCTTACCGTAAAGACTCCGCCAATTCCGCATATTTTGACGATATGTTGAAGACCAATACCGAATTCGGCGGTATAGACGTATCCGGAGTAAAGGTGAACGGCGTCGAAGCCGCATTCGAAACGGAAGGGATCCTGCTCGAGGTGAGCCTTGCGGAAGAGCTCGGACCCGATAAGTCGTGTACCGTGGATCTCGGCGCTCGCATAGACGTGGCGGGCGGCACGCTCCGCTTCGGCAAAGACGGGAGCGTCGCGCGTCTTTCCAATTTCTATCCCGTGCTCGCGTATCTGGACGATAACGGATGGGAGCGTGCGGAGTATTCGAGGATAGGCGATCCCTTCCATACTGCGAGCGCCACTTACGAAGTGAAAATATCCGCCCCAAATAATGTAGCTATAGCTACAAGCGGACAACAAATTTCGGTGACGGAGAATAACGGGATAAGAACGGTGGAAGCTACGGCGGAGAACGCGATAGACTTCGCCGCGGTGCTGTCAGCGGAATACTCGCTCGAGGAAGCCACGAGCGGCGACGTTAAGATCAAGTATTATTCGAAGGGCGCGGGAAAGGCAGAATTTGTGGCTGAAGCAACAGATATATTTACCGAATACTTCGGTGAATTCCCTTATCCCGAATTTTCGGTATGCGAATCGCCTTTCTATTACGGGGGCATGGAATATCCGGGGCTGGTCGTTATCAACTCCGCGCTCTCCGACAGCGAAAAAGAAGAAGTCATCGTGCACGAGCTCGTGCACCAGTGGATAGGCTGCGCGGTTGGTTCGGACGGCGTGCACGAAGGATGGGTGGACGAGAGTCTGACCACCTTCCTTGCGGCGTATTACTTCAAGCTTGCGGGCGACGAGAGCAGATATCTTTCGGAACTTGCGGACTGCGACAGGCAGTACGCAGCCTTCCTTATCACCGAGAAACTGTCTTCTCCGGGGTACGTACCGAGTATTGCAAGGAACGTATACGAATTCTCCACTTTGTACGAATACGACGCGGTGGTGTACCGCAGGGGGTGCCGTATGTACGCAAGCCTTATGGAGCTCAGCGGCGAAAAGAAGTTTGCCAAAGCCGTCAAAGAGTATTACGAGCGTTATAAATACGCAGACGCGAGCGGTGAAGATCTTATCGCATGCTTCGACGACGCGCTGGGCGGGAAGGCGCGCGCGATAATGTATTCCTATCTTAATGCGGACGTCAGGACGGGGAATATCGGAGTATAGGTATAATTAGTCCGCAGTCGGCAAAAATTCCTGTATCAAATCAGGAGGCGATAATATGACCAACAACAGTAAGATGTCCAACTGCGGCAGTCCCGACAAGAATTATTCCGGCGCAAACGGCTCCGGCAGATCGTCCGCGCGCGGCGCGAGGAATTCCGTGAACGGCAAAGCGGGCGCGAGAATGGAAGCCGCCGAAGAAAGCGGTCGCGGTTCTTCCGCACAGAATTGCTCGAACTCGGCACAGAACCGTTCGGGCGCGGCACAGAATTGCTCGAACTCCGCACAAAACTGCTCGAACTCGGCACAGAACCGTTCGGGCGCGGCACAGAACCGTTCGGGCGCGGCACAGAATTGCTCGAACTCGGCACAGAACCGTTCGGGCGCGGCACAGAATTGCTCGAACTCCGCACAAAACTGCTCGAACTCGGCACAGAATTGCTCGAATTCCGCACAGAACTGTTCTAACTCGGCTACGAAAGGCGCTACTTCGAGAATGGAAGCAGCGGAAAGCGATTCTTCCTCTTCCGGGAAAGCGCTCAACCGTTACAAATGCAAGAACTGCGGCGCCATACACGAAGGCGCAAGCGCACCGAAGAGCTGTATGAAATGCGATTCCGAGGAGTTCAGGAAGATCTGAACGCCGAATGGCGCGTAACGTCTCCGTAACGCGTTTGTAACGGTTACGGAGACGTTACGGAAATTCCGTAACGGCGACGCAACGGAAGCGCCGCCGTTTTTCCGCGCCCTGTGAGCTCGTCCGGCGCTTTACGCGCCGTCTTACGGGCTTTTGCGCCCGTCGTCCGTAGACAGGGACAGACGTGATCGTTCTTTTCCGCTCGAAAATAAGGCGACGCTTTACGCGCCGCCGAATTTTTTCGGATACTTTACGTTACCGTTACGTTACGAACTTTTAGTAACGAGATCGGCTATTTTCCCTGCTTTTCTCGCGTTGGCTATCACTCTGTCCGTTATAAGCGTACCCGCCATAAGCACGAAAGACCTGCTTATGTCCGCCACTTCGTATTTCAGTTTTCTTCCGAGCAGGAAACTGTAGTCGGCGGGCGCCTCGCTTATGCCTGCGTGCGCCGTTTCGGTAGGTATCTCGGGCGTTATAACCGTACCCGTAAGTACCTTACGCGAGGACTTCTCGGCAGGGGGGAGCAACGGCTTTTTTGCGGGATTTATTATCACCGCGTCGGCGGAAGATGCGACTACGTGTTTCAGTTTTACGGGTTTCCCGTCTGTGAGAAGCACGGGAGTTTTCCTGCGTGAGTTGATCTCCACGTCCTTGACGATACCGGCATATTCTCCGCTCACTCCGTAGATCGCGGTGCCGATCGTGAATGCGAGCATTCCCGCCGCGCGTTCGGGAGGCTCTCCGCACGCGTCGAGAACTGTCAATATGTCCTTATGTGCATATATCTTTTCGGGTGCGTACACGGCGATATTTTCATTCGTGAATATGTACTTCACCCGATATGTGTCGCGGTCGATATATACCCCGCTTACGCTTCCCAGCACTTCGGCGTCGCGTAAAGACACCATTTTTTTGTTACGGATCTCGCTTAACAACATATTTTCACCTCGCTGATTGTTTCCGCCCCGCGTTTTCCTTGCAAATCGGCGGTAATAATTGTATTATTAAGATATGAACGTCGATCAAAGTATATTCGGATACGTCAAAGATTATCTGAATGAGCCAGATAAAATCAAAATAGAATACTACGGCAGTTCTTTTACGGAAAGGGAATTCCTTTCGCACGCGTTGAGAGTAGGGGGGTACCTTACGGAAAAGGGCTTCGCGGGCAAAACGGCGGGGATAATGCTCCCCAATATCCCCGAAGCGGTTTTCGCGCTGTACGGAGCGAGCGCCGCGGGTTGCGCCGTCAATCTCATAAATCCGCGTTTCCGTACCGAAGCGCTGGAAAGGATACTGCTTTCTACGGGAACGAAAATACTTTTCATATACGACAAAATTTATCCCGCGCACCGTAAAATGCTCGAAAAACACGGCATTGAAGCCGTCGTATGCAGTCCGTTCCGTTATAGAAAAATTCTTAAAATACTTTATCCGTTTTCTTTTGCCGCCTGCGCAGGCGCCACGCGCTTTTCCGAAACGCTGAAAAGCGCCGAATGTATCCCGGTTGAGCGGAGCGGAGAAGACGTCGCCGTATATATCCACAGCGGAGGTACGACCGGGACTTCAAAAGCCGCGGAGATAAGCAACAGGGCTTTGAATTCGCTTGCCGAAGCGGTGGTGGACAGCGTGCACCCGGGGCGCTCGGACATACCAGCGGACGGGGGGATGCTCGCGATACTTCCGATATTTCACGGCTTCGGGCTCGGAATATGCGTGCATACGGTGATATGTCACATAAGGGTGGTGCTGATGCCCCTTTTCAGGGCGAAAGAAGCCGCCCGCCTTATCAAAAAATACGCGATCACTCACATAGCGGGCGTGCCGCAAATGTTCGCAAAGCTCGCCGCGGAGCGTTCGTTCGGCGGTAAAGGGCTCGAAAAGATAGAATGCGTATTCTGCGGCGGAGACAAGCTCGCGCCGCAGGTCAAAGAACGTTTCGACGCCATTCTTCGCGGAGCGGGCAGCGGCGGCGAAATATTGGAAGGATACGGACTTACGGAAACGGCTTCCGTAGTGACGGTCAATCCGCGCGGCGCTACCAGGGCGTGTTCGCAGGGACTTCCGCTCAAAGGAAACCGCGTGAAGATCACGAACGAGCGCGGCGAAACGCTTCCCGCGGGCGAGATCGGGAATATAGAGCTTGCCGCCGTTTCTCTGATGAACGGGTACCTGAACGACGAAGAATGTACCGCCAAAGCGGTATATACCGACGACGAAGGAGTGAGATGGCTGCGTACCGGGGACTACGGTTGTCTGGACGCGGACGGATACCTGTATTTCAAGGAGCGCGTCAAGCGCACCGTGAAGATCGCCGCCATAAATATTTTCCCTTCCGACATAGAAGCCGTGGTGAACGCTATGGACGAGGTGGAGGAATGTTGCGCCGCGCGCGCCGCGGATTCTTCGGGTAAGCCATACGTCAGGCTGTACGTCAAGCGCGCCCGCGGGGCGGGCGGAGCGTCCGTAAATAATAAAATAGCTACGGAAGTGGCTTCGAAGATAGTGCGTTACGCCGTGCCGCGAGAGATAATAGAAGTAGACGAATTGCGGCACACGCCTTTCGGGAAAGTGGATTACAGATTTTACGAAAAGGAATTACAGGGATCTTAACCGCAATTCTCGTCGAGAGTTCTGTAATATGCGTTGAGAACTGCTTCGGAGAGCTTGTCTCTCACTTCGCTTCTTATGGGGTGGGCGATGTCGCGGAAACTGCCGTCGGGAGCTTTGCGGGAGGGCATCACGATGAAATGACCTTCCGTGCCTTCGATGACTTTGATGTCGTGTACGGCGAATTCGTTATCTATGATAACGCTTGCGATGGCTCTGAGCTTTTTTTCGTCTTTGGGGATTATTCTGACTCGGACATCCGTGATGTTCATAAAAATTTCTCCTTATCATTCGAAAATGTAAAACCGACAGTTATTATACAATGTATTCGCGAGTATTTCAATATTTTTATATAAAGAAAAAAATTTTTTTTATCGCGTAAATTTTATCGCCCGACTCACCAAAGGTAAAGGCGGAGCATATTATAGAGTATGCTTTTCGGGGACCGAATAAAAAGAATACATTTCATCGGTATAGGCGGGATAAGCATGTCCGCGCTCGCCAAACTGATGATCCTGAAAGGGTACGTCGTGACAGGCTCCGATAAAAGATATTCGGCGGAGGCGGAGTCGCTTGCCGCGTGGGGAGCTTACGTATACGTGGGCTCGGACGAGGAAATAATAAAAAATACCGATCTGGTCGTTTATTCGCAAGCGATACCTTCCGACGACGCCGAACTCGAATTCTGCAGACGGCATAACGTAAAGACCGTCAGGCGGGATTATTTTCTTGCCGAAGTCGCTGCCCGCTACGACACCGTCGTGGCCGTCGCGGGCACGCACGGGAAAACGACCGCCACCGCCATGCTCGCGAGAATATTCAAGGAATCGGGCGAGCTGTTCACGGCGCACGTGGGAGGTAATACTTTCGACGCCGGCAATCTAATTTGCAAAGGCGACAAGTTTTTCGTGACCGAAGCTTGCGAATATAAAAGAAGTTTTCTTGCGTTGCGCCCCGACGTCGCCGTTATACTCAACGTCGAAGCAGATCATCCGGACACTTACCGGAGCAAGGACGAATTGTTCGCGGCTTTTGCGTCGTATGTCATGAACGTACGCGACGGCGGAGTCGCAGTCGTAAATGCCGACACCGAATTTTATCGTATGTACAAGTGCACATATAAAGATATGTACACGTTCTCCGTCGATACTCCCTCCGATTGCAGAGCCGTGAATATCAGACTACTTACGAATGGCAGATACGGCTTCTCAATATTCCATAAAGGGTACCCTGATTCCGATATTTCGCTGAAAGTGGCGGGCAGACACAACATATACAACGCGCTTGCCGCATACCTTGCCGCCACCGCCTGCGGGATAGAGCGCGAAGCGGTGATACGCGGGCTCGAGAGCTTCGGCGGCGTAGGCGGCAGATACGAATTCAAAGGGATATGTTCCGGCGCCGAGGTCTACGTGGACTACGCGCATCATCCCACGGAAATACGCGCCGCGATATCCACGGCTTTGCTCACCGCCCGCGGCGGCAGAGTGATAACGGTATTTCAGCCGCACACTCTGAGTCGCACGGAAGCGCTGTTCGACGGATTCCTGAACGCCTTCTGCGATTCGGACGCCGTATTCGTTTTTAAGGAATACAAAGCGAGAGAGACTTCGGGCGGCAAGACCGCTTACGAGCTGTACGAAGCGTTGCGCGCAAGGCACGAAGCGTATTATTTCGACGACACCATCGCGCTTGCCAACGCCGTGAGCGCGTATTGCCGCAAAGGCGACGTCTTGCTCATTCTCGGGGCGGGCGACATTTCCTCGCTTGCGTCGCTTATCGTATAAGTATTCGGAAAGGCATCTTAGTCCCTTCACCGCTTGCAAAAAGCGCCGTTTAATGTTATAATATAGCGCATAGGGCGTTAAGCCCACCGGAGAAGGTATGAAATCTTATTACGCCACCGGCGACAGAATGTTCAAAACGGTCGAGAGCGAGTCCACCGCGGGCGAACTCGTAAGACTCAAATTGAGTCTCATCTATCCCACTCTCGCGGACGTAGCGGTCTTCGAGGGCAAGCTCGGCATAGATTATCCGCGCATACCCTGCAGACTTGCCACCGCCGTATTGAGCGAGGACAGAGAGGAGCTCGGCCTCAAACTCGGCTCGCGCGTGCTGCTCAATCCCTACGTCGATCCGTCCGCGCAGGACGACGAGCGCATCTACGGCGTGGACGAAGACGGCTTCCTGCGTGATTTTATCGCTGTCAACGCTGACAGCGTCGTGCCTTTCCCCGAGAACGTCAAAGAAGAGGAAGCTCTTTTCACCGATATAGTGGCGGTCGCGTTGCGTGCGCTCGGCTCTTTCCGGTTGCAGAAAGGCGATTACGTGGCGATCGTGGGCGGCTCGTTGCTGGGCGTCGTGGTGGCGCAGCTCGCGTTGTATTATCAGGCGATACCCGTGCTCATATCCTCCGACGACAGGTACCTCAAACTCGCTGAGGAATGCGGGGTGTATTATACGGTCAACGAATTGAGCGAAAACGTGACGACCAAGCTTATGTCGATAACGGGCGGGAGAATGGCGGATCATACCGTATTGCACGCCATTCCCAATGTTTCGCCCAATTTCATACATATGCTCACGGCGTCGGGCGGAGACTGCGTGATAGCGGGGCTGAACGGCTCGTATCTTCCCAAGCTCGACGCGGACATTTCCGCCATCGCCGCCAAAAACCTCACGGTAAAAGGCGTTACCAACGGTAAAAGCGAATTCAACGCCGCGATAAATTTGCTCGCGCAAAAGATATTGAAGTTCGACGGCTTCGTGGACAATACGGTCCCGCTTACCGAGGCGCAGAAGCTGTTCGAAGAGCTCGGCGCGGACGCTCAGAGATACGTCGCGGCGGTGATCAAAGTATAGTATCCTCGAGATCGGGTGAAATTTATACGAAAACAGTTGACAACGGAATTATATATTTATATAATATCGGAGCACTTAACTTAAAAATACGAGGTATTACGAAATGAAAGAGAAACTTCATCCCAATTATAAAGTAGTCGACGTGGTCTGCGCATGCGGTGCGAAATTCAGAGCGGGCACCACGAAGAACGTTGACGTTCTCAAAGTCGATATCTGTAACCAATGCCATCCTTTCTACACCGGAAAGCAGAAGATCGTTGACGCAGGCGGCCGCGTGGATTCCTTCTACAAGCGCTACGGCAGAAAGTAATCCGTTATTTCAAAAGCGATTGTTTAGGGTAGGTGCAGCGGTATACTGCACCTATTTTGCTACAAAGCGGGCAGAGGGCGCGAGCCGGGCTCCGAAAACACGTTAACCGTACAGTTATGGCGAGAAAGAATTGTTCCGAAATAGGCGGTCAGGCGGTCATCGAAGGCGTGATGATGCGCGGTAAAACGGCGGAAGCCGTCTCCGTGAGAGATCCGTACGGCAACATTCAGACCGAAAGCAGAAGGCTTCCCGAGAAGAAGCCCGCCGTTGCGCGGATACCCGTCGTCCGCGGGATATATTCTCTCGTCATGAGCCTTGTCGACGGCAACCGTATCCTTATGCGTTCCGCGGAGGTGTACGGCGACGAAGCGGAAGCGGAAGCCGAGAGTAAATTCGACAAGTTCCTCGTCAAGCATTTCAAAATAGACGCCGTAAAGTTCGCCACTTACGTGGGCGCGGTGCTGGGGATATTGCTTGCCGTGGCGTTGTTCATAATACTGCCCACTTACGTCAAAAAGGGTATTTTTGCGTTGCTCGACACCACGGGCATCGGGCTTTACTGGACCATTCTTCTCGAGAACCTCACCGTCGGCGTCGTCAAGATCGCGGTGCTGCTCGTATATCTTCTCGCGGTGTCGCGGATGAAAGAGATCAAAAGGCTTTTCATGTACCACGGCGCGGAGCATAAGACGATAGCCTGCTTCGAAGCCGGCGAACCGCTCACCGTGGAAAACGTGAGGAAGCACGCGAGGATACACGACAGGTGCGGCACGAATTTCATCTTCATAGTGATGATAGTGTCCATCGTCGTCAACGCAGTTTTCTTCGCCTTGCTCGGCTGGCAACCCTCCCGCACGATATACGAAGTGCTCGCGAGGATAGCCATGTTGCCCGTCATAGCGGGCGTGAGTTACGAGGTGTTGAAAGTACTCGCGAAATTCGATAATATCTTTGCTCGGGTACTCAAAGCTCCGGGTAGGGGACTCCAGAAGATAACTACCGCGGAGCCCGACGACTCGATGATAGAAGTGGCGATAACGGCTTTCGAAACGGTAAGGAAGCTGGAATCGGACAAGGAAGCTCCCACCTCGACGTTCGTGACTTTCGTGAAGTGCGGCGAGCTCATCAAGAAGCTTTCCGAGAAGATACCCGAGACCGAAGCGGAGCTCACGGTGATGCATTTCATGAAGTGGGACAAATTCTCCGACATAGACCCCAAAGCGCTTATGCCGGAGCCGGAAGCGGCGAAAGCGGAGAGCGTGGCGGAAGCGCGGCAAAAGGGAGAGCCTTTGCAGTATCTTTTGGGGACGGCTCCCTTCTACGGATACGATTTTTATGTGGACGGCAGGGTGCTGATACCGCGGTTCGATACCGAGATACTTGCCGAAAACGCAGTGAAATTCATCCGCGAGAACTGTTCGGGGAAGAAGGCTCGCGTGCTCGAATTATGCACCGGTTCCGGGGCTCTTGCGGTAGTTATCGCCAAGGAAACGGGTGCGGAAGTCGTAGCGACCGACGTGAGCGCCGACGCGCTCGAAGTGGCGCGTAAAAACGCAGCCAAATACGACGCGGAGATCGATTTCGTCGAAGGCGATCTTTTCGGCGGCGTTTTAGGCGCGTTCGACGCGATAGTCGCCAATCCTCCGTATATCCCCACGGCGGAGATAGCGACTCTCGCGGGCGAGGTCAGGGATCACGAGCCTTTGCTCGCGCTTGACGGCGGCGAGGACGGACTCGATTTCTACAGGCGGATAGCCTCGGGATACGACGGATACCTTGCCGAGGGCGGGGCGCTCATGCTGGAAGTCGGCGCGGGGCAGGCGGAAGCCGTCGCTGCGCTTTTCGAGGGGGAGAAGGAGATATTTTACGATTACAACACTCCGCCCGTGGCGAGAGTCGTAAGGATAATAAAGTCAAAGAAAGCGCTTGCGGACGGCGCGGACGAGCGTCCGATACAATAAGGAGCGAATATGTTTGAAAAACTGGAAAATATGCGTAAGCGCTTTTACGAGCTCAATGAGCTCATTGCCGATCCCGCGGTCATGCAACGCAGGGAGGAGTGGCAGAACCTGGTAAAGGAGCACGCTTCCGCGGAACCCGTCGTGGAGACGTACGAGAAATATCTCAAAGCCAAGGAAGAAATGGAGAATTGTCGCGAGATGATGCACGGCGACAAGGAGATGGCGGAACTTGCGGAAGCGGAATATTACGAACTCCGCGACAAAACTGACAAGCTCGTAGAAGAACTCAAAATACTGCTCCTTCCCAAAGACCCGATGGACGACAAGAACGTCATCATCGAGATACGCGGCGGCGCGGGCGGCGAGGAAGCGAGCCTTTTCGCGGGCGACCTTATGAGAATGTATCACCGTTTCGCCGAGCGTCTGAGATGGAAAGTCGAGGACATCAACGTCAACGAAACGGAGCTCGGCGGCGTGAAAGAAGCGGTATTCATGATAAACGGGAAGGGCGCCTATTCCAAAATGAAATACGAAAGCGGCGTGCACCGCGTTCAGCGCGTGCCGGAGACGGAGAGTCAGGGCAGGGTGCATACTTCAACCTGTACCGTGGCGGTGCTTCCCGAAGCCGAGGAAGTCGCCGTCGAATATAACGAAAAGGATTTCAAAATAGATACCTACCGCAGCGGCGGCGCAGGCGGTCAACACGTCAACAAGACGGAATCGGCGGTACGCATCACGCATTTACCGACGGGCATCGTCGTGGAATGTCAGGACGAACGCAGTCAGATAAAGAACAGGGAGAAGGCGTGGAAGGTGATGAATTCGCGTTTATACGATTTTTACCGTTCGCAGCGCGACAAGGAATACGCCGACAACCGCAAGACGCAGGTGGGAACGGGCGACCGCTCGGAGCGCATACGCACCTATAATTATCCGCAGGGAAGGGTGAGCGATCACCGCATAGGGCTTACTTTGTACAACCTCGCCGAATTCCTCGACGGCGATATGTTCGAGATGGTGGAAGCCCTGGCTCTCGCCGATCAGAACGCCAAACTCAGCAAAATTTCGGATTGAAGATAAAGATCTTTAGGAGCATACACCGATGAAAGACAGAATTTTCTACAACGACAACGTAAACCTTCTGGAAACGCACAACTTCACGCACAATCTTCAGGACGTGGACGAGCCTCACCTTTTCAGAGAGATGTTCGACTACGAATCGGTGCCGAAGACGCTGTTCAACTTCATGAACGTTCCGATGAAATGCGCCAAAAACATCTGGATAACGGACACTACTTTCCGCGACGGACAGCAGGCGCAACAGCCTTTCACGGTGAAGCAGATAGTGGATCTTTACAAGATGATGAGCAGGCTCGGCGGTCCCAAAGGGCTTATCCGTCAGAGCGAATTCTTCATTTATTCCGACAAGGACAAGGAAGCCGTCAGAAAATGTATGGAGCTCGGACTGGAATTCCCCGAAGTGACGAGCTGGATACGCGCATCCGAGAAGGATTTCCGCCTCGTCAAGGAAATGGGACTCAAAGAAACGGGAATTCTTGTAAGCTGCTCCGATTACCATATTTTCAAGAAAATGAACCTTACCCGCCGTCAGGCGATGGACAAATATCTGAGCGTCGTCAAACAGGCGCTCGAGATAGGGGTGCGTCCCCGTTGCCATTTCGAGGATATCACGAGAGCGGACTATTACGGCTTCGTGGTGCCCTTCGCCTCCGCGCTCAAGGAGCTTATGGACGAGACGGGCATCCCGATCAAGATACGTTGCTGCGACACGATGGGCTACGGCGTTTCTTACCCCGGAGCCGCCCTTCCGAGAAGCGTGCAGGGCATCATCTACGGTCTCAAGCACTATGCGGAATTTCCCAACGAGCTCCTCGAATGGCACGGACACAACGATTTCTATAAGGTAGTCACCAACGCGGCGACCGCGTGGCTGTACGGCGCGTCGGGCGTCAACTGCTCGTTGCTCGGCATCGGCGAGCGTACCGGCAACTGTCCCCTCGAAGCGATGGCTATGGAATATTGCTCTCTGCGCGGCACGACCGACGGCATGGATCTCTCGGTCATTACCGAGATAGCGGAATACTTCGAACGCGAAATGGGCTACGTCATCCCTCCGCGCACTCCCTTCGTCGGAAGGTGCTTCAATCTCACCAAAGCGGGTATCCACGCCGACGGTATGCTCAAGGATCAGGAGATATACAATATTTTCGACACCGAGAAGATACTTGGAAGACCTCCGCTCGTGGCGATAGACAGCCATTCGGGGCTTGCGGGCATAGCGTACTGGATCAACGCCTTCTTCAAACTTCCCGAGGGCAAAAAGATCGACAAAAAAGATCCTCTCGTAGAGTCGCTCAAGGCGGAGATAGACGCTCAGTACTCCGGCGGCAGGGATACCGTTCTCTCCGACGAAGAGCTGCTCGACCTCATAAAAGAAGCGGACGAGAAGCGTTTCCGCGGATTTATGAGAGGACATGCGTGAGCGCGTACGCACGAGCACGCATATTGAAATTCCCTCTTGAAATATTTATAAAAGATGGTACAATAGAAGTATCAATATAATATCGGCGGAAGCCGCCGAAAAAGTATTAAGAGAGGTTTTAATGATCAAGATCATCTACGGCTCCAAAGGAACGGGTAAAACCAAAAAAATCATCGATACCGCCAACGCAAGCATCAACAAAGAACTCGGCGACATAGTTTTCATCACGGACACTTCGCGTTATATCAGGGAGATAAAGTATCAGATACGTTTTACCAATTCCAAAGAGAGCCAGATAGCTTCCGAGGACGGGCTCATAGGCTTTATCCAGGGAATGCTCGAAGCCAATTACGACATAAGGCTTATATTCATCGACGGCGCGGCGCGTATGATAGGCAAACCCATTGACGAAATGGACAGCTTCTTCGAGAGACTGAAACGCATTTCGCACAAGACGGAAGCCACCTTCGTACTGACGATCTCGGCTGATTACGAGGATCTGCCGGACTTTATCAAAGTTCTCGCGGATACCGATAAGGAGTAGATATGGATTTTATCAGCACTCGCGGCGGCGGCGCTGTCAGCGCGGGCGCCGCAATCCTGAAAGGGATAGCGGAAGATGGCGGACTTTACGTACCGTCATTTTTTCCCGAATTGAGCAAGGAAGAACTGCGTAACATGATATCGATGGACTACGCCGAACGCGCGGCGTGCATACTCGGTATGTATCTTACCGATTATACGGAGGCGGAGCTTCTCGATTACGCGCGTAAAGCGTACGCGCGCTTCGACGGAGAACCCGCTCCCGTGATAGGTTCGGACGACGAGACCTACATACTGGAGCTTTTCCACGGACCCACGCTCGCTTTCAAGGACATCGCGCTCACGATGCTTCCCCACCTCATGACCGCCGCCCGCAAAAAAAGCGGTTCCTCCGATAAAACGCTCATTCTCGTGGCGACGTCGGGCGACACCGGCAAAGCCGCGCTCGAAGGCTTCAAGGACGTGGAGGGCACGGAAATAGTGGTCATTTATCCTTCCGAAGGCGTCAGTACGATGCAGAAACTGCAGATGCAGACCTCCGAAGGCAAGAACGTCCACGTCATAGGCATCAAAGGGAATTTCGACGACGCGCAGACCGCGGTCAAACGCATTTTCACGAGCGAGGAGTCGAAAAAGAAATTCAAGGAGCTCGGTTTTTCCTTCTCGTCCGCCAACTCCATCAACTGGGGAAGGCTCGTGCCGCAGATAGTGTATTACGTTTCGGCGTATCTCGACCTTCTCGGAACGGACGTGATAGACGAGGACGAACCCGTCAATTTCGTGGTGCCTACGGGAAACTTCGGCAACATCCTCGCGGGATATTACGCAAAGAGAATGGGGCTTCCGATAAACAAGCTCATCGTCGCGAGCAACGTCAACAACGTTCTTACCGACTTTTTCAACGACGGCAAGTACGACGTCAACCGTCCCTTCCATAAGACGATGTCTCCTTCGATGGACATTCTCGTGAGCAGTAACCTGGAGAGACTTCTTTTCGAGCTCGGCGACAGGGATCCCGCTTTCGTCAGGAATATTATGGAGGAATTGAAGATATACGGACGGTATACCGTCGATTCCGATACGATACGCGAGAAGCTTCCCGAATTCGTGGGATATTATTCCGACGAGCAGGATACCGCGGAAGCCATAGACAATTTCTTCGAGAATTACGATTATCTTCTCGACCCGCATACCGCCGTGGCGGTCAGCTCCTATTACGACTACGTCGCGGACACGGGAGATCAGACCAAGAGCGTCGTGGTTTCCACCGCAAGCCCCTACAAATTCGCGCACGACGTGTACGAATGTCTTACCGGAAACGACGAGAAAGACCCGTTCAAAGCGGTCAAGCGCCTGCATCAGTACACGATGACCGAGGTGCCGAGACAGATAGCGGAGCTCAACGAACTGCCGATACTGCACGACGCCGTGGTAGAGACCAAAGACATAGAGAACGCTATTTTAGCGTTATTCGATAAATAAGCGGAGTTTATATGACCGAACAGAGCACCGAACGCAAAAAGATCGTTTACAGCGGCATACAGCCTACGGGGATAATAACGATAGGCAACTATATCGGAGCGATAAACAACTGGCTCGCGATGCAGGACGAATACGACTGCATATACGGCATAGCCGACCTTCACGCGCTGACCGTAAGGCAGGTGCCTGCGGAATACAGAGCGAGGGCGACTTCCTTTTTCGCGCAATATCTCGCCTGCGGGCTCGATCCCGATAAGGCGATATTGTATTTCCAGTCCCACGTCGCGGAGCACTCGGAGCTTGCGTGGATCTTGAACTGCTACACCTACGTGGGCGAGATGCAGCGTATGACGCAGTTCAAGGATAAATCTGCAAAGCACGAGGACAACGTCAATATGGGACTACTGGACTATCCCGTACTGATGGCGGCGGACATACTTCTGTATCAGACTGCGCTCGTTCCCGTGGGGATAGATCAGAAGCAGCACCTCGAAATAGCGCGCGACATAGCGATACGTTTCAACAATCTCTATTCGCCCACGTTCACGGTGCCAGAAGCGTATATAGCGAAAAGCGGCGCGAAGATAGCGAGCCTTCAGAATCCTCTCGCCAAGATGAGCAAATCCGATCCCGATCCCAACGCGGCGGTTTCGATAATAGACGAGCCGGACGCGATAATGCGTAAGTTCAAGAGGGCGGTCACGGATTGCGAGCCCGTGGTGGAATACCGCGAGGACAAGCCGGGCGTGAGCAATCTCCTGACGATATTCTCGGTGATGACGGGAAGGAGCATAGACTCGCTCGTAGCGGAATACCACGACGCGGGATACGCCAAATTCAAAGCCGACTGCGGCGAAGCCGTGATAGAGAAACTGCGTCCCGTGCGCGAAGAATATCTGAGGCTCATGGGCGACAAGCAGTACCTTGCCGACGTGGCGGCGAAGGGCGCGGAGCGCGCGCGCAGGATAGCCGCGCGCACGATGGTTAAAGTCAAGAAGAAAATAGGTCTGGTATTACCGTAGGATGTTCGGATACGTTACGGCGGACAAGCCCAATATGCTTATCAAGGATTACGCGACGTACCGCGCGTATTATTGCGGTTTATGCAAAACGATTGCCCGCAAATATCCGCCGTTAATGCGTATGACGGTCAATTACGACATAGCTTTTCTGAGCCTTATCGCGCATAATTACGCGGGACTCGAACCCGTATTCGACAACGAGAGGTGCATTGCGCACCCCGTGGGCAAAAAATTCGCCGTGGTACGCAACGATCCCATACAGGAAAGAATCGTTGACATCAATACGATTTTAGGTTATTATAAGGTATACGACGACGTCACGGACAGAGGGGGAATACGACATCGTATCGCGCGCGCATATTTGAAGGGCAAATACAGGCGCGCGGCGCGTAAGTACCCCGAACTCGACGAAGCTTTACGTAAGTGCTTCGGAGAGCTTGCCGCTTTGGAGAAAGCCGATTCGGACGATATCGACGCATTGTGCGCGACGTCCGCGGATATGCTTATCGCGGTGGGGAAAGCGGCTTGCCCCGATCCCGACGAAAATCTGTATACGTTGTGCGACAATCTCGGAAGGTGGATCTACCTTATCGACGCATACGACGATATGCGTAAGGACAAAGAGAAGGGCGCCTTCAATCCGCTTCTTCCGCGCGGCGGCGAATTAACGGAAGAAGTCTTGGATAAAATACAGAATAAAGTGAGCGAAAAGCTGTACGGTTACATACGCGAAATACGCGCGGCTTACGACCGTATGTGCATAACGGTATCCGAAGCGCCGCTCTCCAACGTAATATATTTAGGGCTGAGAGCGCGCACGGAAGAAGTACTCCAATCGAGAGGTATGAAATGCAGAAAGACCCTTTTGTGATACTCGGAGCAAACGATCAGGTTACCCAAAACGAGCTTTACGAAGCATATAAAGCGAAGCGCAGAGAGTGGGAACCGAAGCGGTTTGCGGTAGGTGACGAAGGCACGGAAGCGTGTGAGAAGCTCGACGAGATCGAGCAGGCTTACCGCGAGGCGGACGAGATACTGAAGTCGCGTTATTACGTGACGGACAGCCCCGACAAGCTGAAGGAAGCCGACGAACTCATCAAAAAAGCCAATTACGACGAAGCGCAGAAAGTGTTGGATACCGCTGCGGAGCGTACCGCGGAATGGTACTTTCTGCAATCCATAATATCTTATGCTAAAAAACGCGAAGCGGAAGCGTTGGAGCAGCTCCGCACCGCCGTATCGATGGAGCCCGGCAACGCAAAGTATGCCGAAGCGCTCAAGCACATGGAGGGGAAGAAAGTGAATTCTGCCTATAATAACGACGGAAGCGCGCGCAGCCGCGTGTATGCGTACCGTGACGATTCCGAGAGGTCTTACCGTGACGACGATCAGTACCGTTCTCCGCAGAGAGGCATGTCGCCCTGCGACTGTTGCGCGGGACTGATGTGCGCCGATTGCTGCTGCGAATGTATGGGCGGCGATCTCATATCCTGTTGCTGATGCAGAGATTTTCCGCTAAAAAAATCGCTCTTGCCGGAATAGGAGCGTCTATAGCGTTGGGGGCGGTCATCGCCTCCTTTTACGTCCCTAACCTGTCGCTGACCTTCAATATCGTCGCGGCTGTCGGGATAATGCTCCCGCTCACGATGAAATACTACCGCGAAGCGATACTCGCTTACGTGGCGGTGTGCGGGCTCGGAGCGATATTCGCCAATATCCATATCCTTTCCTTCGTTCTGATAGGGGGCGCGTACACGATAGCCACCGTAGCCATGCACAACAATAAGGGTAAGCTCAAACCGATATTCGCGTATCTTATAAAAATAGCGTATTCCTGTTTCGTATTCCTCGTAGTATATAAGCTTACCGACATACTTTTCATCGATCTCGAGGCGCTCCGTATCGATTTCGCTTCCGATTCGGTGGCGTATATCGTACTGAATATCTGTTTCACGGTACTGTTCATAATTTACGACCTGCTTTTGAGGTGGGGATACGATTACGCCATTCCTATAGTGGAAAAAATAACGAGGAATATGCACTGAAACGGTCATCTTTTAATATGTCATATACGGAAAAGGCGCTCGTCGAGCGCCTTTTCCCGGTATAAGCGGAGGGTATTTTTTCGGACGCTTACGCCTCGCGTTTTCTTTCGGGCGGAAGTATTTCGCATAGGTATATCGCGCCCGTCATCATGACGTCGGCGATATGACGGTTCACTATCCTGTAAAAAATTATTTTCCCTTCTCTCCTTGTGGATACCGCACCCGCGTCCCTGAGAAGTTTGAGCTGGTGCGACACCGTGGTCTGATTGAGCCCGAGTATCATGGCGATGTCGCTTACGCACAGCTCCGTTATGGATAACGCCGAGATCATTTTCATACGGGTCACGTCCGAAAACAGCGAGAAAAAGGCGCACATGTCCGAAAGATCCGCATTCGAGGGAAGATAGTGCCTGATAAGTGCGGCTGTCGATTCGCTTACTACCGGTTCTTCCATATTGCCTCCTTTGTCCGTCGACATTATAATGCCCGCACAAACGCGCTTTCTCGTGCATATTGTGGAATGACTACAAATTTTGTCGGAGGTCATTATGAACGGGAACAGCTCTACTCTTGCGATGTTGCTTATAGTACTCTGTTGCGGCTGCGGCGATAACGGCGGCTTCTGCAACAACCAGTGTCTTGCCCTTCTGTTGATAATGCTTTGTTGCGGAGGCGGGTGTCAGGGGAATAATTCTTTCAACGATTCTACGGTCACGAGCGTATTGTAGAGCTTTAGCCTTGACCGGGAGGGCGGTGGGGTGATATGATATCCCCATGGTACATATTGGCAACGAATGGGATCGAATACTCGAAGCGGATTTCCGCAGCGACTGGTACGCCGCGCTCCGCCGCTTCCTTGCGGAAGAATACCGTACTCACACCGTATATCCGGATATGTACGATATTTTCAACGCCCTCAAGACCACATCGCTCGCCGATACGCGAGCGGTCATACTGGGACAGGACCCTTACCATAACCCCGGGGAAGCGCACGGTATGTGCTTTTCCGTCAAACCCGGCGTGCGCGTGCCGCCTTCGCTCGCCAATATATTCAAAGAGCAAAGCGAGGATCTGGGTACTTTTATACCGAATAACGGATACCTGATGCCGTGGGCAAAGCAGGGCGTGCTTCTTCTCAACACGGTACTTACGGTAAGGAAAAACGAGCCTTTTTCGCATCGCGGAATGGGCTGGGAAAATCTTACCGATTCCGTGATACGGGCGCTTAACGCCCGCGAAGAACCGGTGGTGTTCCTCCTGTGGGGAAGCCCCGCCAGAGCTAAAAAGAAGCTTATCACCGAAGGCAGACATTTCGTGCTCGAAGCGGCGCATCCGTCGCCGCTTTCGGCACATAACGGCTTTTTCGGTTGCAGGCATTTTTCCAAAACGAACGCCATATTGAAGCGGCTCGGCAGAGGGCCCATAGACTGGCAGATACCCAATATATAAAGTGTATTTCTCACGCCCGCGTATATCGCGGGCGCATTTTTTCAAGGTTACCGTTGAAATTTGCATATATGCTATGATATAATTGTTTCAGCGTCCCGCGCGCGACGCAGCGCGCGGCGGAAGGAGCAGCTTTTATGGATTTCGAAAAAGAAATTATGGCGCGCGCCGCCTGGATCCGCGAGGTGCTGGAGGAGTCCGGGGCGAAAGGTATAGTTTTCGGATCGAGCGGCGGTAAGGATTCGGCGCTCGTGGGTATTCTTTCGCGTATCGCCACGCCGAACGTCACCGGTATCGTCATGCCATGCGGTTCCAAGAGAAATTACGAGAAAGACAGGAATTACGCTCTCGACCTTGCGGAGAAATTCGACATCAAAACGCTCGAAGTCGATCTTACGCCGGTCAAGGAGGCTTTCGTCGCGGCGGTAGAGGCGCTCGACGAGTCGCAGAATCCGATGGCTTACGCGAACATGAATCCTCGATTGAGAATGATAACCTTGTACAATTACGCTCAGCGCAAAGGTTATCTCGTCGCGGGTACCGGCAACCGCAGCGAGATCAGAATGGGATATTTCACCAAGTGGGGGGACGGCGCTTACGACCTCAATCCGATAGGCGACCTCACCGTCTCGGAAGTTTACAAGTTGCTTACCTATCTCGAATGTCCGCAGGAGATCATCGACGAACCGCCGTCGGCGGCATTGTTCGAAGGACAGACCGACGAAGCGGAGATGGGCGTGAGTTACGCCGATATCGACCGTTACATACTTACCGGTATCGCGGAACCGGACGTCAAAAAGATCATCGACGCCGCGGACAAACGCGCCGATCACAAACGCTCGTTAGGCAGGATATATCCGAGATAACGAAGCGGTTACCTACAGATCAATCATGCAGGAGTGCGTATGAAAATAAAAGATATCGTTGATACCCTTGAGGCGACCGTATATTACGGCGAAGAGCTTATGGACGTGGATATCCATTCCGCGTGCGCCTCTGATATGATGAGCGACGTGCTGGCATTCGTCAAGGATCAGGCGTTGCTTATTTCCGGATTGTGCAATCCGCAGGTCGTGCGTACCGCGGACATGATGGATATCAAGTGCATAGCTCTCGTTCGCGGCAAGCAGCCCACCGACGACATGCTCGCGATAGCGCGACAGAAAGAGATCGCCATAATTTCGAGCGATTACCGTATGTACACGGCGTGCGGCCTGCTGTATGCGCACGGATTACAGCCCGGGGACCGTAAAGTATGAGTGCGTTGCATCTCGAATTCGACGTGGCGGGCAACAATTTCGTGTCCGCGGGAAGCGCGTCCGACGAGGTCAAAAAGACCTTGAAAATGTTGGGCGTCGATCCCGTTGCGGTACGTAAAGTGGCTATCGCGATGTACGAAGGCGAAATTAACATGGTGATACACGCAGGCGGCGGCAAGGCTTCCGTGGATATAGACACGGACAAAGTGAAAATAGTGCTTGCCGACGAAGGACCGGGAATACCCGATATTGCGCTCGCGATGAAAGACGGATATTCCACAGCGCCGGACGCCATACGCGATCTGGGATTCGGCGCGGGAATGGGGCTTCCCAATATGAAAAAGTATTCCGACGAAATGCATATAGACAGTACCGTCGGAGTGGGTACGACAGTGACTATGGTGGTCAACCTCCGTTGAACCGCGTTCGCGGCAGGCGGAAAAGGAGCCGAACATGACCGATAAAAGTCTGAATACCGTTATGCTTGACGCCGACAGGTGCAAGGGGTGCATCTCTTGTATGAAGCGTTGCCCCACGGAGGCGATACGAGTCCGTAACGGGAAAGCGAAAGTTTTGTACGACCGCTGCATAGGATGCGGCGAATGTGTGAGGATGTGCCCGCATCAGGCTAAACTGCCCGCATACGATCCCTTCGATTCGATATTCGATTACAAATACCGTATCGCGGTGCCCGCGCCTTCGTTGATAGGGCAGTTCAACAATCTCGACAACGTCGATCTCGTGCTTAACGGGCTCATAGAGCTCGGATTCGACGACGTGTTCGAAGTGGCGCGCGGAGCGGAGCTCATCAGCGAAGAAACGCGCAACATCATGCGCGAGGGCAAGCTCAAAAAGCCTATCATAAGCTCCGCGTGTCCCGCCGTGCTCGAGCTCATAATGATGAAATACCATTCGCTCGCGTCGCACGTGCTCGATCTCGTGGCGCCCGCGGACGTTGCGCTCCGCCTCGCCAGAGAGGAAGCGGAAGCGAAGGGTATACCGCCCGAAGACATCGGCGTGTTCTTCATCTCTCCGTGTCCCGCCAAAGTGTACGCCTTGAAAACTGGTATGGGACTCAAGAAACCCGCCGCGGACGGCGTGCTCGCGGTAAACGAAGTCTACTTCAAACTGCTTTCCGTAATGCCCAAGTTAAAGGAATTGAAGCACCTCAGCAAGACGGGTATTTTAGGCGTAAGATGGGCGGCGTCGGGCGGCGAATCGCTGGGTATTTTCCAGGACAGGTATCTTGCCGCAGACGGAATAGAAAACGTCAATAACGTACTCCGTGCAATGGAAGACGGGAACCTGAACTATATAGATTTCGTCGAGCTCAACGCTTGTACGAGCGGTTGCGTCGGCGGCGTTCTGAACGTGGAAAATCCCTTTGTAGCAAGGGTGAGAATACGCGCTTTGCGGCACAAGCTTCCGCCGTTAGACAATCATCTCGACGAGGTGAACAAGCCCCGCGAATTCTATCACTGGGAAGTCACTCCGGAAGCCAAGGACGTCTACAGACTCGATTCCGATTTCAGCGTGGCGATAGAGAAGATGAGAGCAATAGAGCAGATATACGCGGAGCTTCCGCACCTTGACTGCGGCGGGTGCGGCGCGCCGAGTTGCAGAGCGTTCGCGGAGGACGTCGTCAACGGCGAAACGACGCTCGACATGTGTACGCGGAGGGAAAAATAATGAAACTGAAAGACGTAATAGCCGCGCTCGACGCCGAAGTCGTTTACGCCGAGGATACCGAGAAGGAGATAAGCGGCGGATATTGCGGGGATTTTTTAAGTTTCGTGATGGCCAACGCGCCGGCGGGCTGCGCCTGGTTCACGGTGATGAGCAATCATAACGTCGCCGCCGTCGCGGCGCTCACGGAAGTGGGCGTCACGATACTTTGCGAGGGCGTCGAGCCCGACGATCAGCTCAAAGCTAAAGCCGTCGGCAGAGGACTCGATCTCATCGTCACGGCGAAGCCCGTCTACGAAGCGGTCAAAGCGCTCGCTCTCTGATTCGGATGAAGTATCTTTACGATCTGCACATACACAGCGCGCTGTCGCCGTGTGCGGACAATTCCATGACTCCCGTGTCGATAGTGGCTCAGGCGAGCGCGATAGGGCTCGAGATCATCGCCGTGACCGATCACAACTCCTCACGTAACGTAAGGAGCGCCGTGGAAGTGGGCGAAGCGCTCGACGTGCTTGTCGTTCCCGGCGTCGAGATACAGACCAACGAGGACGTGCACGTCGTGTGCTATTTCCCCGACTGCGACTCTCTCGAAGCCTTTATGGAAGCCATTCCCTTCACCGACCTTCTCAACGACGCCGAAGTTTTCGGCGATCAGCTCGTGGTGAACAGCGACGACGAAGTTACCGACACCGAAAAAAGGCTTCTTCTGTGCGGCGCGGAAATAAGCGAAACGGAACTCAATAAACTTGCGCTCCGCTTCGGCGGCGTGGCAGTGCCCGCGCACGTTGACAGGGAGGCTTACGCGATGCCCGCAGTTCTCGGCGGCGTGCCCGATTACTATAAAGCGGTGGAATTTTCCGCTTACGGCGGCGGTATGCCCGGCTTCGAGGACAAGGTCACGATAACCGATTCCGACGCGCATTATCTCGAAGATATAGGAAAAAAACGCAATTTTATCGAGCTTCCCGAGCGTACCGCCGTAGCCCTTATAAAGAAGCTCCGCGGAGAATAGGCGTTTCCCTTTATTTTCTTTTCGGATATTATATAAATATTCTTTCCACTCCGCGTTTTATATGTTATAATAATTCTGCACGTGTTTACGCGCGCGCATTATTAGCGTTAAATAACTCATTCTCTGGAGGAATCAATGGCAAAGATCAAATTAACGAAAGTTCCTTTTGCCGGCACGCCCGAACAGGCGAAACAACTCGAAGAAAGGCTCGAAGCGCTTAAATCGGTTCCGGGCGGGTTGATGCCGGCATTGCAGCAGGCGCAGGATATTTACGGATACCTGCCCATCGAAGTGCAGATGAAGATCGCCGACACTCTCAACGTTTCCCTCGAGGAAGTATTCGGCGTGGCGACTTTCTATTCGCAGTTCACCCTCAATTACCGCGGCGAATATCAGGTTTCCGTATGTCTCGGCACCGCCTGCTACGTCAAGGGCGCCGGGGATATCATCAACGCCCTCAAACAGAAGATCGGCATCGAATCCGGAGAATGTACAGAGGACGGGAAATTCAGTCTGGTCGAAACGCGTTGTATCGGCTGCTGCGGACTCGCGCCCGTGATGACCATAAATTCCAACGTCTACGGCAAGCTCACCACGGATCAGCTTGACGGGATACTCAAGGAGTATATGTAAATGCGGGAGATCGCGCTGCATATCCTCGATATCGTGGAGAATTCGGTGAAAGCCAAAGCCACTCTCGTGGAGGTGATCATCGAAGCGAAGAATAATCTTCTCACCGTCACGATACGGGATAACGGCAAGGGGATGGATAAGGAATTTCTCGCGCGGGTAACCGATCCGTTCACGACGACGAGAACGACGCGCAAGGTGGGAATGGGGATACCGCTCCTCAAGCAGGCGGCGGAAACGGCGGGAGGCGAATTCACGATAACTTCCGAGCTCGGAAAGGGCACCGAAGTGAAAGCGAGTTTCGTTATCGACAACATCGACAGAATGCCTCTCGGCAACGTTGCGGAAACCGCCGTCACCGTTCTCAATCCCGAAGTGGATTTCGTGTGGGTCTACACGGTGGAAGACAGGACTTTCACTTTCGACACCCGCGAGGTCAAAGAGGAACTCGGAGATATTCCGATAGACTCCCCCGAAATCGTGACTTTTCTTAAGTCGCTACTAACCGAAAATATCGAAAGCATAAACGGAGGTATAAATTTATGAAATCAATAGCCGATATCAAGGCGATCAGAGATAAGATGCAGGCTCAGATCGTCAACCGCGACAATAAAGACGCGGAACTCGAAACGCGTATCGTCGTAGGTATGGCTACTTGCGGCATAGCGGCGGGCGCGAGACCGGTATTCAACGAACTCGTGGACCAGGTCACTTCCCGCGGGCTCACTAACGTAAAAGTTACCCGTTCCGGCTGTCTCGGAATGTGCAAGCTCGAGCCCATCGTTGAAGTATTCGTACCCGGCGAGGAGAAAGTAACTTACGTCAAAGTCGACGCTCAGAAGGCGAAAGACATTATAGCCCGTCATATCGTGGGCGGACAGGTCTGCACCGATTATCTGATCGGCGAGGAGTAAGCGAGGAGGACGAGAGATGTTTAGAAGTACTGTACTGATTTGCGGCGGCACCGGATGCCACTCCAATCACAGCGGGGAGATCTACGACGAATTCGTATCGCAGCTTGCCGCCAACAATCTTACCAACGACGTAATGTTGGTCAAGACCGGATGTTTCGGACTCTGCGCGGTAGGTCCCGTCGTCATCATCTATCCCGAAGGCGCTTTCTACAGCACCGTGAAAGTGGAAGACGTCAAAGAGCTCGTCGAGGAGCATCTTATCAAAGGACGTCTTGTCAGAAGGCTGCTTTACAAGGATCATAAGACCGAGGAGATGACCAAGGCTCTCTCCGAGACCAATTTCTATAAAAAGCAGACGCGCGTCGCGCTCCGTAACTGCGGCGTCATCAACCCCGAGAACATCGACGAATACATAGCGTACGACGGCTATCAGGCGCTCATCAAGGTGCTTACCGAGATGCAACCGCAGGAAGTCATCGACGTCATCAAGGCGAGCGGACTGCGCGGCAGAGGCGGCGCCGGCTTCCCGACGGGACTCAAGTGGCAGTTCTGCCGTAACGCCAAGGCGGACGAAACGGGCATCAAATACGTATGCTGCAACGCCGACGAAGGCGATCCCGGCGCGTTCATGGACAGATCGATACTCGAAGGAGATCCTCACGCGGTCATCGAAGCCATGGCTATAGCGGCTTACGCGATCGGCTCCTGCCAGGGCTTCATATATATCCGCGCGGAGTATCCTATCGCGGTCAGCAGAATACGTATAGCGATCGAGCAGGCGAAAGAATACGGATTGCTCGGTAAGAACATTCTCGGAACGGGCTTCGACTTCGACCTCGAAGTGCGTCTCGGTTCCGGCGCTTTCGTATGCGGCGAGGAAACGGCGCTCATGACGAGCATCGAAGGCAAGCGCGGCGAGCCGCGTCCCCGTCCTCCGTTCCCCGCGAACAAAGGACTTTTCGGCAAGCCCACCATTCTCAATAACGTCGAGACTTACGCCAACGTCGCTCAGATAATTTTGAAAGGCGCCGACTGGTTCGCTTCGATGGGCTCCGAGAAGAGCAAGGGCACCAAGGTGTTCGCGCTCGGCGGCAAGATAGTCAATACCGGTCTCGTCGAAATACCCATGGGCACCACGCTCCGCACCGTTATCGAAGATATCGGCGGCGGCATACCTCACGGCAAAAAGTTCAAAGCGGCTCAGACGGGCGGTCCTTCGGGCGGCTGTATCCCCGCAGAACTTATCGACGTTCCGATCGACTACGAGAATCTTGCCGCGATAGGCTCGATAATGGGCTCCGGCGGACTCATCGTCATGGACGAGGATAACTGTATGGTCGACATAGCCAAATTCTTCCTCGAGTTCACCAAGGACGAGAGCTGCGGCAAATGTACTCCCTGCCGTATCGGTACGACGAGACTGCTCGAGTATCTTAACAAGATAACCTCCGGCAAAGCGACTCTTCAGGATCTCGACGATATGGAGAAACTGTGCTACTACATCAAAGACAACGCGCTGTGCGGACTGGGACAGACCGCTCCCAACCCCGTGCTTTCGACGCTGCGTTATTTCCGCGACGAATATATCGCGCACATAGTGGACAAGAAATGTCCCGCCGGCGTATGTAAAGCGTTGTTGTCCTTCGAGATCACCGACGCATGTAAAGGTTGTACGCTCTGCGCGCGCAACTGCCCCGTCAACGCGATCTCCGGCGCCGTCAGGACCAAGCACGTCATCGACAAGTCGAAGTGTATCAAGTGCGGCGTATGTATGGACAACTGTAAGTTCGGCGCCATCGTGAAGAAGTAATCGGGAGGAAGTGATAAAATGGACGACATCAAAATGGTAAACCTTAAAATAAACGGTCAGGACGTAAGCGTTCCGGAAGGCACGACCGTACTTGACGCCGCCAAGAAGGCGGGTATCAGAATACCCACGCTGTGCTACCTCCGCGACATCAACGCGATAGGGGCGTGCCGCGTGTGCGTTGTCGAAGTCAAAGGCGCGAGATCGCTCGTGGCTTCCTGCGTGTATCCCGTAAGCGAGGGTATGGAAGTGACGACCAACAGTCAGAGAGTCATCGATTCCCGTCGCACGACGGTGGAGCTCATTCTTTCCGATCACAAGAAGGAATGTCTTTCCTGCGTGCGCAACGGAAACTGCGAGCTTCAGACTCTGTCCGAGGAACTGCGTTGCGACGGCGAAAAATACAAAGGCGCCGTCAGCGATTATCCCATCGACGAGAGCACTCCTTATATAGTGAGAGACAACAATAAGTGCGTGCTTTGCCGTAGATGCGTCGCGGCGTGCAAGAACTATCAGGGCATCGCGGTAATAGGCGCCAACGCGAGAGGCTTCGACACCCATATCGCCTGCGCTTTCGAGAAAAATCTCGCCGACGTTCCCTGCGTGGGCTGCGGACAGTGCATAGCGGCTTGCCCCACCGGCGCGCTCCACGAGAGAGAGGAGATCGACGACGTGATATCCGTGCTCGCGGATAAATCGAAGTACGTTATCATCGCGACCGCTCCTTCGGTGCGCGTAGGCCTCGGCGAAGAATTCGGCTATCCCGTAGGCACCAACGTCGAAGGTAAGATGGTCACCGCGATGCGCAAGATGGGCTTCAAAGCGGTATTCGACGTCGACTTCACCGCCGACCTCACGATAATGGAAGAGGGCGCGGAGTTCATTTCGAGAGTGAAGAACGGCGGCGTACTGCCCATGTTCACTAGCTGCTCGCCCGCATGGATCAAATTCGTGGAGCATTATTATCCCGAATTCATCCCCAACCTTTCCACCTGCAAATCCCCGCAACAGATGTTCGGCGCGATATGCAAAACTTATTACGCCGAGAAGCTTGGCGTCGATCCCAAGGACATGGTAGTGGTATCGGTCATGCCCTGTACCGCGAAGAAATTCGAGAAGGGCAGAGCCGACCAGTCGGCGGCGGGCGTTCCTGACATCGATATCACGCTCACCACGAGAGAGCTTGCCAAGCTCATCAAGATGCAGGGCATAATGTTCAGAGAGCTCGAGGACGGCGAATTCGACGCGCCTCTCGGCATAGCCTCTACGGCGGGACTTCTTTTCGGAGCTACCGGCGGCGTTATGGAAGCGGCGCTCCGTACCGTGGCGGACGTGCTCGAGAACAAGGACCTCAAAGCCATCGATTATAAAGACGTTCGCGGCACCAAGGGCATAAAGGAAGCTACCGTCAAAGTAGCCGGAATGGAAGTCAAAGTCGCCGTCGCGAGCGGACTCGCGAATGCCAGGGAGCTTCTCGAGAAGATCAAGAAGGGCGAGGCGAATTATCACTTCATCGAGATAATGAGCTGCCCCGGCGGTTGCGTGAACGGCGGCGGGCAGCCGATCAGAAGCGCGTACGAGCGTAACAATATCGATATCAGAGCGCTTCGCGCGGCGGCTATATACGACGCCGACCAAAAGAGCAAGCTCCGCAAGTCGCACAAGAACCCCATCATCAAAGAGCTCTACGACACCTATCTCGGAGAGCCCAACAGCCATAAGGCGCACAGTATCCTGCATACTTCTTACGAGAAGCGCAAGAAATATTAATATACGCCGCGGAAACGCGGTTCCTTGTCGGAGCCGCGTTTTCCCGTATAAAAAAGGAGCATAATGAGTAATAACAACCGTCACAGGTTCAACAACAGGAAGAAGAAACCGTATCTCGACGAATCTTACGTGCCGCCTTTCGACGCGGGGGTACTCGGGCAGGGACTCGACTATCTCAAGATCTCCGATACGGTGACCGAGAAGCTGACGGGCGCAGGAATAACCACGATATTCGAAGTGGTACGCAGAGAGGAACGCGATTTTTACCGCATCCCCACGTTTGACAAACGCAATTTAGGCGAGCTGAAGAACGCTTTGAACAACAGAAGATTGCGCCTGAAGCCGCCTCAGGAAAAGCCGGAAAAGGCTCCCAAACCTTCCAAACAGGACGCCGAAAACAAGCCGGACGAGAATAAAGACAACAATCGCCGCGAAGGACGCGGACGCGACAATAAGGGGAGAGAGCCGTTGCAGATGCAACGCGCGGACAACCGCAGGGACAATTTCAGAGCCCGCGAGCAATCCGCTAAAGAGGATAGGACTCAGGAGAGGGGAGCGCGGAACGAGCGGCAGGATAACGCTAGGCGCGACAGGGAGCAGCAATCCCGTAAGGAAGCGCCGCGCCGCGCCATTCTCAATCCCGACGGCGTCAGCGAGAAGCGCACGAAGGAGGAGCACGAGAAACTGCGTCCCAAGCGTCCCAAGACGGAGCATCCTTCCGACATATATATCAAGATTAACCGCAACAACAAGTGGGGATTCGCCACCCGCGACGGCAAAGAGGTCATCAGACCCGAATACGACGACGTGTTCTCCTTCAAAGAAGATCTGTGCTGCGTGGAGCGCGAGGACGCATTCGGTTTCATCGACCGCGCGGGCGAAGTGGTCATACCGCTCGTTTACGAATGTGCCGCGAGCTTCAGCGAAGGCTACGCCTGCGTATTCAAAGGTGGCGTATGCGGTTATATCGACAAGCAGGGCAACACCGTGATACCTTTCGAATTCGACGCGGGCACAGCCGTTACGGGCGGCGAATGTCGCGTGAAGAAGGCGGGCAAGTGGGGAGAACTCCACGTGGACAATCCCTCCGAAATACGTTGGATCAACTGATATGAAAAAATTACTCGTCGTCTTGATATGTTTAACGATGCTCATAGCCGTTGCGCCTTCGGTGCTCGTTGCCGAGGCTTCGGGCGAAAGCGCGTACGTATTGCACGACGGAGTGAAGATGTATTCGGACGCTACGCTCAGCACGGTCGTGGCGGAACCCGCAATAAACGCCCCTCTCACCGTGACGGGCAGCGAACGGATAGGGAACGAGATTTATTACGTCGCGGAATATAACGGAATTGCAGGCTACGTCAAGGCTGCTTACGTTTATTACGCCGAATTCTACGACGTGGAGCTGAACGTCAAAGCGGCGAAATGCCTTGCGGACAAGGTGGGCGGCAGGATAAACGTGTACGCTTCGCCTTCGGAAGGCGCGGAAGTGCTTTACACGTTGTCCGACGGCGTGAGAATCGACGTGGCGGAATGTGGCTCGGACGAATATTATTTCCTTATAAGGAGCGACGGCAACGGTTACGTCAAGAAGTCTGAAGTGACGGAGGGGCTTTCGCGCAATCTCAGAGTGGCGTTGGCGGTCACGCTCATATCCGTGGTATGCGTGATAGGCATATTCGCGCTCATTTACGTACAGCGGAACAAGGAATATCTCGCGGCGCGTAAAGCGCGAAGAAACGCTTTGAAAAAGGGTGGCGATTTTCCCGAATAACGGTAAAGGTATAACGAAAATAAACCTCACGGGTAAAAGAAAAAACGCGCTTTCGGGCGCGTTTCCTTTTGTCGGCGGCGGTTGCCGACAGAGAACGGGGCGCGTATTCTTCCGGCGAAGGTTACGCTTCGAATATCACGTTCGCGCCGTTTACGAAAGGAACGGCGTTGTATAATTTCACTTCGGCGGTGTTGTCCCGCGAGGAATATATGCGTACGGCTACGTCGCCTCCCGAATACGGCGCGCTGAAGACGCGCTGCCCGAATTGATTGAGGGAGGAGAGGTCGCCGTCTCCCGTGAACCCCGTGACTTTGCCGTCGCAAATAACTTCGAGGCGGAAGCCGTGCGCCGCCGCCATTCCGTAATTCGTTATCATAAATGAAACCGTGCCGTCGGAAACCGTGAGATTGCTCGCCGCGAGCTGATATCCCAGATGGTGTTTGAGATAGTCGAATACCGTTATCCCGTTTTCGGTAAGGAGCGCGGGATTGTATGGGAGAGAATTGGCTTCGAGCTCCGTTCCCGTAAGATAGACCGACTGCCACTTCTTGAGATAATAGGCGTTGCCTTCTTCGATATAGTTGTGCTCGATCGAAAGGCTGGTGAGTCCGTATCCCGCGCATTGTTTGAGGACTCCGAGCATGTCTATCCCCTCTATACCCGCGTCGCCCCAGGGCATTTCGCCGTCGGTCAGAGCGTGTTTAGATTTGTTCAGAAGCTTTGGATATGCGGGATCGTCGAAGGATATCATTCCCCATTCGTGGTCGTATCCCACAAGGAAATCGTCGTGTATTCCGAAGCGGTGTTCCTCATCTTCGGGTACCAGACTCAATAATTCGGGAGTCCTCACCATTATGAATATGTCGTCGGGCACCATATCCGCCACTGCGGCTATCACTTTGCGCTTATTGAGATAATGCACGTTGCCGTGACCTTCGCCCCACAGACCTATCATTCCGAGTTGCACGGCGTAGACGGTCTTGTCGATAAGCTCGGCGTTTTCTTCGAAAAAGGTTTTGAGCCGCTTACAGTGTTTGACTATATCCGACGTGCGCGGACCCGTCTTTTGCTCCGAGGTGTATTCGTACGCGAAGCGAAGGAGCATTTTCACGCCGCGGCGTTCTATTTCCTCGAAGTAGGCTTTGAGCTCGTTAAGCGCGGAATCGGTCAGATCGGTATTAGCGTATTTCGTGAGATATACGTAGACCTGCAGGAGCGCTATACCGTCGGGCGCGTATTTGTCAAGCTGGTCGTCGAGCCTTGAGTAGGGGTCTTCTCCGCTACCCGGGAAGGCTTCGTTTCCGCCGAGCGTTATATACGTTTCTCCGCGCATGCCGCGCGAAGGATTGATAACGTAACCGGAGTTCGGATCGTACGGCGCCACGCTCCCGTCTACGGGATAGATATAAGAGGTGCCCGTAGCGGGGTAATCTGAAATTTTTATCTTGTTGCACGAGGTAAGAAATACCGCCGCCAAACACATTGCCGCAAGCAATATGGAAGTTATCGTTTTATATGCAAGTTTACGCATGTACGTCCTCCCGCGCAGGCGCGCACAAAAATTCATATTGTCCGTCTGGTTTATATATCGATTATAACCCGTGACGCGCTCCGTTGTCCATACCGTACGCGTGAAAAAGCCGTCCTGTTTTCGGACGGCGTTTTTTAACGATTAGCGCGCTTATGACAGCCCGTATGCCGAGAAATTTATATTTTGAAGCACTTTTGGATGTCTTTTTCTCTGCCCAGTACCAAAAGCGAGTCCGTTGCCTGAAGCTCGTCGTCGAGTACCGCTTCCACTTTGAGATCGCCGTGCTTGCGTACCGCCAGCACGTTCAGGTTGAATTTGCGCCGTACGTCGAGCTCGAGTATGCTCTTGCCCACCCAGTTTTCGGGGACTTCTATCTCGAATATGGAATAATCGTTGCCGAGCTCGATATAGTCGAGCACGTTGTCGGATACGCATCTTACCGCGGTCCAGGCGGCGAGCTGCTTTTCGGGATAGACCACTTCGTCGGCGCCGTTACGCAGGAGGAATTTTTCCTGCACGCCGCGCGAAGCGCGTGCAATGACCTTTTTCGCGCCGAGTTCCTTGAGCAGGGAAGCGGTTTCCAGAGAACTTTGGAAGTCGTCGCCGATAGCCACGATGCAGGCGTCGTAATCATTTACTCCGAGAGAGGAGAGGAAATTCTCGTTGGTACTGTCCCCGATGATGCCGTCCGTAACATACGGTAAAACCGCGTTTACGCGCTCTTCGTTGTCGTCTACAGCCATGACATGACAGTTCATGCTGTTGAGTTTCATCGCTATGTGTCTGCCGAATCGGCCGAGTCCAATCAATAATACCGATTTCATCATAACTCCTTTATGTCACGGCTTGAGCCGATTTAATATATTTATCTTTTTTTGCGTCGTTCAGCCGACGGTAAGCTTTTCCTGCGGTAGTTGCGCGCCGTTATGGCGTACTCCGGGCAGTGTGGCGAATATGAGAGTGAGCCCGCCGACTCTGCCGAAAAACATCAACAATATCAGTATACATCTCGACAACGCTCCGAGTTCGGGCGTTATGCCGAGAGTGAGCCCGACGGTGCCTATAGCGGAAGCCGTTTCGAAAAGGCAGGAAAGAATGGGTAAATTTTCCACTTTCGAAATTATAAGTCCTCCGAGGAGGAAAAGTACGAGGTACAGTATAAATATCGTAGCGGCGCTGCGCACTATGCCTTCGGGCGCGCGGCGTCTGAAGAATTGCGGTTGCTCCTTACGACGGAATACCGAAAACGCGTTCGCGAACAGTACGGCGACGGTAGTCGTTTTCATACCGCCCGCGGTTGAGCCAGGGGAACCGCCTATAAGCATAAGCGCCATCATCAGCGTCAGTCCCGCCTCGCTTATGGCGGTAAGATTGACGGTATTGAAGCCCGCCGTTCGCGGCGTTACGGACTGGAAAAGTGATACGAGCAGTCTTTTGCCGAACGGAAGATCGCCGAACTCGAAGAAAAAGTAATACAGCGTCGGCACGAATATAAGTATCGCGGTCGTAGTGAGAACAACTTTGCTTTGCATACGGTAACGCGAAAACCGCCATTTATTTTTGCGTATGTCGTCCCAGGTAACGAAACCTATACCGCCGATTATTATGAGCAACATAACGGGGATATTTACGAGCGGATCGTAGGCAAAAGAGGTAAGCGAGGAGAATTCTCCGCGTTCGCCCATAAGGTCGAAGCCTGCGTTGCAGAAAGCGGATACCGAATGGAAAATGCTGTACCATATACCTTTACCCGCGCCGAAAGCCTTGATGAAAGAGGGCATCATCACGAGTGCGCCGATAAGCTCGAATATCAATATACCGAGAATTATGAAGCCGTTGAGTTTAACGAGTCCTTTGAAGTCCGGCGCGGAGATGGCTTCGCGTAAAGTGCTTCTTTCTTTAAGATTGATTTTTTTGCCTGCCGCCATGGCGAAAGCCACGGTGAGCGTCACCACGCCCATTCCGCCGATCTGTATCAGAATGAGGATGATTGCCTGACCGAAGCCCGACCAATACAAAGCCGTGTCTTTAACTACGAGACCGGTGACGCAGACTGCGGAAGTGGCGGTGAAAAGAGAGTCGAAGAAAGAGGCGCCGCGCCCGTCTCTTGTCGCAAAGGGAAGCATCAGCAGGAGACTTCCGAGAAGAATGACCGCGGCGAAACCAATAATTATTATTTGAAACGACGATAATTTTCTACGTAATTTCATAATTCTAAAACATTATAGCATAGCGCGGCGCGATAGGCAAGCGTATTGCATAAAGAACGCCGCTTCCGGGCGGGCAGATGCAGCGCGTGGCGATCGCGAGATCTATAGTCAACGAACCCGACATCATACTTGCCGACGAACCCACGGGCGCGCTCGATTCCGTCTCCGGCGTACAGGTCATGGAGCTTCTCAAAGAAATATCTTCCGAGCGTCTGGTCATCATGGTCACCCATAACGAGCAACTTGCCCGCGAATACGCCACCCGCATCATAGACCTTAAAGACGGCATAGTGACGAGCGACTCCAATCCTTCAGAACTTCCCGAAGCGGACGGTATACCTGCCGAAACCATCGAAGAGGGCGCGGTAAGCGAAAAAGCCGCCCCGATGAGGGCGGCTTTTTTTACGCTTTTTATTATTATTCGAGCTTAGTCGAAGGCGCTTCGGCAGCCGCAGCTTCTGCGGAAACTTCCGGTGTGCCGGAGTCGGTCGTGGTTTCCGTGTTCGCAGTCGTAACGGTAGGATTCAATACTCTTTGAACTTTTTTGACGGCGTTTTTGTCTGGAAGCAGAACCGACTTTTTCGCAAAGAATATCGTTCCGAATACCGCTAGTGTCAGTATCGTCAGTATGATGCCCGATATGATCGAGCCGATGAAAGAGAACAGGCTCGTGAGAAGGGATACCGCAAAAAGACTGATGAAAATTATGAACTTCTTTTTGTCTGCGGTGACGGGCACTTCTTCTTCGATGATAACGGGTTGCTCCTCTTTCTTTTTGATAGCGGCGGCTTTATAATCGGTAATTTGTCGCGCGGTAACGCTTTCTTTGTCGATCTCCGGTTTTTCTTCGTTGTATTTTTCCGTTCTGATGAGGTAACGTTTCAGCGCGAAATCTTTTTCCGCTTCCGTAAGCGTTACCGGGAAATCGGGGTATCGGCTGTGGATCTCCGCTTTTTTCTCGTATGCGGCAAGCGACAGTTCCGCGAGTTCGTTTTCCATTTCTTTTTTGATACGCTCTTTCTGCAAAGAATAGTATTCTTCTTTGATCGTTTCGTGCATATTGTCCGCAAAAGAAATTTTCTGTATAACAATATTTGTTACTTCTGCGCCGAACGGGGCAAGTACGGCATTCAGATTGTCGCACAGTTCGGCTTTTAATTCGGTGTATTTACCGCACAGAGCATAGAAACCTATTCCGTTTTCGTCCAGGAAATTTTGTAGAGTATGACGGTATTCGGTATTGACGAGATCCGACAGGGCTTCCAACGTATCGGGAAGATTTATCGAAGCTACGTCTATATCCAGAAAATCGAAAAATTTACAAGCGTTTTTCAGTTTTACCGAGAAGCGCACCTCGCTGAGAAGCGCGGCGGGAATATGTAACTCTTTATCGAAATAATATACTTCTTCGCCTTTATGCGAAACGTAGTTAAAAACGATGACCAGTTTGCCGTCGAGGCTTTTTCTGAGAGCGAAAGCGTCGCCGTTCCACTTGGAAGATGTCGCTTTCAGCCTCTGGGCAAAAAATATCTGCGCGATCTTATCGTAATACTGTTTTTCGGTCAGGTATATAAAGTTGCTATAGCTTTGATTTATCGCCAGCTCCAGAATGGCTTTGCCGTTCGGAGCGTCCTTGTCGAGCGTAGCGAGCAAAGACGGTCTTTCCGAGATCAGTCTGACAATGGCTTTATTGTCGACAGGGTTTTCCGGGTCCAGACTTCCCAACGCCTGTTTACCCGATAATACGTTCATACACGTTTGTCTGATGTCTTCGGGGAATGTATCTTTGATTTGATTGTCCATAATTTAATCTGTCCTCCTTAAAATAAATAATTACTGCACATTTTACAAATGCCGTCGTTTTTTTTGTTGGCGTGACCGCAAACGGGACAGATCACTGCGTCGTCATAGCGTTCAGCTGCCTCAAGCAGACGCTTAAGTTCTTTTGCAGAGATTTGTACTTGATCGTTTGTGTCGGATTCAGGCTTTCTTCCCGAAAAATCTTCCATAAAACATATCCTCCCTTACTTATTGTTATTTATTTTATAATAATTCTATGATAAAGTCAATATGGTATGATTAAATAGTACTTTCAACTTATTTATCTTGAAAACGTGCCGATCTGAAATAAACCTTCGATAGGGTAAAGCATAATAAAAAACCGTTCCCATACGGAAACGGTTTTGGTCTGGGTGAGAAGATTTGAACTTCCGGCCTCTTGAACCCCATTCAAGCGCGCTACCAAGCTGCGCCACACCCAGATATGAGCCTTACGGCTCGGGATATAAATAAGACTTCGTTAGGCTTTCTTCAGATCGGAAAGCATCTTGCTCAAACGCGCCACCTTGCGACTCACGGTGTTATCCTTGTAGATGCCCGCTTTGGTGATGGTGCTGACGGTCACGGGGAGAAGCTCCTCGGCGAGGGCTACGTTGCCTTCGGCGATAGCAGCTTCGTATTTTTTGACAGCGTTCTTGCACTTGGTGCGCAGGCTGGTGTTCTTCGCGTTTTCTTCCTTCGTTATCAGGATCCTTTTTTTCTGGGACTTAATGTTTGCCATTATTATCTCCTTATTTTTGCTTGACTATCATATCGTATCTCACGTGCCTAAATATAATATCACAATAGTTTTAAGTTTGCAATCGATTTTCGAATTATTTTTTGAGTTGTGCCAACACTATTTTTATGAGCGAATTTTGCGAACTGGTAGCCGAATACGAAACGATGAACGCCGCGCGCCTTGCGGGGGCGTTCGCGGCGGAAGGAAAAATATCTCTCGACAGACGCGACGACGGCGGAAACAGTACGTATTTCATAACTCTCGGAGAAGACCTGTATTACGATCCCGAGTTGAAAGCGGAGCTTGCGGACAGAGTCGCGCGCGTATTGCGCGCGCTGTTGAAGAAGCACGGCGTGACCAAGCGCGATCTCGTGATGACGGTGGGAGTAGGCAACGAGGGTATGACTGCCGACGCTCTGGGCGCTAAAACCCTGAAGTACCTCGATATAACGGAACACCTTTACGCCGCCAAGCTCAAACCGAGAGGCAAAGGACGCCTGTCCGGAGTGGCGAGCGGGGTGAGCGGCGTTACGGGGCTCGAATCCTACGAGATAGTGCGCGGGGTGACGGACAGAGTGTCCCCGAAACTCGTCATAGCGGTGGATACGCTTGCGGCAAGACAGGCTTCGAGGCTCAAGCGCGTCGTGCAGATATCGGACAGAGGGCTGATACCGGGCTCCGGAGTCAGTAACGCCAGAGCGCCGCTCAACGCCGAAAGTCTCGGCGTTCCCGTCGTGGCGATAGGAGTGCCGCTGGTGATATACGCAAGGAATATCCTTCTCGAATACGCCGGAGGATACAGACTTTCCGACCTCGCGGGAGGGAAAGACAACGCCTATAACCGTTCGGCTCGCGAACTCGAGGATCTCGTGGTCACGCTGAAAGAGATAGACCTCGCGGTGGAGGACTTCGCGGAAGCTTTGGGCAGAGGCATCAACGCGGCGGTGCACGGTATGTAACACGCTTGAAGCGGTACGCATATATTGGCGTATGCACATAGGCGTTACGGACTCGGGAATAGGCGGGCTCGCGCTTCTTGCAGAGCTCGTCAAAAAATTTCCGGATAATCGATTTACATATTACTCGGATAACCGATACGCTCCTTACGGTAGCCGAAACATCGATTATCTGAGACGGCGTGTGTATAGCGTCTGCGACGAACTCATAGGTCGCGGAGCGCAGGCGATAGCCTTGGGGTGCAATACGGCGGGGAGTAATCTCGCAAGCGAACTGCGCGCCTCGTATGCCCTGCCCGTCGCCGCCGTTTCTCCCGAAGCTTATCCCGAAAAAGAAAAGACGCTCGTCATGTGCACGCCGCTCACCGCGCTTTCGCGGGGAGTAAAAGAGTACGTTGCGCGCGGAGCCGCGGTGTACGCGGATCCCGCGCTCGTACCGCTCATCGAAAGGCACCGCTTCGATCTTACTCCCGTTACCGAATACGTTTTGCCTAAAATAGAGGAGTACGCTCCCGAAGCCGTGTCGCTCGGTTGTACCCATTACGTATATCTTGCCGGGCATATCTCTTCCGCCATAAGCGTGAAGCTGTACGACGGCTGCGCGCGCGCCGCGAAAGAACTTGCCCCCTTAGTCTGCGGCGGCGAGCGCGGCTCCGTTTCTTTCGTTTTCAGCGGCGAAAACGAAAGCGAAGCGTACGGAATTTTATTGCGCAGACTTATTTCGCGCGATTAGAAGCGCAAATTTCGAAATTTGGAAAATTTCCTTGAAATTTATCCCCGCATATAGTATCATAGATGTACTGTTAATTAAAGGAGATAATTATAGATGGCAGTTTTTCACAAGGATAAAATCAGAAATATAGCCTTGATAGGTCACGGCGGCGAGGGCAAGACTTCTTTGCTCGAAGCCATGCTTTACAAGACGAAGGCTATCGACCGTCTCGGCAAAGTCGACGACGGCAACTCGGTATCCGACTACGATCAGGAAGAAATAGCGCGTAAAATGTCCATCGGACTTTCGATGGCATACGTTCAATATAAAGATTACAAATTCAATATCCTCGACTGTCCCGGATTTTTCGATTTCGAAGGCGAGATGACGGCGGCTCTTGCGGTAGCGGACGCGGCAATACTCGTTACGGGAGCGACCGGAGCGGTACCGGTGGGCGCGGAGAAAGCGCTCGAGTACTGCGCGGAGAAGAATATTCCCGTGCTCATCTGGGTGAACGGCGTCAATAAAGAGAATTCCAGTTTCGAAGCCACTCTCGACGCATACAGGGAAAAATACGGCACCAAAGTCGTAGCCGTGGAGATCCCCGTCATGCAGGGCACCACGCTTACGGGTTATGCGGATCTTCTCGAAGGCAAGGCGTACGGTACTGACGGCAAGGAGCAGGAAATACCCGCGTCCATAGCCGACAAATACGAAGCGGAATACGGCGCGCTCATGGAGTCCGTGGCGGAGTCCAGCGAAGAGCTTATGGAGAAATTCTTCGGCGGCGAAGACATAACCGCGGACGAGAAAAAAGCGGGCGTCAAAGCGCGTTTTGCGGCTGCCGAAATATATCCCGTCATGGCGGGCGTCGCGGTAGGCAACTGCCAGCTCACCGCGCTGTTCGATCACATCGCGGACTTCTTCCCCGCACCCGGCGAATCGGTCAAGAAGGGTTACGTCGCAGGAGACAAGCACGCCGAAATGGGTTGCGACGAATCCGGTAAATTCGCGGCGCAGGTATTCAAGACCATAGTCGACCCGTTCATCGGCAAGCTGCTCATGTTCAAAGTCATCCGCGGTAAAGTCGCTATCGGCGACACCGTGCTGAACGTGGAAGCGGACGAGAACGAGAAGATCTCTTCGATGGTCATTCTCCGCGGCAAGAAGCAGGAAGCCGTCGATACCGTGTATGCGGGCGACATAGCCGCGTTTGCCAAGCTCAATTACACTTCCACCAACAATACCCTTTGCGATCCTTCGGACGTGGTAAAATTCGACGCAATCGAATTCCCGAAGCCCGTTATCAGCTTCGCCGTTTCGAGCGCGGACAAAGGCTCCGAAGACAAAGTTTTCGCGGGACTCTACAAGCTCATGGACGAAGACTCCACCTTCGCTCTCGAGAAGAACGCCGAGACCAACGAGATGATCCTGAGCGGTATGGGAGAAATGCAGCTCGATATCATCTGCAAGAAAGTTAAAAACAAATTCAACGCTACCGCAGTACTGCGCGAGCCGAGGATAGCGTATCGCGAAACTATACGTAAGACCGTCGAAGCCGAAGGCAAACACAAGAAACAGTCGGGCGGCGCGGGACAGTTCGGACAATGTATGGTACGCTTCGAGCCCGGTGCCGAAGACGGTATATTCGAATTCGTCGACGCAGTCGTAGGTGGCGCGATACCGCGTCAGTTCATACCCGCTGTCGAGAAAGGACTCCGCGAAGCGGCTCCCAAAGGCATACTCGCGGACTATCCCGTCATCAACCTGAAGTGTACGGTATTCGACGGCAAGTATCACCCCGTCGACAGTAAGGAAATAGCCTTCATCACCGCCGCGAAGCTGGCGTTCCAGGAAGGTTGCTCCAAGGCTAACCCCGTCTTCCTCGAACCGATAATGCACATCGACATCACGGTACCGGATTCCTATATGGGCGACATCATGGGCGATCTCAGCAAGCGTCGCGGCAGAATCCTCGGCACCGATTCCGTGAACGGCAAGACCGTCGTATCCGCGGAAGCTCCGCAGAGCGAGCTTTCGAAGTACGCTACCGATCTTCGCTCCATGACGCAGGGACGCGGCAAGTTCAGCGTCAGCTTCGAGAGATACGAGGAAGTTCCCTCCACTCAGGCGACGAAGATCATCGAGGATTACAAGAAGCGCATGCAACAACAATAATTACCTCGGATATAAGTAAGAAAAAGCGTTCCCGTCGGGAACGCTTTTTATGTTTAACGGATATGCGCGGGCGCGCCCGCGTAAGAGCTAATAAAGGCTATATCCTGTTCACTCCGGTGTCGATAGCCGCCTGAGCCACCGCTTGAGCCACGGTCTTACCCACTCTCGGATCGAAGGCTTTGGGAATGATATATTCGGGATTGAGCTCGTCGTCGGACACGAGCGAAGCTATCGCTTTCGCCGCCGCTATCTTCATTTCTTCGTTTATGTCGCTCGCGCGCACGTCGAGAGCGCCTCTGAAAATGCCGGGGAATGCAAGCACGTTGTTGATCTGGTTGGGGAAATCGCTCCTTCCCGTGCCGACTACCGCGGCGCCCGCTTTGATAGCGAGATCGGGCATTATTTCTGGTACTGGGTTTGCCATGGGCATGACGATCGCGCCTTTATTCATCGAGGCGACCATTTCTTCCGTCACGAGTCCGGGTCCGCTCACTCCGATAAAGATGTCCGCGCCCTTCATGGCGTCCGCGAGAGAACCTTTACGGTGATTCTTATTGGTGAAAGAGGCTATTTCCTTCTTCGCTTCGGTAAGTCCTTCCGCGCCTTCGCAGATTATGCCCTTCCTGTCGCACATGAGGATGTCTTTAGCGCCGAGAGAATCGAGAAGTCTCGCGATGGCGACTCCCGCGGCTCCCGCGCCGCTGAATACCACGGAGCAGTCTTCGATATTTTTGCCCACGATCTTGAGCGCGTTGATGAGAGCGGCAAGACAGACGACAGCCGTTCCGTGCTGATCGTCGTGGAATATCGGTATATCGGTGCAGGCTTTGAGTTTCCTCTCTATCTCGAAGCAACGCGGAGCGGCGATGTCCTCGAGGTTGATGCCGCCGAAAGAGCCCGCGATGAGCGAGATCGCTTTGACGAATTCGTCGGGATCGTGCGTGCGTACGCAGATAGGGAAGGCGTCCACGCCGCCGAAGGCTTTGAAAAGAACGCATTTACCCTCCATAACGGGCATACCGGCTTCGGGTCCGATGTCTCCGAGTCCGAGCACCGCCGATCCGTCGGTAACCACGGCTACCAAATTCCACCTTCTCGTGAGTTCATAGGATTTATTTATGTCCTTCTGTATCTCGAGACAGGGCTGAGCTACGCCGGGCGTATAGGCGAGGGATAACTCTTCCTTATTGTTGACGGTGGCGCGCGGAGTGACTTCCAGCTTGCCTTTCCATTGATAATGGAGTTTCAACGACTCTTTGGCATAATCCATATTTTATAATATCCTCCGGGACAGATTATTTGTTGTATAGGCGCTTATCGGCGCGCTTTTCGCTAAAATGATAGCATAAGCGGTCTGTTAAGTCAATCGAACGGGTCGTTTTGATACGTTAACGGCGCTTTTACTCCGCCGCGGACGCGTTTACCGAACGTGGGAAAGCGACTTTTTCTGTCTCCGCGCTTTCATCGCTCGATATGACGTACGTCGTGAAGGAGCCGTCCGTTTTAAGATCGATCACTCTCGCGTGCATGGGCGTAGAAGCATCCTCGTAGGACTGCGCCTGACATGCGGGCGTTACCGCGAGCAGCATCTCTTTTCCGTCGCGTTCGTAGACGAGAGTGGCGCTGTTGTAGTGGTTGTGTCCGAAGAAGACGCCCGTTACGTCGCCGCGCGTGAAGCAGGCTTCGAATATCGGCGAACGCGTATCGGCGGGGGATATCCCCGTGTAGAGACCGGCGAGCGCGCCGCCCGCTTCGTAAGCTTCCTGCACCTCTATGAAAGGAATGTGTGTGAACAGCAGCGAGGGGACGAGCCTGCCGGTTTCGCTTTCGAGCCGCACGGATTCGTCAAGGTACCATTCCGTCTGCTCTTCGGTTATGCTGAGATACGGGTGACCGGACGAACGGTACGAACCGGAGTCGAGAACGTAGACGTTGTAGGCGACGGCGCCGTCCGCCGTATGGATCGGTATCGAGTAATTTCCCACGAAATCGTCCTTGGCACTTTCGTCCGCTTCGAAAACGGCGGCTTTGAAGTTTTCTCCGTCCTCGAAACCGCCCACGAAATATTCGTATTCGGTGAGCACCTTCAAGAAATCCGCTTTCGAGCGTGCGGATTCGGAGTCGTGATTGCCGAAAGTGCAGGTCCAGTATTGTTCGCGCGTTTCGAAAAGTTCGGCTATCGCGCGATACGTTTTGATGCTCACGCCGTCGTCGCTCAAGTCGCTCAACCAGTTGAGGCTGAAGATGTTATCGCCGCCGAGCACCACGAGATCGGGCGAATATTCGTTGAGCGCGGAATTCACGTAATCCGTAAGAAGGGGTTTCAGGTTTTCCTGATGCTCGATATTCATGAAGCCTTCCTTTTCTATTCCCATCCATTCGTGGAAATCGCACAAGTGAAGTATGCGGAAACCGCCTTCCGCGTCGAAAGAGAGGGCGGGCGTGCCTACTGAGTAGGGAAGGGGCGTCTCGTCGCGGGACGTCTTTGCGAAAGCGAAAGCCAGGACCGCCAAAGTGACAACTGTCAGCAATACCGCCGTTAAGGTCCTTAATTTTTTCATTTTAGAAAAATCCTCTCGCTTTGCGCGCTTTTACCAGTCTTGCGAGCGCCACGATATACGCCGCGCTGCGCAGATCGGAGGAATACTTTTCCGCAGCGTGCACCACGTCGGCGAAAGCGCGTACCATTATGTCGCGCATTTTACCGTTGACTTCCTCTTTGCTCCAGTAGTAATTCATATTGTTCTGTACCCATTCGAAATAGGATACGACCACGCCCCCGGCGTTCACGAGAATGTCGGGGAAGACTTTTATGCCGCGTTCGACGAGTATCGCGTCGGCTTCGACGGTAGTGGGACCGTTGGCGGCTTCGACGACGAAGCGCGCTTTGACGTCGCGGGCGTTCGCCGCGGTTATCTGATTCTCGAGAGCGGCGGGGATCAGTACGTCGCATTCGGAAGTAAGCAGTTCGTCGTTGCCAATGTGTTTCACGCCTTCGCGCGAATAATCCTTGAGAAGCCCGCCTCCGTTCACGAAGGAAAGTATCTCTTTTACGTCCAGTCCTTTTTCGCGGTAAACGCCGCCCGACACGTCGCTCATCGCGGAAACGGTCGAACCGAGCTCCGCGGCGATGAGCGCGGCGCTCACACCGCCCACGTTGCCGGTCCCCTGTATAGCCACGACGGCTTCTTTCGGCTTGATACCGTAACGCTTGAATATCTCGCCCACGATAGTGCGCACTCCTCTTCCGGTGGCTTCCTTTCTTCCGAGCGAGCCGCCCAGAATAACGTCTTTACCGGTCACGAAGGCGGGTACGAAATTCCCTCCCGACAGCACGGAGCAGGTATCCGTAAACCAGTTCATGATCTGCGCGTTGGTGCCTACGTCGGGAGCGGGGATGTCGCGCTGAGGACCTATTACGGGAAATATCGCCGCTGTATAAGCGCGCGTCAGTCTTTCGAGTTCCGCTTCGCTCAGTCCGGAGGGATCGACCGCCACTCCGCCTTTGCCGCCACCGTAAGGGATGTTGACTACGGCGCATTTGAAGGTCATCCAACCGGAGAGCGCTTTGACTTCGTCGATATTAACGCCCGGATGATAGCGTATGCCGCCTTTGCACGGTCCGCAAAGGGAGCTGTGCTGAACGCGGTAACCGTCGTAATAATCGACGGTGCCGTCGTCGCGGCGCAGAGACAACGCCACCTTGAGCTCGCGTTCGGGGTGCTTCAGGAATTCATAGTCTTCTTTAGCCAGCCCGCACGTCGCCGCTGCCCGGTCTATAGTGAGACACAGTTCGTTGAAAGGATTATATTTTTCGTCGCGCATATCTACCTCCTCACGATATATATTATACTTGTCCGCGCGCGTGAATTCAAGAGTCAAACTTTCCGAAAAAACGAAAAAAACGTTCGTAAGGTATTGAAGACTGTTCCCCGTAGTGTTAAACTGTCGGTATGAAAGTGAAAGTGAACGGCGTGGAATTGTATTACGAAAGGACGGGAAGCGGACGTCCGCTCGTGCTTCTGCACGGCAACGGGGAAGATCATAAGATCTTCGACAGCTTCTTGCCGCTCGTCAAGGACGAATTCACCGTGTATGCGTTGGATTCGAGGAGCCACGGCCAAAGTTCGCGCGCAAAGCTCGATTACCGCGAGATGGCGCGCGACGTCGAGGGATTCATCGAAGCTTCGGGACTTGTGAAACCCGTCGTGGCGGGCTTTTCCGACGGGGGCATCGTAGCCCTCATGATTGCCGCAGCCGGCAGGGCGGATATCCGCGCGATAGCCGCGTTCGGCGCCAACTCTAAGCCCGAAGGGATCAAACGCCGTTGGCGATTTTTATTCAAATTGGGATACTTTTTCACACATTCCGAGTACCTTAAATTAATGATAGAAGAACCGCACATCTCGTCGGAGGAGCTTAAAGCGATAAAGGTGCCCGCGCTTATCACGGTGGGCGAACGGGATATGATATACCCCGAGCACGTCAAAAGCATCGCCGACGGTATTTCAGGCGCGGAGTTTGTCGAAGTGCCCGGCGAGGGACACGCTTCTTACGTTACCGACGGTAAGAAGCTTTATTCTGTAGCCGGAGAATTTCTCGGGAGGATGAACGATCGATATGAACGAGCAACACGAAATTAAAAAGCCCACGCCCCTTCTCGACGAAAAAGGCGCGCTCGCCGAACCGGGATATTGCAAGCGCAATCTTTTTATTTACGACCGCGCGGCGATAACGGCTCCTTCGCTCCGGCTCAAAGAATGGGATTTCTACGAGATATCCGACGGGAAAACGATGGTGCAGGTCAATTTTGCGGACATTTCCTTAGGCGCCGCGGCTACCGCCGACGTAATAGATTTTTCGAGCGGGAAGAAACTTTCTTCCGCCAAAGTCGTGCTATTCCCGCGGAAGAGGTTTCTTCCGCTCAACGGCGACGTCGAACACCGCTTCGAATTCGTTAAGGGGAAGACGAAGCTACTTTTCGACGTCACGGAGCGTGCGCGGAAAATATACTTTTCGGACGGGAAACTTGAGATAGATATTACCGCGCGGCGCGATCCCGCCGCCGAATCGATAACGATAGCCACTCCGTTCAAAAAGCGCAACCGCTTTTTCTATACCAACAAGATAAACTGCATGCCAGCGCGTGGCACGGTAAGATATCGCGGGGAAACATTCAAAGAGTTTTCGGAGGAAGATACCTTTGCCGTGCTCGACTGGGGCAGGGGAGTGTGGCCTTACAGCAATTACTGGTACTGGGCGAACGGCTCTGCGCGGCTTGAGGACGGTAAGCTTTTCGGCTTCGAACTCACCTGGGGTATAGGCGACGAGTCCCACGCCACGGAAACGATGCTTTTTTACGACGGCAAAGCTCACAAAATAGGCGCCGTCGACGTCGAAACGCCTCCCGACGGCAGGTGGACGGAGCCGTGGCATTTTATTTCCGAGGACGGCAGGCTGGATCTTACTATGGTGCCTTTTTACGACAACTTCAATCCCTTTAACCTCGGCGTGGTGAAATTCACCTGTCATCAGGTGCACGGCTTGTGGTCGGGGCGCGTCGTACTCGACGACGGCAAGATTATCGAGGTCCGGGATATGTACGCCTTCGCCGAAAAAATGTACAACAGATGGTAAGAAATTCAAATCGAATTTTCATATAAACAATTGACAAAGCTTCAGGCGCGGCGTTATACTTTAGCTATGAAAAAGCAAAATCTTTCCGTTTACGCATATTACTTTTACTTTAGCTACGAGGTAGCTTGATTTTGCGTAGACGGTAAGGTCATATCTGAGCACACGGAAACCGCCTCGCAAGAAGCGGTTTTTTTGATAAAAACATAAACGCGAAGGCGTAAAGAGGTAAAATATGATAGTAACGATCAAAAGGAACAGCAATCCCGTACAAATCGAGAGGCTTACGCGCTGGATCAAGAATCTCGGTCTCGAATGTCACATGAGCGAAGGCGAAAAATCCACCGTCATCGGGCTCGTGGGAGACACGAGCAAGGTGGATATAGATCTTTTGAGGTCGCTGGAGATAGTGGAAGCGGTCACGCGGATACAGGAGCCTTACAAGAACGCGAACCGTAAATTCCACCCCGACGACACGATAGTCGACGTGAAAGGGGTGAAGTTTGGCGGCAGTCATTTCCAGATAATCGCGGGACCGTGCTCCATAGAGACCGAAAAACAGGTGATAGGCATCGCCGAAGCCGTCAAGGCGGCGGGCGCGTCGGTATTGCGCGGCGGCGCTTTCAAGCCGCGCACCTCGCCTTACGCCTTCCAGGGACTGGGTCTCAAAGGACTCGAGATACTTAAGAAAGCTTCCCGCGAAACGGGACTCCCCATCGTGACGGAGATAATGAGCGAGAAGTACATCGACGCATTCGCGGACGTCGACATCATACAGATAGGCGCGCGCAATATGCAGAATTTCGATCTTCTGAAAGCGGTAGGCAAACTGCGTAAGCCGATACTTCTGAAGCGCGGGCTCGCCAACACCATAGAGGAATGGCTCATGAGCGCCGAATACATCATGTCCGAGGGCAACAACGAGATAATCCTCTGCGAACGCGGCATAAGGACTTTCGAGCCGTACACGAGGAATACGCTCGACCTTTCGGCGATACCGCTTCTCAAGGAGAAAACGCATCTTCCCATCATCGTCGACCCTTCGCATGCGTCCGGGCTGTCGAGACTCGTCAAACCGTTGTCGCTCGCTTCGGTGGGCGTGGGCGCGGACGGGCTCATGATAGAAGTGCACAACGATCCGCAACACGCCCTTTGCGACGGAGCGCAGTCGCTTCGTCCCGATCAGTTCGCCGACGTCGTCAAAGCCGTCGACGTGATGCTTCCGCTCGTCAATAAGGAGAGAGACAAGTGAAAATCGGTATCGTAGGACTGGGATTGATAGGCGGCTCGCTCGGCAGACAGATAATACGCAATACCTCGCACACGGTGTACGGCTACGACATTTCCGAAGACGCCATGCTTAAGGCGCAGATGCTGAACGCCTGTCACGAAAGGCTTGACGTCGAAGCGGAGCGGATGGATCTGGACTTGTTGATCGTGGCGCTCTGCCCCGAAGCCGCCATAAAAGTTATTCGCGAATTCGCGCCGCGCATGAAAAAGGGCTCGATAATCATAGATACCTGCGGCACAAAGCGCAAAGTCGTCGCGGCGATGGGCGCGTTGAAGGACGAATATCCCGACGTGGGCTTCGTCGGCGTGCACCCGATGGCGGGCAGGGAATACAGCGGCATATCTCATTCCACCGCCACTCTTTTCGAACACGCTTACATAATCCTCACTCCGGTACGTACGGATCTCGAAGCCGAAGAGAAGATAAGAGCGTTTTTCCTCGAGGCTGGTTGCGAGGGGATAACCACGGCGAGCGCCGCGACGCACGACAGGATGATAGCCTACACGTCGCAACTCGCTCACGTCGTTTCCTCCGCTTATATCCGCAATCCGCTTTCGGAGACTTACGTCGGCTTTTCCGCAGGAAGCTTCAGGGATCTGACGAGAGTGGCGAAACTGAACCCCGATATGTGGACGGAACTTTTCACCGAGAATAAGGACAATCTCGTCGAATGTATAGACGTACTTCAGCAGAAATTATCGGAATACCGCGACGCGCTCGTAGCGGGCGATAACGCTAAACTTCACGCCGCGCTCAAGGAAGGAACGATGATGAAAGAGGCGGCGGAGAAATTGAGGAGAGACAGGAAATGAGCGTCAAAGCCGTTCGCCCGCATAGGCTCGAGGGAGTAGTAAATATCCCCGCTTCCAAGTCATACGGACACAGACTTCTTATTGAAAGTTTCGCTTCGGGTAACCCCGTGACAGTAAAAGGTAACCTAATCGGCGACGATATTGAAGCCACCGTCGGGTGCCTCAGGTCTTGCGGAACAAGGATAGAGCGCTCGGAGCGCGGTATAAAAGTGATCCCCTCCGATAAGCCCGCGAAGCGCGCCGACGTGTTCTGTAAGGAGTCGGGCTCCACGTTGAGATTTTTGATGTCGGTGTTGCCCGCCGTGGGAGTAGAAGCCTCTTTTTCGGGATCGGGCGAGCTTCCTTCGCGCCCCGTGGGCGCGCTTCTCGACTGCCTTGCCGAGGCGGGAGTTACCGCGGACAAGCCGCGGCTTCCGTTTACGTTGCGCGGAAGCTTCGCGCGCGGAACGCGCTTCGTGCTCAAGGAACTCAAAAGCTCGCAGGACGTAAGCGGACTTCTCATGGCTATGCCTTTGATAGAGGGCGCTTCTCTGGAGATAGAGGGCGCGCTTCCGTCCGAAGGGTACGTTTCGGTCACTCTTGAAACGCTGGAGGCTTTCGGGGTGCGTTACGAGCGGAAAGGCAACGCCTACCGTCCGTTGAACTCTTACGGCGCGCCGAGCGAGGTGGAAGCGGAAGGGGACTGGAGCAGCGCCGCTTTCATTGCTGTCGCGGGCGTGCTTACCGGTGAAACGGAGATAAAGGGATTGAAATATCCCTCCCTTCAGCCCGATTCCGCTATCGTAGGGCTTCTTAAAGAAGCGGGCGCGGATATAGGTTTTGCGGGCGGCGCGCTCGTAGCGCGTAGATCCGCGCTACGAGCGATCGAATTCGACGCCGACGGTTGCCCCGATCTGGTGCCGGCGATGTCGGTAGCTCTCGCCGCGGCGAAAGGAGTTTCCGTCATACGCGGCGTGGACAGACTGCGTTTCAAGGAGTCGGACAGGATAGCTTCCGTCATAAACATGCTTAAGGAGTTCGGCATACGCGCGGAGTACGCGGAGAACGGACTTAAAATTTACGGAGGGGAGCTCGCGGGCGGCGGAGTAGTCGACGGCGCCGGCGATCACAGGATAGCCATGAGCGCCGCAATAGCGGCTTCGGCGGCTTCGGGAGATAAGGAAACGCTCGTTCGCGGCGCGGAATGCGTGTCCAAATCATATCCCTGTTTTTACGAAGATATCGCCGTGCTCGGAGGAATAGTGTATGAAAGGTGACGTTTTGACCGTAGAAGTATACGGCGCTTCGCACGCCGTCGCCACAGGCGTGAAAATTACCGGTATTCCCGCAGGGACGGAAATAGATCGCGCGGCGATAGACGCGCTTCTCTTAAGAAGGCGCGCGGTCAACGCCCCGTGGTCCACTTCGCGTATCGAGAAGGACGAATACGTTTTTTCGGGAGGCGTGGAGAACGGTATCGCCAACGGCGGCACGATAACCGCTGAAATACCGAATACGAATACGAGAAGTTCCGATTACGGCGAATTCAGGAACGTTCCGCGTCCCTCTCACGCCGACTACGCGGCGATGGTAAAGGACGGCACCCGCGAGGTAGCGCCGGGAGGGGGCAGATTTTCGGGAAGGATGACCGCGCCTCTTTGCATAGCGGGCGGTATCGCGGAAGGTATGCTCGTGAAGAAAGGAGTGTACGTATGCGCTTACGTCTCTTCGATAGGCAACGTAGAAGGCAGAAGCTATAAAGAGGGCGTTCCCGCGCGGGAAGAGGTGTCCGACGCGCAACGCTTTCCGTTACCCGCGCTCGACAAGCGTGAGGAAATGCTTGAGGAGATAATCGCCGCCGCTTCGGCGGGCGACAGCGTGGGCGGTACTGTAGAATGCGCGGTCTACGGTCTTCCCGCGGGGATAGGCGACTATATGACCGACGGCATGGAGTCCGCGATAGCGGCGAGCGTGTACGGCGTGCCCGCGGTGAAGGGAGTGGAATTCGGGGACGGTTTTTCTCTTTCGCGCATGCGCGGAAGCGAAGCCAACGATCCTTTCGCCTACAAGGACGGCAAGGTCGTCACGCTCACCAACAGAAGCGGCGGTATCAACGGCGGTATCACCAACGGAATGCCGCTCACGCTGCGCGTGGCGGTAAGACCGACGCCGTCGATAGCGAAGGAACAGCGTAGCGTAAACGTACTGACGAGAGAGAACGTCATATTGAGAATAAAAGGGCGCCACGACGCCTGTATAGTCCCGCGCGCGGTCGCGGCGGTGGAAAGCGCGGTAGCGCTGGCGGTGCTCGATAAAATGCTTGCCGAAGGTAAGTGAGGAAGGGATATGGACATCAAAAATTACAGGGATAAACTCGACGTCATAGACGATCGTATCGCGGCGCTTTTCAAGGAGCGTTTAGAGGTCGTAAGAGAAATAGGGCTTTGGAAAAAATCGTGCGGCTCACCCACTTTACACGGCGACAGGGAGAAAGCCATTCTCTCAAGGCTGCTTCCCCGTTTCGACGAGGGGCTCAAAGGCTATGCGGAGCAACTTTATCTCGAAATATTCCGTTCGAGCAAGGAATATCAGCGCGGATTGCTCGGTACCTATTACGTCGTAGGCAAAAGCCTTAAGCATACCTGGTCGCCCGATATCTACGTGCCGCTGGGACTCGATTACCGCGTCAAAGAATTCGCGGACGAAAATGAGCTCGCAGAATTCGTTAAGCGCCGCGAATATTCCGGTTTCAACGTGACTATACCGTATAAGAAAGCGGTCATGAAAATGCTGGACGAAATATCCGAAGAAGCGCGCGCGATAGGGGCGGTCAATACGGTGGTGAACCGCAACGGGAAGCTGTACGGCTACAATACCGACATAGGCGGAATGAGATACGCATTGAAGGCGGCGGGCATCGAAGTGCAAGGCAAAGCAGTCGCCGTGCTCGGAAGCGGCGGCACCGCGATGACGGCGGAGTATCTTCTCCGTACCGGCGGGGCGCGAGAGATAGTGAAGGTTTCGCGCCGCGGTCCCGTAGATTATATCTCCGTATACGATCGTAAGGACATAGAAGTTATCTTGAACACGACTCCCGTGGGGATGTTCCCCGAAGCGGAATCGACTCCGATAGACGTGACGAAATTCCCCGCGCTCGAAGGAGTTTTCGACGCGATATATAATCCGTTGAGGACGGCGCTGGTGTCCGGAGCGAGAGCTGCGGGTATCGCCGCAAGCGGCGGACTGCCCATGCTCGTGGAGCAGGGAAGATTGGCATATAACATATACAGGGATACCGAAACAGATATATCGGTAACCGAAAATCTTATAAAACAGATTGAACTCAAAAAGTCGAACATTATTCTGTGCGGCATGCCTTCGTCGGGGAAAACTACTATAGGCAGGCTCCTTGCGGAAGCTTTGGGCAGGGAATTCTACGACGCCGACGAGGAGATAGAGAAGGCGGCGGGCATGGGTATACCTGAGATGTTCGAGCGCTTTGGCGAGGAATATTTCCGTAAGAAAGAGGTGGAAGCGATAGCCTCTCTTTCAGCTCTCAACGGCGCGGTCATCGCTACCGGCGGCGGCGCGGTGATGAACGAGATCAACCGTATGCGGCTCAAGCGCAACGGCATAGTCGTGCTTATCGAGCGCGACAACGCCGCGCTCGTTGCGGACGGCAGACCCGTCAGCAGGCGCGAAGGCATAGAGGCGCTTTATAATAAGCGCATGCCCGTTTACAGAGAGTTCGCGGATCTTTCGGTAAGTAACGACTCAGCGCCGGAGGACGCAGTGAAAAGCATTATTCGGCGGGTGTTTTCCGTATAACGCCCGTAATACGGACTTGACATTTTGTCCCTTCGGCTTTAGATTATAGACGTGGGGCGCGTGCCGTTCGCGCGGCCGCGAATATTTCCGCGCGCTCCCGAATAGACGTTTACGGGAGGTTTTTTCTATGGACGAATTAAAAGATCTGCGCATAGTGGATAATTTTTATCAGACTTCGGCGTTTTTCCCGATGCCTACGATCCTCGTCGGCACGATTTCCGAAAGCGGTATGACCAACCTCGGCTCGTATTCGCTGTGTTTCCCTTATTATATCGCCGGCAAAGATTATTACGCGATGCTTCTCGAATGCCGCAACAGCTCCAATACCGCGCAGAATATTCTGAGGAACAAGACGGTTTCCTTGAACTTCATACCCGATAAACGCAAGTATTTCCGCGAAGCGGTGCGACTCGGTTTTCCCGGAGAAACTACCGAACAGAAAATGAAAAACTGCATCTTCACTCTCCGTAAAGGAGAAGCGGAAGGCAGACGTCCGGAGATCGTCGAAGAAGCGTTCCAGGTATTCGAATGCACGTGGGACGATTCGCTCGAACGGGCTTTCGAGGACAAGGCGGGCAATCTCGAAGGTTACGAGCCGCCGTACCGCAATTTCAACGGTATAACCAGTAAATTCGGGGCGCATTTCATATTGAAGATCGACAAGATCCTTATGAAGGAGAAATACCGCAACGCGATAGTAGACGGCGTTAAGGCGGGTGCGTTCCCTGCGGTACCCGTGGATTACGGTTACCGCGACAGCACCAATTTCTGGTACACGAAATTCCGTCGTCCGATACCGGAGAAGATACAGGCGAAAGAGGGCGACGTCCAATCGGTGATATACGCGGCTTCGAGGATAGATCCTGCGGTGAAATTCACCGACGGTGCTTGCGCCAAGCTTACGAAGATACCGCGCGTGTTCCTGAAAGCGGCGTTGACGCAGATGGTGGAGATAGCGAAGAGCGAAGGCATAAGCGTTATCGACGAAGCGGCGCTCGACGTTATCAACGACAAGCGCAGAGAGGAGAAGAAACGTAAGTAAATATCCCGTAAGTCTCTACGGATACGTGAAGATATGAACGCAGAGGAAGTCAGAAAGCACATATACGACACATACGGAGTGGAAGGCGACCTGCCGTGGGCGGATGACGACAGCACCGTATTCCGTCATAAGAGTAACCGCAAGTGGTTTGCGCTAATCATGTTCGGGGTAGACAGGGCCCGTCTGAAGACGGCGGGCGAAGGGGCGGCGGACGCGCTCAATCTGAAATGCGAGCCGGAGCTCGCGTTGATGATACGCGACGGGAAGGGGATACTTCCCGCGTACCACATGAACAAGGAAAAATGGATAACAGTGGTGCTCGACGGTTCCGTGCCGGCGGAACAGATAAAGGCGCTCATCGACGTGAGTTACGAGCTCACGGTAAACGCGAAGCCCGTGAAAAACCCAAAGCCGAGCGCATGTAAAAGCAGTAAAGTATAGGAAGAGTAAATGCTTTTTGCATTATAAAGGCGCAAACGGGAGCACTGCCCCCGCTTGCGGTCACAAAGTAAAAACAGCTCCGAGAAGACGGGATAGAAATGCGTCGTGTATGTAAAATAAATCGGTTTGCCGAAGGCGGGGGCACTCGAAGTTACGGAGAGGAGAGAAGGGGCGTGACAGGGCGCCTCGTAGCGCAGAGGTAATACGGAGCTTTACGTTGCCCTCGTCAGTTTTGCCGCAGGGCGGCAAAATAGTGCACCCTTTTTGCTTGTACACTCAGTGTACGGCGCAAACAGGTACACTGCCCCGATCTTCGGTGCCAATTAAAAACAGCTCCGCGAACACGGAGCTGTTTTTAATTGGTGCCGAAGGCGGGACTTGAACCCGCACGAGGTCATCCCTCAGCGGATTTTGAGTCCGCCGCGTCTGCCATTCCACCACTTCGGCACGAATGCAATGATTATATTAGCATATCGTTAAGTAAATTGCAACAGGTTTGTCGAGATAAGCGCTTCCTTTTTTTCTTGACCGTATTTGCCGATCGGTATATAATATAAGAGTATTTCCGTTTAACGGCGGACACGGAGGTGGCGTATGTTGTGTGCGGCGCTGGCGCCTTGGGCGATCTCGGTAATTTGCGTTGCTGCCGTCGTGGCGGTCGCGGGGCTCTACGCTCTCGGTTGCTACATCGGCTTCTACTTGATAATAGTGAGACCGCCTCTCGTAAGCGCGGACAAGCCCAACCCATTGATGGGCGACGATTTCGTCGGCTTCGTCAAGAAAACGCGGGAAGACGCCGTTATAATGCAAAAGCTCGAACGCGAACCAGTGGAAGTCGTTACGCGCGACGGACTTACCTTGCGCGGCGAATTCTATCGCGCGGCGGAGCCGAGCGATATAACGATAGTGTGCTTACACGGCTATAACAGCAACGCTTACGGCGATTATTCGACGCGCGGATTGAGTTATCTCCATAGCGGATACAACGTACTGCTTGCCAATCACAGGCACCACGGTAAGAGCGACGGAAAATATATCGGTTTCGGCGTGCTGGACCGTCACGACGTGCTTAAGTGGGTGGAAGCCGCGGCTAAACTCGTGCCCGGCGGTAAGATCTTCATATCCGGGGTATCCATGGGCGGAGCCACGGCAATGCAATGCTCCTGCCTCGCGCTGACGCCGGACGTCAAAGGCATAATCGAGGATTGCGGATACACCACGGTCAGAGCCGAAGTAGAGTATCTTGCAAAAAAAATGTTCGGATTCGTTCCCAAGCTGACGATAAAATTTATCGAATTTTACATGCGCAAAATAGCGGGCTACGGTATGAGCGAAGCGGACTCGCGCGAAGCGGTCAAGCATTCAAAGGTGCCGATACTGTTCATACACGGAACGGAAGACGAATTTGTGCCGACGTTCATGGGCAACGAGTGTTACGAAGCCTGCACGGCGCCCAAAGAACTCGTACTTATCGAAGGCGCGGGACACGCTCAATCGTATTACAGAGACGCTGCGAAATGCGCCGAAGCCGTGAACGCATTCATATCTCGATACAAATAACTTTTAACGATTGACAATATCCTTCCCGATGTGGTAGATTATTCGGGAAGGAAAACGAGGTGTAGCGCAGTTTGGTAGCGCGCTTGGTTCGGGACCAAGAGGTCGTGGGTTCGAATCCCGTCACCTCGACCACGCAAAAGGCAGCCGTCACGGTTGCCTTTTTGCGTGGTCGGGGACGCGATAGCATACCCGTGCGCTTCAGCGCAAAGGGTGCGCAAGTTTGCGCAGGTAAGGCGCAAACCTGACGAGCGTGAAAGTTGTACCTGTCCGTCAGGCGGGTGCAATCTTATACACCCTGCGTAAAAAATAACGGCTATAAATCAAATGCCGATATAACTAACGTATCTGAGTTTCGGCGCATTTTGCGCCCGAGTGATGCCGTCACCTCGACCACAAAAAAAGGGCAGCATTTTCGCTGTCCTTTTTTTGTGCGTCGGACGAACGGGATAGCTTAACCCGTTTCGTATACGAAAGAGGGTGCGCAAGTTTGCGCAGGTAAGGCGCAAACCTGACGAGCGTGAAAGTTGTACCGGTCCGTCAGGCGGGCGCAACCTTATGCACCCTTCGTAAAAAATAACAGCTATAAATCAAATACCGATATAACTAACGTATCGGAGTTTCGGCGCATTTTGCGCTCCTTCTTCATTTTCGGAATTCGGCTATTACGCTTGGCAAACCCCTTCGTCCGCGACATAATATCGGTAAAAATAAGTAAAAACCGTTGCAAAAACGGGAAGAACCGCATCCCTTCGGTTATATATTCGGTACCGATTCATATGCCGGCGGAACGGAAGTCGAGCAGTATTATTACGGTAGCAGTACTTCATACACGACGTCGACCACATATTATATACCCGCGAGCCTACGAAGCGTCACTGTAACGGGCGGGAATATCCTGTACGGAGCGTTCCGTAATTGCTCGATGCTTACCTCGGTGACTATAGGGAACTCGGTCACAAGCATAGGAAGATATGCCTTCCGGAATTGCACGGGACTTACCTCGGTGGCGATAGGGCACTCGGTCACGAGCATAGGAAGTTATGCCTTTTGGGGGTGCACGGTTACTTCAGCCATATTCGAGGATACCGAGGGCTGGCAGGTGTCGTTGTTTAGCTCTTTCAGTAATTATACTTCGCTCGCGAGCACCGATCTTGCGGACGCTTCCACTGCGGCTGAATATCTCATCAGGTCGACATACCACAGTTATTACTGGCGTAAGGTAGCGGCATAAGCTTATAGCCAGCACGACAGTAAACCGAACGCGGGGCGTAAAGCTCCGCGTTTTGCGTAACGGTTAGTATGCGAAGCTACGTAGTGCAAAAAAGAGCCGGAGCGGCTACAGAACCCGAATGCTAAGTTTATTCCTATAAATTTTCCGTCGGATATTGTAATTCGGGTAAGATTTTTGATACAATATGTGAATAAGAGGTGCGGAGCGATGAAGAAAATGGTCAAAATTATCGTAATAGCTTCGGTTTGCGCGGTATTCGCCACGATCGTTATATTGGGCGGTCTCATGATAGCCGCGTACGGCGTTACCGATAACGAAAAATATCTCGAAGGGATCGCTTTTGCCGAGGGCGACGGACTCAAAATAATGAGTTATAACATCAGAAATGTTCACGGCGAATCGAAACCCGAAAGAAACTGGTCGCAACGCAGAGCTTACGTTATGCAACAGATCAAAGAGGAAGCGCCCGATATCCTTTGCCTTCAGGAAGTGAAAGCGTTGCAGATGGGGTTCATTGAGAAGAACCTCAAAGACAGTTACGGGTATGTATACAGATACAGAAGCGACAATTATCTCACGAAAGAGGCGGTGCCGATATTCTATAACAAAGAGCGCTTCACCCTTATAGAAAGCGACAGCTTCTGGTTGAGCGAAACGCCGGAGAAAGAATCCGTAGGCTGGGACGCCGCTTTGGAAAGGATATGCACTTATGCGCGCCTGAAGGACAACCGTACCGGAAGGGAAGTCGCCGTATATTCCGTTCATTTCGATCACGTAGGTATCGAAGCGATGAAGAACGGTTCCGCAATGGTGCTGGCAAGAATGGCACAGGACGGTATACCCGCAGTCATGCTGGGAGACTACAATATAGTCGAGCACACCGAATTGTACGATTATATCGCGGCGAGACTCGTCGATTCCAAATACGCCGCCGCGCATTCCATGCATTCCGTGACGTTTAACAGTTACGGCGGCGACGAAGCGGACGTCATAGATTACATAATGCATAACGGCGGTTTCGACGTCGATACCTACAGAGTGAGGAACGAGCTCTTTGACGGCAGATACGCTTCCGACCATTTCGCCGTGATCGCCGAAGTCCGTTACCGTTAAACGAACGATATACTTATGAAAAAGCTTGTTAAATACATATCGATATTGCTCCTCGCGGCGACGTTGACGGCGTGCTCTTTTGCACTCGTCGCCTGTAAAGACAAGGAATTTACTCTCGAACATTCTTATGCCGAGGTGTACGCGAGAGGAGAAGTTACTCTGGAAGCGGATTCCGACTCCTTCCGCATACTTAAAATAAACGACACTCATTTGATAAGCGGCTCGACGAGGAAAGACAAGAAAACGCTCGCGGAACTCAAGACAGTTCTCGACGGAACGCAATTCGATATGATAATACTCGACGGGGATATTTTCGAAGGCTACAACGCGAAACTTTCCTTCGACAAACCGGCGGCGGCAAAAACGGTGGGAGATCTGATAGACGGTTACGGCAAACCCTGGACCTTCGCGCCCGGCAACAACGACGGTCAGCGCGGAGGCTCAAACGAGGACATTATCGCTTATTGGCTCGGTTACGGGCATTTCCTTGCGGGGAATACGGAAGGTATCAACGGCGCCATGCAGTTCTTCATCGATATAAATTACGAAGGGCGTCCCGCACACAGCATTGCGATAATGGATTCGCTTTCGCTCGACGCAGACGATAACTACGATTATATCAAACGCGATCAGATAGAAGCCCTTATCGCGGGGATAAGGGAGAGAAGTACTCTCGTAAGCATATTCTTTCATATGCCCACGCCCGCATTCAAGAAGGCTTATACCGAAGGCGAACCATACGGGAATTTTCCGTTTTCCGACGAATACCCCGTGGACGACATTCCGGGCAACGCTCTTTTCGACGAATTGACCGCGGATATAGATAATATAGGGCTTATTTCGGTAGGACACGTGCACAGTAACAATATGGCGTATTATTATAATAACCGTTACTATCAGCTGAGCAGTCTCGGCGGCTACGGCGCGGTGGGAGCGAACAAGACATCGCCGTCCTATACCATGACGACGGTTGACCTTACGGCAACCGACTCACGCGCCGCGTACGTCTTCGAAAAGCTGTCGGCTTGAAATATCGCGGAGGATATATGAAAACCGTTTATACCGGATGTGATCTTATAGACGTCGAAAACGGATGCGCCGTCGTCGGAAACGTAGACATATACGTAGCGGACGGCAGGATAGCAAAGATCACGCCGCACGGCGAAACAGAGGAAGGCTATCGCAAAGAAGATATGACGGGACTTTACGCGGCGCCGGGACTCGTGAACGCGCACGCTCATCTTTTCGGTACGGGAAGACCGTCGAAAGCGTTGAGCGGCGGGAGCGCGCAACGTCTGCTAATCAAGCTCGTTTCCACGCGCTTGGGTAAGTCGGTTCTCGCTAAGCTTGTGGAAGCTTCGGCGCGCAACGAGCTTTTATCCGGTGTTACCGCACTGCGCGCGGTGGGCGATCTGAAGTATTCGGACGTAGCGCTCAAGAAGCGTATCAAACAAGGAAAAAGTAAAGTCAGGGGTCTCAGAATACTGGTTTCGGGACCCGCTATAACCGCTCCCGGAGGTCACGGCGACGGAACGTTCGCCGATTCCGCGGATACTCCGGAAGGGCTTAAAGCGCTTGTGGACGACCGTGCGGACAATGGCGTCGACCTTATCAAGGTGTGCGTCACGGGCGGCGTTACCGATTCGAAAAAGCGGGGCGAACCGGGCGAGCTCAGGATGACCTACGAACAAGTGAAAGCGGTGTGCGATAGGGCGCACGAGAGAGGGCTCAGGGTGGCGGCGCACGCCGAATCCGCTCCCGGCGCGGAGCTGTCGGCGCGTGCGGGCGTAGACACGATCGAGCATGGCGGCAGACTGAGCGAGGAAGCTTTCCGTATGCTCGAGGAGCGCGGCGGCGCGGTGGTGGCTACCTATTCTCCGGCGATACCTTGCGCGAAGCTTCCCGCGGAGATAACGCGCTTGAGCGACATGGCGGCTTACAATTCCGAGATCGCCGCCGAAAACATGACTGCGGCGTGCCTGCAGGCTTTCGAAGGCGGCGTCGAAGTCGGTATGGGTACCGACGCTTCCTGTCCGTTCAGCACCCAATACGGAATGTGGCGCGAAATAGAATGGTTCGCTTTGATGACGGGCGAGGGCGCCGCGCGCGCTTTCGTAACGGCTACGGCTGGCAACGCGCGCGTGCTCGGCATTTACGACGAAACGGGGTCGCTTACCGTGGGCAAGCGCGCCGATATCATATTCACTTCCGCGAACCCTGCGGAAAACGCCGCGGCGTTATGCGAGCTCAAAGCGGTGGTCGCGGGCGGCAGACTCATCAGAAACCCGCGTCCGAAACGTATGCCTCGGCTCGACGCCGTACTCGACAAACTTGCGGAGGAAATGAGAAAATGAATTACGCTATAGACAAGAGCATGACCGTGATATTGAACGGCGACGCGCAGAATATCCGCATACGCGCCGCGAAAGAGGGATTGAGACCCATCCTGTTTCTACACGGCGGGCCGGGCGTTTGCGACCGTCACTGGGTATTGAAATACCAATCCGCTTTCGCCGAGGAGTACACGATGGTGTGCTGGGATCAGCGCGGATCGGGGAAAAGCTACCGCAAAAGCATTAAAGACGAAAAACTGTCCGTAGACGTTTACGTCGAGGACGCACGGGCGCTCGTGGAATTTCTGGTAAAAAAATTCGGATACGACAAAATAATCGTTGCGGGACACAGCTGGGGCACGATAATCGGTACGGCTCTCGTCAGTCGTTATCCCGAGCATATCGCCGCGTATATCGGGCAGGGACAATTCGTGAACGGAACGGAAAACGAGTGGCGTTCATACCGATTCTGCGCGGAAGAAGCGGAAAGGCGCGGTGACGCCGCGGCGGTGAAAGCGTTGAGAGACGCCGAACCCAAGGACGGCGTATATCCTTCGCACAAAGCGATGATGCTGCAGCGCAACTATCTTTCGAAATACGGCGGATCGGAGTATCGCGAACATAAAGGTATGATAAGGTCCTTACTCATACCGTTACTGAGATCGGATGAATATACCCTGAAGGAAATAGCCGATTACGCGAGGGGGGCGATGTATCTTACCGACGTGTTGTGGAGCGAGGTGGTAGCGCTCGAATTCGACAGAAGCGTGCGTAGCCTCGAAGTACCGTTGATAATCACTCAGGGCAGGCACGACTACAACACGCCTTCGTCGATAGCGAGAGAATGGTTCGACGCTCTCGACGCGCCGTTCAAGAAGTGGATATGGCTCGAGAATTCCGCTCATTCTCCGATAAAAGAGGAGCCGGAAATTTGGGGAAAAGCCGTGCGCGCGGCGCTCAGGGAGGCAATTAAAACCGTCGAAAGTTAAAATATGCGGAGAGATATCGGGGTATTTTATTGACCTCAACCCGTAAACATGTTATAGTAATTACAATCCGTAATTAAATCTTAAGTGGAGAACGGCTGATTATGAGTAATAATATGGGGCAAGCGGGACTTGCCGAAACCAGGCACTTCGACGACTTGCTCAATAAAAAATATCTGGGCAAAAAGGATTATATTTGGTTTTCGCTCACGATGTTTGCGTCAAGCGCTATAACGGGTATGCTTCAGGGATACCTGTTATTTTTCTATACCGCCATAATGAATATACCGCTCGGAGCTGTCGGAACGATGTTCCTCATCGCTAAAATATGGGACGGCGTAAACGATCCGATAATGGGCGCGATAGTGGATAAGACGCGTACCAAAATGGGTAAGATGCGCCCGTATCTCCTCTGGGGAAGCATTCCTTACGCCTTGCTCACGATACTCTTGTTCATCAACTGGAGAGGTATGAGCGAGGGCGGTAAGATAGCTTACATGTATATCACGTATATATTGATAACCACTGTGGGCACCGTAGTCGCGGTCCCGCTCGGCGGGCTTCCCACCGTCGTCTCGCCCAACGTGGACGAACGTACCAAAATGATCTCGATAAGTCGTATACTCGGTTCGATAGGGGAGCAATCGGCGCTCGTGCTCATTTCTTTGGGACTCATCGTCACCGACAGCAATTACGAGCTTACTTATACGGGTACCGCGGTCATCATAGGCGTTATAGCGCCGATATTCATGGTGATAAGCGCTCTTACGCTGCGCGAACGTATAGAACCCACTTCCGAAACTCCCAAACTCAGAGAAGGTTTCGCGTATCTGTTCAAGAACAAACCTTTCTTCATATTAATATTTGCCAATCTTCTGACATTCTTCCGCAACCTCGTCTCGGCGTCGATAATATACGTCGTCTGTTACATATACAATAACGGTTCGTTACAGATAGCGTTCGCGCTTCCCGGCGCGATAGCCTCGATGCTCGGAATGCTTTTCGCGCCGAAGCTCAAGCGGATGTTCAATGCCAAGCAGCTGTTTATCATAGCCACGATATGGCATTCCGTATGTCTCGCCATCGTGTTTGCGATGGGCATGAATACTCCGTGGTATATCGTAGCGGGAGTTATGTTCGTCACGATGCTTCCCGTGGGCGTATTGAACGTCGTGCCGCACCTGATGGCGGCGGATACAATAGACTATTGGGAGCACAAGACAGGTCAGAGACAGGAGGGTATCACCTACGCTCTGATGGGGCTGAGAAGCAATATTTCGAGCGGATTGAAAGACTATTTCCTTACGTTCCTGCTCTCTTACTTCCTTTTCAGTCAGCCTCTCGGTTTCATAGACGGGCACGAGCCCGTCCAGTCCGAATATACGAAACAGGGGTTATTCGCTATTTATACGATAATCCCCGCCGTGCTCAACCTCGTGAGCATATTGCCTATGATCTTCTATAATCTTACGGGCGAAAGGATACATAAAATACAGGCTGAGCTTGCCGGAAGGCACGAGGCGGAGAAGCTTGCCGCAGAGCGCGCCGAGGGCGAATCGCTCGAGCCCCCCGTCGCGGTCGGCGCCGCGTACGGAGCGGAGGTGCTTCTCGACGAAATAGCCGTGGAAAACAGAGTCCCCGAGGGCGTTTCTGAGGAGACAGAGGCGATAGCCAGAGCGGCGAGTACCGTTTCCGGAGGTGGCGACGATGAATAAGCGTTTCAAACTCGTGGCGATAATTCTGGTAGCGTTGACCGTAGCGGGCGTGCTTGCGGGCTGTAACGTGAAAGCGGGGCAGGAGGCGGGTATCATATCGGACGCCGTAGCGGCGACCAAAGCCGCAGGCTTCAACGTAAAATTCGACGTCGAAGTCAGCACGCTCGTACTTTATCCCGGCAAACAGCTCGAAAAATATACCAAGGAAGCGGACGAAGCAAAAAAGACGCCTTACTGCTTCAGCGACGATCCCGTCGTCAACCGCGAGATGGGCATAAACCGCACCAACTGGGAGGATGAGGACAGCACCGAATGGGTGACGTACACATATTCCTACGATTTGGTGTATTCGGGCGGTTACGGCGGTAGCGCCAACTTGAAAAAACCGCAGGAAAAAGATCCCGTGAGCGGAGAAGCCGTCGAGGGCAGCACGGAATCCACGGAGCCGTACGGAGACCTGAGCTGGCTTGAGGACGTATTTGCGTTTTCGGTGGCTTCGACGGATACGTCGTACGTCGAATACACCGGCGTTAAACGCACGGGAAAAAGCATAATACGCGCCGAAATCACCCGTATTTTACTTGACGACGGCAGTTACGCCGTGGTACAACAAGACGGAACTTTCGTAAAGGCGGACGGCACCGTGCTCAAGAAAGCGGGCTCCGAGGAATACGCCTTTACCGAAGGTATAGAGCAACTCGTCATCGACCGCGTCGACTACACCGTAAGCGACGGTAAGATAGAGTCGATAGAATTCTACAGCGAAACTATAGGTTACAAAGAATGCGACCAACGTAATTACCTTAAATCCGGTAGGATATATACCGCGTATAAGGCGATGATCGTCGGGCGTACTCACGCAATAATAAATTTCTAAAAAGGAGTTACTATGAAAGATTTTAGCGGTGTGTACGCGGCACTGTTGACCGCGTTCGATGCAAAAGGCGCCGTCAATTTCGACGCAGTAGGCAAGCTCGTTGAGCGCAATATCGCTTCCGGACTGGACGGAATGTACGTCGCGGGAAGTTCGGGCGAGGCTATCCTCATGAGCGAAGAAGAGCGTATAGCCATACTCGAATTCGTGGCGAAAAAGACCGCAGGCAGAGTTAAACTCATAGCGCACATCGGTTCCGCTTCGACGGACAGCGCCGTGAGAATGGCGAAATGCGCCGAGAAATTCGGCTACGACGCGATAAGCGCGGTCGCACCGTATTATTACGCTTTCTCCAAGGAAGCCGTCAAAGGATATTATTCCGACATCATCAACAGCACGAGCCTTCCGATGATCATCTACAATTTCCCCGGCGCCAACGGCTTCGGCGGAATGCTCGAACTCGTCGACGAGCTTATCGACAATCCCAAGCTCATGGGCGTTAAGCACACTTCCGTCAACCTCTTCGACCTCGAACGCTTCAAACACCTCAAGAAGCCTCTCGTCGTTTTCAACGGCTACGACGAGATGCTCATCGCGGGGCTTTCGATGGGCGCCGACGGCGGCATAGGCAGCACCTACAACTTCCTCGGCAAAGAGATCGTCGCTATTTATAAAGCGTTCAAAGCGGGCGACCTGAAGACCGCTCAGGAGATCCAGACTAAAGTCAACCGTATCATCGAGACGATGATACCTTACGGCGTATTCGCTATGGAGAAAGCCGTACTCACCGAGCTCGGAATACCCATGGGCGATTGCCGCAAGCCTTTCCTCCCGCTCAGCGAGGAAGGCAAAGCCGCCGCGAAGAAGATCGCCGCGGCTCTCAAATAACCTTCGTATCGCAAAAACAAAAGCGGCGTCCCGTAGGACGCCGTTTTTTGTAAAAGCAAACCTCTTACGCGCTTGCGCGCGCAGAATTCAGAACAAATATACCGTTCCGGTCATAAAAAGCACGGGACCTATCAGCGTGAGGATATGGAAAAACGTGTGCGCGTAGCGCAGGTTTTTCAGGCAATAGGGGAGGATACCGAGCACGCAGGAAGCGAGCGCCGCGGCGTATATCCAAGTGGTTTCGGCGGGGATAAGATCTGCGTTCACGCAGAATGCGGACAATCCGAGCGCTCCGATAACGACGTTGAACACAACGCCGAGCTTTTTGAATTTCATCAGATCGATAAAGCAAAGCGTCGCGTCGAGGGCGCATATCGCAAGACAGAGCGCAAGGCTCACGTAATTCCAGAAATGCGTGCTCAGCATGAGCATGTACGGCACGCTGCACGCCGTTACGAGCAGACCGATGTTGGCGTGGTCCAATTTGCGTGCGATACGTTTATAAGATTTTACGGTCAGCGCGTGGTAAACGCAGGAGGTGGTATATACGAGCATCGCCGCAAGACACATGAAAAGCGCCGTCGCCACCTGTGCAAAGGTCGTTGCGACTATCAGGAAATAGATCATGAAAGCCAACGCTATCGGCGTGCCGATACCGTGAGTGATCGCGTTGGCGACTTCTTCCCGCGGAGTGTAGTACTGAAGTTGCATCGCTTCGTACTCGGCGCGTATGTCGGCGTTACTCATAATGGGATTCCTCCTTACGGCGTTCGTTAAGATTATATAACAGACGTTGCGTAAATGTCACTTTCGCGAGCATATAAATATTATTTTCCCGCAAAAATTTTTCCGTTATGACGATCGTTTCTCACGGCTCGCGCCGCGCGACGGGAAGAACGGATATTATTTTTTTCAGGCGAATATTTTTTTCTTCGAAACGGTTGACAAAATTCCGGCGCGGTGGTTTAATAGTAATAGTTACTGATAGCAATAGGGAATACATGCGTAATACGGTTCAGAGAGATTTGATATACAAAGTGGTGTGCGATTCGTCGGACCATCCCGCCGCGGAAACGGTCTATTCGAGGGCGCGCGCCGTCATGCCGAATATCTCTCTCGGCACCGTCTATCGCAATCTCAAATTGCTTGTGTCCCTCGGCAGGATACGCGAAATACCGCTTGCTTCCGGAGGAAGCAGATTCGATAAGACCGTGATGGCGCACGCGCATTTTCGTTGCAGGGTGTGCGGCGAAGTGACCGACGCGGAAGTGAACTCTGTAGATTCGCTCGCGGCGGAGTTGAGAGCGGGCTCCGGATTCGAAGCGGAGAGCACCGAAGTAATGTTCACCGGGATATGCGCTAAGTGCAGGGAAAAGGAGAAGAAAGCCGTATGAATATCATGAATTACATCACCTACGGGCTGTACGTGCTGTCCGTCAGAGAGGGCGATAAAGACAGCGGTTGTATGATCAACACGCTGTTGCAGCAGACTTCGCAACCGGAGCAGGTGAGCGTGACGGTCAACAAGGCGAATTATACCGCCGAGATACTTATGCGCACCCGTAAGGCGAGCGTCGCGATGTTGTCCACGGCGACGACTTTCGACTTTATCAAAGGCTTCGGCATGCGCTCCGGAAGGGATTCCGACAAGTTCGAGGGAGTGGAAGCCAAACGCGCGGAAAACGGGATTTTGGTACCCACGGCAAGCATAGTCGGATACCTGAATATCGAAGTTAAGGAAACGCTCGATCTCGGTACGCACATACAGTTTCTGTGCGGCGTGACGGGTTCGGAGGTGTTCGGCGGAGAGCCGCTCACATACGCTTACTATCACGCCAACGTCAAGCCTCGTCCCGCGGCGCAGGCGGGCTCGGACGATTACGTGTGCACGATTTGTGGTTACGTCAGGAAGGGAAAACCCGAAGCGGATTACGTCTGTCCGATATGCAAGCACGGCGCGGAAGTGTTCGTGAAAGCGGACGGCGCAGCCGGGAATGTAAAAGAAAAAATAACCTCTAAAGGAGAAACAAAAAATATGGCAAAATTCGTATGTACAGTATGCGGTTACGTTCACGAGGGCGACAGCGCGCCTGAGTTCTGCCCGATCTGCAAAGCTCCGGCAGAAAAATTCGTTAAGCAGGAAGGCGAAATGACCTGGGCTTCCGAGCACGTGGTCGGCGTCGCCAAAGGCGTAAGCGAAGACATCATCATGGATCTCAGAGCCAATTTCGAAGGCGAGTGCAGCGAAGTGGGTATGTACCTTGCTATGGCGAGAGTGGCTCATCGCGAAGGCTATCCCGAAGTCGGTCTTTACTACGAGAAGGCGGCTTGGGAAGAAGCGGAGCATGCCGCCAAATTCGCGGAGCTTCTCGGAGAAGTCGTGACCGACAGCACCAAGAAGAATCTCGAGATGCGCATCGAAGCCGAGAACGGCGCGACCGCAGGTAAGACCGACCTTGCCAAACGCGCGAAGGCTCAGAACCTCGACGCCATTCACGACACCGTACACGAGATGGCTCGCGACGAAGCGCGTCACGGCAAAGCTTTCCTCGGTCTGTACAACAGATATTTCAAAAAATAAGTCGGTAGCCGTACGACCGACTAACGGGGAGCCGCGCGCGAGCGCGGCTCTTCTTTTGCGCGCAAACCGCGCGCACGTATAAATTCGCACGCCGTAATTCTTGACAACGCGCGCGTAAAAGTGGATAATAAATCAAACGAGGAATTATGCAGAAAGTTGTCGTAAATACCGAGACCCCATACGAAGTCCTTATAGGCGCGGGCTTGCTCGCGCGTTCGGGCGAACTGATAGCGAAGGCGATATCTTCCGAAAAGATCGCGCTTTTCAGCGACGATACCGTTTACGGGCTGTACGGCGAGGTTGTCGCCGCTTCGCTTCGCGGCGCGGGTAAAAAGGTTTATCCTTTCGTGTTCCCGCACGGCGAAAGCAGTAAGCGCGCCGAGTATTATCTCAAAGGGCTCGACTTCTTGGCGGAACACGGCTTCGACAGAACGGACGCCGTGGCGGCTCTGGGCGGCGGCGTGACCGGAGATCTCGCGGGATTCGTGGCAAGCACCTATCTTCGCGGGATAGCTTACGCGCAGATACCGACCAGTCTTCTCGCGCAGGTGGACAGCAGCGTCGGCGGCAAGACGGGCATAGACCTCGAGGCGGGTAAAAATCTTGCCGGCACGTTCTGGCAACCCCGCATAGTCATAGCGGACACGGACGCGCTCGCCACGTTACCGGAGAGCGAACTTTTCAACGGCATAGGCGAGCTTATCAAATACGCCGTGCTCGACGGCGGGGAAATGTATTCGCTCATGTCGGAAGGCTTCGAGGGGCGCGAAGAAAGAGTGGTGACTCTTGCCGTCGACATCAAGCGGCGCGTCGTGGAGGCGGACGAGAAAGAGGGCGGCGTGAGAAGGCTTCTCAACCTCGGTCACACCGTGGCGCACGCCGTCGAGAAATTGTCCGGCTACACCGTGGGACACGGCGCCGCGGTGGCTACCGGGATCGCGTATATAGCCCGCGCAAGCAGAAAGTATTTCGGGCTTTCTTCCAGCGATTACGAAGCGGTCGCCGCATTATTGAAGAGGTATTCCGTCGAAGAATACTCTTCTTACGGCGCGAAAGAGCTTTGCGCCGCGGCTGCCGTGGACAAAAAGACCGCCGGAGACTTTATCAATCTCGTGGTGATAGGAAAAATAGGCGGTTGCCGCACCGAAAAAATACCGATGACCGAATTGGAGGAATTTCTTTCGTGAGCGTGAAAATTCTCGTTATCAACGGCGCAAATCTCAATATGCTCGGAATACGCGAACCGGAGCTTTACGGCAGGCGCGATTATAAGGCGCTCGTGGAGGCGATAGAAACGCACGCCGCGCGACGCGGCGTGAGCGTGACCGTTACGCAAAGCAATTCGGAAGGCGAGATAGTGGGTTTCATACAGAAAGCCTACGGCATTTTCGACGGCATAGTGATCAATGCGGGCGGCTATACGCACACGAGCGTGGTTATATTGGACGCTCTCAAGGCGGTAGGGCTTCCCACGGTGGAAGTGCATCTTACCGACATTCATTCGCGCGAAAAATTCCGCGATTTCAGTTATATCAGCCTTTATGCGGAAAAGTTTATAGCGGGTAAAGGCTTCGACGGCTATCTCGAGGCGATAGATTATCTAACGGATAGAATTACCTGCAAATAAATTATTCAATACTGCGATGTCGAAGAAAAACAATCAGAAGATAAAAATAATGGCGTTATACGATATCCTTCGCAGGGAGACCGACGAGGAACATCCGATGTCCACGGCAGAGCTTATCGCAAAGCTCGCCGATATGGGCATACCCGCCGAGCGTAAATCGCTTTACGAGGATATCCGCGTACTCAACGAATTCGGCTACGAAGTGCTTACCGTGCGCGAGAAAGCGAACATGTATTACGTCGTAGACCGCGCTTTCGACACGGCGGAACTGAAAATACTGCTCGACGCCGTTCAGGCGGCGCCGTTCGTCACCGAGAAAAAGACAGACGTTTTGGTCGATAAGATCGCTTCGCTCGCGGGAGCGCACCGCGCCGAGCTTCTCAAGGAAAACATCGTTTGTTTCGATACCGTGAAACATACCAACGAAAACGTATTCTATTCCGTCGACACGATAGACACCTGCATACTTACCGGAAGGAAGTGCTCTTTCGGCTATTTCGATTTCGATTTCGAAGGGCAGAGGGTTTACCGCAAAGGCGGCGAAAGATACCTTGTCAACCCGATAGCGCTCGTATTCAGCAACGACAACTATTATCTTATGGCTTACGGCGACAAATACGAGAACGTAGCCGTTTACCGCGTGGACAGAATGGACAAGGTGGAGGCGGAAGGGGAATCGGTTACCCGCGCCGACTGGCTCGATCCGGACGACGTAGCTTCGTACAGGAAGCGCGCCTTCTCGATGTTTGCGGGGAAGACCGAGGAAGTTTCGCTCGTCGCGGACAAATCCGTGACCGACGTCATCGTCGATAAGTTCGGCGAGCGCGTCAACATGCTCAAGCTCGACGAGAATACCTGCCGCGTAAAAGTTAAAGTGCAGGTGAGTCCCACCTTTTTCGGCTGGCTCGCGACTTTCCCCGGCAAGATAACGGTGAGCGCGCCAGAAAGCGTGCGCGATGCCTATCTCGAACATCTCGAGAGGGCGGTTTCGGCTCAGCAAGAGGAGAAAAAAGATGATTAACGTATTGTTCGTATGCAGCAGTAACGTATGTCGCAGTCCGTACTGCGAGTATATTTTCAAAAGAATGGTGAAAGAAGACGCAGCGCTCGCGGCTGTCGTGGGCAGAGTGGAGTCCGCGGCGGTACTCAACCATTCTAAAAAGTTACATTCCAAAGCGCGCGCGAGCCTGCTCGCCGAGGGGTTCGCGCCCGAGGAGCTCGACGCGCACCGTCCGAGGCATATACGCGATTATCCCGAACTCACGCACGGAGCGGACGTGATAATCGGCATGACCGCCTGGCACAGATTACTGATACCGAAAGCGGACAAGGCGAAGTACGTCAATCTCTCCGAGGCGGCGGGCGAGAGCTATAAGGCGGTGCCGGATCCCTTCCTCGCGCGCAGTCAGGAAAAATACGACGCGGCGATGGCGGTGATCAGAAGATATCTGAAGGGGTTTGCGGATAAACTCAAAAAGGAGAACGGATATGAGCGTTGAGGAGAATAACGGAAAAAGCAAATTTACCGTGACCGCGGAGGAAGAAGTAAAGGTCGCGTCGTACTCTGTTACGGCGGACGAAGGCGACGGGAACGGCGCTCGCGCCGCTGCGGAGGAGAACGCGCATAATGCTGTCGAAGTCTCGTCGGAGATCAAGCCCGATACCGTAAAGAAATCTTCCGTGAAAGGCGAGGGCATCGTTTCCATACCCGCCAACAATTCTCCCAAGAACTATACCAAAGAATTAATCTATATTGCGTTATTGGTGGTTTTGTGCGCCGCAGGAGCGCTTTTGGCATACTTTGTCGCGACTTACAAGTACGCGGGCATAATCCTTGCCGTGCTTTCCCTGCTTGCCGCGGCGGCGCTCGTCAAGCACGTTTTCGAAAGCAAGAAGGTGAGCGCACTCGTGTCTTCCGGCAAGTGTAAGACGATCACGGAGCTGATGAGCGCGATGAAAAAGACCAAGCGCGCCGACTTTCTGCGCACGATAGGCGGAATGATCAAGGACGGTCATCTTACCGGGTACGCCCTCCTCGACGACGAATATTTCGTATCGCGTTCGCCCGAAAGCGCCGACCGTTAAATATAGGTGAAATTTCCGCGCGCGGTTTCTACGGCGCGAAGTTTTATGATAAAATATTATTCAACGCACAGAACGTAAGCACAGGGTAGTTTTTCCCTTCCGAGGTCGAAATGAAAAAGAAATTCTGGACCAAACAGAACATTATCATCGTCGTTATATGCGCGATACTGGTAGCCGCTATCGTCACGGTGAGCGTCGTGTTGAGTGAAATGAGCAAGAAAGAAAAGACGGCGGAAGCTTCGGTGGCGCGCGGTTCGCTTTCGAATAACGTCAATTCTTCGGGCACGATCGTCGAAACGGGGATAAGCGGAGCGGTGCCTCTGTACGCCTGCGCGCAGGGCGTCACCGATATGGAAGTGCTCGAAGATTACGACAGCAATTTCAGCTGGTCTAGTTACATATTCGACGCCGTGAGGAACGAAACGCCGCTCATGTATTACGTCGTTTACGCCAATCCCGCGATGCGCGGCACCCGAAATTATTTCCATACTTCCGACGAATCGGAAATAATTTTCACCGCTTCCCCGATGACCTTGAATACCGAAAAACTCGTCGAGGATTACGAAGCCGCCAAAGCTTCAGGAGAAATAACTTCGGATATAGCGTTGTACGATTTCTTTTTCCTCGTGATACTCGGTTCGGGCGCCGACAATCCCGGAGATATTCCCGTTAAATATCTGAAATTCGATATTTCGAAAACCGTTGTCGTGACCACCGCTTATCTTAAAGAACTTATCGAAGTAAACGCTTCCCCGGAGGAAACCGACTCTTTCGAATACACGATAACCAATTTTTCGCTTAAAGAAGGCGACGTCGTGAGCCTCGACAAGAGAGTGTTCAATTTCGCAGTAAGTCAGTTGTATACCACCTTCACCGTCACCGAATACGACGTCGCGAGCATTGACGCAAAGCTGCGCGAAGCGGAAAAGCTTTCGCTCGAAGACGGTAAGAAGCACGGCGTATACGCCGCGGTTTCGATCAACGCGCTCGACGGCAGGAAAGTGGTGGCGGAGATATTGAGCGTCGTCAAAGGTAGCTACAGCGGCGGCATATCCTATTATTCGGTGCAAGCGAAAATAATTTTCGCTTCGGAGACCGAACTCGACCTGACCGTCGAGGAGAACCGTTCGCTCAAAGTTGCGAGGAGCGCGCTGCAGGCGGATCCCGACGCCACGAGCGTGATTTGCGGCGACTACACGTATTACGATCCGGAGCTCACGCCGGAAGCGGTGGAAGCGCTCGACGTCGATCTTGCCGACTCGGTGTTGCGGGAGGAAGTGCTCGTAAATTATTCCGTTTCGGTAAGAGTTCAGAAAACGGTCGTCTATAATAAGCTCATCGTTCCCACCAAGTGTATTTTCTACGACGGGAGCAAACAGCCTTACGTTATCGTCAAAGACGGCAACAAGGAGACGCGCGTTTACATAAAGATACTGCTTTCGACCGGTTCTGAAGCGGCTGTGGAAGTCGGCGAAGGCTATTCGCTCAACGAGGGCGATAAGGTGGTTTATAAGGCAGACTCCGGTCTTATCAGTTCGCTTTTGGGATAAATGGCAAGAGGTACCGTACTGCTCTCGATGAAGGGCATCAACAAAATTTACGAGATGGGCGAAAACTCGTTGCACGTTCTCCACGACGTGGATTTCGAGGTGCGCGAAGGAGAATTCGTGTCGATACTCGGGCCGTCGGGCTCGGGTAAGTCCACGCTCATGAATATCATCGGTTGTCTGGACGTTGCTACCAGCGGAACGTATATCCTCAACGGGAAGGACATAGGCAAAATGAAGGAAAAGGAGCTGTCGAGGGTAAGGAACAAGGACATAGGCTTCGTATTCCAGCAATTCCAGCTTTTGCCGAGGATGACCGTCATCGACAACGTGGTGCTTCCGCTCATCTACGCTCGCGTTTCGAGCAGAGAACGTAAGGCGCGCGCGATGGTGTTGCTCAACAAAGTCGGTCTGGGCGACAAGATAACCAACCGCCCGAAGCAGCTTTCGGGAGGACAGCAACAGCGCGTGGCGATAGCGAGGGCCATGGTGACCGATCCCGCGATATTGCTTGCGGACGAACCTACCGGCGCGCTCGATCAGGCGACCGGCATGCAGATAATGGAGCTTTTCAAGCAGCTCAACAAAGAGGGCAAGACCATAATCATGATTACGCACGACTCAAAGCTCGCCAGACAGGCGAAACGCATCGTGCACATACTTGACGGCAGGATGTATTCCGCGGAGGAATACGCGGAGATTTACGACGAGGAAGGCGTCAGATGGGAGGATAAACCTACCTTGCGCGAAAAGAGAAGAAGGAGGCTCTCGGATGATTAAAGACATTATCAGAATGAGTTTCCAGAATCTCAGGATGAACAAAATGCGTACCTTCCTCACGACTCTCGGGATCATAATAGGTATCGCCAGCATAATCGCGCTCATCACGATAGGACAGGGCGTGACGAGTTCCGTCATAGAACAGCTTTCCGGGCTCGGCGGCAACAGAGTCACCGTGTCGATAACGGATACGAAAGCCATACCGGGCTTCACCGACAGCAATCTCAAAGAATTCACGGCGCTCGACAACGTCGAAGGCATTTCGCCCTCTCTGCGTTCCTACAAGCCGGTCACGCTCGTTCCCGGCGAAACAAACAGCCTTTACAATTACGTCTACACTTCTTCCGCGAGCGTTATGGGTGTGAATAATTATTACTTTTCGCTGTTCGCGGGCGGCAATATGAAAGCGGGAAGGGCGATCAACGACGACGACGTGGCTTTTTCTACGCACGTGTGCGTTCTCGGAGAGTCGGTCTGGAAAAGCCTTTACGGCAATTATAATCCCATAGGCGAAACCATCAGGATACAGAATATGGATTTCGTGATAGTGGGGATACTCGATAACCTCGTCGGTCTGGAAACGAGAGGCAATTATTCGGTGATAGTTCCCTATACCGTCGCGATGACCGATCTGCAGATGGGACTCATAACCACGTTCGACGCGATAGTTTCGGACACCGAATCGATGAATATCACCGTTTCGCAGATGAGCGATCTTTGCGCCGACATCGTCGGCTCCACTCAAGGCTACTCGGTGACCAATCAACAGGAAGTAATGGATATAGTCGTCACGATCACCGACCTTATACTCGGTATGCTCGCGGGTATCGCCGCGATAGCTCTTCTGGTAGGCGGTATCGGCATCATGAACATGATGCTCGTCTCGGTCTCGGAGCGCACCACGGAGATAGGCTTGAGGAAAGCGCTCGGCGCCAAACCTTCGGTGATAATGATCCAATTCCTCGTCGAAGCCGTCATCATCAGTATTCTGGGCGGGATACTCGGCGTGGCTTTGGGCATCGCGATCGCTTACGTCGCCTCACTGCTCATCGGGTATAAGTTTACGTTCCAGATGACTACCGTATTACTCGCGGTGGGCTTTTCGGCGGCGGTTGGGCTCATCTTCGGGATCTTACCCGCTCGGAAAGCGAGCAAGTTGAACCCGATAGATGCCTTACGCGCGCAATAAAACGGCGTCGCGGGGCTCGAAAATTTTTATCGTAAATGAGAAAAAAACCGTTGACAAAATAAACTTTGCGGTGCTATCATTGCACCAACAACCATAAACCGTTGACGCAGAGTAGTAACTCGAGGGAAGCGCAGAGAGATATCCGGTACGGTGTGACGGAGAAGCGGAATCCGAGCGAATGGACTGCCGAGGGTCGGTGCGAACGCATCAGTCAGTAGTGCCGGACGGGAACTCCCGTAACAGAGTCAGGATATGACGGTATCCGTGAATTAAGGTCGGACTCGAGGTCCGGCGAAGTCGGGTGGCAACACGAAACGATATGATTCGTCCCGACGCAGTAACAGTCTGCGTCGGGATTTTATTATACAAAAATCAAAACTTACTCAAAGGAGGCACACAACAATGACCAAAACGACGGACATTCCCTACAAGATCTATTTAACCGAAGACGAAATGCCGCGTAGCTGGTACAACGTCCGTGCCGATATGCCGGAAAAGCACGATCCGATGCTCAATCCCGCGACGCTCGAACCCGCGACGAGAGAGGAACTCGAGAAGGTATTTTGTTCCGCGGTGGTGGAGCAGGAGCTCAACCAGACGGACAGATACATAGAGATCCCCGATGGCATAAGGAATTTCTACAAGATGTACAGACCTTCGCCCCTGGTAAGAGCGTATTGCCTTGAGAAAGCGCTCGGCACCCCCGCGGAGATATACTACAAATTCGAGGGCAACAACACTTCGGGGTCGCATAAGCTCAATTCGGCGGCGGCGCAGGCATATTACGCCAAGCAGGAGGGACTCACCTCGCTCACTACCGAAACGGGAGCGGGACAATGGGGTACCGCGTTGTCGATGGCGTGCGCCTTCTTCGGACTCGACCTGACCGTATTCATGGTAAAGGTCAGCAGCGAGCAGAAGCCGCACCGCAGAGAGGTCATGCGCACCTACGGCGCCAAGGTCATACCTTCGCCTTCGGACACCACGGAATGCGGCAGGGCGATACTCAAAGCACATCCCGGAACGGGCGGCTCGCTCGGATGCGCCATTTCCGAAGCCGTAGAAGTGGCGGTATCCACTCCCGGCTGTCGTTACGGTCTGGGCTCCGTACTCGATCACGTTCTCCTGCATCAGTCTATAATAGGCTGCGAGAGCAAGATAGCCCTCGACAAGTACGGCGTACACCCCGATATGATCATCGGTTGCGCGGGCGGCGGCTCCAACCTCGGCGGACTTATCAGTCCGTTTATGGGGGAGAAACTGCGCGGCGAACGCGATTACCGTTTCATCGCCGTCGAGCCCGTTTCCTGCCCTTCGCTCACGAGAGGCAAATACCTTTACGACTTCGGCGATACAGGCAAGATAACTCCTCTCATGAAAATGTATACCCTGGGTTGCGACTTCATACCCTCCGCCAATCACGCGGGCGGGCTACGTTACCACGGAATGAGCGCGGTGATAAGCAAACTTTATCACGACGGATTTATAGAAGCGAGAAGCGTGGAACAGACCTCCGTTTTCAAAGCCGCGGAAGCTTTCGCGCGTACCGAAGGCATACTGCCCGCCCCCGAATCCTCTCACGCCATACGCGTGGCGATAGACGAGGCGTTGAAGTGTAAGGAGACCGGCGAAAAGAAGGTGATACTTTTCGGACTTACCGGAACGGGGTATTTCGATATGACGGCGTATAAGAAATTCAACGACGGCGAGATGAGCGACTATGTCCCCACCGACGAGGAGATAGAGAAGAGCGTCGCGCAACTCGAGCCTTACAACAAATAACGCCGTATCCCGACGTAAGACACGAATACGTCCGCACGTAAAAAAGGGCTGTCACAGTCCTTTTTTCTTGCGCGCGGAATTTGCGGATACCGAGCCGCTTTCGTCTTTAATTTCGCGGTTTTGCGTAATGCTTTACCACGGATATGCGAAGCGGATATGAGAGCGCGTGCTTTCAAGCGTATTGCAAAATATATGCGCGCGTGTTATAATCGGTATAATAAACGGAATTTATTTGCGGAGGCATTTATGAAACCCATTGAATATAAAGAATTGTTCGAACGCGAATTGTTCGAATCCTGCATACCCTTCTGGCTCGCGCACGGCGTGGACGAGGTGAACGGCGGACTGTATTCCTGCCTCGACCGCGAAGGCAACATCTATTCCACGGACAAGAGCGTGTGGATGCAAGGGCGTTGCGCATATATGTTCAGCAAGCTTTCCGATACTTTCGGCGCCCGCAAGGAGTGGCTCGATCTGGCGAAAAGCTGTCTCGATTTCCTCGAAGAACACTGCATAGACTCCGACGGCAGGATGTATTTCACGGTGACCAAGGACGGCAGACCCCTGCGCAAGAGAAGATATATGTTCTCCGAGACCTTCTATATCATAGCCAACGCCGAATATTATAAGGCTACCGGCGACGAAACGGCGCTCAAACGCGCGCGCAAATATTACGATTTTGTGTGCGCGATGTACGACGATCCGGCAACCGATCCCTATAAGATCACCCCGAAAAGCGTTCCCGGCGTGCGCGACACGAAGGCGCTTGCGGTCCCGATGATACTTCTGAACGTCACCGCCGTTATGTTCAAGGCGGATAAAGAGCGTTACGATCTGTACGACAAGAGGGCACGCTCTCTCGTGGAAGACGTCAAAAGCTTCCGTTTCGGCGATACCGGCTTCATGCTCGAATCCGTAGGGCTCAACGGCGAATATTACGGCGAGGTTTCCTCCGCCCGCGTCGTCAATCCCGGTCATTCGATAGAATTGAGCTGGTTCCTTATGGACGAAGCCGAACGCGAAGGCGACGACGAACTTTTCGCTTACGCGGAGCGTATATTCAATACGGCGATAGATTTCGGTTGGGACGCCAAATACGGCGGCATACTCTATTTCCGCGATCTCGAGGGCAAGCCCGTCGAGGCTTACGAACACGACATGAAACTCTGGTGGCCTCATAACGAAGCGGTCATCGCCTCTCTTAAACTTTATAAAAAGACGGGGAACCCCAAATACTGGGAGTATTTCGAACGCGTAGCGGACTACGCTTTCAAGCATTTCTCCGATTTCAAATACGGCGAATGGTACGGCTATCTCAGAAGAGACGGCAAGCCTACCGAACCCCCGTGCAAAGGTCATACCTATAAAGGACCTTTCCACGTGCTCAGAATGCTCACGCAGGGCATTGAGATTTTGACGGAACTCGCCGCGGAAGACAAATGATCTGCGGACGGAATAAATTATTCGGAGGTAAACGATGAAAAGAAAATTTATATTGGCGGTTTGCGCCCTACTTACGTCGGTATTGCTGTTAGGCGTGCTCGCAGGCTGTAACGCTACGCCGAAAAGGGTGGCGGGAAGCGGAATTGCCGCAGGCTATCCCACAGTCACCACGACCGTTGCGGAGCTTGACGGCGCCAACATAGTCGCCTACGACGGCGAACTCGCAGTCGTTACGAAACAGGATTCGAACACGAATTCCACTCTGACGGGAGTTTACAATTTTAAATTGTGCAAATTCGTGGTGCCGTTTGACGCGCAGAACGTCGACCTCGACGTGGACGCAAACGGTAACGTGTTCTGCACCGAAGACGCGGACACCGGCAAGCTCACTTATTACGACAGAACGGGCGTCGTACTCGCGCAGAACGTCACTCCCGGCACCGTATTCAATGCGGGCGTTAACTTCGTGGAGATAGGCAACAACCTTTATAACGTGGCGGACGGCGCGCTGAAAAGTCAGGTGATCAAGGGCTTCGGTTACGACTCCGACATACTCCTCGCTTCCGTCGAGAGCGATAACTATTTTTACTACTTCGTAAGCACGGACTGCTTGAAGATATTCTCCAAGGAAACGGGCAGCGTCGCCACCATAATCGAAGCGGGCGATCTCGAATACAATTCTACCGTCGACACCTCCGTATTCGTGCTTTACGGAGATACGTTGATACTTCAATACGTCGACCGTCTGCCCGACGACGCGACCAAGTACGATTTTGCCGAGTCCAACTCGAAATACGACATTCGCCACTATCTTTACGACGTGGAGAAGAATAAGACCAAGGAAATCAGAAAATTCAATTATTTCATTCAACTGGCAAAAGTGCCCGCGGTAAACGAAGAGTATTACGGCGAATACGACGAGGACATCGTCAACGTGCTCGCGGTCAACAAGATCGAGGATAAAAAACTCAAGACGAATATTTCTCACCTGTCCGTCAGCGACACGTTGAAAGTGAAATTCGATTTTGACGACATAACCGAAAGAGCGGAATATGCCGTCGCTTTCGGCGAGGGCTACATCGTGACCACCAACGAAGGCTACAATTACGTATACAGCAAAAACAACAAGTTCGTGGCGCCTCTCGGCGACGCGGCAGTCAGCGGCAAATACGCCGTAGTGGGCGGCAACATTTATACGCTCGAAGGCAAAGAGATGGTGAAGAAAGCCTCTTACGACGCCAATACCTATAATATAGTTTCGCTTGCGGGCGACTACGTATTGCTTGCGGGCGTGGCGGACGGAAAGTATTACGGATGCAACGTCGGCGCTCAGCCGCAGGCTTTCAGCGGAACGGTGAGCTATATAGCCGATAGTCGCATATATGCCGTGACCGACGGCACGGGCGCCGTAGCGCTATATTCTCTTACCGGAGAGCAGCTGCTCAACGGTCTGAGCTCGTTTGACGTTCAGGCGACCTACACGGGAGAGGACGGCAAGGTCACCACGCTTGCGCTTATCAACGGAAGTCAGTATATAGTTATCAAATAATGTGCGGCGGGGCGGCGGCAAGCCGCCCCGCGTCCTGCCCAAACGTTTAACGCTATCGACGGAGCGGCATTTATGGAATATGTGAAAAAGGGCGGCGTTATAGCTGTGCGGCTCGTAAAGGGCGAAGAAATAGTCGCTTCGGTAGCGGCTGTGGCCGAGCGGGAAAATATTTCCGCGGCTTACGTGAGCGGAATAGGCGCGGTAGGGCGCGCCACGATAGGCGTGTTGCGTACCGCGGATAAGAAATACATTAAACGCGACCTCGAAGAAGATATGGAAATAGCTTCGCTTACGGGTAACGTTTCCGTAGGCGCGGACGGGAAACCGTATCTTCATCTGCACGTCGTTCTGGGCGGCACGGGGAGCGTTTACGCGGGACACCTGAACGAAGCGCTCGTGAGCGCCACCGCAGAGATATTCATAACCACGTTCGACGCGGGAATAGGAAGATATTACGACGAAGATACCGGACTTAACCTTATGAAATTTGAAGAACTGAAATGAAAGCGCTTATATTGCTCGGTAACCGCATGAACGACGACGGCAGTCTGAGCGAGGCGATGCTCATAAGGCTTGCGCTCGCGGAAGCGCGTTACCGCAGAGGGGACGTGGATCTGATAATAGTTTCCGGAGGGCTCGCCAATCCGGTGGCGGGGCTGACCGAAGCGCGCGCGATGAAGAAGGCTCTCACGGCGCGCGGCATACCCGCCGACGCCGTGGCGGAAGAGGACGATTCGCTCACAACCGTGCAGAACGCGAAATACGCGGTGCCTCTCGCTCGCGCAAAGGGCGCCGACGAGATCGTGCTCTGTTCTTCGCGCGAGCATATAGAAAGGTGGTATCTCAATCCCGTGCGCCTTTTCAGGCGCGCCATGCGGAAAGCGGGTTATGCTAAAAACGCGCTCGAAGTCTTTACCGACGAGCGATAGCGGAATATGAACGCAGACGAATAAAAGCCGCCCGTGAGGCGGCTTCGTTGTTTAACGCGGAATGCGTGTCAGACTTTGCCCGAAAAATCGAAATTCGTCGTAATGTAATCGACGCCGTAACGCATATAGTGGCGGGCGACGGCGCGCGAATTCACCGTCCATAGATTGACTTCGTGACCTATTTTGTGCGCCCTGCGTATGAGCGCGCCGCTACAGAAAGTGAACATAAGATCTATGTCGTAGCCTTTGGCGAGATACGCTCTACCCGACGTGGGGTATTTGCCGAGCACCTGAAGGCGTATCCTTCTGTTCATCGCTCTCAGTCTGGCGATGTTGACGAAATGGAAGCTTATGAATATGGCGTTGTCTATGCCTACGGTAGAGTCCACTATTTCTACGAGCTCTTTGAGCTTTGCTTTGGAAGGCTTGCATTTCAGCTCGATGACAGGCACTTTGTTCCCGTCGCGGCAGATCTCCAGATAGGTTATCATCGGGCAGATGTAGCTCTCCGTCGCATTCTTTACGCTGCCCATCTTATTGAGATTCATCGGGAGAGTAAGGGCTTCCTTAAGCGTGATTTCGGATATCGAAACCGACTCGTCTGCGAAAGGATTGTTGTCGTGACAGCATACCCATTCGTTGTCGGAGGTAAACCATACGTCCGTTTCTATGCCGTAAAAAAAGGGACTTGCCGCCGCCGCGCGGAAGGCCTTTTCGCTGTTCTGATAATATACCGAGCTCAATCCTCTGTGTGCTATAAATCTGGTCATAATGCCTTGACTTCTCCGTAGTGCTTCTTATATAATATATTACTAAATTAAGCTAAAGTCAACAGTAAAATCGAAGCGGATGAAGGCAAGTTCGCATAAGGACAATAATATATCCTATGAAATTGTACGGCGATTATCACACGCATACTTTATATTCGGACGGGGTGGGCTCCATCGAAGCCAACCTTAACGCCGCACGTAAAAAGGGCTTGTCCGCAATCGCCATATCGGACCACGGCTTCAATAATCCGAGCCCGTTCTCTCTCCGCTACGCCACGGCGCAGATGCAGTCCCGAAGACTGGAGATTCTTCGCGACGACTACAGAGATCTCAGGATATATCACGCCATAGAAGCGGATATCATCAGTACCGAGGGCGATATAGACATGCGCCCCGAGCAATTCGAGCTGTTCGATTTTATACTGGCGGGTTTCCACCGCTTTGCGCGTCCCTGGTCGCTCAAGGATTTTTTCAAGCTCTATATTCCCGCATACATCAGCGACGTCATACGTCCTTCCGGAGACGTTATCCGCAGGAATACTCGCGCTTTCTGTCAGATGATAAAGCGGTATCCCGTAGGGATCCTCGCGCATATCGACGATATGTGCATAGTCAGCGCGCGCGAGGTCGCGAAGTGTTGCGCCGATTACGGCACCCTTCTCGAACTCAACGCAAAGCATATAGATCTTACCTATCGCTCCTTCGATCAGATACTTTCCACCGACGTGAAACTGATAGCCGATACCGACGCGCATTATCCGCAGAGGATAGGCTGTTTCGAACACGTCATAGAGTATCTTCTTCCTTATCCCGAAATATGGGAAAGAGTGGTAAACGCCCGTACGGAGGAAATAAAATTCAGGAAGTAAGAATACTAATTCAGATATGGATAAGAGATCGGACGTTGCGGCTACCGTGAATACCTCGGATAAAATGGGCAACATGTCCATCCCGAAACTGCTTTTCGGGATGTCGCTTCCGGCGATGTTTTCAATGCTCGTCCAGGCGTTGTACAACATAGTCGACAGCATATTCGTGGCGCGGATAAGTCAGGACGCGCTCACGGCGCTGACGCTCGCCTTCCCGATGCAGATGGTGGTGACCGCGTTCGCTATAGGTACGGGCGTCGGCGTCAACTCGCTCGTTGCGCGCAAGCTCGGAGAGGGTGACAAGGAGACCGCGAGCCAGGTAGCGCAGTTAGGGCTCATGCTCGCGCTCATAATAGCGGCGTTTTTCGCGGGGATAGGCTACGTCACCGCCAAATATTATATCGGGCTTTTTACCGACGACGCCGTCATTTACGAAATGGGCTTCAACTACCTTGCGATAGTGATGACCTTCTCTTTCGGGCAGTGCATAGAGGTAATTCTCAACAAAACTCTCCAGGCTACCGGCAACATGCTCACACCGATGATCTCGATGCTGTGCGGGACAGCCACCAATATCATACTGGATCCGATACTTATCTTCGGCTACGTCGGCGCTCCCGCGATGGGTATCCGCGGCGCGGCGATAGCCACCGTTATAGGGCAGATAGTGGCGCTTATCGTTACTCTCACAGTGCTCATATTCCGCAAGCAGGAGATACACATTTTCTTCCGCAAAGGGTTCAGACCCACCAAAGAGAATTTCTTCGGTATAATGAAGGTGGGCGTGCCGTCGATAATCCTCAACGCCATAGGTTCGGTCACCACTACCGTCATGAACGCGATACTGATAGCATATTCCAATACCGCGGTTGCGGTGTACGGCGCGTTCTATAAATTGCAGTCCTTCGCTTTCATGCCCATATTCGGACTTAACCAGGGCTCCATGCCGATAATGGGTTACAATTACGGCGCGCATAACCGCACGAGGTTCGTAGCGACTTTCAAGCTCGCGCTCGTTGTGGCGGTGGCGATCATGTGTCTCGCTACGGCGCTGTTTATGTCGATACCCAACCTTTTCCTGATGCTTTTCAACGCCGACGCCAATATGATGTCGATAGGCGAAAGGGCGTTCAGGATGTTATCGCTCGGCTTTGTACCTGCGGCGTTCTCCGTCATATATACGGCGATGTTCACTTCGGTGGGCTACGGCACCCGCTCGATGTTGCTGATGCTTTTAAGACAGCTTATACTTTGCGTGCCGTTCATTTATGCGCTCGGCAAGCTTTTCGGTCTCGATTACCTGTGGCTCGGTTACGGTACTGCGGAACTTATCTCCGCTATAGCCTTCACTCCGGTCGCGGTATATACTTATCGTAAAATTTTTCCGGGTGCAAAATTGCGTGAATTGTTCGGAAGGGTGATAGAATCGCTTAAAGAAGCCGACGAAACGCCCGTCGAAGCCGGCGCGGAGAGAGCGGCGGGAGGCGCGGATACGACGGAGAGAGGATACGATCGCCCGGAAGAGGAAAGTAAAGAATAACGTATAAGGCTTCGCCTTTATAAAAAGCGCCCGTTCGGGCGCTTTGATTTTTCTGACGATCTTAACGGGAAGTGAGCTTATCCGCTATATCGGCGGCGGTCCTCACGCAAGTGACGCAGGAGACGCGCTTCGCGTAATATTCGGGAGTGCGTTCGGAGGGGACCGAGGAAGCTTCCGACGCCGTTTTGAGGATGTCACGGCAAACGTAGCTGCCGAGCTCCGATTTGAATTCTTCCATGGCTTCGCGTGAGAGAGCGTAAATTTCGCGTTTGGAAAGCTCCGGACGGGCGTAGCCTACGATCATCAGCATGCCGCTCACGGCTCCGCATACTTCGCGCGCTCGCGCGAAGCCCGCTCCGAAAGGAGCCGACAAGGCTTTCATCATGTTTTCGTCCAGTCCCACTTTGGGAGCGAGCGCCATGGATACCGCTTGCGCGCAGGAAAGCCCCGTACGGAACAGCTCTTCCGCTTTGTCGGCATATCCCATATATCAGCCTCCTATAAGAGCGACGAGCTTTTTCTCCACCGCGGCGGCGTCCGCTTTGCCGCGCGTGGCTTTCATCACGTAACCGACGAGCGCCTTGATAGCCTGCGCTTTGCCGTTCCTGTAGTCGTTCACGGCGCGCGCGTTCGAAGCCACCGCTTCGGCGCACAGCTTGTCTATCGCGCCTTCGTCCACGCCCGCAAGATCTTCGGCAGTAAGATACGCCGCGGCGTCCTTGCCTTCCGCAAGCATCTTCTGCAAAGTCTGCTTCGCTATCTGAGCGTTGATCTTGCCTTCGTCCTGTAGTTTGACGAGCGCTACGAGTTGAGAGGGGGTTATTTTCAATTCGAAAGCTTCCTTCTCCTCCTCGGTCTGCATACCGCGGAATATCTGTCCGAGTATGAGGTTTGCGGCGAGCTTGGGATTCCCTTCGCGGGCGCAGGCGTTGAAGAAGTCAGATATCTTCTTGTACTTGACGATAAGGTCTGCTTCCGTCACGCCGAGCCCGTATTCTTCCACGTAACGCTTCTTGAGCGCTTGCGGGAGCTCCGGCATCGACAAGCGTATCGCCTCCACGAATTCGTCGGATACCTCTACGGTCAGTATGTCGGGTTCGGGGAAATACCTGTAGTCCTGAGCGTCCTCTTTACTGCGCATACTTTCGGTTGTTTGGGAACCCTCGTTATATCGTCTGGTTTCCTGGATAACCTTTTCTCCGCTGTCCAGCACGTCGCATTGACGGGCGTATTCGTAGGCGAGCGCTTTCTCCATGAAGGAGAGCGAGTTCATATTTTTGATCTCAGTGCGCGTGCCGAAAGGTTCGCCTTCCTTATGAACCGAGATGTTGACGTCGCAACGCATGCTGCCTTCCTGCATCTTGCAGTCGGATACTCCGATATGGCGCATCGTTATCTGGAGCTTCTCCATATATTCGCGCGCTTCGGCGATGTCCGTGATGTCGGGTTCGGACACTATCTCGATAAGCGGCACGCCGCCGCGGTTATAGTCGATATAGGTGTAACCGTCTTCGTGAACGAGCTTTCCCGCGTCCTCTTCGACGTGGATATGATTTATCCTTATGCGTTTGCCGCTTGCAAGCTCCACGTAGCCGCCGACGCATATCGGTTCGTCGAATTGCGAGATCTGATAAGCTTTGGGGAGGTCGGGATAGACGTAATTCTTGCGGTCGAGGTGAGTGATCCTGCTTATCCTGCAGTTTGTCGCGAGCCCCGCGCGTATGGCGTAGGCGAGCACTTCCTTATTGAGTACGGGAAGGCTTCCCGGCTCTCCCGTGCATACCGGACAGCAATGCGTGTTCGGCTCCGCGCCGAACGCGGTGGGACAGGAACAGAATATCTTTGATTTAGTCTGTAGTTCGACGTGGGTTTCCAGTCCTATAACGAGTTTGTAGTCGCTTTTCATATTGTCACCCCCATATCGAGAGTTACGTCGACGCTTCCCGCGCGCTCGAACGCTTCGGCTACGCGCAACACGGTGAGTTCGTCGAATTTTTTGCCTATTATCTGCATTCCTATCGGCAAGCCTTTGCCGTCTTTGCCGCAGGGGAGAGATACGGCGGGCAGTCCCGCGATATTGACGGGGACGGTGCATATATCCGACATATACGTTTCTATCATATTGTCGGCGGTGTAATTCAGCGGGAAAGCGGTAGTGGGCGCGACGGGAGCGATAAGCACGTCGCATTTCCCGAATATGCCCGCAAAAGCGGTAACTATGCTTTCGCGCAGTCTGAGCGCTTTCTTGTAGTAAGCGTCGAAATAGCCTGAACTCAAAACGTAAGTACCCAGCATTATGCGGCGTTTGACCTCTCTGCCGAAGCCTTCGCTTCTGGTGCGCATCATCATGTCGTTGACGTCGTCGTAATGCGCGGCGCGGTATCCGTAACGGATGCCGTCGTATCTGCCGAGGTTACTGCTCGCTTCGGCGCAGGCGATAATATAATAAACGGGGAGGGCGTCCCTGAGCATCGGAAGGGAGACCTTCACTATTTCCGCGCCCGCTCCGGCGTAGAAATCCACGGCTTTGAGGACGGCATTCAGCGTTTCCTCGGAAATGCCTTCGAAATATTCTTCCGCCACGCCTATGCGCAGACCTTTGACGTTGCCGTCGAGTTTATCCGCCGCGGGCTCCGTGCCGCCCGAGGAAGTCTGATCGCGCTTATCCGCGCCCTTGATCGCGTCGAAAACTATCGCGGCGTCCTCCACGGAAGCGGCGATGGGTCCTATCTGGTCGAGAGAAGAGCCGTACGCTATGAGCCCGTAACGGCTTACCGCGCCGTAGGTTGGCTTGAGCCCGACAACTCCGCAGAACGCAGCGGGCTGACGTATGGAACCGCCCGTATCCGAGCCGAGCGCGTACGTCGCGATACCCGCCGCTACCGCCGCCGCTCCGCCGCCCGAACTGCCGCCCGGAACGTAGCCCCTGTCGTGCGGGTTGTATGCGGCGCCGTAACAGGAAGTTTCGGTGGAGGATCCCATCGCGAATTCGTCCATATTGTTTTTGCCGAGCACCACGGCGCCGTGAGCGCACAGCTTTTCGTAAACGGTGGCGTCGTAAGTGGGTTTATAACCTTTCAGTATCCGCGAACAGCAGGTCGTTTCCTCGCCTTTGGTGGCGATGTTGTCCTTGATCGCGAAAGGTATCCCCGTGAGAGTATCCGCTTCTCCGCGCGCGATCCGTTCGTCGGCGGCATTTGCCGCTCGCAACGCTTTTTCTGCGTTTACGGAAACGTAAGCGTTGATTTCGGGATTCAGAACTTCGATTTTTCTGAGGTATTCTTCCGTCAGTTCCACGGAAGATATCTTGCCCGAACGCAACAGATCGGCATATTTTCTTATCTTACCTGTTCCCATCCGGCTTCCTCCTTTTTACGGGGAAATACCCGTTCTCGCCGCCGTTTACGTTGGACAGCACGAGGTCTTGCGGCGAACATTCGCCGACGACGTCTTCGCGGAGAGCTTCCACGGGAGTCACCACTCCGCGGTAGGCTTCCGTTCCGGACACGGCAGAATCGATACGACCGGCAAACTCAACTATCTCTTCCATATCTTCGGTGAGACTTTCGAGTTCGTCGTCGCTCAATTTAAGCTTCGCGAGGCGCGCGAGCCATTCGACTTCTTTTTTCTCTATCATAATTCCTTCCGTTGAATGCCGCCCGCGACGCGGGCGGCAGAGGTGGTGGTTATTAGGTTGGCGTTAAGGTTATTCGGTAGATCAGTCCCTAACCTTGATGTGTATCTCGCGCAGTTGCTGTTCGGTAACTTCGCTCGGCGCTCCCATGAGGAGATCCTGCGCGTTCTTATTCATCGGGAAAGCGATGACTTCGCGGATATTGCTTTCGCCGGTAAGGAGCATCACTATGCGGTCCACTCCGGGCGCCATTCCCGCGTGCGGCGGCGCGCCGTATTTGAAAGCGTTGTAAAGGGAAGTGAATCTCTTTTCGAGCACTTCGCGGGAATAGCCCGCTATCTCGAAAGCCTTTTCCATGGTGCGGATCTCGTGGTTACGTACCGCGCCGCTGGAGAGCTCCACGCCGTTGCATACGACGTCGTACTGGTATGCGAGCACCGCGCCGGGATCGTCGCCCGTAAGCGCTTCGTATCCGCCCTGAGGCATGGAGAAGGGGTTGTGGGTGAAAGCCCATTTACCCGTTTCCTCGTCTATCTCGTACATCGGGAAATCGACTATGAAGCACATTCTGAAAGATTTTTCGTCGATTAGGTTGAGCCTTCTGCCGAGTTCCGAGCGTATCGCGCCGGCATAGGCTTCCGCTTTTTCTTTCTTGTCCGCGATGAAGAAGAGAAGATCGCCCGCTTTGAGCTCGGCGTGTGCGGCAAGTTCCGCTTTGAGGTCCGCGGGGATGAATTTGTCGATAGGTCCTTTATAGGTCATGTCGGCGTTTACGGTGACGTAACCGAGTCCCTTCATGCCGAGTTCTCCAGTGGCGAAGGCGAGCATCTGCTCGTGGAAGCCTTTGGAAAGCGTCGCTCCGCCGGGCACTTTGATCGCGCGCACGCATCTGTTCTTGAAAGGCGCGAAATCGCATTTCATGAAGAAATCCGAAAGGTCGATGATGAAAAGCGGGTTCCTGAGATCGGGTTTGTCGGTGCCGTAGCGAAGCATCGAATCCCTATAGGTGATGCGCTCGAAAGGCGGCTTCGATACTTCGAGGTCGCTGAATTTCGTAAAGATCTTATAAAGCGCGTTTTCCGCTACGCGGAGCACGTCCTCCTGCGTCGCGAAAGACATCTCGAAGTCCATCTGATAGAATTCGCCGGGCGCGCGGTCCGCTCTCGCGTCTTCGTCGCGGAAGCAGGGAGCTATCTGGAAATATTTGTCGAAGCCCGACACCATGAGCAACTGCTTGAATATCTGCGGCGCCTGGGGAAGGGCGTAGAATTTGCCTTTGTGTTTGCGGCTCGGCACGAGATAGTCGCGCGCGCCCTCGGGAGAAGAAGCCGTAAGTATGGGCGTGGTTATCTCGAGGAAGCCTTCTTCGCGCATTATCTCGCGCATGTAAGCCACTACCGCCGAACGAAGTATTATCCTGTCGTGCAACTCTTTGTTGCGCAGATCGAGGAAGCGGTATTTGAGTCTCAGTTCCTCTTTGGTCTCCCTTGCAGTGGTGACGTCGAAAGGAAGCCGCTCGCTGACTTCGCCGAGTACGGTGACCGATTCGCTCACGAGCTCCACTTTGCCCGTCGCGATGCGCGGATTGTAAGTCGATTCGTCGCGCGTGCGCAATTTACCCGTGACGCTTACGCAGGTCTCGCGGGTGAGTCTGTCGAGGACGGAGGTGTCCTCTATGACCACCTGCAAGGTGCCGTAATGGTCTCTGAGGTCGATAAACGATATGCCGCCGTGATCGCGGATGTTCTCCACCCAGCCGGCGACGCGGATCTCGGAGCCGATGACGTCGTCGTTTATCTCCGAAACGTTGTGTGTGCGGTAAATGTTGGCTTTGGTCATATTAACGTGAATTCCTTTCGGTTTGGATGATTTGTTGTCAATTCGTTTTGACGCTCTTAAAATATTACCATACGCGCGAGTGTAAAGTCAATTTATTACGCGCATATTTAATTTTGCGCCCGTCGCGTGTCATTTCGCCCGTGCGAGCGCGCTTGAACGCGCTTATGCGCGTTTCGGTTGATTTTCCGAAGCGGATATGGCATAATATATCCATTATGAAGATCCTTATCCGTTTGGCTAAAGAAGCAAAACAATACAAAACTCATTACGTCACGGGCATACTCGCGGTCATGGTTACGACCGCGGTGAGCCTTGCCGCGCCGAAGATACTTTCTTCGATGACGGGGATGGTGTCCGCAGGCATCACGGAGGAGGGACTCAGACTCATCGCCGTCTACGTGGGGATACTTACCGCGCTGTATCTCGTCAAATGGCTGAGCAGATTCGTATCGACGTATATGTTGCACGTGGCGGCGTGGAACCTCGTCAATAATACGAGGGTGAAGCTGTACGATCACATACAGCTCTCCTCGATGTCCTTTTTCAAAGACAAGCAGACGGGCGATCTTCTGAGCCGCGTGGTGAACGACACGGCTAATTTCGAAATGCTCTACGCTCACGTGATACCGGAATTCATCACCAACACGCTGACATTCGCCGGAGTCCTGGTGATACTTCTCGTGATGAACTGGAAACTCGCGCTGATAACGGCGGTGGTGATACCGCTCGTCGCCGTGGCGTGCGTGTATTACGCGAAGAAAGTGCGACCCAATTTCAAAGCGGCGCAAAGACTTGTGGGCGATATTTCCGCGGAGATACAGGATAACATAAGCGGAGTGTACGAGATACAGGCTTTCGGTCAGGAGGCACAGGAGCATACGCACGTCGAGGAACGCGCGAAGAAGCATACCGTGGCGATACTGAAAGCGCTCAAAACTTCGGGGGTATTCCATCCGCTCATCGACTTCGTGTCTTCCATGGGCACGGTGCTCGTAGTGGGCGCGGGCGGCTATCTGGCGTACAAGCATCAGGTGGACGTCGAAGACATCGTGGCGTTTTTGCTTTATCTGACGCTGTTCTTCACGCCGATGCAGAACCTCGCGAGGCTCGTCGAAGACATGCAGACGGCGTACGCTTCGGGCGAACGCACGGTGCAGATACTCGATTCCCCGATAGAGATACACGACGCGCCCGACGCCGTGGACATAGGCAAAGCGCGCGGCGAGATAACGTTCGACGACGTGAGCTTCGACTACGGCGACGGCAAGGACGTGTTGCACGACGTAAGCTTCACTTGCAAAGCGGGCGAAATGATAGCGCTCGTCGGAGCTACCGGCGCGGGCAAGACCACGATAACGAAACTCATACCGCGCTTCTACGAGCCGATATCGGGCAGCGTGAAGCTCGACGGCGTGGACGTAAGGAAGATAACGCTCAAAAGTTTAAGAGGGAATATAGCTCCCGTACTGCAGGACACCTTCCTTTTCAATGGTACCGTGGCGGAGAATATCGCCTATGCGCGTCCGACCGCGAAATTTGACGAAATTGTAGCTGCTGCTACCAAAGCGCACATTCACGATGAGATCCTCGAGATGCCCGACGGCTATCAGACCAAAGTGGGCGAGCGCGGGATGCGGCTTTCCGGCGGACAGAAGCAGAGGCTTGCGATAGCGCGCGCGATACTGCGCGACGCGCCCGTCATCATTCTTGACGAAGCCACGGCGTCGGTGGATTCGGATACCGAAAGGCATATCCAGCAAGCCATCAACGAGATCAACGGGAAGCACACCATCGTCGCGGTGGCGCACAGACTCTCCACCATAAGGAACGCGGACAAGATACTCGTTCTCAAGGACGGCAGGATAGCGGAGAGCGGCAACCACGAAGAGCTGATGGCAAAGGGCGGTATCTACCGCGATCTTTACGTCAAAAGCGGCGGCGGCGAATGAGCCGCCGTACGTTTTGATATCGTTTTCGCGTAAGCGCCCGCTTTTTTTGCGTCCGGGCAAATTTGCAATTCTGTTGCAATTTATTTATCGCGCGTGATATAATAATCACAAATAATTTGTGAGGAGTGCGCTATGGCACAATACAGGATCAGACAAAAGTATTTCTCGTTCAAGGATTCCTTTACCGTCACCGACGCATACACCGGCGAAGAGCGTTACGCTTGCAGAAGCAAAGTCGTCACTCTGCCCAAAAAATTCTGGGTAGAGCGTATAGACGGAACTCCCATGTATTTCGTACGTCAGCAGATGTTCCGTTTTCTTCCCCGTCTGGATATTTACAGGGGCGTGGACAAGGACGGACAGCACGTCGCCACGGTAAAAGCGAAATTCTCTCTATTCCGTAAAAAGTGTATCGTTCACAGCGAGCAATACGGCGATTTCTTCATTTACGGCAACATTTTCGCTTGGGATTTTTCGATCTATGCGGGACATAACGCCGACGGAGAGCTCGTTGCGACGATAAACAAGAAGGTTTCGCGTATCGCGGACACTTACGATATAAATATTCTTGCGGGCAAAGAAGGCTTTATGCTCACGCTCTGCATAATCATAGACTATTTGTATCAGAAAAAGCATTAATATTCCGGTATACGGGTACCGTCTTCGCTTCGCGAAGCACGGCAGGCAATGCGTAAGAAACGACGCAGACAGGCGGTAAGCGATAAGCTTGCGTAAGTTATGCGTCGCGATATGTTTACGTCGTGCGGCGGTACGCAGAACGGCATAATCAATTTATCCGAAATTATAAAAGACAATAAAAGGAGAATATCTATGGCAAAAGTAAAAGTTGGCGTAGCGGGATACGGCGTGATCGGTCAGCGTCTCGCGGACGGCGTAGCCCGTCAGAAGGATATGGAACTCGTCGGCGTAGCGGACGTTGCGCCCACGCTTGCGGTGAGAGCGCTTTACGAGAAGGGAATGCCCTATGCGCTTTATCTTGCCTCCGAGGACAAACGCGCCGAATTCGACCGTCTCGGCATACCCGTATCCGGCACTATGGAAGACATGGTCAAAAAGTGCGACGTCGTGCTCGACAGCTCGCCCGGCGGAATAGGCGCGCGCAATAAAGAGCTTTACGTCCGTCTCGGCAAAAAAGCGATATTCCAGGGCGGCGAGAAGAATTCCGTCGCCGACGTATTCTTCCACGGATACGCCAATTACGAGAAGGGACTCGGCAAAGACTTCCTGAAGCTCACTTCCTGCAACACCACCGGACTCATCAGGAGCGTGGACTGCCTCGATAAGGCTTACGGCATCGAGCGCGTGGCGATAACGATAATCCGCAGAGTGGCGGATCCCGGCGATTATCACAGAGGTCTTACCAACGCCCTCCAGATAGACAAAGCTCCTTCGCACCAGGCTGTGGATCTCATGACGATAATGCCGCACGTGGAAGCCACCGGCATACTCGTACATACGCCCATCACGCACGGGCACATAATCACCGTAGTCGCTACCGGTAAGCAGAAGATCACCAAGGAAATGGCGCTCGAAGCTTTCTCCAAGCATCCGCGTATCCGTATAGTCAGCATAGCCGACGGTTTCCTCGGCAATGCGTCGCTGTTCCGTTACGCTCGCGATCTCGGTAATCCCCGCGGCGATATGTACGAAATAGCTTTGTGGGAAGACTCCATCGTGGAGACGGGCGACAGCATCATGTACGCCATCAATATCCCGCAGGAAGCGGTCACGATACCCGAAACGATGGACGGTATCCGCGCGGTTATGAACATGCAGGCGACTTCCGAGGAAGCGACCGCAGTCACCAACAGCTATCTCGGCATAGGAAAATGGAAAAAATAGGCATTAAAAATCTTATAGGCGCGGACGTACGCGGTAAGCGCGTACTGTTCCGCCCCGACATAAATTCTCCCGTGAACGCCGAAGGCGAAATAGTCAACGACAACAGGCTCGATAAGACGATACCCACGTTGAGGTACCTCGTCGAATCGGGCGCGAAAACGGCGATCATTGCGCATCAGGGCGACACGCTGGACTATCAGAATCTTATCCCGCTTGCGGCGCACGCGAAAAGGCTCACCGAACTCAGCGGCATAAAGGTGGATTATATCGACGACGTATGCGGCGACGCGGCTATAGAGAGGGTGAAAGCGCTTAAAGAGGGCGAAGTCATAATCCTCGGTAACCTCCGCTATCTCACGGAGGAAGTTTCCACTTTCGAAAAGGACGTCAAACTGACCGCCGAGGAGATGGAGAAGACCTATCTCGTGAGAAGGCTGGCGCCGCTTTTCGACGTTTACGTCAACGACGCTTTCAGCGCGGCGCACCGCAACGCTCCGAGCATGGTGGCGTTCGAAAGGCTCATGCCTTCTTACGCGGGACCGCTCTTTTTCAAAGAGTACGAAGCGCTTTATACGGTCATGCACAACGCCGACAAGCCCGTCGTATTCGTATTGGGCGGAGCGAAGATATCGGACGCTTTCGGCATGATGGACAAGGTGCTCGCGGACGGCGTCGCGGACAAGATCGTTACCTGCGGAGTCACGGGCGTCGTGATGCAACTCGCACGCGGCGTAAAAGTGGGCGCGAAATACGAAAAATGGCTTGCCGACAAGGATCTTACCGTGTTCGTGGAGCAGGCGAAGGGCTTGCTTGCGAAATATTCGGACAAGTTCGTGCTTCCCGTCGATTTTGCCTATGAAAAAGGCGGCGCGCGCGCCGAAGCGAATTTATCCGAGCTTCCCATAGACGACGCCATGTTCCTCGATATAGGCGCAAAAAGCATATCCGACGCCGAGAAAGCGATAGCTTCGGCGGGAACGATATTCGTCAACGGTCCCGCGGGCGTGTACGAAAACCCGATGTTCGCCGAAGGTACCGACCGCGTATGGAACGCGATAGCGAAAGCGAAAGGATATTCGGTGATAGGCGGCGGTGACACGGTAACGGCGGCGGCTAAATTCATCGAGCTCAAAGATATAAGCTACGTCTGCACGGCGGGCGGGGCGATGGTGCGCTTCCTGAGCGGCAAGAAACTTCCGCTCATCGAGGCGATGACTTCTTCGAAATAACATAAGCGCGTCGCGCGGCGTTGTCCCGGCGCGCGTACGCCGGAGCATAACGATGCGCGAATTCAAAATAATGCAATTCACCGATTGCCATCTCGACGACGCGACCGCGGAAGCGGGACTCGGGCAGATCGCCGCTCTGTGGGACTACGGCAAAGCCGATCTCGCGGTATTCACCGGGGACGTGGTATTCGGTAAGAACGATCTCGCTTTTTACGACAGGCTGGACGAGTTTTTCCGCATGAGGAACGCGCCTTTCGCGGTGGTGCTCGGTAATCACGAGGGTGAAGCGAACAGTACCGACAGGCGCGGTATCATGGAAAAATGCGCTTCGCTCGGCAACTGTATCACCGAAGTCAATCCGATAGGAAAGCGTTACGGTAATTTTATTTACGACACTCCGTTCGACGGGGTGTCGCTCGCTATGCTGGACTCCGGCGACTACGCGCCCTGGTACGAGAAGCTGCGTCATCCGATCAGATCGAAGTACGCCGCCGTGACCGAAGAACAGATCTCGTGGTACGCCGACGCCGTCAAAGACAAAAAAGCGGTATTCGTTTTTCTACATATTCCCTTGCCCGAATACGAACGCGCATATTACGGCGCGCTCGCGCGGGGCGAAGTCGTGTACGGTGCTTTACGCGAAAACATCGCTTCGGACGGCAGTCTGAAGCGCCTTTCCGACGTAGTGTGCTCTTCCGCCGTCAACACGGGATTTTTCGAAAGAGCGCGTTCGATAGGGAATCTGAAAGCTATATTCTGCGGACACGATCATCTGAACGACTATTACGTGGAATACAAGGGAGTAGGGCTCGTTTACGGGCAGAAAACGGTGGGTTTCGCAGGCTCCGGATACGCCTTTGACGGCAGGGGATTCCCCGACTATACGGGAGCTACGCTCGTTACCGTTTGCGAAAACGGCGATTATACGCCGCGACAAATATATTATAAGGATATCCGATGATCTGCGATCTCATAGTCATAGGCGGCGGCGTGAGCGGAATGGTAGCCGCGATATGCGCATCGAGGCGAGGAAAGAAGGTGCTCATACTCGAGAAGGGCGAGCGCGTAGGGCGCAAGCTTCTCGCTACCGGTAACGGCAAATGCAACCTTGCCAATACCGCGCCCGTCGCGGGTAAATACAATTCCGACTTTGCCCTGACGGCGTTGCGTGAGTTCCCGCTCGAAGCCCAACTGGACTTCTGGAGAAGTATAGGGCTCGTGACGAGAGTAGCGGAAGGCAGGGTATATCCTTATTCCGAGCAGGCCTCGGGAGTCCTCAACGCACTACGCGCGGCGCTCACGAAAAACGACGTCGCAACGCTCGTTTCCTCGGGCGCGGAAAAGATAGAAGGAAGATATACGGTCAACGGCGCTTATCGGGCGAAAGCGCTTCTGCTTGCCACCGGCAGCAACGCCTCTTTCGGATACGAAAGCTTGGATCTGCTCGCCCCGTACGGACATCGCGCTACGCGCAGAATACCGGCTTTGGTACCCTTGTTGACGGATAAAAGCAACCTGAAAGGCTTAAAAGGCGTGAGAGCGCATGCTCAAGTCGCGCTCAAGGCGAACGGGAAGGAAATAGCGCGTACTTCGGACGAGATACTGTTCAAGGATAACGGCGTGTCCGGAACGGCGGTCTTTACGCTTTCGGGAGCGCTCGCGAGAGCGGGCGTCACAGACGGGAGCGCTTCGCTCGAGATAGATTTCGCTCCCGATTTCATCGAGAAGGATCTGGACGCGCTTTTTATAGGCGGCGTAGAGCCGGAAGGGATGTTCCATAAGGAGATAGCGGCGGCGATAAAGAGGGCGGCTGCCGAGAAGGGTTGCAAGTTGGCGCACGCAGCCAAACGCTTTACGCTCGGACGCGTGATCCCCGGTCCGAAAGAGCTTGCGCAGGTAATGTGCGGCGGACTCGAAACGGAAGGATTTTATCCCGACACTCTCGAATCGCGTTTCTCGCCCGGCCTGTACGCCGCGGGAGAGGCTCTCGACGTGGACGGAGACTGCGGCGGATTCAATCTTATGTGGGCGGTTGCGTCCGGAATGGCGGTGGGTAAGAAATGCTGTTCAAAGTAAAGGATCTGAGACTCAAGCCGGGATATTCCGACGAGGAACTTAAGCGAGCCGTTCTGAAACGGCTCAATACTTATGCGGAGAACGTGGAAACGGTCACGCTCCTGCGTAAGAGCGTCGACGCGCGCAACAGAAGCGACGTCCGCGTCGTGCTTACCGTCGCGGCGAGGGTGCGTTCGGCAAAAGGTATACGCGCCGAAGAGTACGTCGCGCCGCCGTCGAGGCTGAAGGATCTCGGGCTGAAAGCTAAAAAAAGAGACGCGAAGATCGTCGTCGTGGGCAGCGGACCCGCAGGACTTTTCGCCGCGCTCACGCTTGCGGAAGCGGGACTCGCTCCCCTGGTGATAGAGAGGGGCGGCGACGTGGACGAGCGCGTGAAAAAAGTGGATATCCTGCGCAGGACGGGGATATTGGATACCGAATGCAACGTGCAGTACGGGGAAGGCGGCGCAGGAACATTCTCCGACGGAAAGCTGAATTCGGGTATCGATAAAGAATACTTCAGTATACTATTTGGTGAATTTATAGCGGCCGGAGCTCCAGCCGACATAGCTTACGACGCCAACCCGCACATAGGCACGGACGTATTGCGCTCCGTGGTGAAGAACCTGCGCGGACGTATCGAGGAGCTTGGCGGCAAAATTCGTTGTCACGCTAAACTTACCGACGTCGAGGTGCGCGACGGCGCTCTCGCGGGCATAGTCGTCAACGGGTGCGAAAGGATAAAGGCGGACTTTATGGTGCTTGCCATAGGGCACAGCGCGTACGACACTTTCCGTATGCTCCGCGCGCGAGGACTCGACATGGCGCCGAAGCCTTTTTCCGTAGGCGTGAGAGCGGAGCACGGGCAGGAGCTCATAAGCCGGGCGCGTTACGGGGATTTCGCGCCGCTTCTGCCGCCCGCCGACTATAAATTCAGTACGCACCTTGCGGACGGCAGGGGAGTTTACACCTTCTGTATGTGTCCCGGCGGCGAAGTGGTGTGCTCTTCGTCGGAAGAAGGCACGATAGTTACCAACGGGATGTCCTACCGCGCGCGCGACGGAGAATTCGCCAACAGCGCGGTGCTGGTGTCCGTCGCGCCGAGCGATTTCGGCGGAGGACTATGGGGAGGCTTCGAAGGCAGAGCGGCGATAGAGCGCGCCGCATTCGCGGCTGGCGGAGGCGGATACCGCGCCCCGGCGCAATATTACGGGGATCTAATGAAAGGTAAGGAAACTTCCGCCGAGATAAGATCTTCCTACGCTCCCGCGCTCACCGCTACGTCGCTCGCTCGTTGCCTTCCGCGTCACATCCTCGAGGATATAAAAGAAGGTATAGCCGTTTTCGGCAGGAAATTAAAGGGGTTCGATTCGTCCGAAACCGTATTGATAGGCGCGGAAACGCGCTCTTCCTGTCCCGTCACGATTCTGCGTAACTCTTCCGGAGAGGGAAGTATCGGCGGTATATATCCCGTCGGAGAGGGCGCGGGGCATGCGGGAGGCATCACTTCTTCGGCAGTCGACGGTATCCGCGCCGCGATCGGGATCTGCGGGAAATCATGAAACGCTCTCGGGAGATATGTATATGAACAAACATCTCAAAACAATGTCCTTGACCGCGCTTTTCGCGGCTCTCATATTAGTGTCTACCGCTTACGCAAAGATACCCATAGGCTTCGGATACGTGCACGTGGGCGACATATTCGTTATGACGGGAGCGTTCTTTTTGCCTCCCGTCTACGCGGTGCTTTCCGCGGCGATAGGCAGCATGCTTGCCGATCTCATCGCGGGTTACGTCATTTATATGCCCGTTACGTTCCTCGTCAAAGGGTTGATGGCGTTTATATGCAGTCTGTCTTTCTATAAAAAATGCAAATTGGTCCGTCTGGTCGCGGGTACGGTTGCTGCTTCCGTCGTGATGCTTGCGGGCTATTTCGTATTCGAAGGCTTTTATTACGGTTGGGCGGGAGCGATAGGCAATATCCCGCTTTCGCTCATACAGCCCGCCGTTTCCGTGCCGTGCGCCGTATTGCTCACGCTCGCTTTGAGCAGGATACCGTACCTAGCGGAATTAAAGGAAGAGATAGCGCCGCGTAAAAAAGCTCACGCGGTCGATCCCGACTCCGAGGAAAACGCCCGCAAGGACGCAGGAGGCGACGCGGACGCTTCCGATTGAGCGTAAAAAGGTACCCTAATCGGCTGTTTGGAAACACGTTTTGACGCCTGCGGAACGGAATGTTGTCGAAAATACTTGTGTTCGGCACGTCGTTTCTGTATAATAATATATAGTAAGGTCACGGTTCGTGTGGCAAACGGAGAACGGATATGGAAAGCAATACTAAAAAATATGTCAGCAAATACGACGCCAAAAAGTTATTCGAAGAGAGCGGCATCGGCGCCGCCGAAATAGTGAAGGAATGCGAAACGGGCGAATTCAACACCGTGTATTCCGTCAAGAGCAACGGCAAAAAATATTATCTCAAATTCGGTAACGACGCTTCCACTCCCACGTTGAGTTACGAAAAGGATATGCTCAAAGCGGAGCTGGCGGCTTACGCGGCGCTCGAGGGCACCGACGTATTGCGCCCCGCGATAGTTTTCGCGGACACTTCGCGCGAGAAGATCAACGTGGATTATTTTATTTCGGAGGGTCTGGACGCGCCTTTACAGGGACTTACCTTCCCCAATCTTAAAGCCCGCAAGAGGGTGATGTACCAGCTCGGAGCGGACGTTGCGAAAATACACGCCGTCAAGGGAGAGGATTTCGGATACTTCCAGCTGGGCAAGGAGCCCACGTGGGCGGAAGCCTATAAACTCATGATAGACAAGATCGTCGCGGACGCGACGGTGCATAACGTGCGTCTCGACACTTTCCGCGTGTACGCGGTGCTCGACAGGGTGAAGGATATCCTTTCCGATGTCACCGAGAGCTCTCTCGTCCACGGCGATTTGTGGGCGGGCAACGTCTTCGTGAACCGTAAGAATTTCACTTATCAGGGACTTATCGACTGGGAGCGCGCCTTCTGGGGCGATATAGCGGCGGACTTCGCCACTCTCGCGCCTTGCGGCAACATAGAACGCAACCGTTATTTCGTCAAAGGCTACAACAGCGTCACGCCCATCGAATTCAACGCCAAACTCCATACCCGCATCAACCTTATGAAGCTGTATTACGGAATGGTGATGCTCACCGAGCCCGAGCTCCGTTGGAAGAAAGGTTCGTTCCAGTACAACGTGCATAAGTATTACGGAAGAAAGGTATTCAACAAAGCGTTGAAGGCTCTCGAGAAGCCCCTTTAACGGTTTTCGGTCAAGCACGTCGATCCCACGACAAAAAAGCCGCGTTACGGAACGCGGCTTTCTTTATGCTCGCGGAAGGGCGACGGTCATTTCAAGAATTTGAATATTTTAGACTTGATCGAGGTCTTTGCTTTAGAGAGGTTCTCCGCGGGCGCAGCGAGCCGCGTGGGAGTCGCCCATCTGACGGCGTTGAGCAGTACGCGTTTGATCACTTCGTCGTGATAGACGGGGTAGGTCTCGTGCCCGGGTTGCAAATAAAATATTTTGCCCGCACCGCGTCTGAACGTAACGCCGGCGCGCACGGCGCTGCCGCCGCCGAACCAGCCCATAAATATCGTTTCGTCAGGTTCGGGTATATCAAAGTATTCGCAATAGGGTTCCTCATTTGGCAGAACGTACCCGTTCGGGAAACCTTCCGCAATGGGGTGAGAGGGACAGCAAACGTAGAGTTTTTCCGTTTCGCCGCCTTCACCGGCGCGCACGTTCGGATTGGTGGCGCAAGTGGTGCCCATCAGCTTACGGAAGGGCTTGGAGTTTTTTCCGGAATGGAGAAAGACGGCGCCCATGCCTTCGAGTACGCGCGACGCCACTTTGTCGGCGACGCTTCCGAGAAGCTCGTTATGCCAGTCCTTCGACCACCATACGAGCACGTCGGTAGAGTCGAGCACTTCGTCGGTGAGTCCGTGTACCGGTTCCTCCTGCGTTGCCGTTCTGATCTGTACGTCGGGCAGTTGCCCGAAAAGCTCCGCAAGCGTTTTATGTAAGCCTCCCGGATACGTTTTGGCGGCTTTGCCGCTCTGTTCGTTGGGATGATATTCGTTGAAGATCGTAACGTTCATATTTGCCTCCTGTGCGTATGTCGATTATACTACACTCGCGGATTTTTTGCAACATGCGGAAAAACGCTCTTATTTATACTTTAATTTATCCGCGCGACGCTATTTTAATTAAAATCGGTATTGACATCGTATATTTTTTTATTTATAATCTAAACTATACTGGTTTACCGCCAAGTAATGCGAGAAGGAGATTGCGAAATGGTCAAAACAAGAAGAAAAATTACCACTTTGCGCGTTTTGCAGGTTTTGTTTTACGCGCTCGGCTTCCCGCTCTTCGTGCACCTCGTAATGCTCGTCGCGAGACCGCTTTCCGATAGTAACCTTACTACCGGCATCAACGGCTCGTTGAGCATACTGATTGCTGCAGCGATGTGGGTAGTCGTTATTATCGTACAACTTTTGATGAGCGCCGTCTGCCGTAAAAATCGTATGGCGCGCGCGGTTGTCGTGGCTCTCGTCGCCGCGGTGATCACGATCGCCCCGATACTTTACAGCGACTTCCTGTTGAAGGGCAAGTACGAGGAAGATGTAAAAGCTGCTGCGGAAAAGGGCGTAGAAGCCGAAAATTATGAGGTTCAGCTCACCGAATATGCCGAATACGTAAGCGCCACCAATGCTGAGATCAACGCTTTCCTCGAGGTATTCAATATCGAGTTTGCTTCCAGAGATTACAATAGAGGCGGCGCCAATACCGACCTTTCCGAAGTAACTTACGATCCCGAGAAAGACGTTTACCTGAGCCCCAACGGAATGTATTCCGACGGTTACAGGTTCGGTTATTATGCGGCTAAAGAGGTCCTCACCAATTATTATTCCAACAAACTCGCATACGAAGCGGAAGGCAAAGACATCGACGTGGAACTCGCGAAAGCCGTAGCAGAGCTCGAGTCGAATCCGTCGAGCGACTGGAATAAGTACAAGAGCGGAGCGTCCGAGTCGAGTTTCGCTAAAGAAGGCTTCGAGTATATCACTTCTTCCACCGAGTACGAAGACGCTTACGGCGAGGACGGCAGCGCGACCAAGTATTATCTTACCGAAGAAAGACTCAACGCCATCCTCAGCGTCATAGGCGATAAATTCGGCAACAACGCCGAGCTTAAGATGCTGCTTAACTTGTTTACCGGAAGAGGCGACGGCGGCGAAGGCATCGGCGCGATCGTGGATAAAGTTCTCGCCATACTGAATAAAGACCTCGACATCGACACTCTTCTCGGCGTTGTCAACGAGATAGAATTGAGCGGACAATCTCTCGGCGCCATGCTCGCGGGTCTGCTCGGACAAGAGGGCGTTACCGAATTGACTAAAGATATGCTTTTCGGTCTTCTCGTCAATTTCAGCAGCTATCAGTCCCCGATGACATATCCCGTTTATTACTTCATAGAGGACGCCGATCTGCGCGACTACGCTTACGCTAAGTATTACGCCACCGTTCACGGCGCGACTTTGGGCTCCGTACTCGTTGGCACTCCCGATGCCAACGGCAACGAGTATGTAGGCGAAATTACGATGAGCACGAGCGGCACGCTCAATCCTTACAGCGGCGAAGATCTGCTCTATATGTTCAACAAATGGGATTTCGATCAGAAATTGCAGAATGAATATTATCCCGTTTTCGCGGTTCGCGAAATAGCTCTCAAGATGAGCGCGGTCATAGTATTCACTTTGATGGCGGCTTACTTCTTCACTGCGTTGATAGACAAACAGTACGCCAAACTCACCCTCAAAACGGAAGGAGGTAACCGGTAATGAAAAGATTTCTTAAAATAATTTTGTTCCTTATTGGCTTCCCTGCGTTGCTCGGGTTCGTGGTATGGAAATCGCTTACCGTCATACAGGAAGGTTCCACTTACGGCTTCTGGCCTTATGTCGGAATAATCCTCGCCGGAGTGTTTGCGTTGGTATACCTTATCGCGTTCATAATTACCGGCGTCAAAGCCAAGAAAAACGCCGGCAACCGTAAGAAGGTCATGGGCGGCGTGGTAGCGCTCGTGATCGTGTCTTTCGTAATGACGGCGGGTCTGTGGCTCGTTATCGATATACCGAAGCTGCTTCCCGACATTCTCAATTCCGCGACTTCGGGCACGATAGGCTTCGACGACCTGCGCGAAGACTATGCGGCGAATGCCGAAGTACACGGCAATCTGCTCGACGAGTTCATCAGACTCAACTATCAGAATAAGAACCTCGACAACTCTTATACTCTCGATTCGTGGCTCGAAGAGGGCTACAGCGCTCCCGAAGTTCAGGAGCTCATAGCCACCAACTTCGCTTCCATGGACAAGAACGGATACGTTACCTTCAAAGGACCGTGGATAAATCTTGCGGACGGCGGCCGTCTGACGATACCGGTGCTTGTGCATCTTATCATCAACGAACGCGAATTCCAGGATCTGCCGTATATGCTCGAATACGACCTTATACCCAATCCTTATAAAGACGACAACTTCAACGACAAATTCCAAAACGAAGATAACTATCCGAAGCACGATCAGGAATATCTTGTGAAGTGGTCGATTCTCGATATGCAGGGCACGCCCATGGAGATCGACCTCGGCGGAATACTCCCCGATGATATCAAAACTTTGATCCTCGGAGTGACCTCGCTCATGCCGGAAACGATCGTGTCCGTACTGAACACCCTCAACGAATGTATAGAGGACGACGCGCTGGCAGGCACGCCCATCTATATCGGCATAAACGCGCAGAACGGCGACTTCAAACTCGTTATTTCCTCTACCGTCGAGTCCAGAGGTATGTGGGACTATAAGAAGAGCGCGTGGCTCAACAGTAACCATCTCCTGTTCGCGGTCATCTCGATATTCCCCGCACGTCAATGGCTCTATATCTGGGGCGGAATAGTGATATTCACGAGCGTTGCGATAGGCGCACTCCGTCTTAAAGAATTCGGCGGCGAAGAGGAAGAAGAAGGCGAGAATGAGCAAAAGCAAGCGGCGTACGTTCCCGCCAAAGTCGATTACAGCGAGATCGACAAAGAAGTAACCAAGGGAATGTCTCCCTACGAGCGTAATTTCTATTACGCCACGCAGGAGCGGTTGAGACGATAAAGTTTTCGCATTGCTGTAAAAAAGGCTCTCCGAAAGGGGAGCCTTTTTGGTCGGTCGGTAACGCCGAAAGCTTCACGGACTTAATACCGGATCATTATAGATACGGCGCTGCGACGCGCTACGGAAGAAATTCTGAATTTGCGACGGAGAAAAATTTTGCACAAAGGCAAAAGCTAAAAAAGTTGTAACGGTTTAAGGCATTCGGGTAACCTTATTATTATATAAAGATACCTAAATACAAATCTATAGGCACATAAAAACGGCGCCGTCGAAGGCGCCGAAAGAGTTAGTCATATTGTATAACGGGACCGTATACGGCTATTTTTTCTTTTTACCGAAATCCGCGTTGAGCTTTTCTGCGGCGAGGCAGATCATGAAGACGTACAGGAGATTGCTGTTTTCGTTGACGCGCACCTGATAGATCTCGTCGTCCGCCGGATAGGGTATCACGTTCGCCACTATGTCGGAGCCGTCGTATATGTCGAAGCCGTAAGCCGAGGGTCTGCCCCATACCGAAAACTTGTGCGCTGCTTTGCCACGGACCTTGGAGATGTACGCGTCGTCCCCGCGGTCGATGACGTTGGCGTCGAATACGAAATCGTCGACGTTTACGGCAGTCATCCTTATCGTCCCGGGATAGGTCGGAAGATCGCTTATGACCGAGAGCATCGCGGAATTGTCTCCGTTGAAGACCAATTGCGCTATCTGCGATCCGCGTTTATTGTAGATGTAATAGCCTTGTCCGACGTATGCGGCTTTACATATCATATTGCCGATCTCGTCGCGAAGGGCGAAATCTCCGTTTTTTTCGTATAAACGTTTGATGACTCTGAAAATCATTTCTCGTACCTCGCTGTCTATATTCGCATTTTACAATATTTGCGCCCCCGTGTCAAGGTCTTATTACGCTTAACGCCCGTTATCAGAGTGAATTTACTGCCGTAATCCGTATTTTAGCGCACGGCGCGCGCCTTGCGCACTCGCGCGCGTGGGTCGGTTTCGGCGCGATCGACGCCAAGTATAAAATAATTCATAAAAAATACCGCGAAGTATTTGACAACGTAGGCAATAGATGATATTATAACAAAGCTGCCGATTAAACAGGCAGCGTTCGTACCTTACAAAGACGGCACTTGCGGCATGGGGGTATAGCTCAGTTGGTAGAGCACCTGCTTTGCAAGCAGGGGGTCTGCGGTTCGAATCCGCATATCTCCACCAATCGGATATAGGCTGGTAGCTCAGCAGGTTAGAGCACGCGCCTGATAAGCGCGAGGTCGGTGGTTCGAGTCCACTTCAGCCTACCAGAACCGCGTAAGCGGCGAACTCCTGCACCTTGACAACTGCATAAAGAGTAGACATAAAATGATCTTAAAATATCTAGAAATAACGTTTCAGAGTAATACGAATTGAACGTAGAAACTAGCTGGAATAAATTGCGAAGATATTTTGCTGAGGATTAAACCGAGATAATGTTTCTTTAATAGAGAATCAAGACGAGATTAAGCTATGAAGAGCGTAGGGTGGATGCCTTGGCACTAGGCGCCGAAGAAGGACGTGATAAGCTGCGAAAAGCCACGGGGAAGTGCAAATGACTTATGATCCGTGGATATCCGAATGAGGGAACTCAGCGCAGGTAATGCTGCGTTATCGATACCTGAACACATAGGGTATACGAAGGGAACCCGGGGAACTGAAACATCTTAGTACCTGGAGGAAGAGAAAGAAAAGAATCGATTTTCTGAGTAGTGGTGAGCGAAAGGGAAAGAGCCCAAACCGTCATATAGAAATATAAGACGGGGTATGGACACTGTTTAGCACGGACCGTTGTAGTTGAATACAACTGGAAAGTTGAGCCATAGAGAGTAAGAGCCTCGTAGGCGAAACGACGGGAAGGCGAAGTGTATCCGGAGTACCACAGGACACGAGGAATCCGGTGGGAAGGCGGGAGGACCATCTCCTAAGGCTAAATACGACCTAGTGACCGATAGAGTATAGTACCGTGAGGGAAAGGTGAAAAGAACCCCGGGAGGGGAGTGAAAGAGAACCTGAAACCCTATGCTTACAAGCAGACACAGCACTTTTGGGTGTGGTGTCGTACTTTTTGTAGAACGGGCCGGCGAGTTACGGTGTGTAGCGAGGTTAAGGTATTCAGTACCGAAGCCGAAGCGAAAGCGAGTTTGAACAGAGCGGATAGTTGCATGCCGTAGACCCGAAACCGATTGACCTAACCATGAGCAGGTTGAAGCAGTGGTAAGACACTGTGGAGGACCGAACACACGTTCGTTGAAATGACCGGTGATGACTTGTGGTTAGCGGAGAAATTCCAAACGAAATCGGATATAGCTGGTTCTCCTCGAAATAGCTTTAGGGCTAGCCTCTATACAGAGTACCGAAGGTAGAGCACTGAATAGCCTAGGGGGTTTCACGACTTACCGAAGCTTATCAAACTTCGAATGACGGATACTTGATTATAGGGAGTCAGACAGCGAGAGATAAGTTCCGTTGTCGAAAGGGAAACAGCCCAGATCTACAACTAAGGTCCCCAAGTTACGGTTCAGTGGTAAAGGATGTTTCACTGCTTAGACAACCAGGATGTTGGCTTAGAAGCAGCCACTCATTCAAAGAGTGCGTAATAGCTCACTGGTCGAGTGGTGGAGCGCCGAAGATTATCGGGGCTAAAATCGTACACCGAAGTTTAGGAATGTGCGTACGCACGTTGGTAGAGGAGCAATGTATGCGGGCAGAAGCGCAAGCGGAAGCGAACGTGGACTGCATACAAGAGAGAATGCCGGCATAAGTAGCGAGAATGGAGTGAGAAACTCTATCGTCGAAAGTCTTAGGTTTCCCGGGGAAGGTTCGTCCACCCGGGGTTAGTCGGGACCTAAGGGGAGGCCGAAAGGCGTACCTGATGGACAACAGGTAGATATTCCTGTACCACCCGTAGTCGTTTAAATGAAGCAATGACACAGAAGGATAGTTCCGGCGCGGTGACGGATAGCCGCGTACAAATCGTGAAGCCGGTAAGCAGTGAAGTACACTTACCAGAGGCTGGGCGATGAAGTGGAGTGAAAACTAGTAGCGAAGGGGATGAATTCACGCTGGCGAGAAAAGCTGCTAA
>CASFAV010000007.1 GCA_949292905.1 uncultured Eubacteriales bacterium
ACGAGGAGACCATCAAATATATAACGATGAAACTGGACGAGAACGAACGCGCCAATACGATAAGGCTTATGAAAGTCAAGTCGATGTTGGCAAAATAACGCGCAGTTCTTTCAAAGAGGTACTATGAAGAAGCGCCTTTCCTTAATAATCCTTTCGATAATGCTTATTGCCGCAATACTTTGTGTTGCGGTTGCTTGCGACGATAATTCGGGTACCCAAAACACAGATAACGGAACAAATCAAAGCGGTACGAACACCGACGACTCCGGCGGCAACGATAAGGACGACGGTACCGGCGGCGAGGTGGTGACGCCTCCCGAAGGCGGGGACGACGAGACGGAAGAAGGCGGCGAAGTAACGCCCACGAGCGACGGCGTATTCACATACGCGCTCAACGCCGACGGAGAAACTTATACCGTGAGGGGCGCGATAGACAAGAATGCTACCGAGTACGCCATACCCGCGTTGTTCAACTCTAAACCCGTGACTTCGATAGAGAAAGAGGCTTTCAGAAGGAGCGACTATCTTGTTAAGGTAACTATCCCCGCGACGGTGACGGATATAGGCGAACGCGCTTTTTCAATGTGCAGAGATCTCGCCGCGGTGACCTTCGACGAAGGCTCTGAGCTTACCGATATAGGCGTTCGCGCGTTCTTCGAATGCGAGAGTCTCGACAACGTAACGTTGCCCGACGGCGTGAAAAACGTGGGTGCGGGCGCTTTCGACGGGTGCAATTCTCTTGTCAAGCTTATCGTTCCTTCAAGCGTCGAACGGATAGGCAAGGACGCCTTCGAATGCGCTTATACCGCCTCGATAAACGTGAGCGGTATCGTTTATTTCGGAAAGGTAGCCTATAAATACGTAAATATTTACGAGGAAGGGCAGCCCGCTCCCGCAGTGGACGCGGTCATCGCAGACGGCACCGTAGCTATTGCCGATTCCGCTTTCGAGGGAATGACGGAGCTCGTTTCGGTGACCGTTCCCGCGAGCGTCACCCATATCGGCGCGGACGCTTTCACTTCCACGGGACTTGCTTCGATAACCGTTGACGAGGGAAATACCGTATATTATTCCGAAAGCAACGCCATTCTGACTTTTAATACCGCGACTCTCGTGAAAGGTACCGCTTCCACCGTTATACCCGAAGGCGTGGTAACGGTAGCGGAGAACGCTTTCAAGGGCGTTACGGGACTCGTGAACGTCGTTCTTCCCGCAAGCGTCACGAGTATCGGCGCGTGCGCTTTCGAGGACTGCGTCTCCCTCGAAACGGTCACGATGAATACCGCGGTCACCGTCATACCCGACGGCGCTTTCCGCAACTGCGTTTCGCTTAAGGAAATCAAGATAGAAAAAACCGTTAAAGAGATGGCGGGGACCGCATTCAGCGGTTGCAGCGCGCTTAAGACGGTATGGATCGATTCACCCGACGTGATAATCGCTTGCAGTATGAGCCTCGAGGCGGGACATCTTCTCGAATACGCTGATACCGTCTACGTGAGCGACAGAGCGTTCGTCATCGTGGACGAGGACGGCGAGGAGTCCGAAGATCCGCGCAAGCAAGAAGCCGCATATCTCGTAGCGTTCTTCGATAAAGGCGCTTCTTCCGACGGATATACCGTCTGGACGCGTAAAGACGCCTGAAGCCGAAAAGGAGCGCGTACGCCGTGCTTCTTTTTCATTATATAGTTAAGTAAACGGGCGCGCTCGCGCGCGAGCGCCGGTAGCATATAAACGAGGGATCATTAAAATTAAACCGCTCAAATTAAAACCCGCCGTCAAGGACTATATCTGGGGCGGCACCGCGCTCAAAGAACGTTGGGGCAAGACTTCCGACACCGACACGATCGCGGAGTGCTGGGAGTTTTCGCTTTTTCCGGGAAGCTCGTCCGAGGTGGACGAAGTCCTTTTCAAAGGCTTCGACCTTATCAAACTGTACGGGCGTTATCCCGAAATATTCGGTAAAGCCGCAGAGAAGCATAAGGTTTTCCCCGTACTCATCAAGCTTATTGACGCCAACGCCGATCTTTCCGTGCAGGTGCATCCGTCGGACGAGTATGCGGACAGGCACGAGGGCGGAAGCCTCGGCAAAAGCGAGATATGGTACATAGCCGACGCCAAAGAGGGCGCCTCCATTTTTTACGGATTTTCGCGCGACGTGAGCCGCGAGGAAGCGGAAAAGAGCATCAAAGAAAATACGATAACTTCTCTTTTGAGAAAAATACCCGTTAAAAAGGGGGAATTCTATTACGTTCCCGCAGGCACCGTTCACGCGCTTCTCGCGGGAGTCACGGTCATAGAGATACAGGAGAATTCCAATCTTACCTACCGCGTGTACGACTACGACAGGCGGGACAAGGCGGGCAATCCGCGCGAACTGCATATAGCGAAGGCGCTCGACGTGATGAATTTTGCCGCTAGCGAACCGCCCGCGCAGGACGTGCCCGCCAAAGACATCGGCGGAGCAACCGTTCGCAAAATGGTCAGAACGCCGTATTTTACTTCCAAGGAAGTGACGTTGCACGGCGAATATCTTATATATAACGAAGATTCTTTCGTTACTTTCACCGTTGCGGAAGGAGAGGGCGAATTCGAAGGCGGGGAGCGTTTCCTTAAAGGCGAAACGTGGCTTATACCCGCCGAATACATGGCGAAACTGATCTCGTCGCACGCCGTATTGGTAGCAACTACGCTCTGAGGGCGTACCGACAGAATAAAAATTTACGGAGGGAGTATGTATTACATAGGCATCGATATCGGAGGGATGACGATAAAAGGCGGACTGACCGACGAAAACGGAAAATTCTACGCCAAAAAAGCCATAGACACCAAGCCGGAAAGGGATTATCGCGAAATAGTCGCCGACATCGCGGCACTATGCAAGGATCTTGCGGCGACTGCGGGCATCGATATCACAGAAGTCGCCGCCGTGGGTATGGGTATCCCCGGCACGATAGATTCCGTAAAAGGCGTGATAACCTACTCCAACAACATCAATTTCGAGAAAGTTCCCATCGTAAAAGAATTCCGTAAATACATAGACGTTCCCACCCGCATAAGCAACGACGCCAACGTTGCGGCTCTCGGAGAGGCACGTTTCGGATCCGGAAAGGGCAGTAAGGACGTTGTATTCGTAACTCTCGGCACCGGCGTCGGAACGGGGATAATAGTCAACGGAGTGCTCCTCGAAGGTAAAGGCGGAGCGGGCGCCGAAGGCGGTCACACCTGTCTTAAAATAGGAGGAGAGCCTTGCAGCTGCGGCAAACGCGGTTGCTGGGAAGCGTACGCTTCGGCAACGGCGCTCATTCGTCAGACTACCCGCGCGATGGAGAAAAACCCGTCGAGCCTTATGCATAAATTTGCGGCGGAGGAAGGGAAAGTCAGCGGCAAGACCGCTTTCCTTGCCGCGAAAGCGGGCGATAAAGCCGGTCAGGCGGTCGTGGACGCCTACGTTAAATACGTCGCGGAAGGCATCATCAGTATGGTCAATCTTTTCCGTCCCGATTGCGTGCTTATCGGCGGCGGAGTGTCCAACGAGGGAGATTACTTTATGAAGCGCGTTCAACGCAGAGTGAACCGTTTCAGCTACGGCGGCAAGCGCAATCCTCGCGTAGAGGTTCGTAAAGCGGAGCTCAAGAACGACGCTGGCATACTCGGCGCCGTCGCTCTGTGTCTGTAAAAGCTTATCAATACCATAATGAAATTCGTCAACAGAGAGTACGGCTTCGAAGGCAGACCGCCTTTCGTCAAAGAGTTCAGCGACGTGCGCACCGAGGGCGTCGACGCAGGCGATATCGCGCTTCCGGCGGGACCTTTCGTCGCGCTCGGTTCTTTCGCGCGTAAACCCAACGCTATAGTTATAGTCGGGGATAACGGCAGCCTTTGGGAATTGAGATTTTCCTACTTTAAGAACGGGAAGTGGGTGGATTCGGAAGCTTTTTCGGAGGTATCTCCCCGTTACGTAGCAGGCGATCCCTACGGTAAATTCCGTTACGTATGTCACGGCGACGTCGCGGCTACCATGGTGCGTTATTCCAAGCGCGCCGCCGTTCTGTCGCTCGTCGTGCTCAATAAAGTAAAGATAAAGCTGTCGTTCACGTCGCTTACCCCGGCGGGGCTCGAAACGGATATCCGAGCGGGGGACGTGCGCGCTTCTTCCTTCGGAAGGGCAGTTGCGCGCGGCAGATATACGCTCGATGAAAATTTCTTCAAGATAGAAGGGCGTTTCGAAGTCGTGCCGGACGAAGAGGACGGAGCCGAACGCGATCATGTGCGTGCCGTTATAATTTGCGGCGGTACGGCGGGAGAATACACTTCGAGAGAGGACGGCGCGGATTACGAAACGGTGCTCGACACGGATAATTCCAGGCTGGCGGCGTATATCGTCGCGGGGAAGGAAGCGGATACCGAATACGTCCCGTCCATGGAAGAGATAAACCGCGGCGTCAATAACGCCGAGCTCGATTATTCGGCGCATAAGCCCGTCGGAGCGGGCGTGCTTGCGGAATACGCGAGCGAAATTTTTGCAAAGACCGTTTCGCACAAGATATACAATCCGTTGCGCGACGACACGGAATACGTCGAAGACGTAGCGGGGATCGACGAGAATTATTCCGCGGATCCCACCGCTTTCGCGATAGGCGGATTGTGCGCGGCGCTCACGGGCGACGCGAACGCGGAGCAATGCGCGATGTCTGCCTGCGAGCCCGCGGCAGGCGCGCTCGCCGCCTGGACGACTTTTATGAGAACGCGCGACCTTAACTTGCTCGGCAGAGTTTATCCTCAATGGAAAAAATCTTTGAAGGATGGACTGAAACTCGTTATCGACGAGGGAGAATTCGCAAAAATAGGGTATAAAGCGGCAAATTCTCCGTTGCGCGACCTTAATAAAGAGCCGGTGTATTGTCTCGAATACAATTCGTACAGGCTACTGCTTGCGGATATAACCGTAAGAGCCGCGCGCGTGCTCGGCGACTACGTATATGCAGGCGCGCTCGAAGCGGAAACGCAGGCTTTCCGCAGACGCTTTAACGAAACGTTCTACAACAAAGAGCGCGGACTCTATATGGACAGATACGTTTCGGGAAGCTTCACGGGTATCTTCGGAGCGGCGTCGTTCCTGCCGCTCGTAGCGGGCGCGGTTACCGATAACGACGTTCTCGACGCGCTGCTTGCAAATCTTACCGACGAAAAACTTTTTCTGAATTCGGCTCCCGTCCCGCATATAGCGATGAAGGATCCTCGCTACGCTAAGCCTGCGCCTGCGGGCAAAGCGGCGCTCAGTCCCTATCTCGGATATACCGGGAGCAGTCAGCCTTACGTCGATTATCTCATATATCTCGGGCTCGTGCGCTACGGCGCGCTCGACGCGGAAGCGGAGCTCGCCAAAAGGCTCGCAAACGTATGGCGTAACTATTACCGCCGTATGCGAGCCGTTCCCGACAGATTGCTTCCGAATTTCAAATTCGACGATTCGGGTATCCGTGATTCGCTTTCAGGTAACCTTACTGGCATTATAGGCGTGAACGAATTGCTTGACGCGGAATACTTCGGAGAGGATCCCGTACCCGCTGTGCGCTTCGGAACTTTGCTTCCCGGAGAACACCGCATAGCCAATATCGGGCTTTTCGGGCGCAATATGAGTTATACCACCGACGGCGACGCTTCGGCATTTACCGTAGACGGCGTCAAGGTCCTGGAGGGTGTGGGCGGTCCTTTCACGGTAAGATATTTC
>CASFAV010000008.1 GCA_949292905.1 uncultured Eubacteriales bacterium
CCTCAAAAAAATTAACCGTCCCTTCCGGGACTTTCTTCTTGGTTTCTTTTAGGTGGACTTCTCCACCTCTCGCTTCTTAACAATCTGTTCAACTTTCAAGGTGCTCGCTACCGCTTTTTGCGACAGCCTTTATATAATATAGCTTTGAAAATTGTTTGTCAACTGATTTTTCAACAATTTCAACAATTTTTTTCAGCCCATTATATCGACATAACGTGTGCGCTAATTCTATTGCGAACCGCAGGGAAATGCGCTATAATATATGCGTCGTATGTACCCGTAGCTCAGTTGGATAGAGCGTGAGACTCCGACTCTCAAGGTCGAAGGTTCGACTCCTTTCGGGTACGCCATCGCCTTAAGGGGGAATTACATAATATATTGTTAATTCCCCTTTGTCAAGGCGTAAATTCATAAATAGGAAAAGCAAAGAAAAATAATTTTTCGCATACACCCATATATTGTGGGGCTGTGGAAATCGGAGCACAAGTGCGCGCACGCGGCGCGTGCGTACGCGTAATATAATAAGGATATATAGTATCTAAAATATTCGGAGGCGCCGCGAGCGGCGTGAGTAAGTCAGGATGGGCGCAAGGAAAAAAGTCGTAGTGGGATTGAGCGGAGGAGTGGATTCGTCGGTAGCGGCGCTTCTTCTCAAAAACGCGGGCTACGACGTGATAGGACTTTTCATGCGCAACTGGCACGAGGAGGACGAGAACGGCTCCTGCACCGCGGAAGAGGACTATGCGGACGTGAGGCGCGTCGCGAACAAGCTCGGCATCCCCTACTACACTCTCGATCTCTCCGAAGAATACGCGGACAGAGTTTTCCGCCTTTTCCTAGACGAATACGAGAAGGGCAGGACGCCCAATCCCGACGTACTGTGTAACTCGGAGATAAAGTTCGGACCCTTCAAGGAATTTGCGGCGGGGCTCGGCGCGGACTACGTGGCGACGGGGCATTATGCGGGCACGCTCAAAAAGGACGGGCGCACCTACCTTGTCCGCGCGAAAGACGAAAACAAGGATCAGACCTACTTCCTCAACAATCTCACGGAAGCGCAGATAGCGGACGTGATATTCCCCTTGACGGACATACCGAAGCCGGAAGTAAGGCGTATCGCCGAAGAAAACGGGCTCGCGACGGCAAGGAAGAAGGATTCGACGGGGATATGTTTCATCGGGGAAAGGAATTTCCGCAAATTCTTATCTACCTATCTTCCGATGAAAAAGGGAGAGATAAGAAACCTCGACGGAAAGCTCCTCGGAGAACACGACGGCGTGTTTTTCTATACGATAGGACAGCGCAAAGGCTTCGGGCTCGGCGGGGTGAAGGGCGAGAAGAACGACGCCCCCTACTATATCGTCGCAAAGGACGTGAAAAACAATATACTCTACGTAAATCAGGGGGATTGCCCCGAACTCTATAAAAAAGAGCTTTTCGCGGAGGATTTCAATTACATCACCGACAAGATCTCCGCGGAGGGCGAGCGCGTGCTTTTACGCACGAGGCACCGCGAGCGGCTCACCGAAGCCACGGCATATCCCGAAGGCGCGGGCGTAAGGATAGTAGCGGACACGCCGGTAAGGGCGGTCACCCCCGGACAATACGCGGTACTCTATAAGGAAAGGATCTGCCTCGGAGGCGGAAAAATAAGGTAAGAAGGCTTCTTAACCGGGATTAAAGCTTACGATAAGACCGTTTATTAAGGGAAACAACATAAAACCCGCCCATTAGGGCGGGTTTTCTTTTATGCTCGCATCACTCTTCTGTTTCCCAAAAAACGGAATATCTTATAATAAGCTCTTCGAGCATCTCTGTCGTAAGGATACCTTTACCTAAGGCAACTTTTAGATACACACCGCCGAACGCTTGGAAAACCGCCTCGGGGATATATGCGATTTCATCACAAAATTCTTCATAGGTAAATACGCCGTATGTATTTATATCCTCTTCAAAAGCTTCTTCGTCTATTGTCATAGTCTCCGCATCGACTTCGAAGATATTGATAAGACCAGTTGTCGCACCGGGCATAGACAGCATTCCGTTAACATAATAACACAGATGTCCTTGTGTTACCGGACTCCATGCAGTCGTATAGACGGTTTCCGTTTCGACTCCTATCAGTTCTACCGCCGTATATATCATATTTCCGTTCTCATCGAAACTCTGCTTATTGAACATGTCGCCGATATATTGGGCAGCGTCGGCTCGCAAGAAAACATATTCGTTAAGATCTATGTTCCAGAAACCATGTTCGTCGATTACCTCTACTTCGGTTCCGTCGGAAAAAGTCAGTGTTATAACTTCGCAATATGCGGCAGGATCGTAGTCAATAAAAAGTATCGGTGCGGAATCAAATTCTCCGGTAAACATATTCCATACCAAAAGCATTTCGTTCCCGGTCAAATCCTCGACAGCTTTTGTGCTACCGTCCGCAAGTGTTATCATAGTACCGGGCGTGACACAGGATGATGCCTGCCATTTAGTATACAATATACCATCCGGCGCTTCAGTAATGCTACCGTATCCCGTTCCCGAATAATCGGCGTTAGTATACCAGCCGGCAAATACATTGCTTTTATAATACGGATTGTTGATACCGTTTACTGCGTTTATATTCGATATCGTGGATGCGTTCTTAACAAAAGAAGTCACATATGTATTTTCCGAATCAAATTCGCAACCCCATAGCACAGGTCTACCGGACGGATTCCAATTAGAACTCCAACCGCTCGGTGCACTTTGTCTCTCTGCAAAAACGGTTAGATAAGAACAATTTGCAAACGCATTGCCGCCTATACTTGTAACTGCATCGGGTATTAATAGTGTTTCTAACCCTGAACAAGAACCGAAAGCATCATATCCTATATATTCAAGGTCTGCCGGCAAATGTAAGTTTTCCAAACCGGTGCAACCGCTGAAAGCCGCATTTTCGATACGTTCCAACTGTGCCGGCAAACTTTCTAATTGCAAAGCTTGACAGTTTTCAAACGCATTATAACCTATAACGGTTACTGCGTCGAGCAGATTAATTCCTTCCAAACTACTGCAATTTCGGAATGCAGCATTACCGATACTTGTAAGTGAAACATTACCCAAAACCATCAATAGGCTACTACAATTTTCGAAAGTATTTGCTCCTATTAAAGTAACGCCATTGGGTACCAACATAGTAGTAAGGTTCGAGCAACCTCGGAATGCGCTGTTCCCAATTGACGTTATCTGGCTTTCCATTGTTATTGTTATACTTTCTGCTGAACAACAATTTTCAAAAGCATTGGCACCGATATTCGTCACGGAGTCAGGTATCGTTATAGACGTAATATTACCTTGATTAGCAAATGCCGCATTGCCAATGGCCGTTATCGTATACCCTTTAATCGTGTTAGGAATTTGAATATCTCCGTTTAACGTAAAATTAGTGCCCGTTATAATACTACCTGTTGTATCAAAAGTATAATAGCATATTGGTTCCTTATATCCGCAAATACTACACTCATATATCTTATATGAAAAATCGTAACTTTCCCCGGTGTCGAGCATGGAATGCGTATGAGCCACATTCATAGTAACTTGATACCCGAACCAACTTTCCGGAACCCATATTTGGGTTTTATCTTCTCCCCAACCATAATGAACGATATAGCCTTCGCTCCCGTTGTATGTCGCATAGCCGTATGCCACTACAACATGGAAACTGTCCGCACCTGAAAATACAGGCTCATATCCAAGTACTACGGGCCTTCCTGCATTAAGTTCACTAATAACATTGCTCTTTGAATATATGCTATAATTAATATTAACTTCATCTGCAAAAGAATATCGTTCAACAAATTTATTAGCTGCATTTTTTAAAGCTATCAGGTTTTGCCCAATGCTGGGAAACTCCGCCCATGTAGTTAGTTCTATCAATTCATAATAAAATGCGTCCGCGGTGCCTATCGCCGCACTAACTAATTTGGTGGGATTTCCATTCGTATCGTATAAAGCAAAATAATCGCTTACAATTGGCGCCGGATTTCCATAATATATTGACGGATGATATGCTATATCTCCATAATAGTCAATTAAAAATTTATCGCTGGAATTGTTTATGTGCGGAATCAATCGTCTATCGGAATAATAATTATGATATCCCATCAACAATTCCATTGCAACCGTAGTACATGTCCCTTCTGAGTTAATTGAGCCGTTGTTATCTCCGTGATCCGGATTTAAGTAAAAATAATTACTGTTCGGAATAAGGTGAACATTATCGAAATAATTTATATTCACATTATTAAGATTTAGTTCGATGCTGTCCTTATCTTTCGATAATAATTGAATATTTGACTCCCCCAACATTACTACCGACTGATCGTTTTCATCAATTAGCGTTGTTTCTTCATCTGCGTATGCTATGCTTTGCGATTTAGGTAAAATCGCGCCGCAAATTTGGCTTAGTACAATAAAAAATGAAGCTACAATTATAAGTATAATAATAGCGTTAAAAGCCGATCTTCGCTGTATTACAAGTTTATGTTTTTTCATAAGAATCCTCCTATAAATTAAATAACTTTAAAGATAATAACTTTTCGCAAAAATCCTTGCGTCATCTAAATACGGGTAATTGAAGTTGCCGCTTCTCAATTCGCTTTCGCTCATTTCGCACATGCTAATCAGGTTGACGAAAACTCCGTTTCTCTTTACGGCAGGCATCAATCCTCCGTAAAGCATGTATCTGGGCTCGTTTTCATCTATACCCGCCGCCGCAAACGGGCTTTCGCTTCGGTATTTTATGGCGCCGTTTTCCAATTCATACAATGTGTGCTCGTTATAAAATTCCTCCGCTCCGTTATATTTGCCCCAGTTTATATCCGATCCGAACGAAGGATACGGTTCGTCTAACTCCGACCTGTACCTGAACCAATCGGTTCCGTTTTCGCTATTCATTAAATATAAACTTTCATGAACGAAAAAGTAATTCGGCTGCGTCCTTACATAAAAGTGATTTGCAGGTTCCGTCTCGATAAGATATCGAATGATATTGTCGTCGATATCGTACAACGGATACACCTTGAAATCGGTATATATCCCGGTATCGACATATTCTTTCTGAAACTTTCTCGAGATCCGCCTTTGGTGCATCTCGTCCGAATAAAACCAGGGGCATCCCGCCATATATAATAGCGACAAGCCTATTATCACGACAACCAGGATTACGGCGACAACGATGCGCCTCTTCCTTTTTTCAGGTTTAATATATCTTTGTTCTTTACAATTGCTTTCCCGTTTTTTCATTTTATATAAATTTATTTCTATAATCATTTACCGTGGCGGTATCGGAGGCAGAAACATTTCAAAACTTTTTGCCAAAGCTTCAAAATCATAAATAGCTTTTTCTGCGATTTCAATTTTTTATGCAGTTACCCATTGAAAATATTCATATTTTACCTCCATGAACCCATATTATAGCAATATATAAAGTATTGCTACATTTAAATTATATATCATTCAAATTCATTTTCAATATGTAAAGTAATTTTTATTGTTCGTGCAATTTATGAAAAACAAAATTGCGTTTCACATATTGATTGTTCGGGAATTTATTAAATATCGATAAATCGATATTCTACGATCGTTTCCCCGACCTACCGTTGCATTATTTACCGCTCGGTATTACAAAACACCGAATATATTCGGCGTTTTCAGTTTGTCTTTAATGAAAAAGCCTAATGACAGCTTCGGTACGGCGAATTCGTATTCGGGTTCGGCGTATTCGGCTTTATACTCGAATTCCTCGAGCGAGATCAAATTGATATAATTGCCGTTCTCGCTTTTCACGGCGGGGATATACCCGTGATATGCCTTGAGAAAATACAATTTCCCTTCCGGAAAGCCTGCGAGCGCGAACGGACTTACTGTGTTTTCCACGAAATTTCCGTTTTCGTCACATTCGTAATATGCGTTTGAAAAACTCTTGTCCTCGTCTTCTTTCCACAGCGTCCCGTTATACGTTATTTCCGTATCGTCCGACTCTCTCACTATGAATTTTCTCCACTTCGGGAGCGTAACGTATAAATTCGAATAAAAGTAATCGAACGGCTTATCGCGCACTTTGGAAAAGGCGAAGCCCGAAGGCTCGCATTCATATAGGCAATATCTGAATTCATCGTTCTCGTCATAAAGAGGATAAACGTCGAAATCCGTCACTTTCGCATTGGCGGAATCGATGAGCTTCACGCGCATGCGTTCCGACATATACGCGATATGTTCTTCTTCGGTATAACGGTCTGCCGTCACGCAACCCGCGAGCGTGACCGCCGTAACAAACAAAAGCAATACGCAAATGATTTTCGTTTTCATCTCGCCCCCTGCACCCGCTTCGCCTAAAGGTCTTTCCCGTTTCGGTACGGATAAGCGTTCACGTTCCGATCGGGGATCTTCCGCCGCACGGTAATTACGAAAGTACTATGCGTTACGGTCTTTAGGGAATATCTCTCAATTTATTCCCCGTCTATATTTTATTCGGAAAACTCGAACAACGCTTCGGTTTGCGCCCGCGTCACTTTCTGGTATGCGCCGTTGATTTTCGGGAATACCGCCGTTTTGACGACTTCCGCGGTATAATCCACCGCGCTTTTCGCGCTCACTTTCAACAATGCGCAACCCGCAATATGATCGCCTATTTTCAAAATTATCTTTATTTCCGTTCCCTGCGCCTCCGCGGTATCCTCGTCGGGCGACCAATACAGCGTTTCGTCGGCTCCGACGTCAAGCGTTCTTCCCTCGCCGTTTTTATTCCTCAGGCTTCCGTTGTCCGTACTGAACGTAAAAATCACGTTCGCGCCCTCTTCGCCGTAATACTTCGCCGTGATCGCGTTATTAGGCATTCCCGAAGTGAAATACCAGGCTTCGGTAACTATCATGTCGTCGACGTTTTCCACGATCACTAAGTCGTCGCTTTCCTTCACGACCGCTTCCTTTGCCGAATAGCCGTGCATATCCTTTTCCGAAAAATCGTCCTTACACGCCGTTATCGAAATCAACGAGATAACAACCAATATCAATACGGTTACCGTCAAAAAAATCTTTTTCATAACGCCCTCCCTATATCAGATAAGACTTCGCCGTCGTTACCTGATTCCGTCCGATCTCATTATATAATATTGTACAAAATATTACAATACCCTTTCCGCGCGTCGGAACGGTCCCCGTTTGACTATTCCCGTCTTTCGCTCGTCGTTACGGTTATCTTCTCCGCGGAAGCTACCGCCGAGGCTTCCGTTTCAGCAACGAAGATCCACGCTTCCGAAACGTCGGTAAAATTCCCTTTTTTCAGGCTTATTTCCGCTATGAGCGCGCCCTCTTTAACGGTTAGTTTTTCAAGCTTCGGCTCGCGCGCGCCGTTCACGTCGAAAAGAAATACGATGACCAACGATTTTTCCGAGAAAAACCCGTCGTCGTACGCGCGGAGCTTTCTTGAAAGCTCTCCGTCGTACCCTTCCGCGCCCTCGGTAAAGGCGGGATTATTCCACTCCGCGCACAATTCCTTAAGCTCGTCAAGGCTCCCCGCTATCGCGCTAACGCCGTAAGTTATACCTTCGCCGGACTCCTTGTATCCGAACGCGCCCTTGCTCCCGTAAACCGTCGTGAAGTCCGCTCCTTGCTTTGCGCACCCCGCGAACGCAAACGACGTAAGGACGATGAATACAAAGAGCGCGAGCGCCGATCCCCGTTCTATTCTTCTCATTGCCGTTTTTGCCTCCTTACGGCATAACAACAAACGACGGAAAGTTTTGTACGGAATATTTTTACTTTCGCGCGTTCAAGTCCGTGACGGGCGCGCTTCGCACGCTTCCGTATAAAAATTATTTTCCTGCGTTCGGGATTCGTTATTCCGGCGTTAGGTAGCCCTACATCGAAAAAATCTTGTTTTTTGTCGGTAACCGTAGGTTATTACGGGCTAATACGGTCAAATTTATGCTTGCAATGTGGGCGGCGATATGGTATTTTATTTATATAACACTACGGTAGCCTCTCGCTACCGAAAAAAATGGAGGATTTGTATGAAAAAATTAGCATCGATTATCGCCGTTGTCGCGCTCGTAGCGATAGTGGCGACTTTACTCGTGGCGTGCGTGCCCACCGATCCCGCCAAAGCGGAAGCCAACCTCAAGGAAGCGGGCTACACCGTTACCGCATACGATAAGGACGACGGCCTCGGTCTTGCCGGCTTCACTCTTCCCGACGGCGCCACCAACGTAGTGTACGGCATCAAAGAAGCCGACGAGGATTCCGCGTCGCTCATAGCCGAAACCGTCACCATCTACTATTTCGAAAGCTCCGACAAAGCGAAGGCGTATTTCGAAAAGGTTTACGGTGACTTCGACGCCAACCAAGACGAAGTGAAAGCTGATCTTAAAGCATCTTACGACGCGGGCGAACTCGACAAAGACGAATACGACGCCATGCTCGAAATGATCAACAACAGCCAGGCTAAGAGATTCGGCAAAATCGTTTACGCCGGTACCAAAGCCGCCATCAAAGCCGCTTCGTAATTAAGCGCAACACGTTAAAGAAAAAGGAACCGCAAACGCGGTTCTTTTTTTGCGCCGACGCCGCATAACGCGGTCGGTTACGCCGTTTGCGTTTTAGGAATTTGCCCGTTTCGTTCTTTACCTGCGCACCCCTTCTCTTCCTCGCCCGCCCTTTCGCGGTTACGAAAAGGCGCCGCCCCTTACGGGCGGCGCCCCTTTTTACTTCGTTGACGTAAACATTTTACTTTTTCGCCTTCTTCACGCGCTCGAGCCTCGCCTTCAACGCGTCGAGGGTGCGTATAGTCGCCGCTATGTCGATCGCGCTCCTGTCGCGCCCTACCCTGACGCTCCTCACGAAGTCGTCCGAAAGGCTCTGGAGATAATCGTCGTTCACCGCGGCGAGCGCTTTCGCGAGCTCCTTGAAATCTTCGCAGTAACGCTCCCTCTGCCATACGTAGAACTCCGCTTCCAGTCCGCTCGAAGGAAGCGGGCTCGAAGATCCTTCGAGATAATTCCTTATATTCGTCTGTATCTCGATATACGCGCCGTACTTCAAGTCGCTCCACGCGCAATCCGCAGGCGGATACGCCACTTCCTTCTTGTACCAGTTAAGCGTCAGGTTGTCTATCGGCATGTGGCAATAGTCGAAATAGCCTTCGTCGATATATTTATCCGCGCCGTCGTAGCAATAGAGGTATTTGAATACCATATTGACCGCTTTCTGCGCTTTGCCGTACGCTACGGGTTGATATCTTTTCCTGTTGTCCTCGTTGAAAAGGGTGAGGAATTCGGTACACACCGCCTTGTGCCACTCGTCGAAGCCTTCGCGCGACATTACGTCGTAACTTTTCCTGCCGTCGACGGTGTCTATCTCGCCGCCTTTATGGAAATATGCGTAGAAGGAGTCCCTGAGATAGGTAAGCGCCCTTTCTTTCTCGACGGCGCCGTCCCCGCCTTCGTCGTCGGTCGCCTTCTTCAGAGTGCGCACCGCCATATCGTTGAACGCGGAATCGATCGCCTTTTTCCAGCCCTTCTCGCTCGAATAATAATCGTCTATAACGTCTATCGAATAATTACGCTCGTTCGCATAAAAATATTTCTTGTATTCTTTAATATCCATCGTCGTTTCTCCTTTATGAAATTTAACGCCGTTCCCCCTTACGCGGGCGCTACGCAAAGACGGCGCCTCAGACATTAATCCCGATAAGTTCCGGTCATTTCACAATCATACTCTCGCCCTCCTCGTAAGTCCGACGAGCGTCGGAAAAGCATTCTTTCTTTAATTATAATCCCACGGGAAATAAAATTCAATAGTACACTTTTCCCGTGCGCCGTCGCCCCTTCCCGACGCGCAGGAAACGCGGACTTTCCTCGCGGAACGCACGAAAAAACGCCCCGTTCGGGGCGTTGGTTTTTTGAAGTTTCTTACTCCCACTCTATCGTGCCGGTGGGCTTGGGGGTGATGTCGTAAAGAACGCGGTTCACGCCCTTCACTTCCGTAAGGATCCTGTCGGTGATCTTCTTGAGCACGGCGTAGTCGATAGGTTCGATCGTCGCGGTCATCGCGTCAACCGTGTTGACGGCACGGATGATAACGGGCCACTCGAAGCACCTCGCGTTGTCTCTCACGCCCACGCTCTTGAGATCGGGGATAAGCGTGAAGTACTGCCATACCTTGCCGCGGAGTCCCGCTTTGTCGAATTCTTCGCGCAGGATTGCGTCGCTCTCTCTCACCGCTTCCAGCCTGTCGCGGGTGATGGCTCCCAGGCACCTTACGCCCAGTCCCGGTCCGGGGAAGGGTTGACGGTAGACCATGTCGTCGGGAAGTCCGAGCGCCTTGCCGCAGGCGCGCACTTCGTCTTTGAAGAGATATTTGAGGGGCTCCACGAGCTCGAATTTAAGGTCGTCGGGAAGTCCGCCCACGTTGTGGTGAGATTTCACTATTTTGTTGGTTTTGGTTCCCGATTCCACTATATCGGGATATATAGTTCCCTGCGCGAGGAAATCGATACCGTCGAGCTTGCGCGCTTCTTCTTCGAATACGCGGATGAATTCGGCGCCGATTATCTTCCTCTTCTTCTCGGGATCGCTGACTCCCGCGAGCTTATCGAGGAACCTGTCCACGGAGTCGGAATAGATGAGAGTGGCGCCTAACTCCTCGCGGAAAACTCTGATGACCTGCTCGGGTTCGCCTTTACGGAGAAGTCCGTGATTGACGTGCACGCAGACGAGCTGCTTGCCGATGGCTTTGATGAGAAGCGCCGCGACGACGGAGGAGTCTACGCCGCCCGAAAGAGCGAGCAATACCTTCTTGTCCCCTATCTGCTTGCGGAGAAGTTCGACCTGATCGTCGATGAAGTTCGCCATGTTCCAGTTGGCTTCGCACTTGCATGTGTCGAATACGAAGCTCTTGACTTCCGCTTCGGTGATCGCGGGGCACTTGTCGGTCTTATGGTCGAGAGCGACTACCGGAACGCCCGAAGAATAAATCTCGTCCTTTACGTCGATCGCTACTCCGTCCACGACGTTGTTGGGTCCGCCGTTCAGTATAACGCCTTTGACGTTGGAAAGCGCTTTGAATTCGGCGCCGGTGATATCGTGGGGGTAGATCTCGGAATACACGCCGTAAGCGCGGATAGCCCTCGCGAGGGCGGAATTGTTCTCGGAGCCGAGATCGATGATGGCGATCATATCCTGTTTCATAGTTGCTCTCCTTTCGTATTTGAAAATAAAAAAACGCGATGCGTATTTTATGGTAAAAATATATCACCGCGCACGCGCGTATGTCAAATTCTTTAGATATTGTTTCTTATTTATTTGACTATAATTTTATACCGGACAACGGCGCGCGCACGGCGCGCGTGAGAGGATCGCCGTTCATAGCGCTACCGCCGCGGCTAAAGCTCCCGCGAAAAGAAGGGAGATGAGATTGACCAGATCGTTATCCATAAAGCGCGCTCCGCGTACGAGCGTTGCGGGCGCGCCGCAATGGATCTCTTTTTCGGTAAGTTCTCCGCACTCGTTGCAGCGGTACAGCGCCTGCAAAGAAGCGCCGAGAACGGAATCCGCGAGAGTGCCCGCGAACGCCGCGGCGAACGCAACGGCGAAGCGTATAACGTCGTAGCCGTTGCCGAAAGGAAGGGCGAGGGCGGCTACCGCCGCGGCGCCCGCGGCGGCGGCGAAAAGGCCGAGCAACGTCACTCCCCCGCTCAGTCCCCTTTTGACGGGACGGAAAGTGAGGATACCGCGCGCTGTGCAGCGCGAGAGGATACCTATGTCGGAGGCCGCGGAATCGGCAAAGCCCGCGGCGAGCGCGGCTACGAAGGCGGTGTAGAAGGACTGTATCCCCGTTGAAAACCACACCGCAGAGAAAATGAGGGCGGGCAGCCCGTTGCATATCACCTGCACGACGCCGCGCGTACCCGTTCTTTTATGGATACCCGCTTCGCGCTCCGCTCTCGTCTTTCTGCCGACGAAAGAGAGTATCCCCGACATAAGGAAAGCGCCCGCGTATAACGCAAGCCCTGCGTATCCCGTAAAGACCGTTGCCGCAACGAGAATGACCGCGGCGACTGCCGTCGCCGCGGGAGTTAAAAGTTTCTTGAACAATGATAGCGCCGCCACCGCGACGGCAACGCCCGCCGCTACCGCGACTGCGATAACGTCTATATCTTCGTACGGCATTTCCACCTACGAAAAAAGCCCGCGTGGGGCTTTTTTCTTTTCCTTTCGGTTAAGCTTTTTTCTTTGCGGCTTTCGCTTTGGGAGCGGCTTTCGCTGCGGGAGCCTTCTCTTCGGCTTTCGCTTCCGCTTTGACTTCGGCTTTCGCCTCCGCCTTTACTTCCTCGGCTTTCGCTTTGGGAGCGGCTTTCGCTTTGGGAGCGGCTTTCGCTTTGGGAGCGGCGGCTTTCTTCGCCTTCTTCACTTCTTTTGCTTCCGCTTCCGCTTTCGCCTGTTCCATTCTCTCGTAAGCTTTGGCACAAGGATATTCCTCTTCGCCGCGGCAGTAATCGCAGTAAGGCATATGCCTGCACATATCCATTCCGCGATCCTCGCTTTCGTGCCATTTAACTATATCGAGATGCGTTTGCACTTCGCTGTAATTCATACCTTTACCTCCTGGTTATTAAATTATCGATAATTATATTCGCATTTCCGATAAAATGCAACCGTTTTAGCCCAAATATACGTCGTATATTTCTTTCTTTATTTTCTTGACGTTGATATCGATAACGCCCTTCACGGATTCGTTCACCGTAAGTTTGTTCTTCTCGTCGCGTTCGAATATGTCTTCCGGCACGTCGGACACGAAGGCGTTGTACTTGAGGGTGCGGTTCTCCGTCTTGAGCCCGTCGCGGAGAGTCTCGTAAAGGCTCTTGCCCGTCGAAGGATTGACGCGGCTCTTGAGATAGGCGATTATCTCGGCGTCCGTCCCGCCGAGGGCGAGCTCCTCGTCGTTCACGCCCGCGAAAGGAGTGGAGCTTATCATCATGAGGTGCACGCCGTAATTCGAGCAAGAATACGCAAGATGTCCGTCCGCGTCGAAGGCGTTGCCCACCTTGCCCGCGCCGCCGAGCGCGGCGTTGTCGTAGGTGAATATCGCCTCTCCGAGTTCGTTGAAGGCGTCCACCCAGCCCGAATCCTCGGGATCGGCGGTCATCAGATAACCGTATGCGTTATTGAAGATGCCGGGGTCGTCGTTGTATTTGTAGAGATATTCGAGGAAGAGCTCCGTGGCTTCCGAAGCCTTGTTCTCGCTCGTTCCGCCATAGATCTCCGCAAGCTTCGTTTCGAGCTCCGCGATAACGTCCTTCACAAGCACTTCGTCTCCGAAAGGCTCGACGGTTTCGGCGTCCTCGGGATCGTACTTCTCCGCGTCATAGTCGGCGTTCGAAGGCTCGGTCGTCAGTATCGAAAGGAAATATTCGGTGAATTCCTCGATCGACGCTTCGTCGTCGCCCGCTTCCTCGAGGAAAAACTCCATCTCGTCGGTGAACGAGAAGAGGATCTGATATACGTAATAATAATCGGAAATATCCGTGATCGCGGGATAATAATACACGGTGTCAAGACCGTTCTTTATAGCGGTAACGAAAGCGTCTTTATTCGCCTCGGCGTCGGCGCCGTAGGAATTCTTGCCGGTAGTGTAAAGATAACGGTATTCTTCGGCTATCTTCGCGTCGGATATGACGCCGTCCGCTCCCGCGGTATTGTCCGCGGCAAGATATATCTCCGCCTGGAGCGCGCTCAATACCGCGCTTTCGTATTGCGCCTTGTAGAAGTATTCCATCGTCTTGTAGGAATTCTTGATGTTCTCCACGGTCACGCGGTAAGCTTCGATCTTGTATTTGTCGCCGCTCTTCTCCGCGTCGGCGTATTCCTGTTCGATGTCGCGGATACGGCAAGCCGCTTTGATCTCGTCGGGTATCTCGGAATCCTTGGCATACCTCGATATGGGATCGAAATCCCCTATCGTTATCTCGGCGTAATCGGTGGGTTCTTCGGCTTCTTCTCGGGTATCGCGAGGATATACCAGTTTGTAATCGTATGTGAGCGTATGCGCTTCTTCGGTCACGTTGCCGTCCTTGTCGGTGACGTTCTCGGTGAAAGAAATGACGAAATTCTTGTCCTCGGTGCGCTCGGAATTATCCTCGGAAGCTTCCGAACTGAACGCCGTGGTGTAAGCTCCGGCAGGAACGACGAACGCCTCGGACTTCTCGCCGTTATCGTATACTACCTGTATCTTCACGCGGTCGGTGTCGAGCTCGTTGCCTACGTAGCAACCTTCGCCGTCATGGAAAAACTTCGCGAAATACGCTTCGGTTTCCTCCGCGAAAACTATCTCTTTCACGTTTTCCGCGGGGATGGCGTTCATGATGCGGTTGAGATCTTCCTGATAAGCTTCCTCTTCGGCGGTCTCGATACCGGAGTCTATGCTCGAATTCACCGCGTATATCGCCGCGTATTTCTCGGCTACGGTAAGAACGTCGACGGGATTGACTTTCGCGCCGCCGCCTACGAGCACGCTCTTACGCGCCGCGCTCACGGCGTCACCGGTAAGATGGACCATCGCTTCCGTGAGGAGATATTTGGTCTGTATCTTGGTGCTGATGCAAACGTCGAGTGTGTCCTCCACGCTGTAGCCGTAATAATTGATGTAATAGTATCCCATACTGTTGAAGTAATCCATCAACTCGTTATAGGAAACGGTGAGCGTGATCCCTTTATTGGTGATCGTGACGTAATTTTCGTTAGCCGCCCTGTCGTCGTTCTTCTTGACGAAAGTGCACCCCGCGGCGCAGGCGGCGAGCATCGCCGCGATCAGAAGGACAGCAAGTAAGCTGAAAAATCTTTTCTTGAACATTAGGGTTTAACTCCTTAATTCGGGGGACTCTCCGTCGGAAAGTTCCCATAAGTAATAAGCATTATACCCTATAGAGGGCGAAAAGACAAGGGAAATGCGGTAAAATTTTATACGGGCGCGTGTATATAATGTGAATTTTTGCGTGTGTGCGGGTGAACGGGCGCGTCTGCCGCGAAAGGATAACGCCGCGGGATGCTCTCACGGGCGCGCTTTCGCGCCCGCATGACGCGCGAAGTTCACTCCGCGTAAGAGTCCGCGCCGCCTTCGGGCGCGGCGGCGGTGAGAAAATCTATGACGAAATCGAGCCGCGCGCTCACGCCGTGTACGCGCGGCGAGAAGATCACCTGAGGCGGCGCGACGGGCACGAGCACCGCGCTCGCGCGGTATTTGTCCAATGCGTTCAGAAGTCCCGCGTTCTTCAGCGAAACGTCCTCGTAAAACACTATCCCGTAGCCCCTCTCGGCAACGGTGACCTTCTTCACGCCGAGATTGCGGGCGAGATTTTTGATGAGTCCCACTTTGATCAGGTTCTCCGCCGCCTGCGGAAGCGCGCCGTACACGTCGCGTACCTCTTTCAGATACTCTTCGTATTCCCCTACGCCGCTCAGAGAGGATATGCGCTTGTAGAAAGCCACCCTTCCGCCGCCGTCCGCGATGTAATCGGCGGGCAATGCGGTATCCCCTTCGACGACTATTTCCACTTCGTTGAGCGCGTTCACCTTCTCGCCGCGCATCTCTCCCACGCATTCGCGCAGGATCTTGCAATATAGGTCGTAGCCCACTTTCTCCATATTGCCGTGCTGCTCTCTGCCGAGAACGTTGCCCGCTCCGCGTATCTCGAGGTCCTGCATGGCTATCTTGAATCCGCTGCCGAGCTCGGTATATCTCATCAGCGCGTCCAGCCGCTTGCCGGCGTTCTCGGTGAGCACCTTCCCCTCTCTCACCGTGAAATAGGCGTAAGCGAGGTTATGGCTCCTGCCAACCCTGCCGCGCAGCTGGTAGAGTTCCGCAAGCCCCAGCCTGTCGGCGTCGATGACTATCAGAGTGTTGGCGTCGGGAATGTCTATGCCGTTCTCGATGATAGTGGTGGCGATCAGTACGTCCGCTTCCTTGTTGTAAAAAGCGCGTATCCTCTCTTCGAGCAAGGCGTCGTCCATCTGTCCGTGAGCGTAGATCACGCGGGCGCCGTCGCCGAGAAGCTCGCTCACTTCGCGGTGGAATTTCTCTATGCCCTGCACCCTGTTGAAGAGTATGAATACCTGCCCGCCGCGGCTGAGTTCGCGGGTGCATGCGTCTTTGATGAGCGCGTCGGTACATTCGACGACGTAGGTCTCGACGGGCAGTCTCATCGCCGGCGGCGTTTCGAGAGTGGAGATGTCGCGTATGCCGCTCAAAGCCATGTGCAACGTGCGCGGTATCGGCGTCGCGGACATGCTCAACACGTTCACGTTGTTCTTGAGCACCTTTATCTTTTCCTTGTGCTCCACTCCGAAACGTTGCTCCTCGTCCAGAACGAGCAAGCCGAGATCCTTGAAAACGACGTCTTTCCCGAGCAGCCTGTGCGTAGCGACGACGACGCTCGTTTCGCCCGATTTAATGCGTTCGAGGGCGCTCTTTATCCCCTCTCGGGATACCAAACGCGACAAAAGGTCTATCTTTATCCCGAACGGCGCAAAACGTTCGGACAGGGTGTTGTAGTGCTGTTGACAAAGTATCGTGGTGGGCGAAAGGAACGCCGCCTGCTTGCCTTCGATTATGGTCTTGAATATGGCGCGCACCGCGACTTCGGTCTTACCGAAGCCCACGTCGCCGCACAAAAGGCGGTCCATGACCTTGCCCTTTTCCATATCCTCTTTTATCTCCGCGATCGCTACGAGCTGGTCGTCCGTTTCCTCGTAAGGGAAGCTGTCCTCGAGCTCCTTCTGCCAGACGGTGTCGGCGGAATACTTATATCCTTTGGCGCGAAGTCTCTTTTCGTAAAGGGCAACGAGGTCGGTAGCCATTTTCTTCACAGAACCGCGCACGCGCTCCTTGACGCGCTCGAATTCCTTACTGCCGAGCTTATTGAGTTGCGGGGTGCCCCCGCCCGTGTATTTGTCCACTTCGTCGAGGCGGTCGGTGGGAAGGTAGAGTCTGTCGCCCCCTCTGTAAAGGATACAATAATAATCCTTCGTGCCCATCGAAGTGGTGAGCGTGACGAGCCCTTCGCTCATACCTATACCGTGCCGCTCGTGCACGACGTAATCCCCTTTTTCGGGCATTACGAAAGCCTGCTTCTTACGCGCCGCGCTCTTTCGCGGCGGTGCGGTGCGCCGCACGACGTCGTCCGTACCTATCACGCACAGCTTCGCCGCGGGCAAAACGAAGCCGCGCGGAAGCCTCTCCGGAACTATTATGACGGGATAGTCGTCCTCGGTATCCGAGGTTATCCTTACGCCTATGTCGCTCTCGCGGAAAAATTCCGCAAGAGTTTGCGCCGTACCCTCGTCGCCCGCGTAAATAAGCGTCTGCGAGCCGCCGACGCAAAGGTTCCTCACGTCCGCGGCGAGCGCCTCGTAATTGGAGCTGTAGCGGGTGAGCGGAAGCGACTTCAGACTGAATATCGCCTGCGGCTCGAATATCGGATTAGCCGAGGTGATCTGCTGGAATCCCAGAAGGGTGCGCCGCTTCAGCGCGGCGAGCGCTTCCTCTGCCGTGAAAAGGCTCGTAACATGCTCCGCCGTGACGGCTCCCGCCTCCGCAAGGCTCTTGACTCTCACCCGGTGCGCGTTGACGTAAAGTCTGAGCTTCTCGTCTACCGCGCGCGGCTCGTCGACTACCACGACGGCGTCTTCGGGAAGATAGCTTATTATGTCGTCGGTGCTCTCCCTGACGAACGGGAGCGCCCACACGAGCGACGGATCTGTGGGGTCGGCTTCAAGCCTCTCCGACACGGAATCGATATGCTCGCTCAACTCTCGAAACGCCTTTTTCCTCAACGCGGAAAGGCGCTTCAGGGCTCTGTCGGCTACACTTCGGGATACTAAAATATCGCTTATCGGCGCGAAGGTCACTTCGTTCGTTTCGCGTACCGACAGCATGGTATCGGGCGCGAAAAGCCTGATGCTCTCTATCTCGTCGCCGAAAAATTCCAACCTTACCGGGAGCTCGGCACCCGCGTTCCACACGTCGAAGACGTCGCCGCGCACGGCGAATTCTCCCGCTTTCTGCACCTGTTCCGTCTGGCGGTAGCCCCCTTTCACGAGGCGTTCGGCAAGCTCCGCGGGGGGTATCTCTCCGCCTTTGACGAGAGTGGTGAGCGCTCCCGCGAACATCTCGCGCGAAGGGTATCGCTGCAACAGGGCTTCCGCCGACACTACCGCGCCCGCGACTTTGCCGCGCAATATGTCCGCAAGCGCCGCCGTGCGTTCCGCAACGGACTCCGAGGTATTGACTTTGACGTCTACGAGCACGTCGTCGCGCTCCGCCACGAGCGCCACTTCGCCCGAAGCGTAGCCGGCAAGGATATCCCGCGCCGCGCGCGCTCCGAGCCTGTCCGGGACAACGTACAGGAAAAATCTGCCGCAGGTAGCGGCGAGCCAATATCTCGCGTTCTGTGTAGCGTAAAACACCGCCGTCGGCTTACCCGACCCTACGGCGGCCTTCATGGCGGCGTAATCGCCGCCTATCCGTTCCGGTAAAAGTTTGTTCGGAAGCATATATCCCGTTCGGGCGCCGAAAGCGCCGATTTATTCTATATCTCGGTATATTCCCCTCTCAGGGGCGCGCCGGAAGCCACGTCGCGCATGAACCGCACCGCGCTCGCGGTGACGGCGGAAGCGTATACGTCGTCCTCGGCAAGCTGCCAGTTGTGACGGCAGAATGCGTGTTCCGCGCGGTATTCCCTGAGCGTGACGCCCTTTCTCGCGCACGCCTTCGCGAAGCGTTCTCCCTGACCGGGGTAATATTCGTCGTTGACGGAATAGGCTGCGAAAACGGGCGGGAAAGCTTCGTCCACGCGCGGCGTGACGTCGTAGCCGGCGAGGATCCCGCGCTCCTCGCGCGTGAATCCCGCTTTCGCGTCCAGACCGCAGAAAGCGCGTACGGCTTGCGATTTGAAACCTCTGCGGGTGTGGTTATCGGCAAAATAACTCAGATCGTACAATCCCGAAAATGCGACCAGCGCCGCTGGACGCACTCTGAAAGAGCGCGGATCGCGCGCCGCGCGGGCGATGAAATCGACCGCGAGCCAGACGCCCGAGCCGTCCGCGCAGAATATCACCCTGCCGTCCGCGGCAAAGCCGCTGATCTCGGTGACGAGATGATCGGTCAGAGCGTCCAGGGCTTCCGCCGCGCTCGCGGAGCCGTCCTCGCAGACGCCGAAGCCGGCGTTGACGACGCTGAAGCCTTCCGAAGCGAGACGGGCGCAGAACTCGTCTCTCGATCTTCTCTGGGCATCGGAGAAAAGCTCCCCGTGCAGATAAATGACGGGTATGGAAGCGGAGAGCGCGGACGCGCGGCGGGCGTTGGGCGCGAAAAGGTCGTAAAACCTTTTGCCGTCGCCGTACGCGACGTTCTTGCGGTACACGACGCCCTTTTTGTGGGCGACTTCTTTGCCTTCGCTTTTACGGGCGAACGCTTTTTTCAGAAATTCACCGAGTCCGATCAATGTTTCCGCTCCGTTCGAGATCGTTTTTATTCTACATCACGCGCGCGCATAAGTCAATACCGCCCCTTCAACGAAGGTCGATACCGAGCAGTTTCGAGGCGTTTCTATACAATATCGCCTCCCTGTCCTCCTCCGAAAGCTCCACGCGCATGAAGCGCACAAGCTCCTCGGAAGCATTCCACATCGGGAAATCCACCCCGAAAAGGAACCATTCCGCGCCGAAAAAGTCGATAAATCTTTTGGCTTCGTCGGGGGAGATGAAAGCGAGCGTGGACGAAGTATCCACGTAGACGTTGCCGAGTCCTTTATAGACACCCACCTCGTGCCACTCCGACCAGCCGCCGAAATGGGCGGCTATGCAGATAAGCTCGGGAAAGTCCGCCGCGACTTTCGCCATACGACGCGGAGAGGAGAAATTGAACCTGCTGTCGCCGGTATGGAAAAGTATCGGAAGCTTCCCCGAAGCCGCGCGGTAGATCTTTTTCGCCCTGTCCTCGTCGAGATAGAAGTGCTGGAAATCGGGGTGAAGCTTGATACCTTTGAATCCGTTGAGAAGCCCCCACTCTATCTCGTCGCGTATAGCGCCCTCGTCCATATCGGGATGAAGGGCGATGAGTCCGTAAAATTCGGGGTGCGCCTTCGTCTCGGCGAGGATGAATTCGTTGATGTGTCTTACCTGCCTGACGTTGGTGGCGACGGAATTGACCACGTAAGCGGTTATCCCCGCTTCCCTTCCCTCCGCGAGCAGGACTTCGGCGGTGCCGCGGGTGCGGGCGTCGATATGATAGAAATCGGCTATCGAGCGGGAAGCCTTGTCCGCTATCTTGTCGGGATAAATATGCGAGTGTACGTCTATTATGCGCATAAAAGACCGCCTTACGGAATAATGGCGCTATTATAGCGCGCGGAGAAGCATTTGTCAAAAGATATAAATTTTTTTCTTAAATTCCTCTTTATTCGCGCGGCGGCGTAAGAGCGTGGTATAATTATATAAGCAATAACGGAGGTCGGTATGTGCGACACAGTATATCTTAAAAGGGATAACCGGACTTTCTTCGGCAAGAACTCCGACCGAAGCCCCAACGAAGCGCACCTGATGATAAGGCTCGCGGGTAAGCGCCACTCGACGGGAGAGGAGCTGAAAGCAACGTATATTTCTGTACCACAGGCTACGGAAACGCACTCCGTCGTGCTCCTCAAGCCTTTCTGGATATGGGGCGCGGAGATGGGCTATAACGAATGCGGACTCAACATAGGCAACGAGGCGCTTTTCACCAACGCGGGGCACAGCGGAGAAAACGGGCTCATAGGAATGGATCTGCTGAGGATAGCGCTCGAACGTTGTTCCTCCGCGGAAGAGGCGTGGAAGCTCATTGCGGAGCTTACCGTTAAATACGGTCAGGAAGGGAATTGCGGTTACGGAAAGAACTTCCGCTATCACAACGGTTACCTCATCGCGGACGGCAGGCGCGCGTTCGTTCTTGAAACGGCGGGAAGGCATTGGGCGGTGAAGGAGATACGCGACAACCGCGCCGCGATCTCCAACTGCATTTCGATAACGGACGACTACGACGACGCCGACGAAAAGACCAAAGGCTCTTTCAAGGCGCGCTACGAGAACGCGCTCGTGACGAAAATAGCCTGCGCGGAACAGAGGAAGCGCATGAGTTATTATGCTTTAGGCGCGCGTAAAGAGCCCGTAAGCGCGGTGATGGGCGCGCTTCGCACGCACGCAACGCCCGACGTGGGGGTATCGAAAGCCTCCACGGGAAGCGTATGTATGCACGCGGGCAATCTTTTCGGAGATCAGACGACGGGAAGCTACGCCGCGGAGATAGGCAAACGCTATTTCGTGACGGGCGCTTCCTTCCCCTGCATGTCGGTATTCAAACCGCTTTCGGTGCGCGCGACCGCTATAGGCGAAAGCGAAAAGGAAGCGCTTTTCTTCTGGCTCAAGCGGGAGCTTCTCGCAAGGAAGCTGATGGGCTATAAGGAAATGCGCGGAGAGTATCTCGAAAAAGCCGCCGCGCTCGAAAAAAAATTCGTCGACCGCGCGTTGCTCGCCGAAACCGACGCCGTGCTCGACAAAATTTCGCTCGAAGCTTTCGCCGCTGAAGAAGAACTCGTCAAAAAATATCTGCTTCGCTTACGCGAAAAACCCTTCCGTTTCGAAGGAAGCGCCTATTACAAAAATTTCTGGAAGAAAAAGACCGCTTCGCTCTATTACGAATACCCCGCGCTGAAAGAGATAGAAGCCAATCCTTGAGCTGATATTTATGTTGTTGACGGAAAAGGAAGAAGCGGCGAAAAGGGCGTCACTCTTAGGGATTTTAATTGAACAATTTATAAAACTCGACTTATGATAAGGCGAGTTTTCTTTTGTCCACGCAAAATAGATTGCATAAAAGTTGATTTTAGTTTATAATAAACTCACCGATAAACTAAGAATTTATAGGTGTGAATGATGAAAACTTTATATATGATTGGTGGCACTATGGGAGTTGGAAAAACAACTGTGTGCCAACAGCTCAAACAGGATTTACCGAATAGTGTATTTCTTGACGGAGATTGGTGTTGGGATGCAAATCCGTTCAAAGTAACCGATGAAACAAAAGCAATGGTGACGAATAATATTTGTTACTTACTCAATAATTTTCTGAAATGTTCTGCATACGAGAATATTATTTTTTGTTGGGTGATGCACGAGCAGAGAATTATCGATTCCATACTTAAGAAGCTGGACACACAGAACTGTGAGGTGAAATGCGTCTCACTTGTAGCGGATGAAAAGACTCTGTGCGAAAGATTATCAATGGATGTAGAAAGAGGTGTTCGCTCTGAAGATGTAATTGAGAGAAGCATAGCAAGAATACCGATGTATCAAACACTCAATACCATTATAATTGATACAAACGCAAAGGATGTGGCTGTGATTGCCAATGAGATTAAGCAGTTGTAATACTGACAAATTCCAATATGTAGAACAGTTAGGAAAATAAGAATTTGTGGAGAGAATCAAATGAGCAAATATATCATCAATCCTTGCAGTGGTATGAAAATAGAAGTAGTAAAAGGTCAGACAATTGAAATCGTTGATATTGACGGTGGCCAGGTTGTTGACTTCTTCGCAGAAATGAGAAATCACTCGGATGAATTCGTATCTCCCGGCGTAACAATCGATTGCAACGAATCATTGCGATTGAATGTGGGAGATACTATCTATTCCAATAAATACACGCCAATGTTTAGAATCATCTACGATGATGTCAAGGAACATGACCTTATACATCCTTGTTGCAGACCGGAAATGTATGACTTTTTCTATCATAACGGTCAAGACCACTCCAATTGCCTTGATAACATCAACAGCGCACTTTGCACATCACATCCTATCATTCGTCCTATAAATCTTTTTATGTATACGAAAATCAATGCCGACGGAAGCATTGAAGTATGCGCTCCACTTTCAAAAGCAGGCAATAAGATAGTGCTTGAAGCATTAATAGACGTGACACTCGGTATAGCCGCTTGTAGCGTTTCGGAAAGCTCTTGTAATAGCGGTAAATGCACAGCTATCGAAGTTATCGTCAAATAAACAAATTCCAATTTATCGAGTTGATATTCTTTGTGGAAAAACTTTCAAAAGTATAGCCCACTATACTTTGCTAGCAAAGTCGGGGGTTTTGCAAAGCAAAAAAGTAAAGAGTAGCAAAATTTATGCTACTCTTTTATAATACGCTAAAAAATCCCTACGAGAAGAGCGGTAAGCCGCTTCTTTTTTTCGATTTCCCTCTTATGCGGGATTTTGCCGTCCTTTAAGCGTTCGTCACCCTAGCGGCACGCGGAAAACGCACACGGAGCGCGCGGGTAAAGTCGTCTCGAGCGCTCCGGAGATCTCCGCCTGCGCCGTTATCGGAGCGATCTTATAAACGGGCTCGCCCGTGTAGCCGAGCTCGTTGCGCGCTTCGTCGTCGTCGCATTGTAAGATAGTGTATTTCGCCTTTTCCCCGAACGCCGCGCCTACCGGTTCGAGCGCGTAATTCATTTCCGCGCGGTTTACGTTGACGGCTTTTACGTAAGCGTATTTCCCGTCCGTCGTGACCGACGTGTACACGCCGTCCTTTACCGCCGCGTCCACGGGCACGTATTCCGCGCCGTAGTTTGCGGAAAAACATTGCTGAACGAAATAGTTTGCCGTTTTCATCAGATAAAGGCTGTTATAATTGATGAGATTGTGCTTCCATTGTTCGCCGCCCACTCTGGAGAAAAGGGGAGCGTAGGAGCTCATCACCACTATGTCGGCGTTTCTTTCGAGCCCCGTGAGGAACGCCGCTTCCGCGAGCGCGGAATAATAGTTATTCCAGAGAACCTCGGAGTTCCACGGCTCGTTGGCGGCGTATTCTCCGAGGAATATGCGGTTACGGCTTCTCGGATAGTCGTCGTACAGCCCCGCGTTCTCTATCGTCCACTGCGGGGTGCGGTAGAAGTGGTCGTCCACGATGGCGTCGGGGTGCTTCCCGTCGAAATAGGAGCGGGTGTTCTCGTAATTCTTATGCTTGTAGCAGTCGAAGCCCGCGCTCCACACTATCTCTATTTCCGGATATTTATCCTTGACCGCCTTTGCCATTATATCGAAGTTCTTGTTATAAAGCTCCCCGAAATTCTCGTTGCCTATGCCTATCATCTTGAGGTTGAAAGGCGCGGGGTGACCGGAATCGGCGCGCAGCTTCGCCCACTTGCTCGTCGCGGGATCGCCGTTGGCGTACTCGATAAGGTCGAGTACGTTCTGCTTGCGCCGCTCGAATTCGGCGTCGCCCTCCGTCACCGTCTCGAAGCACCTTCCCTGACACGCGAGCCCCGCGTTAAGTATCGGCAAAGGCTCCGCTCCGAGGTCTTCGCTCAACAGGAAATATTCGTAGAAACCTATCTCGTTGCTCTGTATGTAAGTGCGGTCGCGTTGAGCTTCTCCCCAAAGATTGAACTTCGCCTTCCTTCTTTCCACAGGTCCCACCGTAAGTTTCCAGTCGTAGGAATTGTCGAGCGAGCAGCCCTCCACAAGGCAGCCGCCGGGGAAACGCATGAACTTCGGCTTCAGCTCGCGTAAGGCTTCCACGAGGTCCTTGCGCAGTCTGCCGCCCGTCCATTTGGCGTCGCCCTTGCCCCAATATTCCGAAGCGCCGAAATACCATTCCGTCAGGTTCAGGGTTCCGTTACCCTCGAAGCGGGCGACGAAAGTTCCTATTCCGGTTTTAAGCGCGCGGCACGAAGCGGTGACCTTCGTCCACTCCGAGCCCGAAGAAGTTATCCTTACCTCCGCTTCCGTGGTGAGCGCTTCGCCCGAAGCGCCCTCGACGTAACAGCTAAGCGTTCCCGTGAAATTCGCGTTGCGGATAAAGACGGAGACGTCGTAGCCCGCGCCCTCCGCGACTCCCACGGCGGGCTTACCGGAATTTCTGCGGAGATATCTTCCTTTCTTCTCCGTGCTGTCGCCGCCGTTATAACCTTTGTTGCGAAGGAAGGCTTTTCCCTCGACGCTTATTTCCATATAGAGCGGGTTCTCGGGGGCTATCGGCGCGTCGGACGCGCAGTCAAGCTCGCCCGCTCCCGTCATCTCCCAGTACTTCAGAGGTTCGGCGCGCTCCACGCGTGTGCGATAACGCCTTCTCGCGTGAAATATCTCCGTATAGAGATAGGCAAAATTTTTCTTGAAATCCGTTCGCGTAGCCGCGAGCGACTTGTTTATTATCTGATTGTTATTCATGCCGCCGTCTATCGAAAAGTTGATATCCTCGAAGAATATCCCGTAAAAACGGGGGCTGATCGCTTTTTTCGCGTTGAAATCGGCTTTTATCAACATACTGTTACCCTCCTCTTCACGCGGATAGCGCGTCTTTAATCAAAATCCGTGATTGTCGGGATCGCGGTACTGCCTCGCCCCTCTGTCGAGCGCGGCTATCGCGGCGAGCTCTTCCGCCGAGAGTGCAAAATCGAATATCCCTATGTTCTCGCTCATCCTCTCCGGCGAAACGGTCTTGGGTATCACCGCGATACCTTCCTCGACGTCCGCGCGCAGTATCACCGCCGCAACGCTTTTACCGTATTTCGCGGCGATTTCTTTTATGACGGGCTCGTCGAGCACGCTTCCGCGCATGAGCGGAGACCACGCTTCGACGACGATGCCTTTCTCCCTGCAATAGTCCCTCAACGCCTGCTGACGGAAATACGGGTGCATCTCCACCTGGTTCCACATCGGAGATATGCGGCTCACGGCGTTCAGTTCGTCGATATGGTGTTCCTTGAAGTTGGATACGCCTATCCCCTTCAATATCCCCTCGATGTACATATCCTCCATCGCACGCCACACCTCGGCGTTGGCGGGAGTGGGCCAGTGGATAAGGAGCATGTCGAGGTAATCGGTACGGAGCGCCTTCAGAGAGCGTTCCGCGCTCTCGCGCGCCTTCGCGTAGCTCGTGACGTCCGTCCAGAGCTTGCTTGCCAGATATATCTCCTCTCTCTTGAGCCCCGCACTCTTTACCGCTTCGCCTATACCCGCCTCGTTGGCGTAGAAGGTCGCCGTGTCTATCCTGCGGTAACCCCGCTCGAACGCTTCGAGCACGCAACCGGTGACGATATCCTCGCCTATCTTGTATGTGCCGTAACCCACTATAGGCAGGCTTATTCCGTTTGTCAAAGTCACGTATTCCATAAAAACGAGCTCCTCCTTTTCCTTTCTTCGGGACGCGCCATTCCTTTCTCACGCCGTGTTTTCGGGGGCGCGCGCCCTTCCTTTCTACCGAAAAACGACGCCGTATAAGCGTCGTTTCGTGCAAATATTCAATCTTTCATCCCCGCCGCGCGAACTTCGAGCGGAATGTATCCGTAACGGAAACCGCACATCTCTTCCCAGTCCTTCAGTATCTCGCGGTCGGTATTCACGACGCCGTTCTCGTCCGTCGCCGCGCCCGCGTCGGAAGCAAGTTTCACTTCCATGAGCCGCTCTCCGCGCAATACCGCTTCGCGCACCTTCCTGTGTCCGCTCACGATATATAAGCTTTCGCCCCTCTTGACCACGCGGGTCTCCTTGTCGCCCGCGTCGTAAGGCGCCGTGGGGTACAGACTGACGGGAGAGACGAATATCCCGTTGTACGCGCCGCTCTCCTCGTGCTTTTTCGCGGCGTCGAGAATGACGTCCAGTTCCTCTTTCACGGTAAGCAGAGAGGTGTCCAGTATAAGATCGTAATTGCGGTAATCGTTCATCGTAACGCCGTATACGCTCTGATACCTCTCGTTCTCGAGCATGCTCCGTTCCACGAGCTCCGCCATGGCTTCTTCCCTGCTAGAATAGGTCTCTTCCACCGACTCGCGCTTCCCGTACACCCTGTCCGCCGCTATGTCGGGCGAAACGAGCAGGTGTACTTTGAATACTCCCGGCACGAAGTGCCACGCCATGCGCGAATCGAATACGACGTCCTTGCCCCTCACGCGCTCCGCGTATTCCACGAGCTTGGAGTCGATTATCTTGTCGAAACGCTTGTCCGTCTTGCAAAGCCTGTTGAGCTCGAGGGTGCTTATGCCGAGCTCCGCGGCGTACTCGCGCTGTATCTTGCCGGTATGGAATACGTCGAAGCCGTATTCCTCCTCAAGCCTTTTACAAAGCTCGCTCTTGCCGCTGCCGAGTTGTCCGTTGATGGCTATGAACATACCTTTATATGTCCTCCGTCTACTCGTTGCCTTCGGGCTCCGCCGCGCTTTCGGCTTCCGTCGCCTCCGCTTCGGTTATCGCGGTTTCGGTTACCGTTTCGGCGTTATCGGTCACCGTTTCGGCGTTTTCGGCTGCGTTGTCGGCGTCAGCTCCGGGTTCTTCTTCGACTTCCTCGTGAGGCGCTATCGCTACCGCCGCCACCTTGCCGCCGTCGCGCAGCCTCATCACTATGACGCCCTTCGTCGCTCTGCCGATGACGCTTATATCCTTGGCGGGAGTACGTATCATTATTCCCGAATCGGCTATGATTATGAGGTCTTCCTCGCCCGTGACGAGCTTGAGTCCCGCAAGTCCGCCGGTCGTTTCGTTGAAGTTGCCCGCCTTGATACCCTTGCCGGCTCTGCCCTGCACGCGGTATTCTTCGAGCGAGCTGCGCTTGCCGAAGCCCTTCTCGGTGACGGTGAGCACTTCCTCTTTGCCGGTCCTTATGACAGCCATGTCGACGATTATCTCGCCTTCGTCGAGCTTCATGCTTCTTACGCCCATCGAGCCCCTGCCCGTCTTGCGGATGTCGCGCTCGTTGAACCTTATGCACTTGCCCGAAGAGCCCGCCATGATTATTTCGGCGTCGCCGTCCGTCACGTCGGCGGTGAACATCTCGTCGCCCTCGGTAAGCGTTATCGCTATCTTGCCCGTCTTACGGATATGCTCGAATTCCTTAAGGTCGCACTTCTTGATGAGTCCCTGTCTCGTCGCCATCACCATATAGCCGCCCGAATAGTCCTTGACGCTCAAAAACGCCGTTACTTTCTCCCCTTCGCCGAGCGCGAGAAGATTGACCATAGCCCTTCCTTTCGCCGCTCTCTGCGCTTCTGGGATCTCGTACGCCTTGATGCAATAGACTTTGCCGAGGTTAGTGAAGAACAGCAGCTCGTCGTGCGAATTGCATACGAACATCTTGACCACGAAGTCCTCGTCCTTCGCCTTGTGCGCCGTGACTCCGATACCGCCGCGGTTCTGCGCCTTGTATTCCGCTACGGGAGTCCTCTTGACGTAGCCCTGATAGGTCATCGTGATGACCACTTCTTCTTTCGGGATAAGATCCTCGATGTCTATCTCGCCCGCGTCGTAGCTCAATTCGGAACGGCGAGGCTCGTTGTACTTGTCCTTGATCTCGCCGAGCTCCGTCTTGATGATGTCGCGCACCCTCTCCGGACGGGCGAGTATGTCTCTGTATTCCGCTATCGACTTCTCTATCTCGTCGAGCTCCTCTTTAAGCTTCTCCACTTCGAGCGCGTTCAACCTGCCGAGTTTCATTTCGAGAATGGCTATAGCCTGTTTCTCGCTGAGCAGGAAGGCTTCCATCAGCCTCGGCTTCGACTCCGTATTGTCCTTCGACGTGCGGATGATGCGGATCACTTCGTCGATATTCGCCTGCGCTATCACCAGTCCTTTCAATATGTGCTCGCGGTCGAGCGCCTTGTTCAAAAGGAATTGCGTGCGCCTCGTGATGACCTCTTTCTGATGTTTGACGTAGGCTTCGAGTATCTCCTTCAGATTCATTATCTTCGGCTTGCCCTCGTCGAGCGCAAGGAAGGTGATGCCCGTCGATACCTGCAGGTTGGTCTGCTTGTAAAGGGTATTCAATACCACCTGCGGGCTGGCGTCGCGCTTGAGCTCAATGACGATACGCATTCCGAAACGGTCGGATTCCTCGCGGATATTGGAGATGCCGTCTATCTTCTTGTCCTTGACCTGGTCGGCTATGCTCTTGATGAGCACCGCTTTGTTGACCTGATAAGGTATCTCGGTGACCACGATGCAGTTCCTGCCGCCTATCTCCTCTATCTCGCAACGCGAACGTATCACCACGCCGCCCTTTCCGGTGCGGTACGCCTGCTTGACCGCCGCCCTTCCGAGCACCAATGCGCCCGTGGGATAGTCGGGAGCGGGTATGTATTCGATAAGCTCGTCCACGGTAATGTCGGGATTATCGAGAAGCGCTATCGTGCCGTCGATTACTTCGCCGAGATTGTGCGGCGGTATGCTCGTCGCCATACCTACCGCTATACCTTCCGAACCGTTTACGAGAAGATTGGGGAAGCGCGCCGGCAGTACCGTGGGCTGCATGAGCGTGTCGTCGAAGTTGGGATAGAAGTCCACGGTGTCCTTGTCGAGGTCGCGAAGCATTTCTCCCGCTATTCTCGAAAGTCGCGCTTCGGTATACCTTTGAGCGGCGGCGGGGTGCCCGTCTACCGAACCGAAGTTACCGTGACCGTCCACGAGAGGACAGCGTATCGAGAAGTCCTGCGCGAGCCTTACGAGCGCGTCGTACACGCTGGAGTCGCCGTGGGGATGATATTTACCGAGCACTTCGCCGACGATACGGGCGCATTTCTTATGCGGGTGATCGTAGGTGTTGCCGAGGTCGTTCATCGCGAAAAGTATCCTGCGGTGAACGGGTTTAAGACCGTCCCTCACGTCCGGTATCGCGCGGCTTACGTTGACCGCCATCGCGTAGGCGATAAAGGATTTGCTCATCTCGTCGAGCAAGGGCGTGGGAATGACCTTGGTCTTTGCGAGTATGTCTTTTATGTTTTTAATATCCAGTCTCTGTTTGCTGCCCATTATACGTCAAGCTCCTTTACAAGTGTCGCGTTCTGCTCGATGAACGCCCTTCTGAGTTCGGGGTTCTCGCCCATAAGCAGGCTGAATATCTGATCGGCGGCTTCCGCGTCGTCCACCGTCACGCGCAGCAGCGTGCGCGTTTCGGGGTCCATCGTCGTTTCGAAAAGCTGTACGGCGTTCATTTCGCCCAAGCCTTTGTAGCGCTGAAGGTCGTAACGCGCGCCTCCGTTGGCTTCCTGGAACTCCTTGAGCTCTATGTCGGAATAAAAATATTTTTCCTCCTTGCCCTTCGTGACCTTGTAGAGGGGCGGGAGTGCTATATAGACGTGCCCTTCCTCGACGAGCGGGCGCATGAAGCGGTAGAAGAACGTAAGGAGCAATATCCTTATGTGGCTGCCGTCGACGTCGGCATCCGTCATACAGATTATCCTGTCGTAACGGCGCTTCGTGATGTCGAAATCGTCCTTGTAGCCGCAACCGAACGCCTTGATCATCGCTTTGATCTCCTCGTTGTCGAGTATGCGGTGCAGTCTTGCTTTCTCTACGTTGAGAATTTTACCGCGCAGGGGAAGTATCGCCTGTATCTGACGGTCTCTGCCGTTGATGGCGGTGCCGCCTGCCGAATCGCCCTCCACGAGGAATATCTCGCAGTTCTCGGGATTGGTGTCGGAGCAGTCCGCGAGCTTACCGGGAAGCGAAGTGCCTTCCATAACGCCTTTGCGGAAACTCTCGCGCGCTTTACGCGCCGCCTCTCTGGCGCGCTGAGCGGTTATAGCTTTCGTGATAAGCTCTTTGGCGACCTTGGGGTTTTCCTCGAGGTATTCGCCGAGCTTTGCCTGCAATACGCGGTTTACGAGGGTACGTATCTCGGAGTTGCCGAGCTTCGTTTTGGTCTGACCTTCGAATTGCGGTTCGGGAAGCTTGACGCTCAGTACGCAGGTGAGTCCTTCGCGCACGTCGTCGCCCGAAAGCTTCTCGTTCTCCTTGAGAGTCTTGCTCGACTGACCGTAGTCGTTCAATACCTTCGTGAGCGCCGCTTTGAAGCCTTCGAGGTGCATGCCGCCTTCCTCGGTGTTGATATTGTTGGCGTAAGTGTAGATCTTCTCGTCGTAGCCGGTATTGTACTGCATCGCTATTTCGACGATGTTGTCTCCGGAAGTTTCTTCGATATAGAATATCTCCGGGAAGACCACTTCTTTACCGACGTTCATCTGCTCGACGAAATGCACGATACCGCCTTCGTAGCAGAATACTTCCTTGCGCTCCTGACCTTCGCGCTTGTCCTCTATCGAAATGCGGAGCCCCTTATTGAGGTAGGCGAGCTCTCTGAGCCTCAGACGCATCATGTCGTACTGGAAGACTATCGAGTCGAATATCTCGTCGTCGGGATAGAAGGTGACTTCTGTGCCCGTCTCGTCGGTGTCTCCTATCACCTTGAGATCGGTCTGCGGCACGCCGCGGTTGAAGACCTGTTTATAGATCTTTCCGTTCTGGTAGACGACCACTTCGAGCCATTCGCTCAACGCATTGACGCAGGACACGCCCACGCCGTGGAGACCGCCGGAGATCTTGTAGCCGCCCGCGCCGAACTTGCCGCCCGCGTGAAGCTTCGTAAGAACGACCTCGACTGCGGATTTGCCCTCTTTGGGAATGATACCCGTAGGAATACCTCTTCCGTTGTCCCTGACTCTGCAGGCGCCGTCGGGAAGTATGGTGACTTCGATATGCGTGCAATATCCCGCAAGCGCTTCGTCGATCGAGTTGTCGACGACTTCGGTCACGAGATGATGCAGACCTTTTACGTCGGTGGTACCGATATACATGCCCGGTCTCTTACGGACGGGCTCCAGTCCTTCGAGGACCTGAATATCGGATTCGCCGTAGCTGTGACTTATTTTTTCAGCCATTGTAAACGCTCCTCGTTCTGTTTTGCGGCGCCCGCGCGCAAAGCGCGTCGGATATCCCGCATACCGATATAATAACATACATATAAAATATTGTATAGTAAATTTTAGTAATTAGTATATATAAAGAACGCGCGCGCTCGCGTAACACGCGCATACGCGAGCGAAACGCTCGCGCGGCAGCCTTTTCCCGAAAAAAACAAAAGCGCCCCGAAAAGCGCTTTTATGCGCGCCTCAAGGCGCGTAAGAGCGTTGCGTCGGAGACGGCTACGCGTTCTTGTCCCCTCTTTCGCGGAGGTTGGAGGAGATCTCCACTCTGAGCCCGGCGTCCGCGAGCGTAGTGAAAAACTCCCTCTCCAATTCCGTGGAAACGAGCATGCGCGTAAAGCTTATCGCGGTGACGCCGTTAAAGCTCACGACGCCGATGTTGACGGGGACTTTTTTGCTTATGTTGATATTGAAGGTGAATCTTCTGAGGAAGTTCTCCATGCCCTCCGGCATCCTCACGACGCCGAGATTGGAAATGATGAGGGTCTGTTTGGTCTGCGTGGTGACGGCTTTGCCGAACTTTATAAAAAACTCCTTGAGCCATACCGGCAATATCTTCATCAGCTTGTTGGTGGAATAGAAGGCGGAAAGTGAGAGCTTTTCGGCAAGCTCGCGTCTTGCGGACAAACTCTCTGCAAGTTGCGCTTTGCACAATCTGACGTATTCTTTGAGTTCGGGCGGGGTGCTGGCGGGGTTGACGGCGCACTTGGTGAGCGTGGTGAAGTTGAGAAGCGTCTCCGAAGGGAAGATCTTACGCAGATTGACTGGGATCATCGCGACGAGATCGCGGCTCACGTCCCGCTTGCAGTAGACCTTGTAAATACTGAGAAGCGCAATCGCCGCGATGAGCACGGTGACGGTGCAGTCCATACTGCGCGCAAGCGCGTGCAATTCGTCCTGGGACACGTAGCCGTGTATGAGCCCGTAGCCTATGGAGCGGAATTTCCTTCCGCGGATACCGAAGCAGTTTTTACCCGCCATTTTGCCCACCACGCCGCCGAAAATGCTGTACTGCGTATAATATTTGGAAATACTGTCTTCGAGCTCCCTCTCGTGCACGGGTTCCCCTTCTATCTTGACGTCGCCGTGCGGAGGGAGCGCCTTGCCGCACTCGTCGAGATAGCGGTAGACGAGGGAGCGCATGAATTCCATAGCGCCGGTGGCGTCGCACAAGCCGTGAAAGAAATCGACGGAAATGCGTTTCTTATAATATTGAACGCGGAAAAGATAACGGTTGTTCCTTACCGAATCTATCTTGTCGAAAAGTATGCCGTTGTCCTGTCTTACTACGGGGGGAAGGTCGTTGGTGTCGAAATAATATCTGAAAAAACCCCTCCGCAAGGTGACGGCGAAGGTGGGGAAGCGCTTGAGAACGGCGGCTACGGCGGCTTCGAGGTTATCGCCGTCGACGTACTCCTCCATTTCGGCGGAAAGCCTGAAGATACTCATCGTCGTAAGGGTACTGCTCATCGGATAGATATCCGCGGAATTGTCGAGTCTGTACCACTTCTCCGATTGCTCCGATGATTTTCTCATAACGCAAACATTATACCCGTTTGCGTCATATCCGTCAACGCGGAACATATATTTTAAGGAGGATATTATATGGAAAAGGATTTAAGTAAACATTCGTTCAGATACGAAAACAACGAAATAACCGCAACGGGCGTGTTGAACGTAAAGGAATTCACCGAGCGCGAGATAGTGGCGGAGATAGCGGGAACGGGGCTGACGATAAGAGGCGCCGACCTCAAGATAACGGACGTGGACGTATCGTCGGGTATCCTCAAAGCGACGGGCACCCTGCACTCGATGCAGTACGGCGGGGGCGGCGGCGGAGGCTTTCTGAAACGCATCCTCAAATGATACACGAAGTCGGAGAAGACATCGCGCTCCTGCTCGCGTTCGCCTCTTCGGGAGCGGCTTTCGCCGTGGTCTACAGGCTAATGCGCGCAGCGGCGAAAGCCTCGGAGAAACGCGCGGCGCTTATGATAGCGGACGCGCTCGCGGGACTTACCGCGGGCGCGGTATTTATTCTTACCGCCGACGCTTTCGGCGGCAGGATCGCTTTCGTTTCGATTGCGGTATACGTTTTTGCCGCGCTCGCTTTTATCAAATTCTTGAGCGACGCGGAGCTTCCCGACGAGAAAAAACTCGCCGCGGCGTTTTCCGCGATCGACTCTTACTTCAAAAAACTGCTCGCACGTATCAAAGAAAACAGGGTCCCGAAAGAAAAGAACGGGGACCCTGTCCGTCATATTTTCAGAAAGCGCGTCACCACTTCTCGCGCAGATAACGCTTCTCGGATTCGTCGAGGTCGACGGCTATGGTTCCTCCGGGGTTCATCACGTCGTCCGGATCGAAATGCTTCTTGAGACACCTGATTATATCCATCTGATTGCTGCCGAGGAAGCCTTCGAGCCAGGGCGCGAACATCTTGCCGATGCCGTGGTGATGACTTATCGCGGCGCCCGAAGCCTGTATGTGATCGAGTATCCCGCGGTGATATTGGAGATAGTCGTCGAGCTCGCTCATCTTCGTGATGAATATGAAGTAGAGGTTGGCGCCCTGCGGGTAGGCGTGCGAAAGGTGGGTGGTGCATATCGTATTGGGACGGGACTTGCAGTAAGCGCGCACGAACTTATGCACCTTATCCATATTGTCCCAGTTGACGGTACACTCGAGGGTATCCGTCATTATACCGAAATCCTGCATCGCGTCTCTTAAATAAGGATCCTTGAACCTTCCCTTCTCCCAGCCCTTGACGGGGAAGGAGCCTAGAGGCAGCGCGCCGTACGCCGTGCATATCTTGCGCACCTGCCTTGCCTGATTGCGCGCAAACCCCTTCTCGCCTTCCGACCAGCCCAGGAAAAGGCATTTGCCTTCGCCGTTGACTTCCCCTTCGAGGGACTTGTTGATGTCGAACTGCGGATAACCGAGCGCGTTGAATATCTTGAGCGCGCCGGGGATCTCGTCCACGCCGTACAGCCTGAGCATGAGCTCCGTTTCCTCGGGATCGGAAAGTCTGAATACCGAGGGCATTCCGAATTCGCCCTGCATTATCTCTCTCGCCGCCGCCTGACCGTCCGCCCAGCTCTTGAAAAGATAACTGAATTTCACCCTGTTCTCGGGCATGTAGCGGAAGAAGCGGAGCGTCACGTGCGTCAGTACGCCGAAAGCCCCCTCCGAGCCCATCATTATCTGATTGATATCCGGTCCGCATGCTTTGGCGGCGTAGTCGTCCGTCTTGATAACGCCTGCGGGAGTGGCGTATTCCTGACCGAGCACGATGTGCTCTATCTTGCCGTAATAAGTGGAATTCTGCCCCGCGCCGCGCGTCACCGTCCAGCCGCCCACCGAACTGTATTCGAAGGACTGCGGGAAGTGCCCGCAGGTATAAGCGCGTTTCGCGCCGAATTCCTTGACGGCGTTGTTGAGGTGTTCTTCCAGTTGCGGTCCGCTCATGCCCGCTTCCACCGTGATCGTCTGGTTTATCTCGTTGAAAGCGATGACCTTATTGAAATTGAGGCGCATATCGAGGGAAATACCCCCCCTCATACACTCCACGCCGCGCGTGACCGAAGAACCGCCGCCGTATACGTAGAGCGGGATCTTCTTCTCGGAGGCGTACGCCACGATCTTTTCTATCTGCTCCTTGTTCTCGGGATACAGCACGACGTCGGGAATATTCTCTATGACCTTCTTACGCAAACGCATTAGGTCGTGCATCGTCTTGCCGTACGCTACCGACAGCCTCGCGTAATCGTCCGTTCTCACGTTCGCCGCGCCCACTATGGCGCGCAACGCGTCGAGCTTATCCTCTCCGAGTCCCACCGGCACGTCGTAAGATACCTTGTCGTAACCGATCTCGCGGGGCTCCTTGAAATCCTCGTCCGTCATCTTGAAAATCTCTTTCATCATCTTGTACAGCGATTCTTTGGGGATCTTCGTTTCGGTGTGATCGCCCCACTTGAATATCTCTCTGTACGAACCTTCGGGTGCGCGTTCTTCTATCCACGGCGGACGGAAGCCTTTGTAGGGTTTAGACATAAATATCTCCTTTTTTAAGTTTTTTTATCGTTTTATTTATCGGTTTGAGCCGTTTATAAATGGGTTTATAGACTTTGCGGTAAACGGTAAGGTATTTGCGACGGTTGTTCTTGTCGGGCTTGAAAACGCGGTTGACTCTCACCATGTTGCGTATGGCTTCGTCGTAATCGGAATAAACGCCGAGCCCCACGAAAGCGCATATCGCGGCTCCGAGCCCGCTCGTTTCGTAGGTCTGCACCCTCTGCACGGGGCGCCCGAACATATCGGCGGCGATCTGACACACTTCGTCCGACTGCGCGCCGCCTCCCGACACGGTGAGCTTCATTATTTTGGTATGCGCCCGCTTTTCCATGCGGTCGATCCCCTCCATCAGCGCGAAATTTATCCCTTCGATGATGGCGCGGTAAATATGGTAAGCGGTATGCTTCTCGGTAAAGCCGAGCATCGCTCCGCACGCTTCGGTGCGCTTGAGCGAAGGCGACCAGTACGGCTCGACGATAAGTCCGTCCGAACCGGGAGGTACGGCGGGCAGTTTCTTGTCGAACTCGTGCTCCGCCTCGGCGGAGCTCCCCGTCCTCTTGACGAATTCGTTGACAAACCAGGTGAGCATCCAGTATCCCCTGTAAACTATCGTCTCGGGGTTGTACATCTCGGGATAAACCGCGGGGTAGGCAGGCAGGAATTTTTCGGGTTCGCGGTATTTCCGCGTCGTGAACTGCACCGTAGCCGTCGTTCCGAAGCTTATCGCCGCGGTATCGCGGTAAACGGCGCCCGTACCCAGCGTTTCGCAACCTTTATCGGAGCCGGACGCTATGAGCGGAAGTCCTTCCGGGATACCCGTTTCGCGGGCGCATTCGGCGGTTATTTTGCCCATGACCGTTCCGGGCTCCACGAGCGGGAAAAGCTTGTCCTCTGGAAAATCGGCAAAACAGGGGCGCTGAACGTGTTTAGCGCCCATCCACCTCTTGTGCTTGTAATCGAAGGGTATGTGCCCTATCATCGACGCCACCGAATCGACTATCTCGCCGCACAGCCTGTAAGTGAGATACGTGGAATACTGGAGGTATTTATAGGTCCTTTTCCATATCTCGGGCTCGTTCTGCTGTATCCAGAGACATTTACATTCGGTGACCGTTTTTTCGACGGTTTCCTTCATTCCCGCGACCGCGAACGCGAGCCGCGACTTCAGAGGAAGCTTATCGTATCCCACGTCCGCTTCGCGCCTGTCGAGCCACAGCACGGCGGGGCGCAGAGGCTTCATGTCCTTGTCCACGCATATCCCGACGTCGCGCATCGTGGTGACCGTAACGCCTTTTACGGTACCCCATACCCACCTGTTATTGGCTTTCAGCTTGCGCGTCGCGGAGCAAAGCTTTTCCCAGTACAATTCGACGTGCTGCTCGCAATATCCCTCTTTTATCGAGAAATAGGGCTCGTACGTTTCCTTGACTTTGTCGATGAGATTGCCGTCCGCGTCGAACAGCATCGCCCGTATAGACTGTGTGCCGCAATCCAATGCGAGTACCGCAGGTTTCATACTCCCTCCGTGTTTCCTACGACTTTGCGCATATCGGCGGTAACGATGAGATCTACTCCCGTACCGCAGATATTTGCTTCGGCGACCTCGCCCGTCGCGTACGCCCGTTTCAATAATATTTCGCGCGTCTGCGCCGCGATCTCTTTGATTTTATCTTTCGGCACCTCGCCCGCGGTCCGCACGGGCACTACGGGCATCTCCGCGAATACCGACGCCACCGTCCCCGTGAAGCTTCTCGTCGGCGCCGTCATTTCCGCTTCCGCGTAAGCTATCCCGCGCGGGCACTTGTTGCCGCGTACCTCTATCGCGTTTCCCTTCCTCTCCGCCACGAGTCTGCACCCGTTCGGGCAGACGATACATATCGTTTCAAGCCTTTCGGTCATCCTCTTCCTCCAGTACGAATTTGAGTTCGTCGCCCGCTTTCAACGAGTGTTTTATCCTTACGCGCTCCGCTTCGGGCGGTCTTAACGCCGAATACTTTTTGGAATATATCTCGACGCCGTTCACCGTTACGGTGAGTTTCGCCTTCCCCGTTTCCCGCGCCGTGCGGAAATAATATACGGTGTATTCCTCTTGGTTAAGAACGTCCACTTTCTGCGGAACGATATAACCGAGTCCGCGGCTCCCTACCTCTATCGTGGCGCGCTCCTTGCGCCTTCCCGCGTCTTTACCGGCGGTTTCCGCGACTTCGCTCACGTAATCGACGAGATCGTGTACGTGAAGCGCGTTCCCCACCGAATACACTCCGTCGAGCGTGGTCATCATATATTGATCGACGATTGGTCCTTTCGTCTTGGGATCGGTGATTATGCCGAGCTTTTCCGCAAGTTCGTTCTCCGGGATAAGCCCCACCGACACGATAAGCGCGTCGCAGGGTATGTATTCTTCCGTTCCCGCTATCGGGCGCATCTCGTCGTCCACGTCCGCCACCGTAACCCCTTCCACGCGGTCGCGCCCGTGTACCAGAGTCACGGTCTTTTTGAGATGAAGCGGTATATCGAAATCGTACAGACACTGTTGCAGATTCCTGCTCAATCCGCTCGGCGCGGATTTGGCTTCGTATACGCCGATGACCGTGCTCCCTTCGAGCGTCAGCCTCCGCGCCATTATGAGTCCGATGTCGCCCGAACCGAGTATTACACATTTCCCCGCGGGATTTACTCCCTGAAGGTTGACGAGGTTCTGCGCCGCTCCCGCGGTCATCAGCCCCGCGGGGCGCGTGCCGTGGATGTTCACCTGCCGCGCCGTGCGCTCCCTGCACCCGCATGCGAGTATCAGGTTTTCGCCCTCGTAACTCACTATCCCCTTCCCCGACGTCGTGGTCACGACGAAATACCCGTCGCGCTTTTCTATACCGGTAACGAACGTCAACGTCCTGACGTCGATGTTTTTACGGGAATAAACCTCGTCTATGAATCTGTCGGCGTACTCCGGTCCGGATAGCTTTTCGCCGAAACGTATCACTCCGAAGCCGTCGTGCACGCATTGCTTCAATATCCCGCCGAGCCGCGCCTCGCGCTCGATGATAAGTACCTTTTTCGTTCCGTCCGCGGCGCACGCCGCAGCCATTCCGGCGGGACCGCCGCCTATCACTATCGCCGCGTATCTCATTTGTCGCCGCCTTTGGTGTATCTCGGAGCTATCTCGCTTCCCGCACCTTTTTTCCTTACTTCGTTCAGCGGTATCCCGCATTCTTCCGATATTATCTTCATCACGAGCGGCGTGCAGAATCCACCCTGGCATCTGCCCATTCCCGCGCGCACCCTTCTTTTCACCGCGTCTACCGCCATTACCGCCGCGGGCCTTCTCAAAGCTTCTACGATCTCGCCCTTCGTGACCTCTTCGCACCTGCATACCACTACGCCGTAATCGGGATTCTCTTCGATGAGCTTTTTCCGCGCTTCGGGCTCCATTTCCGCAGGTCTCGGTATCCCTTTCCTTATCGGATCGAAATTTTCGTTCATCTTGACCTTGCCGTCGAAAACTATCTCCGCCGCCCACTTCGCGACGTCTTTAGCAATAGCCGGCGCCGCCGTTACACCCGGCGACTGTATTCCCGCCGCCTGTACTAAATTCTTTATGACGGGGCTTTTTTCTACGACGAATTCTTCTTCGTATGTAGCCGCCCTCGTGCCCGCGAAATACGTTATCACGTCGCTTCTTTTAAGCTCGGGAGCGAGCTTTTTCTGCTTCTCGAAAACTTCGTCGAATTCCTTTGCCGTGGTGGCTTCGTTCTCCCTTTCGGGGGTCTCGCTCGCGCTCGGTCCGAGTATGAGGTTGCCGTCTATCGTAACTATCACGCCGCCGCCTTTAGTGTGTCCCTTCCCGGTGCTGCTCTTGATAACGAATTTCCCTATTACGGTGGAGGTGGTTTTCCTCGCTTTTTTGTCGAGTACCGCTTCCACGCCCCTGCGGGGGTGTATCGTGAAATGTCTGTCTCCCGCCCATTCCGCAATCACGTCCGAATAAACGCCCGCGGCGTTCACCACGACTTTGGGATAAAATGTACCTCTGTTGGTCTTTACGGCGGTGATCTTCTCCCCGTCGTTCACTATCGCCGTGACCGCCGTATCCGTACAGATCTCCGCGCCGTTTTTCGCTGCGTTCTCCGCCAGCGCCACCGTCATCAGGTACGGACTCAATATGCCCGCCGAAGGACACATGAAGCCGCCGTATTTTATTCCGGGCGACGGTATGAGCTTTTTAACGCCTTCGTTGTCGAGCTTCTCGACCGGAATGCCGTTCTTCGCTCCGCGAAGCTTTATCAGCGGAAAAAGGATTTTCTGCCATCTCGCCGTGTACAGCACGCATTGTCCGCACATTTCTATCGGTACGTCGAGCTCTTTGCTCAATTCGGGATACATCGCGTTGCCGCGACAGTTGTATTTGACTTTGTTGCTCGCGGGCTTCAGATCTATACCCGCGTGTATCATTCCGTCGTTTCTCGCGGATTGCCCCGTCGCTATATCGTATTCCTTTTCTACAAGCGTGACGCTCAACGCGTATTTCGTAAGCTCGCGCGCTATCGCGGCGCCGACTATACCCCCGCCTATCACGAGTACGTCCGGGCTCTTCCCGTCGTATTTGTCGTCGCTAACGGGACTTACGCGCATCTTTTCGGGAACGTATCCCTTTACTTTCACGTCGTTTATCACGCCGCGCGAGCCCTTCGCCACCGCGAGCGTTCCGCATTCCAATACGTCTTCGTATCTTTCCGCTTCTCCCGTAAGCCTTACGCCGCCGTTAAATTCGCTCACTCCGATATCGGCAAATCCCGCTTTTACAAGCTTCTTTTTTATTTTTTTTACGTCTACCATATTTCGATTTTAACATACTCCTCGAATATTGTAAATACGCTTTTCTTTCCCGCTCGCGCTCGCTTTGCGAGCGTGAGAGCGCCCCCCTTATTTAATTTGACCGGCATTCGCGGGCGGTACTTTTTTTTCTTGTGTTCTCTTACTCTTTATGTTATAATATCCGCGTATGATCGACATTCGCAAATTATGGCACGACGCCTGTTCCAACATCATAGGTATCAAGGGTATCAACGCTATCGCATACTCGGTATGGATAGACAGTCTTACGCCCTTATGCGTCAAGGACAACGTCCTTATTCTTCTCGCGCCCTCTTCCAACAACAAACTCACTGTCAACAAGACCTACAAAGAAGCGATCACCGCGGCTCTGGAGCGCACGGGAAGCATGATAACGGAATTCACCGTGATCACGGACGAAGAAAAGGAATTTTACGCAAAAGAAATAGAGGCTTACCGTCTCGAAGATATGAGCGAAGAAGAGGCAAAGCAGGAAACGAAATCCCAATTCATCGCGCGGTACACTTTCGACAATTTCGTTGTCGGCGAATCGAATAAGCTCGCGTTCCACGCGGCGCAATCGGTAGCTCAGTCTCCCGGCGTATCGGACAACGTATATCTTTCGTTCAACCCGTTGTTTTTATACGGCGGCGTTGGACTCGGCAAGACTCACCTTCTTCATTCGATAGGCAATTACGTGAGCGAGCACCTTCCTCATCTGAAAGTGCTGTACACCCCTACCGAAAATCTCACCAACGATTACGTCGAAGCCATCTCCAACAACCGCACCGACAAGGGAGCCTTCAATCTCCACTCCTTCCGCGAGAAATACCGCTCCGTCGACATGCTTATGTTAGACGACGTGCAATTCCTTCAGAAAAGGGTGGGACTCCAGGAAGTCGTATTCCATATATTCAACGATCTCTATCAGGCAGGCAAGCAGATAGTGCTCACGTCTGACAGACCGCCTTCGGAGATATCCACTCTCGAAGACCGTCTGCGTTCGAGATTCGAAGGCGGACTTATAGCAGACATCGGGACCCCGAATCTCGAGATGAGGATCGCCATAATCCGCAAAAAGATGGTTCTCGAGAAAATCGCCGTCAACGACGAAGTAGTCAATTATCTCGCCGAAAAGATCGATTCCAACATTCGCGAACTGGAAGGCTGTCTTGCCAAAGTGGTCTTTTACGCCAAGCTCAAAGGGCTTGCTTATCCCGATCTCGAAACGGCGAAGGAAGCTCTCAAGAATACCGTTCAGAAAAAGACCGGCATCGATTCTTCCGACATAATTGCGGCGACGTGTTCATATTTCAACATATCGCAGGCTGACATAATAGGCAAGAAAAAGACCAAAAACCTCGTAGAAGCGAGGATGATAGCGATATACATAATCAACGACATGTTGTCCTTGCCGCTCGTATCCATAGGTCAGATATTCGGCGGCAGAGATCACACGACCATAATACACGCAAGGGATAAAATAGCCGCTCTCATCAAGGAGAACGCCGAAACGGCTAAAGCCGTAAAGGACATAAAAAACTCCCTCAACGCTTAAATCAAACGACGCATTCCCCTTCTGAACGGAATAAAATTTCCTTTCGGAAAAATCGGATCCTCGTTAATCGACGCGCCATGTGTTTATGTGGACAATCCGTCAACATAAAATGCGGAGTTTATCAACATAGGCTAACCGAAAAAACCGCCTCTTATACTGTCATTCAGGTATAAAACGACGCCTTTTCGGTTACGGTAAAAAGTAATCCACAAACCCACAGCGTTTATTATAATAATTAAACTTAATTATATATAAGGAGAAGTATATGAAGTTCATCGCTAATTCTTTGGAGTTATCGGACGCATTGATAACAGTGAGCAAGGCAATATCCGGAAAAAGCAATATACCCATTCTCGAAGGAATAAAAATATCCGCAAGCGGAGACGAAGTGACGCTGTCCGCAACAGACCTCGAGCTTTTCATCGAAACGAGGATAAAAGCGAGCGTGAAAATGGAAGGCGAGACCGTCGTTACCGGAAAATTATTCACCGAATTCGTGAAAAAGCTCGTCGAAGTGGAAGAAATAGAGATAGAGAAGTATTCGACGTCGCTCGTAGTAAGGTATAACGGCAACGAGTCCGAATTCCAATGCATGGAAGACGACACCTATCCGGAGATAAAGACGGTGTCTGACGAGACGAGTTTTCTCGTGAGAGAAAGGGATCTGAAGGAAGCGATAGAAGGAGTCATATTCTGCGTTTCCACCGAGGAGACGAGACCTATCCTCAAAGGATGCCAGATAGCCGTAAAAGGCGAAGAATTGACCTGTGCTGCGCTCGACGGATACAGACTCGGAATAACGAAGTGCGAAGTATTCAACCCTACCGGCGACGTGAGCATCGTAGTGCTCGGAAAGACTCTCAACGAAATAGTCAAGGTATTCGACGACAAAGAAGAAAAAGTGAAAGTAGCGGTGCAGAAAAACTACGTCATGTTCGATATGGCGCACACCAAGATAATCACGAGGCTTCTGGAAGGCGATTTTATTCAATACGAAAAGATATTGCCGCAATCCAGAAATACCGAGATAGTGGTCAACAAGAACGCGCTTGAAGCAGGACTCGACAGAGCTACGATCGTAGCGAAGAACAAGAAAAATTACCTTAAGATGAAATTCGAAGGGGGAAAAATAGAAATAAATTCCGCCTCAGAAGTGGGCAGGATCCGCGAAACCGTGGATTGTAAGCAGGAAGGTAAGGATATGGAGATAGCGTTCAATTCGAGGTATCTTTTCGATGCCTTCAACAGGATAAAGGAAGATTTCATCAAAATCAATCTTACCGGCTCCAACGCGCCCGCCGTGATACTCCCCGTAGAAGGCGAAAAATACGTATATCTCGTGCTGCCGCTCAGAATGATAGGCTGATAGGCATAAAGCGCCGGATAATAAAGAAACATATAAATAACGCCTTAACGGGCGTTATTTTTTATACCGAAAGATATTACTACTTACCCGGAAAAGGCGGTAAGAAAAAGAAATAATGCGTAATAAATAAGCATTACGTTTACCGAAGATAATATCACACGCTTGCGTTTACCCGAAGGGAATATAATAATCTTTTCGTTTACCCGAAGAAAATAAAATAACCGGCATAACGGAAGGAATGAAAGAGCAATAGAAAGTAATCAATATAAAGAAAGCGGCATGAAATACACGTATTAAAAGAGTAAATATATTCTCTTTTAATATGTCGAAAAGCAACGATTTTGTGGATAAGTATAGTGAGTTATCCACATTCAGATATAGTTATCAACATAATAATATCGATTAATATTAAATACCCTAACGAGTGACGGTATGTTAAATATTGATATATACCGTTATTTATATCCGATAGGCGCGCGTATAACATATATAAGACGTGCCCTATTCTCTACGCACAAACGTAAAGCCTATTCATATACTTTATTCGGTCTATAAGAACAGTTAATATATCTGATCGGTTAGACTAAATATATCTTGACGGATATAAGCACGTATGCGCGTAAGCTTTATTATAAATAACAATAATAGTTTTTGTTAAAGAATCGAAGCAGATCAGAATGTCGGTCGAGTCAAACGAAATAATAATTATTCGGAATATTTCTGAATATAGAGCTGAACGAATCACTGAAAAAACTACCTATCCGTGATGAGTATATAACGTAGAATAAAACGACTTCATTTATATTAATTATTTATGTCGATCGAATCATACACCATAAAAGTATGAGTGAGAACCGGATGAATTCTAATAGTTAACGCATATTCGGCAGATATATAGTTAAGACGATCATAGTAATTGAGATACAATGTTATAGCGAAAATATATTATATTGATATAGAGTATGTGAAAATGTGGACAAATACATATTGTTTCACGTGAAACAGTATGAGTACTGCTCTTGTTAACGCCTATCGCACGCAGAATATACGATCAATATACTTTCCGGATATACATTTTTATATACAACAGAAAAAAGTCGCTGTCGGCTGATATATTGTAAATCAAATTTATATGTCTGTCTTTATGCTCCGAAAGTATCGGTTTATGGAGTATATTTCAGAATTTTTATAGACATTACATTTGTAACAAGCGATTATTATGTGCATGTTTCACGTGAAACAATAGATTATTTTGAATACATTTACTGTATTATAATAATTTCAACTGCCATAGTGTATACGACGGAAATAAAATGCAATATAAAACGTATTGTACTTAAGGCAATGCGGTTATAGTTTGTAATATAAACATTGCATACCGCTTCAAGGGAGCTTGCCTTATATTCTATTCACTGTGTGTAATGTCCGATTAATCTGAACCACTATTGCCCGAAATAAGGCGGTAGATATGCTGCAGTATTAAAGATTTGTGTTAATATCAGAACCGATACTCGGTCCTAATAGGAAACATAACGAAGAGAGCACTTTGTATTCTATTCACTGTATATAATGTCATAATTCAGCTTTAGACCAATATCCGAAGTAAGCAGGAATATATACGGTTGTATTTGATATTTATATTAATATCGGAACCGATACTTTGTCCGAATCGGAAGCATAACGAAACCGATCGAAACCGATTTAACCTACATGTATGCTATCGGTCAAAATAATTTGATATATATCATAACATAAAGAGGATTAAATAACTCGTGAATCTATCGTGAATCGAATGAAATTATTATCTAATAGCGGCGACTTTATGGCAGGTGATATGATTAAAATTATTTAACCGGTAATATATAAACGGAAAGCAATAACGAAACACGTATATAGTTATCAATGCTTACACGTTGAAAACCTAAATGTTTCACGTGGAACAAAGGCACTTAATACGTTGTATACCCGATTATGTGCGGAACGTTGCATATACAATTATTATTACAGTTGCGGAAATCGTCAGACCGGCTATAATTGCGGCAATGACAAATAAAAAGCGCCAATGTTTCACGTGAAACAACAACTGATAATACAATAGAATCCACTATATATACGAAATTTGTAATGTAATATGAATATTTATGTTTTCATATTATCCGTTTACGAATATTCCATATTCTTATTATACTTCTAATCTTATACGGCGACGGGTGCTATCAACCACAAAGTATATCAAATTAACCCGCTATGCCGCGACCGTATCATTATTCAAGATCAACGATATTTATCCTATATCGGAGATCATAACACCTATGCGGTTGATATCTTATTTGTCCACTTAAATAATTTACGCTTACGAAGTATCTTCGTTTGAATTAGTTATCTTCGATAGTGTGCATGTTCAACATTATGTGGGTGCGCCGCTTACCGTGAAGTTGAATGGATATTGAATATCGGATATACATGCGGAGTTGTCGACATGTCATTATTCTTTCCGTTCTTCCACATTATTGACGGCATATCTGAGAATTTATCTCTCAAATGGCGTAGCGGATCTATATATGCTTCGGAGTTTGTGATGTTTCACGTGAGACAGAGGAAATAGATATCTTTATATAACCGAAATATATAGCCCATATCGGTCATAATCAAAGTACAGCAAGTTATCTGACAGAAACTACGATATGACATAGGTGTATGCCGAAACAAGGGTAGTAGGTCCCGAACGGTAGATGTTTCACGTGAAACATATCCCGTATGAACGTTTTGTTCATATATCGTATTGGTTATTCAGTTATCGCAGATTCCTCAGCATAATGTGATTCGCAAGGTTGTTCCACGTGAAACAATGTATAAAATATGTATAAAATAGTCGCAATATACGATTATGATTAAGAATATATTATATTTATCTTTATTACAGCGTTAATATTGGATATGAGATATCGCTATATATAGTCCGTCCGGACTTACTGCGAGTCGTCAAACGCTTAATAACGTAATAAGCTATGACGCCGTTTTGCATAATAAAGCGATTCTTTCCGAGTACCGGTTCGCCGGTCATACCGTCATATATGTTGGGTATCCGCGCCATACGGCAGAACTTACGATATTTACACTGAGTATGCGAACACGGATCGCTGCTGTCGTTATACCGCTCGTTACGCCCGTTGATTGAGTTCGGTATAGGTATGTCCGTAAGCGCGTCCGCCTTTCCTTTCGGCGGTACTCCGAGTCAGATAGAGATATCTTTCTACTCGCGTATGTTTGTGGAAAGTAAACGTAGCTTTTACGCACGTTGTATAAGCCGTCAGTGCGGCATAACGGACGACGGCACTTCATCTACGGAGTCGGCAACGCGCACTGTGGGCTTTCCTGCGCCTTCTGAAGGGCGGATCCGTGTGCAATATAGATATTCTGTTTTGTCATGACAGTAAGTCAGGCGCCCGGATTGTATTTCCGAAAGCTATACCGTATTCCGTACCGTGTCGCCCGATCGTATCGGCATCGGTATCGCTTATTCCGATTCAGGGAGCGCAGAGGATAGAGTCGGAATGTTCTGGGAGTTTATCTCGTTCACGTACACGCCTACTGTTCCGATAGGGTAAGAATCAAGTATTGAAGTTTACCGTAACGGCGGTATAGCCTGTGCACATCCATAGACCGCGCACGATGATGTCGCCCGCGCCGTACGCTCTTAAACCGACACTTCAGACCGCTTTGTATACGCCTTCGATATATCCGTACGTAGAAAGTTTTGAGCTGACGTTAAGCGATACGAGGAATGCGACGGTATACTTAAAGACGATGCTTTAGCGAAAGAACGGATTTATAGTAAAACAAAAGGTGAACTACTCGGTTTGACATAGGCGGTGGAGGTTTCAAAAAGCGCGCCGTGCCCAAAAGCCGTTGAAACGGTTTATATGGATCCGCGAGCTCGGCAAAGGACAAACGTAAGTATACGGGGTGAAGGAAACTTTGTGAGTGTCGCGAAGCGGCGAAGGGATAAAGGCACAGCCGAAGCGACGTCGCGGATGATGAATAAAGCGGCATTTATTACGACAGGGGAGAACGGTGGGTAATGCGGGCTCGGTAAGCGCCTGTTACGGTGCGGAAAGAAATTCAGCTTGCTGCTCCCGTGCGGTGCGGTCAATACATGCGGGAAGCAATAAGTCTGATCGGGCTGTCTTGTTCGATACCATGTCGATATCGGAGAGATAATTCGAGTTGTCCACATAAATCCGGTTTTCCGAAACGATAGGTAGTAAAAACGACGGTTTCAAGCCCGAAAAGCGGAATAAGCTTTGCAATATAGTGCGAAGTTGTCCACATAAAAGAATTTGCGAGCAAGCTCCGCCTATAGGCGCGTCAAGACCGTAAACGTGCAAAGAAGGTAGGGATAAGAAGGCAGACAGAACGTCATTCGATATGTGGGAGCATTCGTATATAGGTTGAATCGCGGCGCATATCGCCGGAGTGATCATAAACAAGCCGCAATAATGTAAAAAAACAGGCAGGAAAAGCGGGAGAAAAGAATAAAAAATGTGGATAACTCAAAATGTTTCACGTGAAACAACGCATATCGGCAGGCACATTTCGACAAAATCAAAATATATTTTACGCAAGAAAATTGCAAAATACAGAAGAAAACAGATAAAAAATAACAGATTAAAAGCGAATGTGTTTTCATTTACGGTGTGGAGAAAGCGGGTGATAAAAAGGATAAGGAGCGAGAGAAGAGATGCTTTGGAGAGCTCGCGGAGAAGTTCGAGGCAGGTGAGCGCGGGAGTCGTGAACTGGCACTATATCGACGCAACGCATGCGGCGTGGCTGTAGATAGTTGTCGAGCGGTAAATGCGGTGATCGGCGCGGGCGGGAGAGGACGAGAGGCCAGAGTGCAGAGTTAGAAGGCGGTCGGCGTGTACCTGCGCCTGTGGGCGTCCGATGTTCCATATGGAACGCATAAAAAACAGGGAGAAAGGAGCCGTTTTGCCCGGATAAAATAAAGGGGTCGTCCCGAAAAATTCCCGAGCGCAAAAGCGTCGGAAAAAGCCTTAATTCGCTCAAAATAAGCCAAAAAATGCACGTTTTTGGGGGTGAAAAGGGGCTGTAGAAAACTTCTTCCGAATATTATAAAGAGATAAGTGTTCCACGTGGAACATAAATTTCGGCAGAAAAACCCACTAAAAATATCCTTGTTTTAAGCAGATTTTGTAAAACGCTTGATTTTGTATTGTTTGCTACGGTATTGCGAAAATGTCCTGTTTATGGGACAGCAATTCGGGCGGATTTTTGCAGATTTTCGGCAGTATTTTTTTTACGAAAAAAAGCAGAAACTTTCCTTTTCGAGTTAGACCGTCGCCGTCGGTCGGGGGAAAGCTTACATTACGGCTTCCTTTTTCCGCCTTTTCCGGGCGGCGCGTATCGGAACCGACGTGTACGTTTGACTGTAGCAGACTTTGCCCGCACGGCGAAACCGCGAACGGCGTTTCTTGTCGGCGTGATTTTTCGGTCGCGTTTTTTTGCGTATTCGCTATCCCCGTAAGGCTTCGTCTTGGGGCAACGTAACGCCCGAGTTTACGCCTGCCGCGTACTCGGTCGGCGTTGCACGATTTTTATGTCGGTTGCCGAAAACTCTTCTTCGCGCGCGAAGGCTTTTATGAAAAAGCGCCCCGTGAAGGGCGCCGTTTATTTCCGACGACGGCTTCATTCGAAGCAGAGGATCCCCAACGCTTCCTTATATATTTCGTACATTCTGCGGAACGAGTCGAGCGGTATGCGTTCGTCGCGCATGTGGATATACGACTTTTCGCCCGGAAATATCGGGCCGAACGCCACCCCGCACGGAAGTACTCTCGCGTATGTCGCTCCCCCTATCGCTATGGGGCGGGCGTCTTTGTCGCCGGTCACGTTCTTGTACGCCGTAAGCAGTCCCTTTACGAGCGGGTGATCTTCGGGAACGTAAAGGGGATCGTGGAAGTTTTTGAGCGTGATATGCGCTTCGGGTAGGGCTTTTGCGAGTTTAGCGGCTATTTCGTCGCGCGACGCGGTTATCGGGTAGCGGATATCGGTATCGACCACGAGCCTTTCGCCTTCCGTTCTTGCCGCTCCCGCGTTCAGCGTAAGCGCTCCCGACTCTTTGTCGGAGCAGGCTATTCCCGCGCCGGAGCCGTCGCTTGCGGAAAATACTTTGCACAGCTTCTTTGCGTATCCCGACGTTACGGAGAGTATCGTAAGCATCGCGGTCAGGGCGTTGACGCCGCTTTCGGGAGAACTGCCGTGCGCGCTCACTCCGCGAGTCACTATCCTGAGGACGTTACCGTCCCGCTCAGTTTCCGCTCCCGCGTCGCGCGCGGCTTGTTCGAGCTCGACGGAATATTCCGCTTCCGCCACGGCGTGATCGGGCACGATATTGGCGCGCGTTCCCGAATTAAGATAAAGAAGTCCTTTCGGAAGGGGCAGTTCCGCCGAAAAGAACGCCACGCCCTTTTCGCAGTTGATGACGGGGAAGTCGGCGTCGGGCGAAAATCCTTCCGCAGGCATTTCTTCGCGCGCCCTGTAGGCGTCCATACATTTCCAGCCGCTTTCTTCGTTGGTGCCGAGGATAAAGCGGAGACGTTTTTTTGGTTTGCGCCCTTCGTCGAGAAGCTCGAGCGCGGCAAAGAACGCGGCTACGGCGGGGCCCTTGTCGTCTTCCGCGCCACGCCCCCAAACGGCGTCTCCGTCAATTTCGCCGCCGAACGGATCGTGGCTCCAACCCTCGGTAACGGGTACCACGTCAAGGTGACTCAGTATCCCGAAAAGCGGTTTATCTTTCTCGCCGATCTCCGCGTAACCGTAATATCCGTCGCCGTTGAACGTGCGGAAACCGTTGTTTTCCATAACGCCGAGCATGTAATTCAAGGCGTTTGCGACGCCTTTCCCGAAAGGCGCGCCGCAGGCGGGCTCGCCCTCAACGGAATCGAAACGCAGTAATTCCCGAAGACATTTCACGGCTTCGTCGAAGCGATCCATATTACCTCCTTAACCCTTTTGCGGGGAAAATTATATAAATATTATACACACTTCGGCGCGGATGTGTTATTATTTATTTCGTAAAGCGGTAAGGAATTACGGCGAAAATTGTAAACGGAGCGGGAAAAGCCGAATGGGAGCGGGCAGAAGACAACGAATGAGGGAAAAGGTGCATCTTAACGGGATAGCGGGGCTTGCGCAACACGAGATACTGGAATTTCTGCTCTACCCGTACGTGCCGCAGAAGGATACCGTGCCGATAGCGCACGCGCTTCTTGAGGAATTCGGCACTCTCGACAACGTGTTGCACGCGACGGAAGAAGCTTTGCTCACGGTAGCGGGGATGCCCAAACTCGCGGCGCTCACGTTCCCGCAATTCCGTCACATAGTTGCCCGCGCCGCAGCCGACGCCGCCGCAGACTGCGGCAAGATCACGGACGCCGTTTCGGCGGCGAAGTATTTCAACGCGATGATAGGCGGCGAGAAGGTGGAAAAGACGGTCGCGGTATTCCTTACGAACAGGGGCAAGATCATCTGTGCCCGCGAGCTCAACTCCGGCACGCCCGTGGAAACGGACGTGGAGATACGCAAGATAGCTTCCGCCGCACTCAATACCAACGCCGCGGCGGTCATATTGGGGCACAATCATCCTTCGGGCGACGTGACGCCGTCGGAAGCGGATATATCGAGCACCGAATTTCTCGGGAAAATATTGCGCCCGTTGGGCGTGGCGCTTCTCGATCACCTCGTAGTGTCCGGGAACAAGTATCACAGCATGCTGCGAGGAGGCTCCTTCGGGGCGCGCCCGGACAGGGGCTCGCTCAACGAAGCAGGAGCGCCGTTCACGTACGATACCGGAGACAAAGAGCGGATATCCGATGACTGAAACCGGCATAAGCGCCGGTTTTTTTGCGGCTATTTGAGGGAAGAGGAGATATATTCGTTGACCGAGCGCGCCACTACGTAAGCGAGCGTGCGGCGGTAGCCGTCGTCAGTCAAAAGTTTTTCGTCTTCCGGATTGGACAGGAAGCCGCATTCCACTATCGCGGAAGGGTAAGAAGTGCAGTTCAGGATGTAATAATCGCCGCCCAAAGCGGAATATGTCCTGCCGGTATTGTCCGAATTGAGCTTATTGAGCGCGTTCTGCACCGTCGAAGCGAGCGCTTTCCCCTCCGTCGAGCCCGCGGAATAGAATACCTGCGCGCCCCTTCTCGAAGAGGAAGGGAAGTTGTTGCAATGTATGCTTATAACGCACAGAGGTCGTGTCGCCGCGATGACGTCGCGGCGCCTTTGCATCTCCTCGCGTTTATTGTACAGCGCCGCTTCTTCGCTCTCTTTCACCGTGCCGGCTTCGCCTTCGTCGTTGCGGGTGAGCACCGTTTCGTATCCCAGAGCGTTCAGCTCGCTTGCGACGAGTCGGGCAACCGTAAGATTGATTTCGGCTTCCGTAACTCCGGTATTTACGCCCGTGACGCCGCCGTCGGCGCCGCCGTGCCCGGCGTCTACGACCACGACTTTGCGTACCCCGGGCGAATACGCCGCGGCGATGGCGAAACCGAGCGCCGTAAGCACCGCCGCGACGAGAAGGACTATCGCCGTTGTCCACAACACTTTTTTTCTGATGACGATCATCATAGCGTTCTCCGTTGCGCCCGAAGGTTTCCTGTCCGATATCCGTCGGGCGCCTTTAAGTCATATTTCGACAATCTCCGCAAGAGGTTATCCACAAAGAGGGAGGCTTTTCCACAGAGTTGTCCACAATATTTTATGCGACCCGTTTCCGTTTATGACCGAAGTTAAAGGAATTCCGCTACCTTCCGCGCCTCGCGATTATAGCGGAGTTTTGCTTGACAGCGGTATGGTTTTACATTATAATACTAAAGCGCGTTTTCTTTTACGCGCGCATAAAAAGAAACAAATCCATCAAATCGAGGAGTATATCATCATGAAAAGAACTTATCAACCCAAGAAAAGACAAAAGAGCAAAGTCCACGGTTTCCGTCAGAGAATGTCCACCAAGGGCGGCAGAAAGGTGCTTTCCCGCCGCAGAAGAAAGGGCAGAGCCGCCATCTCCGCATAATGCAGAGAGCCTACCGACTTAAAAAGAACGCAAGTTTCAGCTACGTTTATCGCAAAGGTCAGTCTTACGCCCATCCCCTTCTCGTGCTCGAGTTCGTGCCCGCCAAGGGTATCAAAGTCGGGGTGAGCGTAAGTAAAAAGGTAGGCAAAAGTGTCGTAAGAAATCTTGCCAAAAGAAGGATCTACGAAAGTTTCGCCCGGCTGATACCGGAGATCGAAGGCGAATACACTTACGTCGTGGTGGCGCGGAGCGCCGTCGCGGAAGCGTCTTTCGCCGAGATCGGCGAAGCTCTCCGTTCTCTGCTCGTCAAAGCGGGACATATCGCAGCCGATGTTTAAGCGTTTAGCGAAAATATTGATACTCGGATACAAGAAAGTGCTTTCGCCCGTCATGGGCAGGGATTGCATTTATACTCCGACCTGCTCGATGTACACGCTCGACGCCGTCAATAAATACGGCTTCACGGTAGGGTGTTTCAAAGGGCTCGCGCGCATCCTGCGCTGTAATCCTTTCCGCAGGGGAGGTTTCGACCCCGTCAAAGAAAATTTGAGAGGTGCCGCAAAATGGACTTTATGAGTCTGGCAACAGAACTTAACCTTGTCGGTAAGCTCGTCTACAACGTCCTTTACAAATGGGTATTGTCCTGGGGCGTGGAAAGCGAGCTTATCGGACCTTTCGCGTTGACGGTCATCGTGTTCACGGTGATACTTACGCTCATCACGATGCCTTTGGACGTGTGGCAAAAACTCATTTCGAGAAGCAACGCACGCAAAATGGAGGCGATGAAGCCCGAACTCGAAAAGGTCAACAAGCTTTACGAAGGCGATAAGGCGATGCTTATGCAGAAGCAGCGCGAACTGTATTCCAAATATAAGTATTCCGCCACGAAAGCCTGCCTGCCGATGATAGTGACGATGGTACTCTTCCTCGTCGTTTTCGGAGGCTTCAATTCGGCGGTCAAACACTATAACTCCGCGGTCTTCGACGATCTGCACAACGTCTACGAAACCACGTATTCCGCAAGCTATAACGCCGCCGTCGAGGGCGGCGCGGGCGCGGAGGAAGCGGTCACGGCTGCCACGACAGCCGCGGAGAACGCCGTCGTAGAAGCGTATAAGCCCGAAAAATTCCTGCTTACGCAGAACATATTCATGCCCGACACGTGGGCGGATCCCATTCCCGACGCTTCCACTTACGCGGGAACGGGCATGGGCAAGCTCGGTATAACCGACGTCGATTCGGCCGTTTACGAGAAGGTGATGAGGCCGCTCATCGAGAAATACAACGTCACCGAGAAAGGCAAAAGCGCTTGGAACGGGTATCTGATATTGCCCGTTCTGGTACTCGTATTGAGCTTTGTGTCATCCAAACTCATCAAGTCGCCCGATCAGCCGCAGATGGCGGGACAGAGCGAAGAGCAGGTCAAAATGCAGCAGAACCAGATGAAGATGATGGCGTTCGTCATGCCCGTGATAATGGGCGTGTTCTCGCTTTTCTACAGCACGGCTTTCTCGCTGTATATGTTCATCAGGAGCTTTCTGAACCTTGCGTTCAATCTGACCTGGAACATCGTTCAGAAGAAGCGCGACGCCGAGGAGCGCGACAGGATAATGAGCACTACCGTGAAAAAATGACGCGGTCAAGGGGGAACGGGATAAAAGGAGTCAGCGATGAAGAAAGAAAACGTATTTGAAGGCTCGAGCGTGCAGGACGCGATAGAAAAGGGACTCGCGGCGCTCGGCATAACCGAAGAGGAAGCGGAGATCAAGGTCAAGAGCAAAGGGGGATTTTTCACGAAACCGAGCGTGGAGATAACCGTGAAAGAAAAGACCGAAGCGGAAGCCGACGTCGCGGAAGAAGAGCTCGCGACCGTTGAGGAAGAAGCCGCCGAAGAAGGCGGAAAAGTCGCGCTTACCGAAGAAGAATGCGCGGCGGCGGAAGGGAGAGTACGCGCGTTCATAGACGGTCTGCTCGAAGAGATGAGGCTCGATTGCACCGCCGAAGTCACCCGCGAAGGCGAGGAGATAGACGTGCGCATCAGCGGTAAGGGCGCAGGTTCGATAATAGGCTACAGAGGGGACGTGCTCGACGCCGTGCAGTATATGGCGTTATGGATAGCGAACAATTCCGTTAAGGAATTCATAAGAGTTTCCCTCGACGCCGAGAATTACCGCAAGAAGAGGAACGAAACTCTTACAAATCTCGCCATGAGGCTCGCGCGCAAAGCGGCGCGCACCGGAAGAAGGGTGTCGCTCGAAGCGATGAATCCTTTCGAAAGAAGGGTGATACACACGGCGCTGCAGAACGACAAATTCGTTCGCACCGAATCGGAAGGGGAGGGAAGCTACCGTCACGTAGTGATAATCCCCAAGACCGAGAACGCGCCCAGATCGCGCAGACCGAGGGAAGCCTCTTACGGCGAAACGCCGCAGATGACGTACGGAACGAGCGCCAAATTCCGTAAAAAAGGCGCGGTCAAGACCAAAACCTACGGAGCTCCTTCCAAAAAACCTTATTAAACAGAAAATAATTTTCCGCAATGAAGGACACCATAGTCGCGCCGGCGACCGCAAGCGGTACGGCGGCGGTAGGAATCATAAGACTGAGCGGAGAAGACGCGCTCGCCATCGCGGCGAAAGTATTTACCGCGAAGGGGTGGAGCGCCGCGAGCGCGGAGCCTTATAAAATGTATCTCGGCAAAGCGGATGCCGGTAAATTCGCGGACAGGGCGTTTTGTATGTATTGCAAAGCGCCTAAATCGTATACCGGAGAGGACGTCGTCGAATTCCATCTGCACGGCGGCAAGGTGATAACGGAAGGACTTATGCGAAGGCTCGTCGCGCTCGGCGCGCGCCCCGCGCTTCCCGGAGAATTCACCAAAAGGGCGTACCTCAACGGCAAGCTCGATCTTGCCGAAGCGGAAGGGATAGAGGATATGATCTTCGCGGGCTCGGAAGCGGAAGCGATGCAGGCTTACCGCATGATGGGCGGCGAAATAAGCAAGGGCATTGAGCGTGTAAAGGAGCTTCTGCTCGAAGCGGCGGCGAATATCGACGCGGTGCTCGATTATCCCGAGGAGCTCACCGAAGACAACGCGCCGCTCATACGCGCCGCTCTCACGCGCGCGAAAGAGGAACTCGACAAACTGTACGAGGGCAGCAAGAACAGGCGTATCCTCAAAGAGGGCGTAAGTCTCGTTCTCGCGGGACTTACGAACGTCGGCAAATCGAGCCTTATGAACGCCTTATTGAAGGACGACCGCGCCATCGTGACGGACATAGCGGGCACGACGCGGGACGTATTGAGGGAGAGCTTCGAGCTCGAAGGGGTGACGGTCAACGTGTCGGATACGGCGGGCATACGCGACGGGAACGACGAGGTGGAGAGGATCGGTATCTCACGCGCGGAGCGCGCGATAGAAGGCGCCGATCTGGTGCTTTTCGTGACCGATCTGTCCGTTCCGGAGAGCGCCGAAGAACGGGCGCTGTACGAGAAGATAAAGCATAAAAAGCATATCCGCGTGGCGAATAAGGGCGACGCGGCGCGCTATCCGCGCGAATGCGACATCGTCACGGAAGCGAAAACGGGCGGCAATATCGACGAACTGACCGAGCTCGTAAGCGAAAAACTGGAGCTGAAAAAGAGGCTGGAAACGCCGATACTGACGCGTGAAAGGCAGATATACGCCGTAAAAGCGGCGGCGGAGCACGTGGGAGCGGCGCTCGAAACGATGGACGCGACGGGGCTCGACTGTCTTGCCGTGGACGTGAAAGCGGCGTGGGCGGAGCTTTGCGCGCTGACCGGAGAGGACGTGGCGGAGAGCGTGGTGGACGAAATTTTTTCGAGATTCTGCGTAGGTAAATAGAAGTGAACGGAGAATACGACGCGATAGTTATAGGCGCGGGGCACGCGGGAGCGGAAGCGGCGCACGTACTTGCAAAAACGGGCAAAAAGACTTTGCTTTTGTCGCTGTCTTTGGAGGCGGTGGCTTTCATGGCGTGCAATCCGAACGTGGGCGGCACGGCGAAAGGGCATCTCGTCAAGGAAGTGGACGCCCTGGGCGGCATAATGGGCGAAATAGCGGACAAAGCGACGATACAGCGCAGAATGCTCAACGCGGGCAACGGGCCGGCGGTACACAGTTTAAGGGCGCAGGTGGACAAAAATCTCTACCACAGGCTGATGAAAAGGGCGCTCGAACGCACCGCGGGTCTCGACATAACGGAAGCGGAAGCGTCGGAGATACTCGTCGAAAACGGCGAGGTAGCGGGCGTCAGGACCGCGCTCGGCAAAGTTTACCGCGCGCGAGCGGTGGTGCTTGCCACGGGCGTATACCTCGACGCAAGGATAATAACGGGCGAATACGTGCGCGCGACGGGACCCGCGGGCTTTATGAAAAGCTCTGCGCTTACGGGCAGTCTGCTCGCGTTGGGGCTCGACATAAGACGCTTCAAAACGGGCACGCCGATGCGTATACTGTCGTCCTCGATAGATTATTCCGTTATGGAGAAGCAACCGGGAGAAGAGGGCTTGCCGGCATTTTCGATGCTCACCGAAGGCAACGTGCGCAACGATATGAACTGCTGGCTCACGTACACGAACGCGCGCACGCATAAAATCATATTGGACAATCTCGACCGCGCGCCGATGTATAACGGCGAGATAAGCGGCGTGGGACCGCGATACTGCCCTTCGATAGAGACGAAAGTGGTGCGCTTCGCGGATAAGGAAAGACATCAGGTATTCATAGAGCCCGAGGGCGCGGACACCGAGGAAATGTACGCGCAGGGTTTGAGCACCTCCCTTCCTTACGACGTGCAGGAGGAGATGGTACATTCGATACGCGGACTCGAAAACGCGAAGATCACCCGCTACGGCTACGCGATAGAATACGACTGCCTCAACCCCCTCGAACTGAACGCAGCTCTCGGCGTGAAAAAATACAAAGGACTGTATTCCGCAGGTCAGATCAACGGAAGCAGCGGGTACGAGGAGGCGGCGGCGCAGGGGCTCGTCGCGGGCATAAACGCTTCGCGCTACCTCGACGGGAATGTGCCTTTCGTAATGCGTAGGGACGAGTCTTATATAGGCGTTCTTATCGACGACCTCGTGACGAAAGGGACAGAAGAACCTTACCGCATGATGACCTCGCGCGCCGAATACAGACTGCATTTAAGGCAGGACAACGCCGACTTGAGACTTACCGCGAAAGGGAGAGAGCTCGGCACGGTAGACGACGAAAGGTATTCCAAATATTTAAGTAAGGTTGCCGAAATAGAAGATATACGCAAGGCGCTCAAACGCCGTTACAAGCCGGAAGAGGTAGCGGAAGCGTTCGGGGCGAAGGGCGAGAGCGTGCCGAAAGCGAGCATAAGCGGCGAAGAGATACTGAGGCGCGGAAGGCTTAACGAAAGCGACCTCGTAGCGATAGACCGCGAATTCGCGAAGTACTCCTACGACGCCTTTTTCAACGTGGCGACGGAGATAAAGTACGAAGGCTATCTCGTCAAGGAACAGCGCACGATACGCGAGGCGCAGCGAATGGAGGAGAAGAAGCTTTCGCCGGACATAGACTATTCGAAGATAGACGGGATAAGGCTGGAAGCGCGCCAGAAGCTCGACGCGGTGAAGCCTTTGACGGTGGCGCAGGCGGCGCGCATAAGCGGGGTGAATTCGGCGGACGTCACCGTGCTTCTCCTGTGGCTCCGTAAGCGCGAAGCGGCTAAAACCGCGGGCGCGAAAGACGGTTCCGACGGCGACGAATAAGAAAAACGGATCACGGCTCGGAAGAGCCGTTTTTTTTCGCTCGCATATTGAAAAGGGAAGGAAAACATAGTAAAATTTTAACGACAGATCTGCGCCGGAGGCGAATTATGGAAGAATTGAAGGGCTTGAAAGTAATAGTTGCGGGCGCGGGCATAGGGGGACTCGCGGCGGCGGCGGAGCTCGGCAAAGCGGGCGCCGCGGTGACCGTTTACGAGAGGGCGGATTCCGTGGACGACATGCGTTACCCGTGGCACGACGACGTTCAGCCGGAGGCGTTCGTACGGGCGGGGCTCGAGGTGCCCGAAGGCAGTTTCCGTAAGAAGAACTGGACGTTCGTCACTCCCGACGGTTCCGTGAGAAGAATGTACGAAGAGGAAGAAAAAGCCGATTTCTCGGTGTGGAGAAGGGCTCTCAACAAAGAACTCGTCGCGCGCGCCGAAAAATACGCCGAGATAAAGTTCTCGGTAGCGGTAGAGGGCGCGATCGCGGAAAACGGGTGCGTAAAAGGCGTGATCGCGAACGGCGAAAAGATATGCGCCGACCTCGTTATAGACTCGCTCGGCGCTTTTTCCGTTTTGAAAAAGGACGTCCCCGGGGTGACCGTGCACGGAGAGGACGAGATATTCGTTACCTATCGCGCCTTCCGCAGGAAGAACGCCGACGCGCCGGAAGCGGTGTACACGAACAAAGTGTATCTGAAACATAAAGGAGAACGCGGGATAGCGTGGGCGATACAGGACGGCGACGAAGTGGACGTGCTGGCGGGAAGACTGGGCGGCGCGAGCGAAGAGGAATTCGCTTCCGCGATCGCTCATCTCGAAAAAGAGAATCCGACCATAGGCGCGGAAACGATTATCGGCGGCGGCATGTACCGCATACCGGTAAGGTATCCCGCGACGCGGATGGTCGCGGACGGATACGCCGCGATAGGCGACGCGGCGTATATGACCGTACCCATGCTCGGCAGCGGCATAGCGACGTCGCTCGCGGCTGCCGGAATGCTCGCGAAATGCCTTAAGGACGCCGCGGGAAAGAGCGTCGGAGAAGCTGCTTCGATAAAAAATCTATGGAATTACGAGAGAGAGTTTTATCTTACCTACGGCGCGGAATTCTGCGGAGTGGACGTGACGAAAAGGGGAGTATTGGAATTTCCGGACGAATTGCTGGGGTGGTTGCTTTCGTCGGAAGTGCTCACGAACGACGACGTTTGCGCGCTCGCGAAAGGCAAATTTCTCAACGTGGGCGCACGTGACGCGTTGAAGAAGGTAAAAGCAGCGGGGCTTGGAAAACTTCCCGCGCTTCTCAAGATCAACGCAATGCTCACACGCGGCAAGCGCGCGATAAGGATAGCTCGTAAGATACCCTCCGTTTACGAACCGCATGCCGTGGACAAGTGGGAAAGAAAGCTCGTAAAAGCCGTGACCGGAAAAGATATGTTTCGTCAATAAACAAAAGCTCCCGCAGAAGAGGGAGCGTCGGATCGGCTGTTAATCTTCGGCGTAAACCGCGGCTTCCGATCTTTTCGGGCGGTGCCTGCGCACTCTGCGCTTGTGTCCCCAGTTCACCACCGTATAACTGCGGTGGCTCGTTATGTGCGGGAGCGGCAGACCGTTGGTGTGCCTTACTATTTTTTCTATACAGTCCACGGCGTCCTGCACTTTGTCGCGCGGCACCGGCGCCACGAAATGCGTGGCGTATATCGCGTCGTAATCCTTGCCCCGCAATATGCGTTGCAAGGTCGTTTTGAGTTCTTCCGTCTTCGCCGCGCGCCTTATGCTCAGATAGGTGCACGGATTGTACGTGTCCCCCACGAAAAGAAGCCTGTTCTCCACCGCGAGATAGCTGAGCGCTCCGCGCGTCAGCCCCTTCGACTCGTAGACGCGCACCGTCTTCCCGCCGAGATCTATGACGTCGCCTTCCGATACGGATACCGTTTCGGGTTCCGCGCCGCGTACCCAGCGGCAATTACGGAATCTGATGACTTTCAGCTTGAAGAAAAATTTAAGGCTGTGCAGATAATTTTTGCGGGCGCGCAACGTGCTCGATTTAAGATAGGGCTTTTCCTTTTCCGACAGGTAGATTTTGTCGAATTGCGCCCTGCCGCCCGAGTGCCACGGAAGCGCCGTCGTGAGCGCCGCTTCCACCGGACGGTTGCCCGCAAGAGGCGCGATGACGCTTCTTAAATCGTTCACCCCCGCTCCCGTATCGATAAGCAAAGCCTTCTCGCTTCCGATTATCAGATAACAATTCGCCACGTTGTATTCGTTGATGCGGTACACGCCTTCCCCGATACATTCGATATCGTATCCCTCGCGCCGCGTCCTTCTGCTCCTGTCGAACATAGCCGCTCCTTCGGTTTTTCACCATTATAACACGAAAACGCGCGTTGGTATAATATTATTGAATTATCTTCGACGAAGTTGTATAATATTCCGGTAGAATTACCTTCACGGAGGTCAATCGTGTATCCTTACGAAATAGGCGGCTTTATTACATTATACGGTATTCTGGTGGGCGCGGGCGTGCTCGCCTGCTTCATCGTGTTCTGGTGCCTTGCCAAAAAAGATAAACTCGAAAGCCGTTATACGGATTTCATTACCGTAGACGGCGTCGTGACCGCCGCGGCGGGCTTCGGCTTCGCCGCGCTTTTCCAGTCGATATACAGTTATATAGAAAATCCGGAAGCCGGCTTCGGCTATAACGGACTCACCTTCTACGGCGGACTCGTCGGCGGAGCGGCGGTGTTCGTCTTGCTCGCCTTCCTTTTCCGCAAGCGCTATCAGAGCAAAATGATAGATATCGTCAGCAACGTTCCGCTCGGCATCCTTATCGGACACGCCTTCGGCAGAGTGGGGTGCTTCATGGCGGGTTGCTGTTACGGCAAACCTACCGACAGCCCCATCGGGGTACGGTTCGTGGATCTCGAAACGGGCGGACTTACCGAAAAGGTCATTCCCACAAATTTAATAGAAGCGGTATTCCTTTTCATCGTTTTCGGTATCCTTCTCGCCATATATCTGAAAAAAGCACATCCATATAACCTCCCCCTGTATATGATACTTTACGGCATATTCCGTTTCGTTATCGAGTACTTCCGCGACGACGACAGAGGGGAGTTCGTACCCGGTATGAGCCCGTCGCAGTTCTGGTCGGTGATACTCGTCATAGGCGGCGCGATACTCATTCCGATACTCAAGAAGCTGTGGGACAAGAGGCAGGCGTATCTCAAAGAACATCCGATCGTCGAACCGCAAGAAAAGAAAAAAACGGCGAAACAAAATTAGGTTGTTCCGACAGACGCGGCGGTATCCCGCCGCGTTTTTTATGTCCTACGGAGGCAAACCTCTTACCGCGCTTTGCGCGGCGGCGCGACTTTTGTCGCGTAAGAGGGGAGCGCGCCGATTTCGCGCCGATTTCCGCAAATCGGCGCGGAACGCGACTAACGCTTGCGGAACCGTTTACCTTATGCTATAATGTGTAAGATTATATATTAACCGCGCAACGCGCCCGCACGGGCAATATCCGCGCGCGCGGCAACAATGAGGCAAAAATGGGTTTAGCAGATTTTCTGTTCAGAAGCGAAAAGAAACGCCAGCTTAAAAAGCTCGAAGTCACGGCGGACAAAATAGAGAAACTTTCCGATAAGTACAAGGCGATGAACGACGATGAGCTCTCCGCGCAGACCGCGGCGCTCAGGGCTCGCTACTCCGCGGGCGAGACGCTCGACGAGCTTCTTCCCGACGCTTTCGCCGTGGTTCGCGAAGCCGGCGAGCGCGTTCTCAACATGCGCCACTTTCACGTGCAGTTGCTGGGCGGCATAGTCCTTCACCAGGGCAGGATAGCGGAGATGCAGACGGGCGAAGGTAAAACTCTCGTCGCCACTCTTCCCGCATACCTCAACGCGCTTTCCGGTAAAGGCGTGCACATCGTTACGGTGAACGATTACCTCGCGAAGCGCGACGCCGAGTGGATGGGCAAGATATACAAGTTCCTCGGCATGACGGTGGGCGTCGTCACGCACGATATGTCGAACGAGGAACGGAAAGCCGCTTACGCCGCCGACATAACTTACGCCACGAATAACGAGATAGGTTTCGATTATCTTCGCGACAATATGGTCACGGAGCGCGAGAAAGCCGTTCAGCGCGGACACGAGTTCGCGATAGTGGACGAGGTGGACAGCATCCTCATCGACGAAGCGCGCACGCCGCTCATCATTTCCGCCATGGCGGGCGAGTCGGGAGAGCTTTACGTGCAGACCGACCGTTTCGTCAAGAGCCTCGACGGCGAAGAGGACGTCGTCATGGACGAGAAGGACAACCACGTCTTCCTCAGCGAACAGGGAGTGGAGAAGGCGGAGAGGTATTTTCGCATCGACAACCTCGGAGACGCCGAGAACGCGGAGCTTTCGATGCGTATCAATTCTGCGCTTCGCGCAAATTACCTCATGCACCTCAATAAAGACTACATCGTCGAGAACGGCGAAATAATCATAGTCGACGAATTCACGGGGCGCAAGATGAGCGGCAGACGCTATTCCGACGGGCTCCATCAGGCGATAGAGGCGAAGGAGCAGGTCGCCATCAAGAAAGAGAACAAGACGATAGCGACGATAACCTTCCAGAATTTCTTCAGGCTTTACAAGAAGCTTTCGGGCATGACCGGAACGGCGATGACGGAGGAAGCGGAATTCAGAGGGATATACGAGCTCGACGTCGTGCCGATACCTCCGAACCTCAAAGTCGTCCGCGTGGACGAAGCGGACAAGATCTTCCGCACCAAAGCGGAGAAATACGCGGCGGTCATCGAGGACGTGCGCGGAGCGCACGAAAAGGGACAACCGGTACTCGTGGGCACCACGAACGTGGCGGCGAGCGAGGAGCTTTCGGATCTTCTCCGCAGGGAGCGCATACCGCACAACGTACTGAACGCCAAGCACCACACCGAGGAAGCGGCGATAATCGCTCAGGCGGGCAGAGAGGGCGCCGTCACGATAGCCACCAACATGGCGGGGCGCGGAACGGACATACTGCTCGGCGGCAACCCCGAATTCATGGCGAAGCAGAAGATGGAGAAAGAGGGTTTCGCGCCCGAGCTCATAGAAACGGCTTCCGCGTTCAACGCGGTGAGCGGCGAGGAAGAAGCGGGCGCGAGAGCGCGTTATAACGAACTCATCGCCGAATTCAAGAAGGAAACGGACGCCGAGAAAGAGAAGGTGCGCGAGCTGGGCGGTTTAAGGGTGATAGGTACCGAAAGGCACGAAGCCCGTCGTATCGACAACCAGTTACGAGGAAGAAGCGGACGTCAGGGCGATCCGGGCTCGTCGTGCTTCTATCTTTCGTTCGAGGACGATCTGTTGCGCATTTTCGGCGGCGACAGACTGAAAGGGCTCATGGGCGAAGGGCAGATGTTGCAGGTTTCGATACTTTCGAGGCAGATAGAGGTGGCGCAGCGCAGATGCGAGGAAAACAACTACGCGATACGTAAGCACGTACTTAATTACGACGACGTCATGAACAAACAGCGTCAGCTCATCTACGCCGAGCGCAACGCGGTGCTCGACGGGAAAGACGTGCACGAACAGATCCTGAAGTATTTCGAACCTCTTGCGTTGAGCATAGTGGGAACGTTCGTCAATTACGACGAATCGGAAGAAGAAGTGGATATCGCCTCCTTCAATTCGGCGCTCGAGCTCAAATTGCTCGAGAAAGGCACCGAACTCATCACGCCCGAGCTTCTTACCGAGCTCAGCGAGGAGAAAATAGAGGAGCTCGTACTCGAAACGACGATAAAGCAGTACGAAGCGAAGATCAAGAAAGCGGTCGAGAACCATATCGATTTCAAGCGTACCGAGAGGAACGTCCTGCTCAACCAGGTTGACAAGCAGTGGATGAACCACATATCGAATATGGACGCGCTCCGCAAGGGGATAGGGCTTCGCGGCTACGGGCAGAAGGATCCCGTCATGGAGTACAGGCGCGAAGGCTTCGAGATGTTCGACGCGATGATAGAGACGATACAGGACAATACGGCGATGATCCTCGCCAAGCTCGACATAGACGCGGCGATAGAGAGGATAAATCTTTTCACGCGCGAGCAAAAGCGCCGCGTGACCGTGGTGAATACGGAGAAGAGGAAGCAGCCGGGGCGCAACGATCCCTGCCCCTGCGGAAGCGGCAAGAAATATAAGAACTGTTGCGGGAGATAGGAGAGTATGGATTTTTACGCGGAGAAAATAAAGCTCGGCGAACTTAAGGATTCCGTCGAGAGATCGGCTGCGGCGCTCGACACGGAGAAGCTCGCAAAGGAGCTTACCGAACTGCGCGCCGAGCAGGAGAAAGAGGGCTTCTGGCTCGACCTCAACAAAGCCAAATCCGTCAACATGCGCATAGCGGAGAACGAGCGCAAGCTGGGCGAAGTGAGCGCGCTACGCAAAAAAGCGGAGAACATAGCCGAACTCATGGAGATGGCGGAGGAGATGGAAGAAGAGGGCGCGGCGGCGGAGATAACGGCTCTGCTCGAAGAACTCTCGAAGGAAGCGGAAGCGCTGTTCCTCGACACTCTGCTCAACGGTAAGTACGACGGACTCAACGCGATACTTACCTTACACGCGGGCGCGGGCGGCACCGAAGCGCAGGACTGGGCGGAGATGCTGTACCGTATGTACCGCCGATACGCCGAGCGCAAGGGCTACGCCGTAAGCGTGCAGGACTATCAGGCAGGCGACGAGGCGGGCATCAAGAGCGTAACGTTCACGCTTTCCGGAACCAACGCATACGGGTTCCTGAAAGCCGAAAAAGGGGTGCACAGACTCGTAAGAATAAGTCCTTTCGACGCCAACAAGAGAAGGCACACGAGCTTCGCTTCTCTGGAAGTCATGCCGGAGATAATAGACGACGGCGAGATCAAGATAAATCCCGAGGATCTTAAAATAGATACCTGCCGTTCGTCGGGAGCGGGCGGGCAGCACGTCAACAAGACGGAGTCCGCGGTACGCATAACGCACATACCTACGGGAATAGTCACCTGGTGTCAGAACGAGCGCAGTCAGGTGCAGAACAAGGAGACGGCGATGCGCATGCTGTACAGCAAGCTCGTCGAGCTCAAAGAGCGCGAGCAGATGGAAGAGGCGATGAGCCTGAAGGGCGAGATCAAGAAGATAGAATGGGGCTCGCAGATAAGGAGCTACGTTTTCTGTCCCTACACGCTCGTCAAGGATCACCGCACGGGGTACGAGAATACCGACGTGAACGCGGTGATGGACGGCGACATAGAGGGGTTCATATACGACTATCTCATCAAGGCGAACGGTTGACGTTCACACCGGTGGAAGCATAAAAATCATTCGGTAAACCGATACGGAGGAAGCAAAAATGTTGGATATCAATCTAATCAGAAGCGACAGCGCGAAGGTGAGCGCGGCGCTCGCGAAGAAAGGCTGCGCGGTAGATTTCGCGGAGATGCTCGGTTGGGACGCCGAGAGGAAGGCGGCGAAGCAGTCCGTCGAGGAGCTGAAAGCGAAGCGCAATAAGGTGAGCGCGGAGATACCCAAGCTCAAGAAAGCGGGCGAACCCGTCGAAAAGATATTCGAGGAGATGCGCGCTTTGGGCGACGAGATAGCCGTAAAGGACGCGAGAATAGCGGAGCTCGAAGGGAAGATCAACGACTTCCTTCTGGGACTTCCCAATATGCCCGACGACGATCTTCTCGCGGGCGAGAAGGAGAACAACCAAGTGATCAAGGTGGTCGGCAAGCCCACCGAATTCGGTTTCAAGCCGAAGAATCACGTCGATCTTTGCGTCGATCTCGGGCTCATCGACTACGAGCGCGGCGTCAAGCTTTCGGGCGGCGGCTTCTGGCTTTACCGCGGCATGGGCGCGCGGCTCGAGTGGGCGCTTCTCAACTATTTCATAGACGAACACCTCAAGGACGGTTACGAGTTCATACTTCCTCCTCACCAGCTCGGTTACAACTGCGGACTGGGCGCGGGGCAGTTCCCCAAGTTCGCCGACGAGGTGTACTGGCTCGAAGGGGAGGCGGACAGGAAGAAGAACCGCTTCATGCTTCCCACCGCGGAAACGGCGCTCGTCAATATTTACGCGGGCGAGATAATGGACGAGAGCATGCTCCCGCTCAAACTTTTCGCATACACTCCCTGCTACCGCAAAGAGGCGGGAAGCTACAGGAGCGAGGAACGCGGCATGATACGCGGACACCAGTTCAACAAAGTGGAAATGGTGCAGTACGCCAAGCCCTCCGAATCGGGCAAAGCGTTCGAGGAGCTCGTTGCGAAGGCGGCGAGGCTCGTGGAAGGACTGGGACTGCATTTCAGAGTGAGCAAGCTTGCGGCGGGCGACTGCAGCGCGTCGATGGCGAGGACTTACGATATAGAGGTATGGATACCGAGCATGGGTATATACAAGGAAGTGAGCTCCGTATCCAACGCCAACGACTATCAGGCGCGCCGTAACAATACCCGTTACCGCGACTCCGCTACCGGCAAGACCGCGTTCGTGCACACGCTGAACGGTTCGGGACTCGCCACGAGCAGGGTGATACCCGCAATAGTGGAGCAATTCCAGAACGCCGACGGCAGCGTCACCGTGCCCGAAGTGCTCAGGAAATACCTCGGCGGCATAGAGAAGATCTCGAAATAAGATGGTCAACGCGAAGGGGTGCGCCGCAGGGCTCCTGTTGGGGTCGGTACTGCGGGCGATAGTAGCGGTATTGTCAGGTATCGCCAAAGCGATCGGCGCCGTCCTGTGGTATACGGGACTGTGGGTGCCCGCTTTGTACGCGCTGTTCGGCGGCGTGCTCTATCTCGTTTGGAAATTCAATCCTTTCTCCGGCGGATTGTACGAAACGCTGTACCTCGTGGGCTTCGCGCTGTGCGTGGTAATATTCCTGATAATCCTTTTACGCAATGCCGTCGTGAGACCTTTCAAAAGCATAGCCGAAGGCTTCCGCAATCCTATCTGGAAAAAGCAGGACGACGAGGCGAAGAAGAAAGAAAAAGAGTGCGAGGAGATCCCCGAATGGGAGAAAAAGCGTGAGGAAAAGCGCAGGCGCAAGGCGATAGAACGCGGAAGGAGGATCACCGAGGAGCGCGCCCGTAAGGAAGCGGACAGAGAGCGCGCGGAGGACTCCGAGGACGACGAGCCGGTGCGCGCGAGACGCCGCGATTACGACGAAATCGCCTCGACGGGCAACCTCGACGACATATACGGGTACCGAAAGACGAATTCTTCGAGAGAAAGCGAGTACGATCCTTTCTACGACGACCTTTACGGGTACGGGAAAGCGGGCGCCGCGGAGGAGCCTAAAATATACTTGTCCGCAGTGGAAGCGGACACGCTCATACACGAATATTCCGACCGTTTCGAGGTGTACGACCTCGACGGCGGGAAAAAGACTCTGAGAAGCATAGAGTACAAAGACGGACGGAGATGACGACTGCTGCGGTTAAAGAAAAAAAGAGCGGAAAGGTACGCGCCTGGGAGCTCGACGCGCTCCGCGGGCTCGCCATCCTGCTCGTCGTATGGGATCACACGATGTACGCTATCGGGTACATCTTCTATTCCGGCGGCTGGGAATATTCCGCAAGCGAAGCGTTGATAAAGTTAGGCGAGTTCGCGCTCGATTACTGGGGCTCGGACTGGCGGCTTTTCGGCTGGCCGGTATTCGTATTCATTTTCTTTTTCGTATCGGGCACCTGCACCGCGTTCAGCAGGAACAACTTTTGGAGAGGTTTAAGGCTCGCGCTCGTAGCGCTCGCCGTTTCGGGGGTAACGTACCTTCTTCAGGAATGGCTGGACATGGGCAACGTCTATATACAATTCGGCGTCTTGCATTGCCTTGCCCTCTGCATACTCCTTTTCGCGGTGCTCGAAGCCTTCCTGAAGCTCACCGCTTCGCGCAGTAAATATTATAGGTTTATCAAGGCGGGCGTTTACGCCGCCTGCGCCGTGGCGCTCCTCATCGTCAACTATACCTGCAACGTCACCCTGCACGAGGTCAACACTTCCTATACCACCGTGCCGGATACGACGCCTATCACGGGTATGTTCTTCTATACCGACGGCTGGTGGACGGCGGACTACTTCCCGCTGCTTCCGTTCTTCGGCTTCTTTATGACAGGCGCGGCGATCGCGCCGATACTCTATAACGAGAAGAAGTCCCTTCTTCCCGGGCTCGACGGGAAGTGGAACAGGTTCCTCACAGTTCCGGGCAGGTATTCCATATATATATATCTTTTGATACAGGTGGTCGCCGTGAGCGTGCTGTGGGTGGTGACCTACGCCGTGACCGGCGAGATCTATTTTTTCGGATAAGCCGATGAAATGTTATCTTTGTCCCAATATGTGCGGCGTCGATCGCGCCGTCGAAAGAGGCAAATGCCTCGCGGGCGAAAAAGCCGTAGTCAACAGGGCGGCGCTCCACTTCTACGAGGAGCCGCCGATAAGCGGCACGCGCGGATCGGGGACGGTATTCTTCGGCGGCTGCGTGATGAGGTGCGAGTTCTGTCAGAATCACGAGATAAGCCGCGCGCCCGAAGGGAAGGAATATACGCCGGAGGAGCTTGCGGCGCTGTATCGCAGGCTGGAGAGGGAAGGGGCGCACAACATAAACCTCGTCACGCCCACTCAGTGGAGCCGCGAGATAAGGGCGTCTTTCGACGTCTACCGTCCCGCCGTGCCCGTGGTGTACAATACGTCGGGATACGAGCGGAAGGAGATAATACGCGAGATGTCCGACTACGCGGACGTCTTTCTTCCCGATTTCAAATACTCCGACGAAGCGCTCGGAAGGAAGCTTTCATTACGCGCGGACTATCCGCGAATAGCTCTCGACGCCATAGAAGAGATGCTGAAGGCAAAACCCGCGCTTTACGAGGACGGACTCATCAAGAGGGGCGTGATAATAAGGCATCTCGTATTGCCGGGCTTCGTACAAAACAGTATCGCGGCGCTCGACATGCTCGCGGAGCGCTTCGGGAAGGATATAACGGTGAGCTTAATGTCGCAGTTCACGCCCGTTACCGGCAAGACGATAACGCGCAAGCTTAAACCCATCGAATACAAAGCTGTCGTCGCGCACGCAGGGAAGCTCGGCATAGAGGACGTATATATCCAGACCGCCGATTCCGCGTCCGAGGAATTCATACCGAAGTGGGAAAAATAAAAAAGCGTGTCCGACGAGGAGAAAATTCCTTAAACGGGCGAGGGGAGCGGCGTAAAAAAAAGGAGCGGAACGCTCCTTCTTTTATTGAAATACGTGCGGATCGGTAAGAGGGCGTTATTCGTCCTTCTTATCCTCTTTGTCGTCCGCTTCGCCGTCCCGCTCGTCGCTCGCGGGCTTGTCGCTTTCGTTGGCGGTATCGCTTTCCGCGGGCGTTTCGGCGACTTCCTCTTTCGCTTCCGCGGGCGTTGCGGGCGCTTCGGCGCCGTCCGCCTTTTCCGTCTCTTCCTTTTTCGCGGTCGCCGGTTCTTTCACGATTATGTCGGAGGAATTCCCGAGTACGGGAGCCGGACGCAGCGCTTCTTCGCGCGCCTTCGCTTCCTCTGCGAGCTTGGCTTTCTTTTCGTTGATGTACGCCGTCACTTCCGCGGGCGTTTTTCCTTCGATGAGCATATCCACTTCGTCGCCGTAGATCGTTTCGTGTTCGTACAAGAGTTCCACCATCGCGTGGAGCACGGCGGTATTCTCGCTCAATATCTTATAAGCGCGGTCGTAGGCGGTATCCACTATCTTGCGGATCTCCGAGTCGATGAGCGCCGCTATCTCGTCCGAATAGCTCGCCTGAGTCTGGTAATCCCTTCCGATGAATACTTCCTGCTCGCCGCCGTAATAGACGTTAGAGAGGGCGGGGGACATACCCCATTCGGTGACCATGCTGCGCGCTATCGAAGTGGCTTGCTTGATGTCCATCGAGGCTCCCGTCGTGATATCCTTGATGATGAGCGCCTCGGCGGCTCTGCCGCCCATCGTCATCGCTATCGTGTCCACGAGGTGCGAATAGGTGGTGTGCGAGTCGTCCGTCTTCGGTCTGCTTATCGTGTAGCCCGCCGCCATTCCTCTCGGAATGATGCTCACTTCCTGTACGGCGTCGCAGTTCTTGAGGAGCCTTCCCACGAGCGCGTGTCCCGCTTCGTGATAGGCGGTGATGCGCTTATCCTTCTCGGTTATCACGCGCGAACGTTTCTGCGGTCCCGCTATGACCTTGTTGATGCCTTCGAGGATATCCTTCATCTGTATTATCTTGCGGTCGTCGCGCGCGGCGATGATCGCGGCTTCGTTGAGCAGGTTCTCTATGTCCGCGCCGCTGAAGCCCGTCGTGAGCCTCGCCAGATTGCGGAAATCCACTTCGGGGGAAACGGGTTTGTTGCGCGCGTGAACGCGGAATATTGCCTCTCTTCCTTTGACGTCGGGGAGATTGACGTAGATCTGACGGTCGAATCTGCCCGGACGGAGCAGGGCGGGATCGAGTACGTCGGCGCGGTTGGTAGCCGCCATTATGACGATGCTTTCGTTTTCTTCGAAGCCGTCCATCTGCACGAGCAGCTGGTTGAGGGTCTGTTCGCGTTCGTCGTTGCCGCCGCCGAGGCCGGCGCCTCTCTTACGTCCCACGGCGTCTATTTCGTCGATGAACACTATACAGGGCTGAGTCTTTTTCGCCTGCGCGAAAAGGTCGCGCACGCGGCTCGCGCCCACGCCCACGAACATTTCGACGAAGTCGGAGCCGGATATCGAATAGAAGGGCACTCCCGCTTCGCCGGCGACGGCTTTGGCAAAGAGCGTTTTGCCCGTTCCGGGAGGGCCTACGAGCAGCACGCCTTTAGGTACGCGCGCGCCCACTTCGCGGAATTTCTTGGGGGATTTGAGGAATTCGACGATCTCCTTGAGCTCCAGCTTTTCTTCTTCGGCGCCCGCCACGTCCGAGAAACGCACCTTTACGTTCTCGCTGAGCTTGGATTTCGTTTTGCCGAAGTTCATCGCGCCGCCCATGCCGCCGCCCTGCTTGCGCAGAGTCACTATCATGTATATCGCGAGACCCGCGAGCAGAAGAAGCGAAAGAACGGGGAAAATGTAACTGCGGAAGCTGTTGGCGTTGGGATCGTTGAGCCAGATGTAAGGCAACGTAAAATCCGCGTTATCCTGATTCTGATAATTCTCTATCGTTTCGGTGAAATCGTCGCGGTATTTGACCACGCAACTCGCGTTGGCGAATTTACCCGATTTGAAATTCTCGATGTTTTTCTCGTCCGTTTCGGAGGCGTACAGCACGTTGACGGTGTAACTGCCCGTAAAATATATCCCCGCCACCTTGCCTTCTTGTATTTCGGTGACCAGGCGGTCGTACGAGATGACCTCCACTTTGTTGCCGCTGAGGTTGGTGATAAGCAACGCGAGCAATATCACGAGAAGTATCCCCGCCGCAAGTATTAAAAAGGTTCTTCTATTGTTAGGTTTATAATCCATTTGACCTCACGATCGGTCCGGAGAAGCAGGACGCCTTTCCGCCGGATCATTATTACGATAATATAGCATTATAACATAACGTTCTCGGAATATCAACGATAAATGTACCCGATAAAGTGATATATGTTGTAATAAGGAGTGAAGGTTATGTGTGCGCCGCCGCGCGGCGTACGTCGGAAGCGGGGGAACGCAGCTCGCTCACGAGCAACGCTATCTTGCGGGCGATGACGGCGCTCATGCGCTCTACGAGCGCGTAGGGGACGTTCATCAAAGCCCCCAGGTTGTCCGAGCTTCTCTCCGCCACCACTCCGAGTATGCCGATGTCCCCGATGGCGCCGAGATTTTTATTGAGCGCGCCGCCCGCTCTGAGCCCTTTCGAGGAGTACTTGATTTTGCCCACGTCGCGCTTGTCGCCCACACAGGCGTCCACCGCTATCACCAGACTTTCCCGATGGCGCTCCGCAAGAAAAGCCGCATATCGGGTATAATTAACTCCGTTTACGGGAGCCCGAAGTCCGCCGTAGACATACGCGTGCACTCCGTAACTCTCCTTGAGAAGATCGGCTACCATGGGACCCAGACTGTCTCCCACGACGCCGGACGAACCTATACAGATCACAACGGGTAAAGACATAGCATATTTATATCCCGTAGAGGGCGGCGATATGCACGCGGGCGCGATATCCGCGCAAATAATCGTCGGTTTTTCTCCCGCGCGGCGCGCACCGAGCGCGCGAACGCACGGTTACATAATTTTAACTTGCAATTTATATTAAGGCTATGCTATACTGCTAATATACTTATGTGAGCGTGCTTCCACGCGGAGGTTGAAATGAACTGGAGTATTATCGTCGACATCGTTATCGTCGCACTTGTGGCTATTATACTCATTCTCGGAGTCAAACGCGGCTTCGTCAGATCGGTAGTCGGTCTCGTATCGACGATCGCCGTTCTTGCGGGCGCCGTCCTTCTGACTTCTCCCGTCACGGGGCTGATCACCGCGGGTACCGACTGGGATACTCGGTTAGCCGATTCTATCGAAAGTCCCATTGCCGAGAAGCTCCCCAACGCGTATGCTACCGTTTATTATACGGACTTCGACGATAACCCCGAGATCGATCTGGAGCTCGTCTATAGGATTAACGGCGAAGAACGTCCCTTCGACGAGATATTCGACGACAACGCCGTTATCAAGCAGCTCGGACTAGTCAAGCTCATTCGCCCCGCCGTCGAGAATATCCTTCATCAGAACGCCGAAAACGATAACGTCGCGCTCGACCATTACGACAACACGATCGCCTTCGTCGACGGCGTTACCGTGCCCATCGCCACGGCGATAATTATGGTGGCGGTCTTTTTCGCGTTGCTCATCGTATTGTGGATATTGCTCTGGATCATTCTCAAGATATTCAAGAAGATCGTAAGCAGGATATATATCGCGCATTTCGTCGACAAGATGCTCGGCGGCATTTTCGGTCTCGCGATGGGCGTGCTCGTCGTTCTCATCATCCTTACCGTCATTCAGGTACTTTCGCCGCTTTCCGTCATGGAGCCCGTCAACAACTTCCTCGAGGATACCGTCGTTACCAAATTCGTTATGGATAACAACTTCCTGTATCAATTCATTGCGGAAAGCATAAACCTCGAAAGTTTGATGTCCAAGATAAATTAACGGAGGACTTTTATGGGTAAAAGCATCGTCAAAGTATTCGTGGGCATAATCATCGGTATCGTCATAGCCGTGCTTGCCGCGGGCGGCGGGTTGTATTATCTGCTCACCAAGGAAGGCACGATGGGCAAGATCGAAGAATCCGGTGTGGGACAAAGCCTTTCGCTCGAATTCAGCGACGAGCAGAAGGAGATGAGCGTCCTCGCTTATGCGCAAGCGGTCATCGAAGCGGTGGCGGATCTTTCCGGCAAGCCGATAGGCGACATCGAGGATCTCGTCGGCACCCGCAAGCTCAGCGAGACCATTTCCGACGCCGTGGGCATCACGCCCGAGACTGTGCGCACGAGCTCGATAGGAGATCTCGGCAAGACCATTTCCGCCAATCTCACCGTGGACGGCATGAGCGACAAGTTCTCCATAGCGCTTCCGGACGACATACCTCTTTTCACGAGCGAAGATTTCCTCGGGCAACCGGTGAGCGAAGCGTTCGGGGATCTGAGCGCATACACGATGGATAATTTCATAACGGTGGTCTACGACGAGGACGCCACGGCGGAGAATCCCGCTTCGAGCAAACTTATCCAGAAGATCGGGCAAAAGACGCTCAACGAAGTGTCTTCCGACATGGACGCCATAATTCAGGACACGACGATAGGCGAAGTGATAGAAGTGGACGAAGCCACCGCTTCCCCCGTGATGAAGTATCTCAAGGACTGGAAGATAGGCGAACTCGACAAAGCGGAAGCGCTGGACGATAACGGCGATCCGATACCCGGAACGGGCGGCGCGCTTCAGAACATGAAGATTTCCGACGCGGTGGAGATAACCGACGCGTCGGCTCCGGTGCTCAGGTATTTCCGCGACAACGAAACGAAGCTCGACGAGATAGACGCCGCGCTCAAAACGATGACGATAGGCGACTCTGTGGAGATATACGAGGAGGACGTATACGCCGAGGACGGCGTAACCGTGCTCCACGAGAAGAGCTCGAACGTACTTATTTACTTAAAGGACAAAAAGCTTGACGAACTCGATACCGCGATCAGGGCGATGAAGATATCGGACGCCGTCGAGATATACGAGGAAGACGTGTACGACGAGGACGGCACGACGGTGCTGCATCCGAAATCGCACGCCGTGATGATAGCGATCAAAGATCTTACGCTCGACGAGCTGGGCGACAAGGCCGCGCTTCAGGAGAAAATCAACACCGTCAAACTCGGCGAAGTGATAACGGTGACGGACGACTCCGAACCCGTGCTCAAGGCGCTCAAGGACACCGAGCTCGGCAATCTCAACGAAAAAGTCGCCACGCTCACGCTGGGCGAAGTGATAACGGTGACGGACGATTCGGAGCCCATACTCAAGGCGCTTAAAGACACCGGGCTCAACGAGATAAACGCGAGGATCGCGGAGCTTACCGTACGTGAAATTTTCAGGGACTACGACACCGGTATTTTATCGTTGGTCGATCCCGACACCAAAATAAACGCCATAGAAAGCGCGTTGCGCATTTCTGTGACGGACGCGACGATATACGCGTTGATGCAGACGGGACTTTTCGAATACACGATAAACGGCGGCGACAACACGAGAGAGGGTTACGTCAAGAAGACCAATATCCATAACGCCGACATCAAAGCGGTGGTCACCGCCTTCGGATACGGTGATTTCAGCACGGTGGCTAATCCCGTAATCTATCTGTATCAAAGCAACGTAAGCAATAACGACTATTACAACGCGGCGCTTACAGCAGGCGCGAGAGTGGTGGATATAAGCGATCTCGGCGCGGTCGTAGAGAACGATTATTATCTTCTCACTCCCGAAGTCGTGACCGGGATACTTACCGCAGACGGCGGCTCCGTCGAATACGGCGCTTCGATATGGGTTGACGACGGCTTGAAGCTGAAGCTTTCGGACGGAAGCGCGAATTACGACAATCTGTTCAGCCTCGTCTACGACGAAGGCGCGAGCGGCGAAATAGCGTTTGCGGATACCGCGTCGTTCGTGAACGACAGGGGCGGATACGCATATTTCTTCTGCCCGACGATAACGGTGAACGGCGTGGCGTACGACGGCACGAACGGACCCGAAATAACGTTCAAGACGGTGAAAAAGGATTCCGCCACGGTCAACGCCAATGCTCTCATAGAGTTGGCGAAAGCATACGAGCAGCCGGCGCCGTAAACATACCCGAACGGATATAGAAGGAGAAAAAATTTCCCGTTATGAAAATTACCGTAAAAGGTGACAACGTAAACCTTCGCGAATATTTGGAGCGCGAAGGTTTTCGCTTCCCCTGCGGGGGGAAGGGTAGTTGCGGCAGGTGCCGGATATCGGCTCCGTCGCTTCCCGTAACGGACAGGGACAGAAAGTTTCTGACTCCCGACGAGATAGCGCGCGGCGTGCGCCTCGCGTGCGACAAGGTCGTTAACGGCGTAGCGGAAATCGAAGCAGATATCGGTAAAGGCGAAGCCGAAGTCAAAGCCGAGCGTTACGAGCGCGCAGACGCATACGCGGTATTTTGCGACAACGCGACGTATATAGGGCTTCAGGACGGAGGAGAGGTATTAGACGGATCGGTGCTTCCGCCCGTCGAAGCGAGGTACGCTTATCTGCGCGGCGCGGCGCAGAAGGAAACGATAGAGCTATTCGAGAAGCACTCGCTTGCGAAGGCGGACGTATTCCTGCTTGCGGCTTCGCCCGCGCGGTTCACGGAGCTTACGGGGATAGCGGAGCGGTTTGACGAGGGACAGACGCTCGGCGCGGAGCTCATGTCGATGCCCGCCGAGGACGTATATCTTCCTCCCGCGCCGAAAACGCTTATAGGAAGCGACATAGTGCTCGAATTCGCGTTGCGCAAGGCGGGTGAATTCGTCGTAAGCGGCAGGTATTTTGCATATCTCGACGAAGCGAGCCTGCACGTCGCGTACGTCGCGAGCGAGGACGCGGCGATAAGGACGGCGACGACGGTGTGTTTCATTAACAAATTCGCGCCTGCGCGCGCGAGTTATATCGGTATAGACGAAGCGGCGGCGGCTTGCGGACTTACGGCGGAGGAGTCGCGGATACCTACGAGCGCCGCGAAAGCGCTCGATTCCAACCGCTTCAAGGCGAAACTCGACAGAATTGCGAAGAAAGCGGAAGAAGTGCGTCTTGCCGACGACGATATGTGGCAGCGGATATTGTCCGAAATAACGGCGTGAGCCGCGACGGGAACGCTTGCCGGGATCCGATAACGGAAAGGACGCCTCACAGCGTCCTTTTTTATGCGCGCGGAGCGCGTGAGAGCGTCCTCAGCGCAAGTTCCCGAGAAGCGCCGAAAATCTCGTTTCGAGCGCGACGAGCCTGTCGTATTCTCCGTCGTTCGAGTCCGCCCTGAGCGTGTCGAGCGCGATGAAAAGTTCTATTTCGAGATCTATGAGCCTGTTGAAGCCGCCCTGCGGTTGCAAACTGCGGTAGGAGGGTATCCTCCGCGTTCCCGCAAGCGCGGAGAGCGCGGCGAAAGAGGCGTTTTTCAGGCTTCTTAGATAGGACAGGAGCCGTTTACGCACGGGATTAAGCGTCTCGAGTATGGCAAGCTGCTCTTCCGCCATGGTAGCCGCTTCTGCCGCCGCGGGGTCTTTAACGCCCCTCAGCTTCTCGTTATACGCCCTCGCGAGATCTTCCATATAGTTTTCGTCCATGACAAACCCCCGCGTCATTATATGCGGGGGCTGTCAGAAACGTGCGCTTTATCTTTCGGCTTTTTCGGAGAGGGTGCGCGGCTTGTAGAGAAGCAGGAGCGCGCCCGAGATACATACTATCACGCTCGAAGCGTTGTGTACGAGCGCGCCCGACACCGCGTTCAATACGCCGAAAGCGGAGAGGAATACCGACGCCACGCTTATCGTGAGCGAAACGGTAAGGTTTACGTATATCGTTTTCAGCGTGCGGCGCGCGAGCCTGAGGAGATAGGGAAGCTTCCTCACGTCGTCCGACATCAGCGCGACGTCGGCGGTCTCTATTGCGACGGAAGAGCCCATGGCACCCATCGTGACGCTTGCGTCCGCCACGGCGAGAGAGGGAGCGTCGTTCACGCCGTCGCCCGCCATGAGCACCTTTTTGCCGTCCGCTTTGAGAGCCTCCACGACGCCCACCTTTTCTTCCGGCAGCAAGCCCGCGCGAACGGAGCTTATGCCCGTGAGCGCCGCTATTTTCTCCGCGTGACGCTCGTTGTCGCCCGTCAGCATCAGCGTGGATATGCCCATCGATTCGAGCTCGGATATCATCGTTGCGGCACCCGTTCTCACGGTATCGGTCACCGCAATAGCGCCTTTATATTCTCCGTTCACGGTCACCCCCACGACGGTGGCGCTCAGAGAGGAGAGGAGATCGTAGCTTTTTACGGGGACGCGATCTTTGAGTTCGTCGAGTTTCGTAACGGTTATTTCCTTCCCTTCGACCACGGCGGAGATACCCGAACCTACGCGCGCCACGACGTTGTCGGAGGCGAGCTTCCGTCCCTTATTCGCTTTCGTGATCGCTCTCGCTATCGGGTGCTCGCTTTTTTCTTCCGCCGCGGCTGCGAATTCCAGAAGTTCGGCTTCGCTTATTCCTTCGGGATATACCGCTTCGACGGCAAGCTTGCCTTCGGTGAGCGTGCCCGTTTTGTCGGTGGCGAAGACATTGACTTTAGCCAAAGCTTCCATAGCCGTGCCGCTCTTTATCAGTATGCCTTTGCGGCTCGCGTTGCCTATGCCTGCGGCTACCGCTATCGGCGTCGCGAGCGTAAGCGCGCACGGACACACAACGACGAGTATGGTGATGGCGCGCGAGACGGCTTCGACCACGCCCGCTTTCGCCGCGAACAGCGTTAGGAAAAAGACTATCACGCTCAGCGTGCAGGTGACGGGCACGAAATAGCTCGCCCATTTATCGGCAAGGCGCACGATGGGCGCTTTGTTCTTTTCCGCCTTCCTGACGTAATCGATGAGCTTCGAGAGGGTGGTTTCGTTGCTCTTGTGCGTGACCTCTATCTCGAGCGCGCTCTCGAGATTGCGCGTTCCCGCATATACCGCGAAGCCTTCGGAGGCTTCCGCGGGTACGAATTCGCCCGTTATGCTCGAGGTGTCCACGCTCCCCGAGCCTTTTACGACCACGCCGTCCACGGCGATAATTTCTCCGGGGCGCACGAGCACGCGCTCGCCGACTTCTATATCGCTTACATCTTTTTCTCTGATGCCTTCGTCGGTCACGACGTCGGCGCGCGTAGGACGCATGGCGATGAGATCGGCTATCGCGGAGCGCGATTTACCGGAAGTCACCGTTTCCACGAGCTCGCCTATCGCCATAATGAACGCTATTTCGCCCGCCGCGAAGAAGTAGGAGTCGGTGTGACCCGTCTCTCCGATGACGCCCGCCGCGGTGAGCACGCCCATGATAAGACTCGCCGTCATCGCAATGCTTATCAGCAAAGCGGAAGTTATCTTGCGCTTTCTGAGGTTTTTGAAGGCGCCGCGGAAAATAGGAAGTCCGCAGACTATCACCGCCACCCACGCGGGATCGGCTATCGCGGTGAGCGGCAGGGGAGCGTACACGTCGAAATGCGCCATAAGATACGAAGCGACGAGGAAGGGGAGCGAAACGAGGATAAGTATTATCTGTTCCCGCAACTCCTTCTTGTAATCTATCTCGGCGGAACGGTTATGGTCTATGCCGCAACCGCAGCTTTCGCCTTCTTCGTGTTTATGACGGTGCTCGTGTCTGCCGCATCCGCACCCGTCGCCGTGCTTGTGTCCGTGTCCGCAACAGGCTTCGTCGTGCCCGTCGCCGTGTGCGTGTGCTTGACCGCAACAGGCTTCGTCGTGCCCGTCGTCGTGCTTGTGCCCGTGTCCGCAACAGGCTTCGCCGTGTTCGTCGTCGTGCTTGTGCTTACAGTGCGTAGTCCCTTCAATGCGTTCCGCACTTTTACTACACTCGCGGGAAGAGTTGTCGCGGTCGCCGCAAAGGTTGCCGCTTCCGAGCTTATCGCGCTCAATGTCCGAGTAGTCTTTCTTTTTCATATATCCTCCGACAAGAAGAAATGCAATATATTTCTTCTGATTTTCTTATTCGTTTTTCATGTCGTCCGCGCCGGGCGTTTCCCTGCGCTTTACAGCCTTCCCGTATTTTCCGTTCATCGCCGATACCGCACCGAAGCGGGGAGGGAGAAACAACGGGTACCGATACCGTACCGAGGTAGGGTATCGAGAGAAAAGGAAACGGGGCAAGCTCGATCGCCTGCGGCAGGGGGCTACCGAGCGTACCGTCGCGCCGTGGTGCGGGCGTTTATAATCGTATGTTACACGCCGTGCCGTCATATCTCCCCGTGTAACGGGATACAGCGCGGAAAGCATTTCCAACCCTCTCGCCCGTTGCGTGTGAGTCCTTTCCCGTGTCCCGTACGTTGCCGCATAGCGGGGCGGTTTGCGCGGTGAACTTTATCCGCTCCGTACTTGCGTTCCGCCTTTAACGGGGGAAGCTCCTTACTTCCGCTATATGACGCGCCGCGTAATTTCCGTGTTTAACGGGATACAGCGCGGAAAGCATTTCCCGCCGCTTTTGCCCGTAGGGGCGTTTCTTTCGCTATCCCGCGCGTTACGGCATAGCAGGGCGGTTTGCATTGCGAAAACTTTATCCCGTGACCCGCCGTTTTGCCTTGAACGCCTGTGCGTTCGCGTTGCGCGTTTCCCTGTGCTTCGCCTCTTGCCGTAGCTCCGTCTATTGTCGATACCGTACCGAGGTAGGGTATCAAAAAACAGGTACGGGGATAACATTGATCGCCTGCGGCAGGGGGCTACCGAGCGTACCGTCGCGTCGCCGGACGTTCCGCATACCATCGTCGAACGAAGCTTACATATCCGGCGATACTGTACCGAGGCAGGGTATATGTGCTTGCGGAGCAAGACGTATCGAAGGAGCCGGAGGCAGGGAAGTATAACGTAAGATCGTAACGGCGAATGCCGAATAAACGGAATTTCGGCTACCGTATATGAGCAATCGAGAGCCCGTTATGTATATTAGTATGCGCCATTTGTTTTCGTCCGCAGTCGGGACCGGCGCGATTTCGTATTCAAGGTGCGTAGCGAAGGGGGATTACAAAAGTGTTTCCGCTTCGCGAAAGTCGGCTGTACCGCTTTTTTCAGTTGATGAATTTCTCTATTATCGAGCTGAACGCTTCCATCACGTCCGATTCGCCGCGTTCGATACTGTCTTTCACGCAGTGAGTTAGGTGGTCCTTGATGACGATGTTCCCCACCGTCTTGAGCGCGCCCTTCGCGGCGAGCAGCTGCGTGAGCACCGCGTCGCAGTCCGCGCCGTCTTCCACCATTTTGACGATACCTTTTATCTGACCTTCTATCCTTTTCAGGCGCTTGATAACGTCTTCGTTGTATTCGTGCTTGTTCACGCAGGCTTCGTTCATTTCCGAATTCTCCTTTCCCGAAGGGGCTTGCCGCCGCTTTCGTATACCCCCAGGGGGTATCTACAAGGATTATACCACCATATATTGCGGCATGCAAGCGATTCTTTGAAAAAATTTAGAAAAATCGGGAAATTCGCTTTACATTTCTATTTTTTATATATATAATAATCAAGCATTTCGTCGGAGCCCGCTCCGGCGTATCCTTGCTCCCGCGGGAGCCATAAGTCCAGAAGGAGGTATAAGACAATGACTAAATACCAGTTGCTTTTCATCATCGAGAACGGTATTGACGACGAGGCGAAAGAAGCTGTCGTGACCAAGTTCACCGACCTAATCGCAAGTCTCGGCGGAACGGTAACCACGGTCGACAAATGGGGTACTCGCAAGTATGCGTATCCTATCAACTACAAGACCGAAGGCTACTACGTGAGAATGCTTTTCGAAGCAGATCCCACCGTGCCGCAGGAAGTCGACAGACAGATGAGAATTAACGAGAATATTGTCCGTCAGCTCATCACCAAGCAAGCGTAACGGCGAGGGGGAAGGACGATGAACAAAGTTATTCTGATAGGCAATCTTACCAAAGATCCCGAGCAGCAGTACACCGCGAACAATATATGCGTATGCAGATTCACGGTAGCGGTCAACCGTTCCTACAGCAGCAGCGACGGTTCCCGCCAGACCGATTTTCTGCCCGTGGTATGTTGGCGCAACCAGGCGGAAAACTGCGCGAAGCACCTCAAGAAAGGAAGTAAGGTAGGCATCTGCGGATCCGTACAGACGAGGACGTACGACGACAGAGACGGCGTCAAGAGGTACGTAACCGAGATAATAGCCGACGAAGTCCAGTTCCTGTCCACGAGAAGCGACGACGAACGCGACGCGCTTCCGGACATACCCGAGGTAACTTCGCAGAGGAAACCGCGCATGGAAGACGCACGTCCCGTGGAAGTGAGCGACGACGATCTTCCTTTCTGATAACGAATAAAGGAGAAATCGAATATGGCAGTCAAAGAAGGAGTAAAAGCAAGACCTTTGGGCGGCAAGCGTCCCCCGAAGAAGAAGGTATGTCCTTTCTGCGTGAACAAAGTGGAAGAGATCGACTATATCGCGCTCGCGAAGGAGATGGAGAAGTCTTCCGAACGCAGCTTCAAGGACGGCGAGAAGCGCACCCGTTACATCACCGAGAAGGGCAAGATCCTTCCTCGCAGGATGAGCGGCGTATGCGTCAAGCACCAGCGCGCGCTTTCGCAGGCGATCAAACGCGCCCGTTTCATGGCGCTTCTGCCCTACAAAGCGGACTGATCCGACGCACGACAATCAATCCCAAACGCCCCGCAAGACGGGGCGTTTTTACGTAGTTACAATATAAATTCAAACAATGCGTATGCAATGAAACGGTATTGAAAAAGAACGCAAAAAGAGTTAAAATATATAAAAACACAAGGGCAAAAATATGAGCGAGTTTTGTTTCAGAGCGGTCGGACAAGGTTTATTTTATACGGGTTCGCTGTATAACGGGGCGTTCAATTTCGTATACGATTGCGGCAGCGAAAGCGGAGAGCGCTATTTGAATAACGCTATTGACGAATATCTGTCGGAATTGAAGGAAAGGCACGGAAAAGCCGAGATAGATTTTGTTATGATATCGCATCTGCATTGGGATCATTTCAGCGGCATACATAAACTCGCGCGCGAAGCGAGAATCAAAAAGATCTATTTACCGTATATTGCGGATAACCCCGATATAATTAAGGTTATTTTGTTTCACGAAATATTTATACGAGACGGCGCAACCCCAAAAAACATAGAGTGGGCGCAAGAAGTCTATGATTTCATGTTCAATTTATACGTAAGAAATAACGGGGAAAACGAATTCAGACCAGAAAAAGCACTACAAACAGACAATTTATATGGGACGCCGGAAGTAGTGTTGACGAAACAACATATAAGGTTCTCGGTTGACGGCTTTGCGAAAAATGATTGGAATGGTGTCGGCGGGTGGGTTTTCGAGGTGTTTTACGAGACGGCGAAAAAGGCAGATATAAAAAGGCTGAATGAAGAATGCGGTGCGTTGTTGTCGACACATGGGGCAGATAATATAGAAGAATTAGTGAGCAATAACGGAGCCGCGGCGTTGAAAGCACTGGCGGACATGTATAAAAACATTTTCAAAGGCGGTAATAAAATAAACGAAACCTCGTTGGTTTTATTACATTATCCGAGCGAAACGGGGACAACATTATATCAGAACAGCCGCGCGAACAGAAAGACTTTATTGACGGGCGACGCGCTTATAAAAGGGGATTTGTCGGAAAAAGTAAGAGGCACAAAGGTTGCGGTGTTGCAAGTCCCGCACCACGGTTCGTTAAGGAATTGGCAATCGACGAGCCGAAGCAACATAAGCGCGCAAACGTATGTGTTAAATTTCGGTTTGGGGAATAAGTATAAGCATCCGAGTTATGCCACGGTTGAAGGAATAATCGAAAAGGGCGGTAAAATATATTGCGTAACGCAGGTTCAAAAATATATTTACAAAATAAAAGACGGAAGCTACTTCGGCAGAAAGAAAATAGCATTAACCGAACAAAGGAATTGGCGGGGAACGTCTCACAAGAGCAACATTTTAACAATCGCAGACGTCATGTGACCTAAAAGCGGCGTCAAAACATAAATTTCGACACCTTACCTTGATTAACGAATAGTCATTTAAGCGCAGTCGGCGCCCGCAACCAAGCAAGGGCTTGCGCCGCGCCTTGTGCGGCGATATACGGAGCGGAAGGGATATCGGAATTTATTACGGATATTCCTTCCGAAACGTATATGTCCGATAAATAGATTATCGGGCACAAGCCCGCATACAGGAACGTATACTTATATTACCCTGCGTACTGCACCCTTGACAGGATACGAGGTACATATCCCCGACTTAAAGTATATAGCGACCTATGGTAGCTCCGCGGCAAAGATTTTGCGATGATTCCGCTCAAAGTTCCGACGGGAACGCAGGTATTGCGCCCGCCTACCGGACGGGCGCACCATCAGGTTGCGGCTACCTGACGGATAGCCGCGCCCTTAAACACCTTGCGGAAACGTCTTTTCGTCCACTTACGTCGGGAGTGTCGCTCAATGCAGTATTGCAATCTTCGCTCCTACCCTCGTAATTGAACGAAAATCCTGTTCCCTCAGGCGCAAAATGCGCTATATATGCAAATCGTTATTATGCGGATATTTAATTATATTTGCCTTATTTAACGAAACGCCTTTTTAACGTAGTTGGCACCCGAGGGAGATATATTTTTGTCTGCTTCGAAGCGTAGGAGCGAAGAACTACGGTCTCGTGTCGAGCGACACTCGCAAGGAAGCAGGCGAAAAGATACTCCCGCAGGGTGTATACGGGCGCGCTCATCCGGTAGGTGAGCGCAACCTAAAAGAATAGCGTTCCTTGAAGTTGTCTCGGAACGCTATCTTTATTATCGGTTAAATATTGCGCGAGAATTTAGCCCTCCGCGTTACTCTTTCTCGGAGAGGGCCTTATATCCTGCGTAACGGGCTTTCGCCTGCGCCTCGTTCTCCGCGTACAGCTTCTCGGCAAGCGCGGGATAGAGCTTCTTCAGCGAAGCGTATCTCGTTTCGCCCGCGAGGAACGCCGCGTAATCGCCGGTGGGCTCTTTACTGTCGAGCGAGAAGGGGTTCTTGCCTTCGTCGGCGAGCGCGGGATTGTAACGGTAGAGCTGCCAGTAGCCGCATTCGACCGCCTTCTTCATCTCGTCCATCGGACGGCTCATATTGACGCCGTGGTTGATGCAGGTGGCGTATGCGATGATGAGCGAAGGTCCGTGATAGGCTTCGGCTTCTTTGAGCGCTTTGAGCAGCTGGTTCATATTGGCGCCCATGGATACCTGCGCAACGTATACGTAACCGTAGCTCATTGCCATCATGCCGAGGTCTTTCTTCTTCACGCGCTTGCCGCTCGCGGCAAACTTCGCTATGGAACCCGTAGGCGTGGATTTGGAAGCCTGACCGCCGGTATTCGAGTAAACCTCGGTGTCGAGAACGAGGACGTTGACGTCTTCGCCGGAAGCGAGAACGTGGTCGAGTCCGCCGTAGCCGATATCGTATGCCCAGCCGTCGCCGCCGAAGATCCAGATGGACTTCTTGATGAGACAGTCTTTAGCCGCGTAAATGCGTTTGATGAGATCGTCCGCCGCGCAACCGCAATCCTTGCAGGCGTCGCAAGCCTTGAGGAGCTTCTCGGCAGCCGCTTCGCTCGCCGCGGCGTCGTCCATACCGGCTATCCATTCTTCGCAGGCGTCTTTTCCTTCGGCGTATTCAGCCCAGGCGCCTTCCGCGAGTTCTTTGACGAGAGCTTTAAGCTCGTTGCGCCTTGCGGCGTAAGCGAGGTTCATGCCGTAACCGAATTCGGCGTTGTCCTCGAAAAGGCTGTTAGCCCACGCGGGACCGCGGCCTTTATCGTTGGTCGTGTAGGGGCAGGTGGGAGCGGAGCCGCCGTAAATGGAGGAGCATCCCGTCGCGTTGGCGATGATCATTCTGTCGCCGAAAAGCTGGGTGACGAGCTTGACGTAAGGAGTTTCGCCGCAGCCCGCGCAAGCGCCGCTGAACTCGAAGAGAGGTTTGGCGAACTGGCTGCCCTTAACGGTATTGGTGTTGTAAACCTTGTCGGTCTCGGGAAGATTTGCCGCGAATTCCGCGTTGACGGCGTCGGCGGCGATGGCTTCGGCGATGGGTTTCATCACGAGAGCCTTGGTCTTGGCGGGGCAGACGTTGGCGCAGGAGCCGCATCCCGTACAATCGTAGGGGCTGACCTGCATTCTGAATTTATATCCTTTGAAACCGGTTGCGTCCCTGGTGACGAAGCCTTCGGGAGCCGCTTTGAGCTGTTCGGGAGTGGCGAGCACGGGACGGATGACCGCGTGCGGGCAGACGAAGGAGCACTGGTTGCACTGTATGCAGTTCTCGGGGATCCATACGGGGACGTGTACCGCGGTGCCGCGCTTCTCGTACTTGGTGGTGCCCACGGGCACGGTGCCGTCGGCGTTGAACGCGGAGACGGGGAGCTTATCGCCTTCCTGCTTGAGGATGGGATGAATGACTTCGCGGAAGTATTTGTCGTCCGCTACCGCTACCATCGGAGCGCCTTCGGTCGTGGTTGCCCAGGATTCGGGATATTTGACCTCTTTGAGGAACTTGATCGCGCCGTCTACCGCCGCGTAGTTCATATTGACGACGGCGTCGCCCTTCTTGCCGTAGGTCTTCTTGATAGCCGCTTTCATGTAAGCTTCGGCGTCGGAGTAGGGGATGACTTCGGAGAGCTTGAAGAACGCCGCCTGCATGACGGTGTTGACGCCCTTCGTCGCGCCGATGGACTCTATGACCTTGTTGCCGTCGAGGGTGTAGAACCTGATGTGCTTTTTCGCTATCGCGTTCTTCACGGAAGCGGGAAGCTCTTTATCCATTTCTTCGGGTTCCCAGATACTGTTCAGAAGGAAGGTGCCGCCTTCCTTGAGGTCGCTCAGCATGTCGTAACGGAAAAGATAGCTCGGAGTGTGGCACGCCACGAAGTCCGCTCTGTCGATAAGGTAGCTCGACTTGATGGGCTTGTCGCCGAAACGGAGATGCGAAATGGTGATGCCGCCGGACTTCTTGCTGTCGTACACGAAGTAGCCCTGAGCGTATTTGTCGGTGTGGTCGCCGATGATCTTGATGCTGTTCTTGTTGGCGCCTACCGTACCGTCGGAGCCGAGACCGTAGAACTTGCAGCAGATGCTGCCTTCGGGAGCGGCGTTGACGAATTCGTCGAGAGGGAGGTAGTTGCCGGTCACGTCGTCCACGATACCCACGACGAAGCCGTTCTTATTGGCGCCGCCCATGTTCTTGTAGATGGCGTTGACCATGGTGGGGTTGAACTCTTTGCTGCCGAGACCGTATCTTCCGCCGAGGATGGTGGCGTCGGTCTTGCCTTTAAGGGCGGCGACAACGTCGAGGTAGAGAGGCTCGCCCAAAGAACCCGCTTCCTTGGTGCGGTCCATGACGGTGATGTATTTCGCGGTGGCGGGGATAGCCGCGGCGAAAGCGTCGGCGGCGAAAGGACGGTACAGACGGACTTTTACAAGACCGACTTTCTGACCTTTTGCCATGAGGTAATTGACGGTTTCCTCGGTGGCGTCGGCGCCGGAGCCCATGATAACGATGACTTTCTCCGCGTCGGGAGCGCCAACATAATCGAAGAGGTGATATTCTCTGCCGGTGAGGGCGGAAACTTTCTCCATATATTTGGCTACGATGCCGGGAACGGCGGCGTAATATTTATTGGCGGCTTCTCTGTTCTGGAAGTAAATGTCGCCGTTCTGCGCGGTGCCTTTCTGAACGGGGTGTTCGGGGTTTAGGGCGCGTGCGCGGAAATCGTCGATGAATTTCATATCGACGAGCTTCTTCATATCCTCGTAATCGATGGCGTCGATCTTGCTGACTTCGTGGGAAGTGCGGAAACCGTCGAAGAAGTGGATGAAAGGAACTTTCGCTTCGAGGGTGGAGAGGTGCGCCACGAGCGCGAGGTCCATGGCTTCCTGAACGGAGTTGGAGGCGATCATGGCGAATCCGGTCTGGCGGCAAGCCATAACGTCGGCGTGGTCGCCGAAGATGTTAAGGGCGTGAGCGGCGAGGGCTCTTGCCGAAACGTGGAAAACGCAGGGGAGAAGTTCGCCCGCGATCTTATACATATTGGGGATCATGAGGAGCAATCCCTGGCTGGCGGTATAAGTGGTGGTGAGAGCGCCGGCGCAAAGGGAGCCGTGAACGGCGCCCGCGGCGCCCGCTTCGGACTGCATTTCGGCAAGTCTCAAGGGTTGTCCGAACATGTTTTTAACGCCCTGAGCAGCCCATTCGTCGGCGTATTCCGCCATGGGCGAGGAGGGGGTTATGGGGTAAATGGCGGCGACTTCGCTGAAAGCGTAAGCGACGTACGATGCGGCGGTATTACCGTCGACGGTCATTTTTTTGCTCATTGTGAACCTCCGTTAGTATGGTTTAAGTTTGATTTGAATGATTTTCGGTTTAATATTTAATATACACCTTGTCCATTATAACTTCCGCGCGCGCGGAAGTCAACGAAATACGCGCGAATAGAGCCGTAAAAAGCTTGCGGCTCAGTCCTCTTCGGTGAAGGAGGGGTTGAGGGGCTCCGGCACGAGGTATTTGGGGTCTTTGCTTTCGGCGGATTTTATCGCGAAAACGATCGCGCAAGCCGCGCCCGCGACCAACCATATCGGCAAGAACGCCGCGAACAGGACTACCGCGCCGATGACGATGCCGGGCGCCTTGTTGCTGCGGAAAACGGGGAGTTTGACGCGCGGCGCGGGGGGATTTTCGGGATCGAGGGTGGCGGTATAGTCGTCGATGCCGTTATTGTAGAGCAGCGGTTCTATAAGCTCCGCCACCGTGGCGTAGCCGGTGATCTTCTTGAGGTTGACGCGGAAAAGGCGTATAAGTCCGTCGATTATCGAGATAGCGCCCATGATTATGCGGTATTCGGGGGAGGCGGGGTCTATGTCGGCGTTGCCTGCGTAGAGGTTTTCTACCATTTTCATAATGACGGGAACGACTTTTTCTTTGGCTTTGTCGCCGAGTTCCTCTTTCGTGACGCCGCATTCCTTGCGGCAGAGCCTTCTCGCTTTGCCGAAAGTGAGGTTGTTTATGAATTTACCGAAGGGGCGTATGAGGAACCAGAGCTTATGCACGGTATAGGGACGTATCGAAATGCCGTTTGCGAAATACGCGAAGGTCTTTTCGTCGGAGCCCATCGCGCGTATCATGTGTTCGACGGTGCCGAAGAAGCCTTCCCGGCAATATTCGGGAAGGGATTTTCCCTTGAGATCGTAGCGCGATAGGGTGGTCAGGGTGACGGTCTCCACTTTGACGGTGCCGTCCTCGAAGAACTCCGCTTTGCGGAACTGCGGCGGGAAGCCGCAGAGAGCGGAAGTGGACACGTCGTAGACGGGCTTGCCGTTACGGGCGGTGACGAAGGAGATGTCGTGAACGTGGCTGTGCCCCGTGAATATCACGGAAACGCCGTATCCGGCGAGCTTTTCGGCAAAATCCCTGCCGTATGCGAGAAGGTCGTTTTTCCCTATGATGCCGAACATCGGCGAGGGGGCGATAAGCGGGTGATGGGTGGCGAAAAATATTTTTTTGCCGTCTGCTTCGGCGCGGGCGACTTCCTTGTCGATCCAAGGATAGAGGGAGTCGGGATAGCCGCGGGGCTGACCTTTTTTCGCGGTTTTGAAGTCGTCGTTCATCGCGAAAAGCCGCCAGTTGTCGTCGAGATCGTATGTATAAGAGAAGGTATAGTCGTCGACGGATACGGCGTCGTTTCTCCCGTACGGCGCGTAAAGCGCGCGCAGATCCTCTCTTTCGAGACAGGGGACGTTTCTTTCGGGTTCGCCTTTTTCGTTGTAGCCGGTGGCGTATCCGATGTATTCGGGCTTGCATTGATCTATGCCGAAGCCTCTGTCCTCTCTGTCTTTATAGTCGTGAGTGGAGGTGAAAGCGAGTATTTTAAGACCTTTAGCGGTGTATTCCTCGAGAATTTTGATAAGATCCTCGTGACTTACGATCTCGCCGTTTCGGGTGAGGTCGCCGGTCAGAAGCACGGTATGACATTCCTTGTCGGCGAGCACCGTGTCGAAGGCTTCGCGCAGGATCTCTTCCGATTCGCGGAATTGCATCTGGTCGTTGACGCGCGGAACGGAATAGGGATCGCACTTCCAGTTGCGCCTGGAGTAGTAATGCAGATCGGTCATTATGTAAAGTTTCATAAACGCCCTCCCGTAAATTTTGCGGTCAAACCGCATTATTTTATATAATATCATATCTTTCGCGCGCGCACAAGAGAAATTCGCTTTACAAATCGGCGAAAAAGTTATAATATAAAATAAGAAATCGTTTTTAGGAGGACCGCGCAGATGAATGTAGGCGGCATAATCGGCGTAGTGATCGCCAGTTTGATAGTTGCATGTGCGGTGATAGTGGGGGTATTCTTTTTGCTCGGGTACGTAACGTTCGCGAGTTTCATTCGTCGTCGCAACAACGACAACGATTTGAGTAAGGCGCCCATATTTGCGGCTTTGGGACCCGATTTTGCGAAATACAGGGAATTTGTCCAAGGGAAAGCCGAAGAGTTCGAGAAGGTGCCTTTCGAGTGGGTGAGCGTGAAGTCGAAAGACGGGCTGAAGCTTTCGGGAAGGTATTACGCGCAGGAAGGCGCCGAAGCCACCGTGATATGCATGCCCGGTTTCGGACCGTCCGCGTATATCGATTGCGGGCAGTTCGGTAATTACTGGAGAGCCAAGGGCTTCAATCTGCTTTTGGTGACCAACCGCGCGAGAGGGGAGTCCGAGGGACAGTATCTCGGCTTCGGCACCCTCGAAGCGGAGGACCTCAAGGTGTGGGTAGCCGCAGTGGTAGCCAAAAATCCGGAAGCGAAAATATTCATACACGGCTGTTCCGCGGGCGCTACCGCCGCGATGCTCGCCTCGGCGAAAGATCTTCCCGGCAACGTCAAAGGCATAATCGAGGATTCGGGCTATACCCGCACATGGGACATATTCGTATATCAGATAAAGCAGATATACAAGCTCGCCCCCTTCCCGATACTGCACATAGCGGAGCTTTTCACGAAAAAGAAAGCGAAATACAATTTCCGCGCGAGCGCGGTGAAAGCCGTCGCGATGTCGAGCGTGCCGATACTTTTCATACACGGAGCAAGCGATAAGCTCGCGCCCACGTATATGTGCAACGCGTTGCACGCGGCGTGCACGGCGCCGAAGGATATCCTCGTGGTGGAAGGCGCGGGGCACATGCAGTCGTATATGCGCGCGACGGAAGCCTACGAAGCCAAGCTCGACGAATTCGTGGAAAAGAATCTGCATTGAATCGCGAGCCGAGCGAGACCGTTTCAAAACGAAGAACGCGCCGGAAGCGCGTTCTTTTATTTTTATATTTTGTTTCGGGGCGCTCTTGCGGGCGCGCCGCGCCCGCAAGAGCGGCGTTGTTGAACGCCGCCCGTTTCCGATGATTATTGAGCCACGGTCACGTTGACGGTCTCGGAATTTTCGCCGAGATCGAGCCCGCCCGATATCGTGACGGGTTTGTCGCCCAGACCTATAAGCGTGACGTTATCGACGCTCATCGGCTTCGAAAGCTCGTAAGAGCCGGGCGCAAGTTCCACGGTGATACCGTCGGGATGCGCGTAGGAGAGCACGCTTTCGAGAGACGCCGCGTTCATCGAGTAAGCGTACAGATATACGTTATATCCGCCCGCCGAATAGTCGGAATAAATATAGCACTCGCTGCAGTCGGTAAAGCGCGAAGAGTCTATTATCTCCCTCGCGTCGACGCTAACTTTCACCGAAGCGCTCGCGCCGGCGGTGTTCTGCGCGTTGTAGGGGAAAGCGAGTCCCGCAACAACGTTCACCGCAACCGAAGACCAGTTCTCGTTCTCGTAGCCGTAGCCCGTAAAGGAGTTGTCGCGGATAACGACGGCGCTCCCTTCGTCGGTACCGGCGTAGAGTATGAGACCGTTGGCTATCGCCTGAGTCGCGTCGAGAGCGTCCTCGGCGGGAGCCACGAATTCGTTGTGCTCGACGGTCACCTTGTTGGATACCGCGGTAAGTCCGTTACGGTGTGCCGTAACAGAGTCTCCGGTTACCCAACCGCGATTGTTTATGCGAAGTCCTCTGACGGTGACGTTGTCGGCGTCCACGAATACCGAGCCGTAAATAACGGGTTTTTCTTCGCCTGTGCCGACGAGTTTAACGCCCTTCGTAACGCGGAATATCGTGTAGCCCGAAGCGCGGTCCGCAGAGCCTATCGTGCCGCTTATCGCTATAGCGGAGCCTTCCTCGGCTTCCTCCAAAGCGGCGGTAAGCTCGGCGGCGTTCTTGACGGTGACGGCGGGTTCCGTGACGGAAATTTGCACGGTAGCCGTTTTGCCCTGATAACTAACGGTCACCTCGCCGGTATCGGCGGACAACGTCGCGGGTTCTACGGTGTAATCCGTTATCGCGGCGCGCGTGCCGTCGTTATATACCGCTTCCACCTCCATTCCGTACGCGTAGAATCTTTCGCCCGCCACGTATTCGGTGGTAGCGGGTTTGGTCTTCACGTTCACCGACGTAAGCGATTTCTCCACGACGGTGAGAGTTATCTCCGTCGTTACGGTCTTTTCGCCTTCGGTGTAGGTCACGGTTACTTTCTGCTCGCCGAGTTTCTGATTGTCGAAGCCCGTGAGCATTTCGCGAGTGATCTCTATTTCGCGCGTAGAGCCGTCTTTGTAGGTCGCGACGAGCTTTTTACCGTTAAGGTCGGGCTCGGTGCCTTTGACGACGGGCGCGAACTGTGTCCCTTCCGCGAGCGCTATGCTTTCGAGCGAATCCTTGTCGTTACAAGCTACGACTAGAGCCGCTATTGCCACGCACAGCACCGCGATGAGAACTATTGTCAGCTTCCTTTTCATATTTACCTCCTTGAAAAGTTTTCGTTTGTAAATAATTTGCGCACGACTGCGGTTTTTATACGGAAAGGCTTGAACGGCGGCGGGGGGATAGCGGTCAAACGCACGGAAAGCGCCGCCTTTGAAAAAAATTATAGTAAAATATGCGTTTCGGGGCGTTATTCGCGAATAGTAAATATTGACTTCCGCCCGCGCGCGATGATAAGATATTATATATCGCGCAGAGCGCGCGCGTTCAATAAGCGTTCATATCGTCGTATCGGGAGATACGGTCGCGGTGAAACGTACGGAAGTTTCCACGCGCGGGAGCGCGGGATTACAATAAATCAAATAAACATAGATCCTAAACATCGTCCGCGCCCCGATCGGGGCAAGGGAGGAATATATGTCTAATACCGGTAAATCTTATGGAAAGAAGATTGTTTTTGCGGTAATAACGCTTGCGCTGCTGTGTTATCTGGCGTTAGCGGCGAATGTAGTTGCGCCGATAAATGAAAGAGAGACGGCATTAGCGGCGGCTACGGACGGCATAGTACACGGAGCGGTATCGTCTCAGACGACGTCCGGAACGGCTATTGCAAACAGTACGGATTTTTATAACAACATAATCAACGGAGCGCAGAACGGAACTTATTATCTTACGAGCGACTTTACTCTCGACGGATCGCATATGTTCGGACATACATCCACCTTCAGCGGAACGCTGTACGGCAACGGACATACGATCACCGTGTTATCGGGATACAATGCGGCGCGCAAAACCGAAAAAAACGGAATATTGTTTTCACAGGTGTCGGGAACAGTACGCGATCTTACGGTTGTATTAGGTAACGGCGGAAGCACGGCACAGCGTATCGATATCGGTGACGGTAATACGGGATATTATGGAGTTATTACAGGCGCGCTTGCCGGAGGAATTATAAGCAATTGTCGCGTAGTGATACAATCCAACGTCGTTTTCCATGCGGCAACACAATCGAGCGGAACTCAAAACGTAGGGATCGGCGGTATTGCCGGTGAAGTGTGGAACTCCGCATCAAAAATTCTTAACTGTACCGTAGAAAATTACGGCGCGATAGATTGTACGACTTATTCCGGCAGTTATACTTCTTATAACGGCCGCTCGGGGTACGCGGGTCATATCGCGGGTATATTTTGGCTCTCCGGTTCGGACACGGCGACGCTTCAAAATTTAATCGTGCGCGGTAACGGAAGAATACACGCCAACGGCGTAGGCGTGGTGGGATGCGGATCGAACGGAGGGTATAACGACTTAGATATAACAAATTATCTGAACGATTTTTCCGGATCATACGAATATAACGGAGCGGGTGCCGCGTGGGCTTCGGACGCTATATTCTTCTATTCCAGCGGTAGCAATAGGACTATTTACAATTATTACAGCACTTCGGGCGCGACGTCGACGTCGTGGTCGTACTCGACCGACGCCGCCGAAAGCGGCAGGCTGACGCTATCTTCCGGATACAACATATATTTCGACGCTACATCCGACGTAAACAATGCCGTAGCGTTCGTATATAACGGTTCGTATGATGTGATAACAAAAAAACTGTATTTTCAACCGGCTAACAGTTCAACGAAATATTATCCCGCGTATAGAGACGGAAATACAGAGGTATTTAAGGGGCTTCCTTCGGCGACAAGCACCTACAGCGCCACTCTCGGCACGTTCGCGTTCGATACGGTAGAGCCGCCGGTGGGCACACTGAACAAATGGGAAAGCGGATACGTTTCTGAGAGTTATTCACCATCAGGAGAACCGGAAAATTCAGAGTCGGGACTTTACGACGCGATAAGTAACAACAGGAACTGCCATCTCACTTCGGATATCAATATTACGGGCTTCCGCACGTTAAGTTATTCCGGTACACTCGACGGCAACGGACATACGATCTATATTACTGTGTGTAACGAAAACTCCGCGGAAACCGTGGGCGGTCTTTTCGGCACGCTTACCGGAACCGTCAAAAATTTGAGAGTGGTCCTCTACGTCGATTATACGCGGACCGCGACAAGCAATAAATTGGGCACGGGCATTATTGCCGGAAAACTCGGCGGAACCGTTGACAACGTATACGTTTACATACCGAGTAACGTGACTTTCGGAGCGACAGGCAGTCAGGAAGGTTATGTCGGAGCGGTCGCCGGAGTCGCCGACGGCACGTCGTATACTATAAAAAATACGACCGTGGATATCGACGGAAAAATACACCTCGACGGTTCTTGGGTTTATATGGCGGGCTTCGTGGGCAAGAGCGCGACGGGTTCTTCCGCGGTAACCGCGACGTACACCAACAATATCCTTAAGGGCGACGGCAGTTATTCGAGTAATACGAGCAACGGTACGGAGCCGATATATCTTGCCGCCACAACGGTATTATTCCAAGCGGGGACAGGCAATCCGCAGTCCACGATAAATATCGACGGATTTATCAACGCTTTTACAAGCGGTACGGCGAATTTGAACGATTATTCGATGTACGGCGTTCTGACGAAGAACGACAACGGTAATACGATGAGTAAATGGACGTACAACGTTTCGAACGTTTACGACTACGGCAGCCCGATGGAAGACGTCAATAACAAGGGAATGACAACGGGCAATAACTATATCGATGTGTCCCAAAAAAGATCCACCGTGTCTACCGCGGTCGATTCTTATGCCATAGGCGTGACTCCTTATTTCCCGGCGGGGGATACGACGAATCTCGTGCTCGTCGCGGGCGACGGCACGGAAAGCGTTCCCAATCTCGTTTACGGCAATCATACGAGCGCAGCGGACGGGAACTACAAAGTCGTTACGGTACCCAAGTCCGCTATTACCGCGCCTACGACCGTCACCCTTACGGAACCGATCACGCCTGCAACTCCTATAGCGGACCTCAACCAATGGGAGCACGGTTACGTCGCCGATCCGATAACGGAGAACGAGATTCCGTCGGACTATGTCGGCGTTTCTTCGGCGAGCGGACTGAAAACGGCAATAGACAACAATAGCAATATCGTGCTCACCTCGGATATCCTCAACTTCCGCGGCTTTACGCATACCGGCACCTATTCCGGCATTCTCGACGGCAACGGTCATACGATATATATCGTCAAAGCAAGCGCCGCAAGCGGGAACAATATCGGCGGGCTTTTCAGCACTTTGAGCGGAACGATCAAAAACGTCCGCATAGTCGTTATGGCAGGCGTTAATCTGCCGAGCTCAAGTTATGTGGGCGCGGTTGCGGGAGCGTTGAGCGGCGATGCGAAAGTAAATAACGTCAGCGCGATAATCAATTCCGGCGTAAGTCTGATATCGACCAAATCCGGGGACAATGCCGGCGGCGCGGGCGGTATCGCGGGCGGATTGCTAAGCGGCGCCGGAACGGTCGCGATAAGCAATTCCACCGTGGAGCTCAACGGGGAGTTGAACGCCACCGCCAAATGGACGTTTATCGGAGGCTTCGTCGGACACCTGAACGGCGGGAATATCAATTTTACCGACGTGATCTTCAAAGGCACGGGCGCGCTTAACGGCACGGCGTCAGGTGGCGAGGGCGTGCATACCGCAGCCGTAGCCGTAGTCGGCGGCGGCGTTAAAGCCGTAACTCTCGACGGCTTGATAAACGCTTTTACCGGTACCAAGACGAGCAATAAGAGCGCATACGCGATAACGTTTGTGAGAAACGGTAGTAACGTGGCTACCCCGACGATAAGCCATGTGTACACTTACGGCGGGAATTTCTCCAACGAAGGCGGTAAGACCTACGGCACGCCGGTGGACGTGTCCGCGATCAAAGCAGAAATAAAAACGACGGTGGACGGCGAAACCGTTCCCGTGATACCGTATTTCCCGGTAAGCGCGGGCACGGGCAATCTGGTGCTCGTAGCGGGCGACGGGCAGACCGTAGCCGGCATTTTGATGTACGGAAATATCGTTTCGACGGCGGATGAGGCTAACGGAAAATATTCCGTGATAATGATAGCGAAAGACAGTATCGCGGCAGGCACAGACGTAACGCTCACCCGTCCCCGCGTTTATGCGCCTACGATTTCCGGTAGCGACAGCAAAACATATAACGGGGAAGGGCAGGAATTCACGATAAACACGCTCACCGCGCCCGGCGGCATTACGCTCGGTGCTTCCGACTATGCGTTGACTTATGCCGTAGCGGAGGGCGCCGACGCATCGCTCGACAGCGGCAAGCCTTTGACCGTCGGCACATACACGCTCACCGTAACGCTTCAAGGTTATCTGTTCGAGTCCGGAGCAAATACGGCGACGCTCACCGTGAATATAACGAAACTCGCTATCGAAGCGACGATAGATACCTCTTCCAAGGTGTACGGCGAAGCCGATCCCGAGCTTACGTTTACTACCGACGAGCTCGTCGGCGCGGACGATAAGGACGATCTCGCGGTAACGCTCACGAGAGAGGCGGGAGATACCGTCGGCGCTTACGCGATAACCGGCGTATCCGCCGCCGTCAACTATACCGTTACGTTTACCAATAACGCCGAGAAGCTCTTTACGATAGATCCTCGTCCCGTAATCGTGACGCCGTTGTCGGGACAGGGCACTATCTACGGCGAAAGCGATACGGGCGATCTCGAATACGAGGTATCCGGCGGCGCGGGAACTACCGGCAGCGCGCTGATAGGGAGCGACGTTCTTTCGGGCAAGCTCGGAAGAGAGGAGGGTTCAGACGCACGTAGTTACGCGATAAACCTCGGTACTCTCACAAGCGAAAATAATTCGAACTATGAGATAACTCTCGCTTCGACGACGGTAAATTACGTTATATCGCCGCGCCCGCTTCATTACGTCTTGTCCGTAAAGAATATGAACGGCAACGCAACCGACGGTTACTCGCTCGAATACGGCGCGTTCAGCGCGACCGCGAATCTGGGCGTTTCCATAGTGAGCGGAGAAGGCTATTACGCGGTAGTCGCGGGCGAAAGCGTGACCGTGACGCCGAAGCTTCCGGGAGAAATCAAAAACGTCGGTACCTATACGATAAACGCTATCGACGCGGCTTACGGCGAAACCACACTCGAAAGCAACTACGAAATAAAACTCGACAATACGGTATCCTTCAAGATAGTGGCGAAAGCCGTAACGGTCGATATTAAGGACATAACCAAGGTCTACGGCGAAGCAAATCCCGTATTCGGTTCGGACAACTGGTCGCTCGCCGCGGGCTCCGTCATGGCGAAAGACGAAGATGAAACAATGCTTGACGTAACGCTTTCGCTTTCGGGCGACGGCGAGAACGTTATCGACGGTGGGTATGCCATAACCGGCAAGTGGAACAACTCCAATTATGCGGTAACCTTCAACGAGGGCACGCTCACGGTAGAGAAGCGCGCGATAACCGTAACTCTCAAGCAGGATTTCTCGAGCGTATACGGCGAGTCTCTTGCGGAAGTGACGGTCGCTACCGCGCTCACACTTGCGGAGGGGAGCCTTGCGCCCACGCTTCCCGCGCACTCCGATCTTGAGGCGGCGGGCTTCAGCATATCTTTTAATAAAAATATCTCCGACGCCGGCGTTTACAGCAGATATATTTTGGCAAGCTGTTCCAATGCGAATTATTCCGTGACCTGGACGGACGGTAGGCAAAGCGCCGATTATACCGTAACGGCGCGCCCCGTCAAATATACGATAACGTTAAGCGAGATGGGCGACGGTTACAGCCTTATCTACGGCGAGTTCGTCGAGAGCACTCACGTCACGGTAAGCGGACCCGTGACCGAAGCGGGCTTCTACGACGTGTTGAGCGGCGACAGCATTACCGTTACGCCGTTCTATACCTATACTTCGCCGGGCGGAACGCAGACTCTTGCGGATATCAGCGCCGAAGTGAAAAACGTGGGTACTTATACCGTCACGGGCAATGTTGTTTACAACGGTAATACCCTTGAAAGCAATTACGCGGTGACCGTAGAGGTGGAGGCTCCCGGTAGGTTTTTTATAGAAAAGCGTCCCGTAGAGATTATTTTAAGTTCCCAAACCAAGACTTACGGCGATGACGATCCCGCGACTCTCGGCAAGTGGAGCGTGAGCGGAAGTCAGCCCGAGGGCGGCGGTATCGTGTACGGCGAAGATCCTCACGCGGTAATAACGGTGACGGACGTAAGCTACGGAGACGTCAAAGACGCAGACACTTATACTTTGACGGCGAAAGCAGAAAGCGCCAACTATACCGTAACCGTCGTTGACGGCTCAATGGAGATTAAGGCTAAAGAAGTGACGGTGACGATAACTTCCGCCGAAAAGACTTACGGCGAACCCGATCCCGCGTTCGAGTGGTCGCATACCGCGCTTGCGTACGGCGAACTTGCCGGAGTATTGGGCTTTACCGTTACGAGAGAGGAGGGCGAGGACGTAAAAGAGGGCGGCTACGCCTTGAGCGGAAAAGCCACGAACGCCAACTATTCGGTGACCGTCGCGAAAGGGAGCGTACTGACGATAAATCCTCTCGAAATAAGTTTCACCGTGACGCCCGCGCAACTTCCCTACAATATGTACACGGCGGAAACGCTTCCGGAGCCCGCAATGCTCGGCGCGAGTGCTACGCCGAGTCCGACTACGCTTCCTTACGGCGATACCGTGACGGTGACTTTTACCTATACCACCGACGCGTCGACGATCGTGAACGCGCTTAAAGGAGAATATGCTTACATCGATACGGCGATAACGTTCCGTAAGAGCGACGGCACCACTTCTGCGGCAGGTAACTATACCGTTGCGGGTACTGTAGAATGTAAGCTCGTCGTCGTGTCGGGCGATCTTATCATAAATCTCGACGCCTATTCCAAAACCTACGATTTCGCGGCGGGAGGCATAACGCTATCGCTTTCCTCTGTAAAAGTGACCGTCGCGAGCGGCGCTGCCGTAACGCCCGTGATCTCGGCGAAGATCCTTTCGTCCGACGGCTTGACGGAATATTTCGTTTCGGCAGACGGAAAAGTTATCATATCTTACGTCCCTTCTTCGGTAAAAGAGGAAACTTCGGTGAATCTTAAGTTTGTCGTGACGGCGGAAGCCGATGGATACGAGTCCGGAAAAGCGGAAACGACGATAACCGTTTCGAAAGCCGATTACGATCTTACCGGAATAACGTTCGAGGACAAGACGGCGGGCTATAACGGAGCGGCGCACGAGATAACCTATACGGGCGAGCTTCCCAAAGGGCTTACCGCAGAGGTAACGCATACCGGCGACAACGTGAATTATACCGAAGCGGGCGCAACGTTCACGCTTACCTTCGATCTGACGGGCGAGGAGCATGACGAAATCATTTATTACTCCTATAATTTACCCGCGGCGCGCACCGCGCTCCTTACGATAAATAAAGCGCCCGTTAAGATAACGGTCAATCCGCAGAGCTCCGTATACGACGGGAAAACTCCCGCGGCAAGCGCGGTTAAAGGCAAGGATTACGCTATCGAGGGAACCGTTTACGCGCAGGACGGCGTTCTCGACGATCTCGGCGTCAAGCTTACCGTAAATCACGGCGCGCAAGCCGTCGACGCGGGCGAATACCCGCTTACCGTAAGCATTTCGAATGCGAATTACGCGCTTACCGCCGTAACCGGCACCTATACGGTCACGCAGCGCCCCGTGTACGTACAGCTTACGAGCGCTTACGCGAGCAAGGTCTACGGCGACGACGATCCCGACTGGTCGCAGGTATTGCTTGCGGTAGAGCCGTACGATACCGGAGCAGCGGGCACGGGACTCGTAGGCGGCGACGGTCTAAATGCCTTGAATATCGAGTCCGTCACCCGCAAGAAAGGCGAAGCGGTATTGGAAGGAGGCTACGCCGTGACGGTCAGTTGCGCGGAAGGCGGCAACTATTATGTTGACGAATCGCGCCTTAACGCCTTCAATATCGATCCAAGACCGTTGACCGTAATTCTGAATAAGGACGCATTCGTGTCCGTATACGGCGAAGCGCTCGTTCGTCCGAACGCCGCGGATACCGCGCAACTCGCGCTCAAGGAAGGTTTCGAGCTTGTGGGCGAAGAAGCGGGTAAATCGCTTGCCGAAGCGGGCTTCAGCCTCGTGTTTACCGGCAATTTCGGCGGTAGCGCGGGCGGAATAGTCGGCGCGAGTTACACCGCCGTCGGCGTTTACCGCGAGGCGGTGAGACTCAGCTTCAACAACGATAACTATTCCGTTACCTTCGAGGGCGGATTTGTCGCGGACTACACGGTGACCAAGCGCCCCGTGTGGATAACCGTTACGCCCGTTACGGTCGAATACGGCGATAACGAAGAGCTTTCGTTTGAGGTAAACGACGACGTTCAGCCCGCAAAAGGCGGACTCGCCACGGGCGAAGCGGCGGACGATATAGGTATCACGCTCACCCGCGAGGGCGGCGACAGACCTGATGTCGGCAAATACAATATCGATTGTATAGTCGGAGAGACCTCGAATTACGAAGTCAGCGTGATGAATTCTCCCGAAGTCGTTTACGAAGTTACGGCGCGCGAAATCAAAATAATTATTAACGACGCGGAAAAGACTTACGGAGATGAAACTCCCGAATTTGAATGGAAGATTGCGGACGGCGACTCGATGGCTTACGACGACGACGTAACGGCGCTCGGTATCGCGCTCACGCTTAAAGACGGCGCGGAAGGCGTCGACGCGGGAGAGTACACGATAACCGGAACTTCGTCCGCAGGTACGAATTACCTTGTGATATTCGAAAACGCGACTTTCACCGTACATAAGAAGCAGGCGGTCATAGACGCGAGCGGAGTAGTGACGGAGTACGTATATACCGGAGGTTCCTTCTGGATCACGGAAGGCGCTACGCATAACAACACCGACGTCGAAAGCGAAACTTCGCAGCTCAAGTATCCCGATAAGAAATTCCTTAACGTATCCGATTCCGGCGAATACAAAATAACGATAGGCGCAACCAAAAACTTCCTCGCCGCAGAGGCGACGATAACCGTAACGATCGCGAAAGCTACTATCGTATTCGATTGGTCGGGCGTTAAAGGAGAGTACGTGTACAACGGCAGCGAGCAGACCGTAACGGGCGTAAAGGTCAACGTTGACGGCGCCGCGGTGGAATACGCGAACAACACGTTTACCGACGTTCCCGAGGGCGGGGTGCTCAATGTTACCGTTTCGGTAGCCGAAACGGAGAATATCATAGGCGCGAGCGAAACCCGCGCGATCCCCGTTCTGCGTGCGACGATAGATATGAGCGACGTAAGCTTCGACTCAGCGGAGTATATTTTCGACGCTACCGAGAAGGCTCTCACGGTGAGCGGAACGCTCCCGTGGGGAATAGAGGGCGTCAAGTACGCGGGCAACGCGCTTACCGAAGTAGGCACGACGGAAGCCGTCGCGGAATTCGTTTATAACGCCAACAACTTCAACGCCGTCGAGAACAGGACAGCGACTCTCACGATAACTCCGCGCCCAGTGGCGATAGAGATAACTTCGGCTTCCAAGGTATACGGCGACGAAGATCCCGCGTATACTTTCGCGCTTGCCGCGGATCAGCCCTGCGAAGGCACCGATAAGGTGCTTGCGATGTGGGCGCTCAACGCCGTGGTCGCGCGCGATCAGGGCGAAGACGCAGGCGAGTATGCGCTTACTCTTACCGGATACGATCGTAACTATTCCGTCACGATAGTTTCCGAAGGAAAGCTTACCGTAATTCCGCGCGATATAGTTTTCGCGGTGACGGGCGTATTCGAGTCGGTCTACGACGGGAACGAAAAGGAAGTGACCGTTGACGAGGCTCTCACCGTCGCGAGCGGCTCGCTCGCTCCGGTACACGCCGACATAGCCGCTTCCGGCGCGGTGAGCGTAAGCTTCGCGGAAGGCGTTAGCATAACGAATGCGGGACTCTACGAGAACGCCGTGATATTCACCCTTATCGGCGGCAATTATGCGGCGACATTCGAGGGGACGACGGAGAACGTCGTTACCGCGGATTATACGGTAACGCGCCGCGAGATCACCGTTAAACTCCGCGACCAGAGACTGCTCAAGGAAGAAAGCATCGACAGTAAAGCTTACGACGTCACCGCGGGTACGCTCGTCAAGGGCGACGATCTCGGCATAACGATATCCGCGGGCGCCGAACTCGACGTCGACAGATACGAGCTCGTCGCGGAATATACCAACCTTAACTATGCGGTCGCTTTTTAGTCCGGCGTTCTCGTATATACCGTGCGCGCGATCATCACGGCGGTGACGCCCGCAGATTTCTTATATACGGGCGAACCTTTCGCCATCGACGTTACCATCAACAGCACCTCGCCGCTCGTGTTCTATATAAACGGCGAATATTCCGCCAACAGATTCGTCGAGCCCGGACACTACGTGGTGACCATATCCGCTTCCGCGGACGACACTTACAGAGAGCCGCTCGCCGTGACGGTGGTATTCAACATACTCGCGCCGGAGATCAAGCACGAAGCGGACGGCGCGGAGATATCCGTCAGCACCGATACGGGCTTCTATCCCGAAGACTCTTTCGATATAATCCGCGAGCAGGGCAGAGAGAATTCGACGATAGCGGAAATGATATCGGGCGAATACACGATAGTGGACGGATACGTTCTGAACGTAAGCACCGAAGGCGGCACGGTCACGCTCGGCGAATATATCAGGAACAACGCCGCAGGAGAAGATCTCGTCGTACGCATCAAGGTTCCCGAGGAATACGCCAATTCCGCGACCGTGGAATGCGTGATAATCCGTAGCGGCGAAGCGAATATGGAGACCGTGGAAGTCAAGGACGGTTATATCGAGATAGCGGCGAATGACGTGGAAGCGGTGGCGTTTATCGCGGAGCGCGAAACGCTTATCGCGGTGGTTATCGTCGTAGCGGTATTCGCGATAGCGATGCTGTTGCTCGGATGCTTCTACGTATTCCGCAAGAAGGCTTATTAAGATATGGAAGAGTTGAAGGATAAAGTCATTCCCGAAGAGGGGAAGGAAACCGACGCGCCTTGCGCGGAGGAAACGGCGGCAAAAGAACGCGCCGCGCGCGAAGCGCGGCGTAAGCGCATGGCGGCGATCGCCGCGGCGGAAGCCAAACGCAGATATTTCGAGTATTACGACGACGTCAAGCACGACCGCAACAAGGAGTGGTGAGCCCGGAAGACGGTTTATGCGCTTGCGCGCGCCCGAGGCGCGCGCATTTCGATTTTAAGGTATATTCCCTTACGGAGCCGGAAGGCGTTCCTTGCGGGCATACTTTGGCCGAAACGGCCATTACCCGGGCGCTGTTTTCCCTTCGATATGCGCTTTGACTTGATTTACGCTCGCTTAAGGTATATTATATTTTTATGGTCATCAAAGGTTTAAGAAAACTTACATTGCTCGATTTCCCCGACAAGGTAGCCTGCATTGTCTATACGGGAGGATGCAATTTCCGCTGTCCCTTCTGTCAGAACGCCGTTCTCGTCGAGGGCGGCGGCGAATATATTTCGAACGAAGAATTTTTCGCTTTCCTCAAAGAGCGCAAGGGGCGCTTGGACGGCGTGTGCGTAACGGGCGGCGAGCCGCTTATCCAAAAGGGGATAGCGGAATTTGCGGAAGCCTGCAAATATCTGGGTTACGCGGTCAAGGTGGACACCAACGGCTACATGCCCGACGTGCTCGAGGATATGTTCAAGAGGAAGTGCCTCGACTACGTCGCCATGGACGTAAAAAATTCAGCCCCTAAATATGCCCTCACCGCGGGGCTTCCCGGACTGGATATTTCACGCATAAACCGCAGTATCGATTTGATAATGAATTCGGGCGTAGATTACGAATTCCGCACAACCGTCGTCAAAGATTTCCACGACGAAAACGATTTCCACGAGATAGGAAAGCGCCTCAAAGGCGCCAAACGGTGCTATTTACAGAAGTTTCGCGACGAGGGAGGCACCCTTATGGCGGGGCTTACCGCGCCTGCCGACGCCGAAATGAGTAAATACTCGGAAATACTCTCGGCGTATGTCGACGAGGTTAATATTCGATAGGATTTTATACATTTATCCGGCTACAATATATTGTGTTCGACGGTAATATTTAGCAAGAATCGACCACAATATATTGTAAAAAGGTGTTGACATCTTCCGCACGCTGTAATACAATAACTGCGTACGGAATTTTTTTGATCGGAGGATACCATGTATCAGGTAGTTAACAGAGACAACAAGGTCGTCGAGTTCGACGTCAACAAAATAATCAACGCCATTTCCAAGGCGTTCGATTCCCTCGACAAGCTGTATAACAGAAGCACGCTCGAGCTTCTCGCGCTTCGCGTGACCGCGGACTTCAGCCCCAAGATCAAGGACCAGAAAATAACCGTCGAAGACATTCAGGACAGCGTCGAGACGGTGCTCATACAGGCGGGTTACGCCGACGTCGCCAAGGCGTACATTCTCTACAGAAAGCAACGCGAAAAAGCGCGTAACGTCAAAGGCACGCTCCTCGACTACAAACAGATCATCGACAACTACCTCAAGGTCAACGACTGGCGCGTGAAGGAGAACAGCACCGTAACTTATTCGGTGGGCGGGCTTATCCTTTCCAACTCCGGCGCGATAACCGCCAACTACTGGCTCAGCGAAGTTTACGACGAGGAGATAGCCAACGCGCACCGCAGGGCGGACATACATCTTCACGATCTTTCGATGCTCACCGGTTACTGCGCGGGCTGGTCGCTCCGTCAGCTCATCAAAGAGGGTCTGGGCGGCGTTCCGGGCAAGATAACCTCCTCGCCCGCCAAGCACCTTGCCACTCTTTGCAACCAGATGGTGAACTTCCTCGGTATCATGCAGAACGAATGGGCGGGCGCGCAGGCGTTCAGCTCCTTCGACACCTATCTCGCGCCCTTCGTCAAAGCGGACAAACTGAGCTATTACGAGGTGAAGAAGGCGATACAGAGCTTCGTATACGGCGTGAATATTCCGAGCCGCTGGGGCACGCAGGCGCCTTTCAGCAACATTACTCTCGACTGGACGGTCCCGGACGACCTTGCCGAACTCAACGCGATAGTGGGCGGCGTGGAGCAGGACTTCAAATACAAGGACTGCAAGAAGGAAATGGATATGATCAATAAAGCCTTCATCGAGACGATGATCGAGGGCGACGCCAACGGCAGAGGCTTCCAGTATCCTATACCTACCTATTCGATAACCAAGGAATTCGACTGGTCCGAGACCGAGAACAACAAGCTTCTGTTCGAGATGACCGCGAAGTACGGCACGCCGTATTTCTCCAACTACATCAACTCCGACATGAAGCCGAGCGACATAAGAAGTATGTGCTGCCGCCTGAGGCTCGACCTGCGCGAACTGCGTAAAAAATCGGGCGGCTTCTTCGGCTCCGGCGAATCTACGGGAAGCATCGGCGTGGTGACCATCAATATGCCGCGTATAGGATATCTTGCGAAAGACGAAAGGGATTTCTATACGAGACTCGACAAGATGATGGATCTTTCGGCGCGTTCCCTGCACGTCAAGCGTCAGGTCATCACCAAGCTTCTCGACAACGGTCTCTTCCCGTACACCAAGCGTTATCTTGCCACTCTCGACAACCATTTCTCCACGATAGGGCTGGTAGGCATGAACGAAGCCTGCCTGAACGCCAACTGGATACGCAAGGATCTGACCGATCCCAAAGCGCAGCAGTTCTGCAAGGACGTATTGAACCATATGAGAGAGCGTTTGAGCGACTATCAGGTGATGTACGGCGACCTCTATAACCTCGAAGCCACTCCCGCCGAATCGACGAGCTACCGTCTCGCGAAGCACGACGTGGCGCAGTATCCCGACATCATAACCGCTTCGAAGAAGGGCGAGACCCCGTACTATACCAACAGCTCGCACCTGCCGGTGGGATTTACAGAGGACGTGTACACCGCGCTCGACATTCAGGACGAGCTGCAGACGCTGTACACTTCGGGCACGGTGTTCCACGCCTTCCTCGGCGAGAGACTGCCGGGCTGGAAAGCGGCGCAGAACCTCGTGCGCAAGATCGCCGAGAACTACCGTCTCCCGTACTATACTCTGAGTCCTACCTATTCGGTATGTAAGGATCACGGCTATATCTCGGGCGAAGTGTACGAGTGCCCGACCTGCGGCAAGAAGACCGAAGTATATTCGCGTATCACCGGTTACTACCGTCCCGTACAGAACTGGAACGACGGTAAGACCCAGGAATTCAAGGAGCGCAAGGTGTACGACGTGGCTAAATACAACACCCCGCACATGCACACCTTCTGCGCCTGCGACGAAGCTCCCTATACGCTCGGAACGGGCGAAGCGGTGCTGTACACTACTTCCACCTGCCCCAACTGCAAGATGGTGAAGATGATGCTCGACAAGGCGAAGCTTCCGTATACGGTAGTGGTCGCGGAGGAGAACAAGGAGCTGTTCATCGCCAACGGCATCAAGCAGGCCCCCACGCTCATCGCTCCCGACGGCGTGAGATACGAGAACGCTTCCAATATCAAGAAGTATATCGAGGAACATCAATAAAAATCTCCGCATACGCGGAAAATAACGGAGAAAAGCCCGCGCGAAAGCGGGCTTTCGAATGAGGTAAAAGATGATCGAACGCGACTATGACGTAATAGTTATCGGAGCGGGCGCCGCGGGAATGACGGCGGCGCTGTATGCGCTCCGCGGCGGCAAGAGGGTACTCGTTCTGGAGAAGGAGACCTTCGGCGGGCAGATAGCTTTTTCGCCCAAGGTGCAGAATTTCCCGTCGATCAAGGAGATCGCGGGCGCCGAGTTTGCGGAAAACCTGTTTACGCAGATCACCGATCTCGGAGCCGATTTCGAGCTCGAAACTGTCGCCTCGGTATCGAAAGACGGGGACGTTTTCACCGTGACCACCGACTACCGCAGCTATACTTCGCTCGCGGTGGTGATAGCGGCGGGGGTGAAACACCGTCATCTCGGCATAGAAAAGGAAAAGGATTTCCTCGGTAACGGCATTTATTACTGCGCGCTTTGCGACGGCGCGCTGTACGCGGGGCGAGAAGTCGCCCTCGTGGGCGACGGCAATACCGCGCTTCAATACGCGCTCATGCTTTCCGACATCTGCTCCAAAGTGACGGTGGTCACCATGTTCGACCGCTTCTTCGGCGAGCCCGCGCTCGAAAAAGCGCTCCGCGCTCGCGATAACGTGGAGATAATCCCCGACTATATCGCCGCGGACTTCGCGGGCGATAAGGAATTCGAAGGCGTCGTATTCAAGGAAACGAAGGGCGAAAAGCGCTTCACGCTCCGTACTCCCGCGCTTTTCGTCGCGATAGGGCAGGTCCCCGACAACGCCGTTTTTGCGGAGCTTGTCGACCTCGACAAGCAGGGATTCATCGTAGCGGGCGAGGATACCCGCACCCGCACCCCGGGGCTTTACGCCGCGGGCGACTGCCGTACCAAGGACGTTAGACAGCTCACCACCGCAGTGGCGGACGGCGCCTGCGCCGCGACGCAGGCGATGAACCTTATCAACGCGCTCGGCGAATAGACGTCATAAACATTATGTTCGGGCAACCGCGCCCGACAAATACGATACCCGTACCGCATTATTACGGATAAAGCGATACGGGTATTTTTTATATACAAGAGAAAAGATATTCGCTATTGACGGGCGCGTGTGCGTAGGTTATAATTAAAACAGCCAAATATCGAGAGGTGAATTTATGGATAACGCGACAGCCGTAGCGGTACCCGATGCGGGACGCAAACTCAACACGTATACCCCGAAAGAACGCAATATGTATCTTTTGGGAATGGTCGGGCAGAACATCATCTACAACATAGTCGGTTCGGCGCTCGCGTATTATCTCCAGTTCACGCTGCTGATCCCCGCGATGGCGGTCACCGTTATAATGGCGGTGGCGAGAGTGTGGGACGCCATGAACGACCCGATGATGGGAACGATCGTGGATAAGACGCGCAGTAAATGGGGTAAGTGCAGACCTTATCTCATCTACGTACCGCTGCCGATATTCATAATCACGACGCTGTGCTTTGTGAATTTCGGATTTTACAGGGACGGGCAGACGGCGCTCAACGTGCTGATAATCGCGTGGGCGGCGTTCACCTATATCCTTTGGGGAATGACCTACACGGTGGGCGACATCCCTCTGTGGGGCGTGACCGCGCTGATGACCGAGGACGAGAAGGACCGTAACAAGCTCCTTTCGCTCGCCCGTATCTTCGGCGGTATCGGAGCGGGCGTCACCCTTCTCGCGATACAGCCTTTCGCGCTTGCCATAGGCGGTGCGATAACCGAGAAAATAGGGGTGAACCTCGCGGGAACGGTCGAAGCCTGGGAGGCGATCAAAGCCACCGCCGCCGCGAATACCGAAGCGTTTGCCGCAGGACTCGAAGCGGGGCTTCCGTACGAATCGCTCACCAAGTACCTAATCGTCGACGAAACGCTTGCCGAAGCCACCCGTCAGGGCGAACGCTGGGGCTTCCTTATCGCCGCGGTCATATTCGGTATAGTGGGTTGCGCGCTTTTCCAGCTCGTCGGTCCCAACATCAGGGAGCGCGTGCCCGCTTCGGAGAAGTCCAACAGCCTCAAGGAGAACTTCAAGCTGATGTGGAACAACAAGCCTTTCCGTCAGATCTTGCTTTCGGGAATTCTTTCGAGCCCCAAAATGCTTCTGCAGATCTCCGCGATGCCGCTCATCACCTATTATTTCGCGAGCAAGAGTCCGGTGCTGGCGCTCGTGTATATGGCGCTTCTCGGCGGCGGTATGTTCCTGGGACAGTTCGTCGCGATGGCGCTGTGTCCGAAGCTTCTTACCAAGTTCAGTAAAAAGAACCTCTATAACTATTCGAGCCTTCTCGGTATAATCCCCTTCGTGTTCCTGTATATCGCGTACGTTTCCGATCCCACGGGACTGGTCAACTGGTACTGGATAGTCATATTCTTCTTCGTGTTCGCGGTGGCGGGCGCGTCGATGGGCGTGACTACGGTCTTACAGTCCTTCATGATAGCGGACTGCGTGGACTACGAGGAGTATAAGAGCGGAATCCGTCCCGACGGCGTATTCTTCTCCGGACAAACGTTCATCGCGAAGCTCACCTCCGGTATCGCCACGATAATGAGCGGTATATTCTATACGATATACGGCTTCTCGGACGCGGCGGTCGAGAAGGTCAACAACTATATTTCGGCGGGACTGGAGCCGCGCACCATCGCCGAATTCGATCCCTATATGCGGGTGCTTTTCGTGATAGTCTCGCTTCCGCCCGCGGTAGGCTGCCTGCTCGCGGTGATACCTACCTGGAAGTATTGCCTGGACGACGACGAGCATAAGCGCATCCTCGAGGAGCTGAGCGCGAGAAGAGCCGCGAAGCTCGCCGCGGAAGCTTTAGGCGGAGAGGGCGAAGCGGAAGCGAGCGCGCCCGAAACCGGCGGAGAGGGTTGAAAACAGCTCCCGACTCCGTAAACCGTCGGCGCGGTTAAGGAAATGGTAAATACAACGGAAAATCGTAAAAAAGGAGCCGCGCTTTGAGCGCGGCTCTCTTACGGCTTCGCCGCGGGGAAATAGGATAACGGGGCGCTTTTCGCCCCGACAGAAGCTTCGGGGCTTTTTACGCCCGCCGTACGAATACGAGCACGGCTCCCCGTTTCACCTCGAACGCGATCTCGTCCGCCGTGGCTACGTTGGAGATACCGCGGGAGGTAGAGGGCGTCAGCGTAAGATCTTCGAGAGGGTAATAGAGCCCTTCGGAACGGTCTGCGAGCGCCGCTCCGCCGTGGGCGAATACCGACACTACGGCGCCTTTCCCCACGCGCGCGCGGAACGCCCCCGTAGCGTAATATACGGTATAGTCACGGGTGACGAGCTTTGCGCGGATACCTTTTCCGAAGGCGAACGCAAGGAGATTGAGGTTGCCCGCCACGTGCTCCGGCTTGCCGCCGAGACCGCCGTAAACGTTGAGTTCCGTAATGCCTCGAGACGCCGCGTACTCTATCGCGAGTTCTCCGTCGGTCGCGTTTTTCTCGACGGGGTATCTGATGAGTTTCACGTTTTCGGGTATCCGTTTCAGCGTATCCAAGTCCCCGATAACGGCAATGACGTTTTTGCCTTCAACGTGACGGTATCCGCCGTCGGCGGCGATTACCGCGTCTTCTTTTACTTCCGTATCGAGTTCGGGTGCGTTGAGCACCAGGGCTATCGGCATAGTCTTGTCTCCGTAAGCTTTTCTAAATTATAGCATTTTCGTCGCAATTGTCAATTCGCTATTGACTATCCGCGCCCCGATAAAGTATAATCGGTCTTATCCGGAAAAGTTTTTTCCGAGCATACGAACGGATGAGGTGTTCAGATGAAATTACTCGAAGACATGATCAAGAAATACGGCGAGGTCCGTCCCGGCAACGTGCTCAAAGTAGACGGCTTTCTCAATCACCGTATCGACGTCGGGCTCGTCAAGGCGCTGGGCGAAGAATTGTACAAGCATTTCCGTAGCGACAAGATAACGAAGATACTTACCATCGAGTCGTCGGGGATAGCCATAGCGATCATGACGGCGCAATGCTTCGGGGTGCCGATGGTATTCGCGAAGAAGCGTAAGACCATCAATCTTTCCGACGACATATACACCGCGCCCGTGCATTCCTATACCAACAATAAGGATTACGACGTGATGGTGAGCAAGGATTATATAGACAAGTCGGACGTATTGCTCATCGTGGACGACTTCCTCGCCAACGGCTGCGCGCTCCGCGGGCTCATCGACATAGCGCATCAGGCGGGGGCTACCGTCGCGGGCGCGGGTATAGCGATAGAAAAAGGTTTCCAGGGCGGCGGCGACACCCTCCGTGCGGAAGGTCTCAAGGTCGTCTCTCTCGCCGTCATCGACAAAATGACCGACGACTCCCTCGAATTCCGCAAGAGCGAATGACGTAAAATACGTAAACGCGGTTCATATCGGAATCCCCCGGACGGGGGTTTCTTTTTTTGCACGGAAAGCGCGTGTGTAAAAACCGTCGTCAAGGACAATAATCAATCATTATCGAGAGAGGTGATTATGTCCGAAAAAACAGAAAAGATCTTACGTTATACGGTGGTGCCGGTATTGCTCGTTGCCATAGTGGCGGCGATAATACTCGCGCTCAACGGCTTCGAGAGTCCGGAGAGCGCGGAAGCGGCGGTACTCAAGCAGGGTTCCACGGGCTCCGTCGTGCGCACCGTGCAGACGCGGCTCAAGAGCTGGGGATATTATACGGGCTCCGTGGACGGCATCTACGGCTCGCTCACTGTAGCCGCCGTCAAGTATTTTCAGCGCGTGAACGGGCTTCAGGTAGACGGCATCGTGGGCGAAAAGACCGCCGCGGCGATAGGTATCTCGCTCGCGTCGACTTCCTCCGCTTCCGGAGCGGGCGGCTACAGCTCGTCCGACGCCTATCTGCTTGCTCGGCTCGTGTACGCGGAAGCGCGCGGAGAGCCTTACGTCGGGCAGGTAGCCGTGGCGGCGGTCGTATTGAATCGCGTCAGGAGCTCCAGCTTCCCGAATACGATATCGGGCGTTATCTATCAGCCGTGGGCGTTCTCCGTGGTGAACGACGGGCAGATAAACCTTACGCCCAACCAGACCGCCATCAACGCCGCGAACGACGCGATGAACGGCTGGGATCCCACTTACGGTTGCCTTTATTATTACAATCCCGCGACCGCCACGAACAGCTGGATCAAGCAGAAGCCCATTCATCTTACGATAGGGCAACACGTTTTCTGCGCGTAGAGGAGGTGCCGGATGAATGCGAAAGCTTATAAAACTATAACGATATGCGTAGCCGTACTGCTCGTGGCGGCGCTCGCGGTGACGCTCGGGATATTCGTATACCGCGAACAGAAATATTCGCGCGAGATAGGGGCGTTGTACGACGCGGCGTATTATTCCTGCGTGGACAATCTGGGCGATATGGATAACAAGCTCGCCAAGCTCGAAGCGGCGAGCTCGGATACGATGCGCAAGGAGCTTCTCAACGGCGTTTACACGGACGCCGAAGTCATGGCGACGAGTCTTGCGATGCTCGCGGGCAAGAACGACGAGATAGAAGCGGCGATGAAATTCATAAATCAGCTGGGGGATTATGCCTGTTATCTCGCCGCGAAACTGCCCGCCGAAGCGATAACGTCGGAAGAGAAGGCGAAGCTCGACGAGCTCCGCGACATAGCCGTAAAACTCGAGGAAGCGTTCTTGAACGCGGGCGAAAAAGTCGCCGAAGGCGGCAACCTTTACGCGGCGCTGGGCGCCGAAGTGACCGCGCTCGGCGGGGTGTACGACCTGTTCACCGAAGGTAACGTCGAATACCCCGAAATGATCTACGACGGACCGTTCTCGGACGGACTGCGCGACAGGGAAGCCAAATTCCTTTCCGGCAAACCGGAGATCCCGCGCGAAACGTTGGAAGCGGGGCTGGCGCTGAAATACGGCGAAGGGTACGAATACGAGGGTACCGTAGAAGGCTCGCTCAAGGCGTATTCTTACACTCTTTCTAACGGCGCGAACGTGCAGATAACGGTCGCGGGAGGAATGCTCGCGGAGTATTCGCGTTATCGCGAAACGGGCGCCGCCACGATGGACGAAGAGGCAGCCGCCTCGGCGGCGACGAAAGCTCTCGCGGAAGCGGGATATGACGATATGCAGGCTGTTTGGGTATCCGTAAATGACGGTACGGCATATATAAACTGCGCTTATGCGGAGAACGAAATAATTTATTATCCCGATCTGATCAAGGTAAAAGTGGCGCTCGACGACGGCGAGATACTGGGGATATCCGCCGCGAATTACCTTTACAATCATACGGCGAGAGAGCCGATAGGAGAGGTGAAAGCTTCCGAGGGCGCGACGCTTGCGGAGGGATTCGTAACGTCGTCGGTAAGGCTTACGGTCATACCCACCGACTGGAATACCGAGCTTACCGCATACGAGTTCGCGGGCAGCATCGGCGACAACGTCTATTACGTTTATTACGACGCCTATACTCTCGAGCAGATCAAGGTGATGCGCGTCATAAAGGACGGAAACGAGGGGAATTTAATCGTTTGAGCGCCATAACGATTGACGGAAGCCGCTAATATGGGATATAATTATCCCTATCACACAACGGAGTTCGTTATATGCGTAAATTAGCGATAGTTTTGGTAGTGGCGGTATTGGTCGTGAGCGCGGCGTTGTTTACGGCGAGCTGCGGCGGTAACGTCGACGTACCCGGTACCGTCTGGGCGAACAAAGAGGTTTGCGAATACGGGATCTACAATTCCGACAATCTTCCCGTCGGGGCGTTGATAATAGTTACCGAACGCCTCGCGGAGGGCGAGCAGACGCTCAACGCCACGGGCGCGAAAGTCAATATCACTTCTTCGTCGGCGCGCGGCACGCGGGTGACGATGAAGGCGAGCGACCGGGACGGTAACGTGTGGCTGGAGTCGGAGAGCATCCTGAACGGCTTCACGCCGGTGGCGAGCTACCGCAAGGTGTCGAAGGACGGCGAGAATTATACCGTGACCGCCACCTACGACGGCAAGAACTACCGTTACAGGATTAACGACGGAGAGGAGAAAAAGCTCCGCGTCAAATCGGGCTTCATAGACAACGAACTGCTCTATACCGTGGTGCGTTGCTATACGATAGAGAGCTCTTACAGCTCCGAATTCACGGTGGTGGATCCCGTTGCCGGAACGAAAGAGAAAATAACCGTGGCTACATTCGGAGAGGGCGACTACCGCGATCCCGTGGAAGTCGTTTCGAGCGGAGCGGAAGCCGAGACCAAACATTCGCTCTCCTTCACCCGTCTGTCGTTCACGCGCTCTGCGTCGCCCGTGGGTGCGTCCATGTACGCCGATTATACCAAAATAGACGGTCTTAAAGTGCTCGGAGAAGGTTCTACCGGACTGTATTCGGTGCGCATACCCGTGCAGATCGTCGAGAACGACCTCGTTTACAAGCTCGTTTCGGTACAATGTGAGTGACGATCCGAGTAAAATCCCTTAAGAATCTCGCCCCGCCGATAAAGCGGGGCGTTTTTACGGGTAAACGCATGCCGAAGAAAACGTTTGCTTTTCGGCTTTTTTCGCGCGTTTAAGGTAGAAATTTCATCTGTTTTCTCTCTTACGGCGGCGCGCCGCCGCGCTTTTACGTAAAATATTAGAAAAAATTTACGGCAAAACGATTTACAATCCGCGACATAGTCAATATAATATAGCCGACTTTATAACGCCGCTTACGGCGAAGGAGAGGAATATGCCGAAATTCAAAAAATGCCCGCGTTGCGAGATAAATTACATTCCGATAGATAAGGAATACTGCTCCATCTGCGAAGCGGAAATGAAAGGGATTGTGGACGTAGACCCGGAAGACGAAGACGAAGAAGAAGGACTTTGCCCCCGTTGCAGGACCAATTACGTCAACGAAGGGGAGAAGTACTGCGAGCAGTGCCTTGCCGAAATGGAGAAAGCGAAGGAACAACTCACCGACGAATTCGACGACGAAGAGCCCGAGACGGACATCGAGGACACCGATCTCGACGAAGACATCGACATAGACGACGTGCTCGACGGCGACATAGGCAGTATCGACGACATCGCCGAGGAAGAAGACAAGGAAGAGAACTGGGACGAAGAAGAGGAATATCCCGATTATATCGAGGAGGACGACTTCGAAAGCGTCGATCCGGACGAACTCGACGACTTCGACGAAGAAGACGACGAAGGCGAAGAGGACGAGGACGAAGACGAAGAGGAGTGATCCGCGTAGCGGAAAGCGAAGCGTTACGGACCCTGCGGAAAGCGGGGTCTTTTTTTTGCGCGGGGCGTGCGAAAACTATTTAATTATTTATATTATAATCGTGCGTGCGGTATTATAAAAGTAAATAATTATATCCCGCCTTGCGCTTTCCGCGCGCGTATGCTACTATGATGAAGGACCTTTTCCGCCAATCGGGAGGTGTGTAATGGCAAAAAGTACCGACTTTCGTTCCGAACGCAGGCTGATATTATCGGCTTCGCCCGTGCTTATACTGGCGGCTCTTGCCGTCGTTCTCGCGCTCGCGTTTCTGTCGCCCGTGCCGGGTACGGCGTACGCCGCAGACGGTCTCACCGACGCTCAACTTTCGTTTACCGTCGATACCGGTTCCTACGTTGAAGGCACGGAGCACGATGCCGGCAACGGTGTTTTCCCCGTTTTCACCCTTAAGTTTTCCGACGAGAACCCCAATCTCGCGCTGAGTACTTTCTGGTACGCTTTCGGCGATACCAGGGACGGCGTTCCGGAAGCGGATTCCGAAGAATGGACGGCGACTTCCGCTGCCGATTACGATCCCGTTTCGGGCACGCTCTCGCTCCATCTCGATACGATCGCGCGCGTCAATTATTCTCCCGAAACCAACAGCTTCCATAAATATATGTACTTCCGTTCGGGCACTACGGACGGATCGAGCTACTACGTAAGCAATCGCGTCATCGAAGTAAATATCGTCAACTGCGTTTCCGGCGACTATACCGTGGACAGCGTCAGAGCGTCCTATATGAGCGGCACCGGACTTTCCGATTACGACCTCTACTCCGACAATCCCGTGTGGGCGGCGTCGAGGATCACCGTTGTGGTGACTAACGACAGCGGCACTTACGACAACGCGAGGTTTTATTATCAACTCGAAGGCTACGATCCCGTGCCCTTCGTCAACAAGTCCACCGACAACGGCGACGGAACGTTCAGCTATTACGCCGAGGCTGTCGTGCCCGGCGAGGACAGCGGCATACTCTCTTACGACGGCAGCTTCACGATAATCTCCACCGACCTTTCCGGTATCTATCAGTATACGCAGTCGGATATGAATATGCGGTTCGATATGGCGACTCCCGAATTCGCCGTGACCGCCACCGTTCCGAGCGGCTCCTCGACCGCGGAGTATCCCGTAGGCAGCTGGACGAGCTCCAGGGTAACTTATACGCTTACCCCCCAAACGGTGCTTTCCGGAGCCAATTATTACTACGCTTTCGACCTTACCGACGAGTTTACCCCGATGCAACGCTCCGGCAACGGCTATACGCTGCCTATCGAAACTCCCGGACAGACCACCGTTTATTTCAAGGCGATAAGCGGTTCCGGTATCGAGAATCTTTCGTCGGGTTATCTGACGAAAATAGATCCCGCCAAACCTTCGGTGAATATTTCGGCGCGCGACGCCGCGGGCGCGGTCATACGTTCCGCAGGCACGGCGGCGGGCTCCGGCTACCGAGTCGAATATGCTAGCGATTCCGTCACCTTCACCATCGCCAATTCTTCCTCGCAGCAGAACGGCAACACCGTTACGTATTACTACAGCACGGACGGCGTCGATTTCGTTCCGCTCACCGCCACCAACAACAATTACACGCTCACGCTGTCCAACGCGGCGGGCGCGATAGTCGGCGCAACTTATTATTTCCGTTTGAGCGCGCTCTCCGGGCTGTCGGACACCGCGTCCTTCACCGTGACGGTGCTCGACAGCGATTATTACACTAATATGGAGATAGGGGAGACCCATCCCAACGCCGCGGGCTGGCTGCGCGAACCCGTCAAAGCGTATTTCACGATGCCCGCGGTGCTCGGTACCGACGACGAATATGAAATACGTTCCTTCGTTACGGGCGACGCTTCTACCGAGAGGATAGAGGACGCTGCGATAGTCGAAGGCGCTCCCGCAAGCTACGTGCGTTACGAAGTGACGATAGACCGTATCCTGAACAGCCAGAGCGTGACGTTCAACGTCTACGACAAGGCGCGCAACAAAGTGGAAGTATTCATGGGAGAGAACAAGACTCCCGTCACCGACGAGAACGGAGCGACGATACCGCTGCGCACGTCGGCGCTCAAGCTCGACACCACCGTGCCTTCGGCAACGGTGAGAGCGACTATCAACGGCTCAGATATAGAACTCGGCGCCGCCGACTGGTCGGCGGGAGAGGTACTCATCACCATTACCCCCGACATTCCCGTTTCGGGCGTCAACTGTTATCCGATGATAGGCGGCAACCCCTCCGTCACTCCTATGATCATGAACGGAGGCGCGTTCACCACGATAGTGGACGCCTCGGGCGTGTACGCGTTCAGACTCACTTCCGGCGCGGGCGTGAGCAAGGACTATTCGGTCACCGTCAATATCGACTCCGCGCCTCTCGAAGGGCAGGGGTTCAGCGCTTATACCGAGGATAAGAACGGCGAAAAGATAGCCGACCTCGATCTTACCGGGGAGGAAGTTCTCGTCGCCAACGATATCCGTATCGTTTTCGCAACCAATCAGTCCGGACATTTCGACATATATTACGCGACTTATACCGGCGACGCGCCGCAGCTTGACGAGAGCAGCTACAAACTTTATGAACACGCCGAGGGCGAGGACCCCGACAGTATCCTTATAAGAATGCCCGAAGAAGGCACCGGCGTGGGCACGCTCAAATATTCCTTTATTTTGAGGAGCAAGGCTCAGAATTCGGCGGGCGAAGTAACTTCGCTCAGTCCTCAATACATATCCGTAGATTACGATATACGCGACTTTTCCGTATCGGTGATCATGTCTTCCGGTTCCGACGTATGGAACGGCAGCGCGATAGAATTCAGGATTTCGCCCGACGTCGACGAATCGGGCACGGCGCTTGAGGTAAAGACGTTCCAATACCGTCTGTCGACGATAGGCGGCGAATGGATAACCATTCCCGCGGAGAGCGTGACGGGCGGCGTCGCCACGCTCGTGTTCAGCGGCATCAAGCAGTACGTGAACGAGGAGGAAGCGGCAAACGACGGCGCGACTACCGGCGCATATATGAGCTATAACGGCGAAATAATTTTCCGCGCATTGAACAGCGCGGGACACGCGAGCGCGGAAGCGTCCGTGAACGTCAAAGTCGACGTTTCGACGCCCGACCCTCGCTACGCGATAGCGCAGTCGGCAGGCGAGATAGTATTCAACGACGGTAACGGCAAATACGTCGTATACAGCAATCAGGACGTGCGCTACGTCGTGCCCGACGGAGCGATCTTTAATCAGAAAGCGCCCATAACCTATTATTACAGAGATCCGAGAACGGACGGGAGCGAGGAGATAGGAGACATCTCCGAATGGACGCGGCTCGGCGGCAACGGTATCACGCTCGAATCCGGCAAAGATTACTGGTTATACGCGGTCAACAGCGTGGGCAAGGGCAGCGCGCTTTATAAAGTGATAGTGCAGAAGGAGACCTCCGCTCCTACCGCAACGGTTACGGGCGGGACGGAAGGCGCGGGCGGCGTGCTCGAGTTCAACTGGACGGACAACGCCGTGGTGCAGGTACGCGCCGTATCCTCGACGCCCGTATACTTCTGGTACAGCCTCGACGGCGGCGCCGAATGGATAAGGGTTTCCGAGACCGCCACGCCCGTTTCCGGCGGCACGGTCAACAAGAGCATTACGTTCTCCGCCACCGAAGGCGCGGACGAATTCACGATACCCGGCAACAGGCTGGATACCGTTATTTTCAAGATCACCAACCTGTCCGGCTCCGAATACGTCATTCCCAAGTCGGTCATCGTGAGGATAGACAGCGCTTCGCCCGCGTTCAAGGTGGATTTCAGCACGCCTTCTTCGGGCGTGATAGCGTCGAGCGACGCAGAAAACGGACTGGCGGGGTTGGAGTACTGGTACCCCGAGGCGATCACCGCCACGATAACTCCCCTGAGCTACAACCCCGGCGGCGTGATATACACCTACAGTCTCAGCGAAGCGGGACCTTACGAGAATATGCGCACCAACATGTTCTCCACCGACGACATAGTGGGCTTTGCCGGCAACGGCGAAGTGACGATATGGATACGCGCCGTAGCCAACGCGAACCTTTTGAGCGTAGTGCAGAGCTACACCTTGCGCGTGGATAAGGTGATGCCCGAATTCGAGCTCACCGGACAGGCGAACAAGGACGGCGTGAGTAAAGGAAAGCTAACTTCGGGTACCTGGACCAATGCGGACGAGGTAGTCATTTCGCGCAGTACGAGCGTCGAGAACAAATCCGGCGTGACTTATACCTATTATCTTTCGGACAACCCCGGGCAGTCCACGGTATGGGCGGCGGGACAGACCGTCACGGTGACCAAGCTTGCGACCCTGTACGTGAGCGCGGAAAGCGGCGCGGGGCTCAGAGTAGACAAGACCTTCGAAGTCAAGATAGACAAAGTGGCGCCGATAATCCACGCCGGCAACATCGTCAACAAAGTGGACGCCGTCAATATTTACGACGCGTACACCTATTATATCGACCAGGTCATCACTTATACGGAGGACAACCTCAAGAGCGCGATGTACAATAACTTCCCGCTCTCCAACGGACAGATAATAGCGACCAACACCGTCGACAACAGCAACGGCGGCTTCGTACATATCGTCGTGGAAGACATGGCGGGGAACAAAGCCGAACTCATATTCTATATGAGCGTGTTCGAGCTCACGGTCAGCAATATAGAATTGAGCGACGAGCACCGTAAGCTGCTCGACAGGCTGGAATCCGATTTCGAAGCGGCGCAGAGCACGCTCACATCGAGCCGTCAGCAGTATTTCGCGACGCTCATTTCCCGTCTGAACGACCGTCTCGTGATGCTCGAGAAGCAAGTCGAGGATTACCAGGGATACCTGAGACGTATCAACGAGCAGGCGAGCTTCGAGCTTCAGTCAGATTACGAGACGATGTATACCTACATCAACTATTTTATTTCGGAAGACGATCTCATCCGTTATCCCGAGTGGCAGCAGGAGAAGATCAAAGAGGGCATTTACGAGAGTTATTACAACAAGCTCCTCTCCGAATACTATAAGCTCGACGCGCTCATGGCGGACGTGCGTTCGGTGCAGAACAGCGTTATCGCGCTTCCCGCCACCAACGTCGTCGAGAAGACCGATTATCAGTCGGTGATACGCGTATATAACGCCTACGATTCGCTGTCGAGAGACCAGAAGACGGTATTCAAATCCAATCTTTACAATAAACTGATAGAACTGAAGCGTATCTGCGAAGTACTGTTGTTGCAGGACGAATCGACGGGCATTTCGATAGACGGCGACAAGCTCGTTGGCGAAACCGCGGGCGTAATGCTCGAAGTGGTGTCGTATTCTCCCGAGAGCGAGCTGTTCATCCAGGCGCAGACCAGTCTGTACAACATGCTCACGGCGAACGATCCGAGGAAGGTGCTTACCATCAATCAGCTCACTCTTACCGGTTTCGGTTCGCAGTATGACACGGGCGAAGTTACGATCACGCTGCCTATCCCCGAAGATTATCAGAATTACGTGTATTTCGCGGTTTACAGACTGAGCGCGGACGGCACGATCACCCCCGTGAGCGGCGTAAGACGCACGCCCGACGGCGCGGACGTGTATTTCACCTCGATGCAGCTCGACACCTATATCCTCGCCACCTCCGCCAACGTGGTGGTCCGCGAAGATCCCGCCAAGATCTACGGCTCGATAGCGGGTATTGAGATAGACGGCACGTTGCTTACCTACATCACTTATTCGGTGGTGGGAATGTTCGTGATTTTCGTGGCGATCATCATTATCGTCGCGTTGCGCAGAAGGAAGTTCCTGCAGAGCTACAACCGCGACCACAAGAAGGCGCTCGCCCGCCGCGGCATCACGAGGATACCGAAGGGCAATCCTCCTCCTCCCTCCAATCCCGCTCGCCCCGAGGAGCGCGTGAGCCACGAGCACAACGTTTATTACAGGAAATAGTTTTTTAAGTGTACCGCGGGCGCGGCGCACGTGCGCCGCGCCCGATACAACTATATAATAAATTTTAATCGGTAAAAGGAGGTACGAAATGACAATCGATGTAAAAACTTTGGCGTATGTCAATTTTTACGCGGCAATAGGCACTTTGGAGAAGTACGTCGAGTATGACGAGAGCGCCAAAGCGCTTGCGGCGCAACAGGACATCGTTGTTAGATTCAACGTCAAGGGCGGTCCGGACGGCGTCGTCGTTTTCAAGGACGGCAAGGTCAAAGTGCTCCCGTACGACGGAGAGCGCAAGGTGGACATCAATCTCTATTGCTCCAGTTGCGATCAGTTCAACAAAGTGGTCGCCGGTACGGCGATGCCCATACCCACGAAAGGACTTTTCAAAACGCTTGCTTTCATGGGTAAGCCCGAAAGCCCCTTCAACGTACTGACCGGCAAGATGGCGGAGATAATGAGGAAAAAGGAATTCGCTTCGCAGGAAGAGAAGGATCTCAGCACGAAGCTCGCGTTCTACGCCATGGTCGCGGGAATAGCGGAAGTCGGCAATCACGATCCTATCGCGCGTTACGCGATGAAACGCATACTTGACGGAGAGATCAGCCTCGGGATCAAAGACGAATGCTACGCCACCCTTGTCAAATCGGGCGGCAGCGACGACAAGGAAGCGCGTCTTACCTGCAAACGCAGGAAAGCCGACAACGGCAGGGCGTTCATGACCTTCGCCGATCTCGAAACGGCTAAAGGTCTTATCGACGGCGTACTGGATTCGATGGCGTGCATAAGCAGCGGCAAGCTCGACACGAGGGGACACATGCTCATGCTCGACAATCTGAACAAGATCCTCAATATAGTACCCAAGTATCTGGCATAGGAGGTGCATGATGACTAAGACGTATACCTATGAGAACAATGTAAAAACAATGATACGCGCGGGTAAAGTCATACCCTGCGGCGTATACGGACACCTCGGTCCCGCCGAAGGCTGTATGATACCTTCCTCGGCGTATCCTTTCTTCCTAGAGAAAGCGAAGGGCTCCGAGATGTGGGACGTGGACGGCAACCGTTTCATCGACTATATGTGCGGATACGGACCGAACGTGTCGGGATATTGCGACGACGAGATAGACGCGGCGGCTCAGGCGCAGATAATGAAGGGCAACTGCACTTCGCTTCCTTCGCACATAATGGTGGACTTTGCGGAACTGCTTACCGCGACCGTACATAAGGACTGGGCGTTCTTCTGCAAGAACGGCGGCGACGTCACCTCCTTCGCGATAATGATCTCCCGTTACTACACGGGCAAGAAAAAGATCATTTTCGTCAATAACTATTATCACGGCGTGGCGCCCTGGACGCAGAAACCCGACACCCCCGGAACGCTGTGGGACGACTGCCACAACGCGCTGTACGTGAACTGGAACGACGTCGAAGGGCTGAAGAAGACGATAGAGGAGAATAAAGACGATATCGCCTGCTTCATCTCCACGCCTTACATGCACGGCAACTTCGTGGACAACGAACTTCCCGCGGAAGGATACTGGCAGGCGGTACGCAAGCTCTGCACCGACAACGGTATAATCCTCATCATCGACGATATCCGCGCGGGATTCCGTATGTCGCTCGAGGGCTCCGACAGATACTTCGGCTTCGAGGCCGACCTCATCACCTTCTGCAAAGCGCTCGCCAACGGCTATAACGTCAGCGCGCTGTGCGGTAAGGAATTCCTTAAAGGCGCGGCGTCCACCGTACCGTATACCGGAAGCTACTGGATGAGCGCGGTGCCGTTTGCGGCGGGTATAGCAAACATCAACAAGCTCATCAAGAACAACGCCTGCGAGCACTTCAAGGCGATGGGCGAAAGGCTGCTCGCGGGGCTTCACAAGACCGCGAAGGAATTGAACGTTCCGCTTATTTCTTCGGGACATCCCGCGCTGTTCTATCTCAGGATAGAGGACAAGAACAACAACTTCCTCATTCATCAGGAATGGATAGCGGAATGCGTGAAGCGCGGCGTGTTCTTCACCAGCCACCACAATCACTTCATCAACCTGTCGCTTACGCCTGCGCTCGTGGACGAAACGGTGACCATAGCGAGCGAAGCCATGGAAGTGATGGTCAAGAACCATCCCGAGCTGTTCAGATAAAGGTTTGCGGCAACGCCGGCGCCGAACGATATTCTGCGCTACGGGTGACCGTAGGTAACAAAACGGAAGCCTTTTACGAACAAAAAAGAAACCAGACCGAACCGCCGCACATTACGTGCGGCGGTTCGGAAAGTATGCGCTTACGCCGCGTCAGAACGCGGCGCGAGAGGCGAGGGGTAAAGAAATGGAATATTTCGAATACATAGTTATCGCGTTGGTCGCGGTACTCATAGCGGCTGTGGCGATACTTACGGTCGCCGTTATAAAACTCGGACGGAGCAAAGGCGGCGGCGACGTGAAGTCGGTAGAAAACAGACTTACCGCGGAAGCCGAAGCCATAAAGGCTACCGTCACCGCGGCGAACGACGCGACCGCGAAAGCGTTGCAGGCGGGTATGACTGCCACCAACGAGCAGGTCATCGAGCGCGTCAAGGAAATGGCGCGCACGAACGAACAGCGCATAGGGGAGATGAAATTACAGCTCGGGACGAGTCTTAAGGAGATGAAGGAGGAGCTGGAGAGGAGTCTCACCCGCGTGCGCGAGGATAACGCGAAACAGCTCGAGAGCATACGCGGCACCGTGGACGAGAAGCTCACCAAAACTCTCGAAGAGAAATTGACGTTATCCTTCAAGAACGTATCCGATTCGCTCGACAAGCTGTATAAGAACCTCGGCGAGCTCAAGTCGCTGGATACGAGCCTTACCGATCTCAACAAGATGCTGAACGGCGTGAAAACGCGCGGCAACTGGGGAGAAATGTCTTTGGAAGCGTTATTGCAGGAGATACTCATACCGCAGCAGTACGAGAAGCAGAGCCGAATGGGCAGGCGGGTAAAGGAGGCGGTGGATTTCGCGATAATCCTGCCCGGAGCAAAGGACGATAAAGTGTATCTGCCGATAGACTCCAAATTCCCTGCGGAGGACTTCCTGAGAATGGCGGACGCGCTCAACGAGGGCAATGCGGAAGAATACAAAATGAGCCGCGACTCGCTCGCGCGTACCGTTAAGAGCCAGGCAATAAGTATCAAAAACAAATATATAGCGCCGCCGTCCACTACCGATTTCGCGATAATGTATCTGCCCGTCGAAAGCCTGTATGCGGAAGTGTTGCGCATAGACGGTCTTGCGGAAAGTCTGCAACGCGATTACCGCGTGGTGGTAGCGGGGCCCACGAACATAGCGGCGCTCCTCAACAGCCTGAGAATGGGCTTCCGCACCCTACAGGTGCAGAAGAATTCGGTGGAGGTGTTCAAAATACTCGTCGGCTTCCGCAAGGACTTCGAAACTTTCCTTACGGAAATAAACAGAGCGCGCACGCAGATGGAAACGGTACAGAATACCCTCGACAAGGCGGCGCAGCGAACCGACATAATCAAGAAAAAGCTCGCCAAAACGGAAGGCATAGAGAGCGATTTCGACGACGGGACGGGGAGCGGCGCGCCCGCGGGACTGCCGCCGTTGATATAAAAACGTATGAAAAAAACGCGCGGAAGCGCGTTTTTTTATTCGACAGGGGAGCTCTCACGCGCCGCAAGCGGCGGCGCAAACGCAAATCGCCCTTTGACGAGCGATCGAAAGGCGTTTTTAGGGGGATTGCGATATCCTACTATCGGTTGTTACAGCAATTCGATGAGTTTGAGCGCCCTTCTGAGAGCGAGATCGGACGATATCCTCAGCATCGCGGGCACGTCCGCATAACTCTTCTTGTCCGAGAGATCCTTGAGAGGGTATTTCGCGAGTTCTTCGTTTGCGGGATCGAGGGCGAGATGCAGTCTTATGCTTTTGCCGATGATACTTATCTTCGCTATCGCCTTACGTCCGAGATTATAAGTGGCGCATTTTTTACTGATGCGCTCGTGCACCTTTTTCTTTGCGAGCAATGCTTCCTTGATTGCGTCAACAGCCGCTTTTTTGTCGGCGTCGAGAGCCGCATACTTCTCGGCGAAAGTCTTACTGGTGCCGTTGATTTCGAATTCAGCCATGATAAGGGTCCTCCTGTTTTCTTTATTTCCGTTTTCCCAACGCAGTAGGTTGGTTTTCGGCTTTTTCAAGGCAAAACAGCCTTTTACCGACTATAGAATATCACGAATGAAAAAGGATGTCAATAACAAAAAATTTTGCTGTCGTTTTTTGTGGCTTTTCGCGTAAAAAAAACAAGTTTTTGCGTGTTGCCCGATCCTTCCCCGCTATAAATAAGGATTTAGGCAAGAAAAAACGCGTTTTTCGCACGGCGCGTCTCGGGAAATAAGCCTTTACGGTACTGGTAATTTGTACGCGGCTGTGGTAGAATGTAGGTCGACGGAGGTGAATATGAAAGTCGGAAAGATCAATCATATAGGAATAGTGGTGACGGACGCCAAGGAAGCCATGGCGCGTTACGGCAGGCTGTACGGGATAAAGAAATGGTATAAGCTTGTCGCGGGGCCGATAGAGCTGTACTACCGCGGCGAGAAAAGAAAATGCACCGTGGATCTCTATTTCGGCGGCAGGGGCAAGACCAAGCTCGAACTCATCGAGACCCACGGAGAACCGAATATCTATACCACGTTCTATATCAATCGCGGCGAAGCCGTGCACCATTACCAGTACAACGTGAAGGATCTCGACGCAGCGATCAAGGAATGCGAGGCGCTCGGCATGAGGGTATTCCAGCACGCTTCCTTCGATTCGGCGGGCGCCAAGGTGCGATACGCTTACGTCGGAACGGCGGAGGATACCGGCGCCATAGAGCTTATAGAGACCCGCGTGGGCAGGCGCTTCGTGAAAGGGGACGTTCCCTTCGAAGTCGGCTTCATCGGCGTGCTCACCGGGAATTACAAGCGCGTCAGATAAAAGCTTATATCGGAAAAGGCTACCGATAACGGAATATCGGTAGCCTTTTATTCAAATATAGGTGCCCGCTTTGTGCGGGCGCGTCTTTTATTCGAAGTATATGGGAGCGGTCAGCGCGTAGGTGAAGTCGGGCATAGGCTTGAACGCCTGATCGCGCATCATGAGCAACAGTCCCAGGTTGAGCGCGAGCAGTTTGAGACCCTTGTATTTGGTTTTCACTTCCGCGCGCACGAAGCCTTTTGCTCTTACGGGCACTTCGATTTCGAAGTCGCCCGTCTTTTTCGCGGTGTATTCGTACGCCACGCCTTCGGCGTCCTTTACGTACAGCGTGTGATTGCGACGTAATTTCTTCACGCTCACCTTAACCTTTTCCGAGCCGGTGAAAGGGACCGTGTCTCCGAGGCGGGCGTCCCCGCAGGTCATATCGATAAAGGTGTCGCCGATCTTGTCGGATACGCTCGTGCGCCCTTCCTTGATGGCTTTGAGTATATCCTCGGGAGAGCGGCTTTCCGCCAGCACGTAGGTCACGGGATTGCCGAGAAAGTCCGTCACCACGTAATCGCGGTGATAGTCCGAGCCGCCCACCATGGGTAGTTTTTCGCCCTCCGCGAGCCGCGAATGCCACCATTCTATGCAACGTTGATTGTCGGGGCGCATCACGCCGTTCCACACTTCGACGCAGTCTTCATCGAGCCCTTTCAGCGTCCATTTCCAGGGGCATTTGGTGCAGAGCGGATGGTTTATCGATACGAGCGCGCCGTTACGCCGCGCTTCGTCGCGCTTTTGCTTCCATTCGTCCAGCGTCTCCGCCACGAACGAGCCCGAATAGGGCTTGTGTACGCCCCAAAGATTGGAGTGCCCGGTAGGATAGGTGAGCTCCACGCCGTATATCATGGTCAGCCCTTTACGCATGGGCAGATTGCCTATCACGGTACGGTTATGGTCGGTCATTATAAGGAATTCCAGTCCCTTTTTAACGGCTTTGTCCGCTATCTCTTCGTAGGTGAAGCTGCCGTCCGAATTGTTGGTGTGGCAATGAGTGTCGCCCGCATAGAAACGGCGTTCCTTGCCGATGAATTCCAGTTCGAATTCCACGGTCACTTCGTCGGATATCATTCTGCCCGCGCCGAATACGACGTCCCACGTTCCCTGCGGCTTACGCGGTTCGTATCCGGTGGGAGCGTAATATTCCGATATTTCCACCTCTTTCACGGCGTGTCCGCGAGTGCCGATGTCGCCGTCGGCGTCTATGAGCACGAGGTCGATCTCGTTCTCCCATTCTCTGTCGGGTATCTTGACGGGATAGTAATTATAGCGCACGATAACGCGGTCCGTATCCTTCGGTATTTCTATCCGATTATGATAATACAGACGATTGTCGCTTTTTTTGATCACCAGTTTGTCTTGATAGAGTTCAGCCATTGTATCCTCCTCGCCGCGCGATATATTAAAATAATATCACTTTGAGAAAGAAATTTCAATAGGACTTTTACGCGCGGGAAGCAAGCGTTTCACAGGACGCCGCGCACCGAAGCGCCCGCGGTACATTCGAATAAGCTTTTCACTTCCTTATCGGAAGCGTTCAGAAGAGTAAGCGCTTCTTCGGGAGCGCGCAGAACGGCGTTGAAAATCAAATTGGCGTTCGCGGGAGCTAAGGAGCACAGTATCTGCGGGTTGTATATCTCGAAGCGGCAGGAAGCAAGGCGTATCCTGCGCAACTTAAACTTCCTTCCCGCGTAATCGGTAAGCGCGTCGCGCGCCGGAGCGGGGCAGCGCTCGCAACGCTTTCCGTAGGGGCAGTAGCCGAGATCCATCACCTTGACGTCGCCGCGCGAGAAGAGGTATCCCGCAGCGTTCAGCTCGCCGATCTCTTTGAGTGAAAGCTCTTTCGAAAAGACGTATTTCTCCGTAAATTCCGTTATTCCCGCGATATCCGCGCCGTTGAAGATATTGAAGCCCGTTCCCGCGAAGAGCTCCGCGCCGTATTTTTCCGCGAAGGCCGCGGCGGCGATATTTTCGCCGTATATGCCGTCGAAGCCTTTGATCTTTTCCGCGACTATGCGCTCGTCCGCCGAGGAAAGCGGGGCGGGAAGGTAAAGATACCTTTTTCTGCCTTCCGTGTTTTCGAAAAAGGCTTCGAAAGCGGCGTCGTCGTTGTAGTCTGCGGGGGAGAAGATCGCGTCGAAAGGACGCGCCTTCGGCGCGAAAGAGAAATCCTCGGCGATGACCGCGAGCTTTCCCGAAGCCTTACCCGCGGGATACTCGGGAAGCGTCGTTTCCGTAGAAGACGCTTTGCGGGGCGCGAAAGCGTCGAAAAGCTTTGCGTACAGCTCGCGCCGCAGTGCGTTGAGCGCCGATCGCGGAGCAAATACCTTGCCCGATATCTCCGTTTCCGTGACCGGAGAATAGGGGTAATTGTCCGTCTTGAGGAATACTTCTTTCACGTCGTCCGCGGTGAGGGCGCGGCTGGCGGCTTCCGTCAAAGGCTCCTTCGTCTCCGCGCTCGCGCGGCGCCCCGCGCATTCCGCTGCGGCGTACGCTCTTTCGCCTATCGCCGCGCGGAAAAATACCTTTATTTCGCGACTCGCTTTTTTCGCGGCGAGCGCGGCGAAAAGACTTACGTCCGTGGTTATCCTCACGCTGTCGCCCGGGCGCGCGTCGCCCTGCTTGACGAGCACGAAATCCGAGCCTTTACCGCTCTTTACGGCGAGCGCGCTTCCCGTTTCCTTCATTCCTCGGAGTATCTTGAAGCAATCGTCTTTTACGAAGTTGCGGTTACCCGACACCGATATACGGTTACCTTTTATCGCGGTTATCTTTCCGACATATTCGCCTATGTGCCCCTGCACGTAAGGGGAAAGGAAGTCTTTTTTCTGACCGAAATTAAGCCCTTCGGTATAGTCTCCGCGGTTATACGCGCGCATAAGCGCGCTTCTTTTTTCGGGCGAAGATTTTCCGGTATCCAGTATCTCGCGGTAGTAGTCTACGGCTGCCGCCACGTATTCGGGGCGGCGCATCCTGCCTTCTATCTTGAATGCGGTGACGCCCGCCGCGCACAGCTCTTTCACCCGTTCGCCAACGCAAAGATCGGAGGTCGAGAGGGCGTAACGCTTTTCGCCGCCGAAAAAGTATTCTCTGCGGCAGGGTTGCTTGCACCTGCCGCGGTTGCCGCTCGAGCCTCCCGCGAAAGAGGACATGTAGCATTGACCGGAGAACGCCGTGCACAGCGCGCCTTGCACGAAGGCTTCCGTCTCGCATACCGCGGATATCGCGCGCAATTCGTCTGCGGAGGTTTCGCGCGCGGGTATCACCCTCGTAAAACCGTATTTTTTCGCCATAAGCGCGCCTTCTGCGTTGTTTACGCCGGCTTGAGTGGAGAGGTGCAGTTCGCACCCCGGGCAAAGCTTGAGAAGTAAAGGCGCGAGAAATACGTCCTGCACGATGAGCGCGTCCGCGCCCGCAGCGCAGGCTTCTCGGGCGACGTCCAGAAATTTTTTTAGCTCGTTTTGTTTGACTAACGTATTCAGCGCGACGTGCACTTTTACCCCGAAAAAGTGGGCGTATTTAACGTAATGACCGAGTTCTTCTATAGAAAAATTTTCTGCCGAGGCGCGCGCCGAAAAATCGCTCGTTCCGAGATATACGGCGTCGGCGCCGTGAGCGATCGCCGCATAAAATGAATTTTTATCGCCCGCCGGAGCGAGCAGTTCGCAATCCTTGAGCGCTTTCATCTGGATTTCCTGCGCAATATGTCGCCCGCGGCGAGAGGAAAGGGCACGTCCATATACAGCGTTTCCTGCACGAGTTTGGCGTCGGTCACTTTTTCGCCTGCCGCGTTCGTCATTTCTCCTACCACGAAAGAGCGGTTGAAGTTCGGCGAAGGCGAAAGGACTTCGAGTTCGTCGCCCGTTCCGAAACGGTTGCGCATCTCGACGACGGCTTTCCCGTTCGCATAGCCCAGCACCGCGCCCACGAATTCGTAAGAGCCTGCGTGCTGCCCGCTCGCGTAACTCACCGTTTCCGCGTTCGCCCCGTCGAAAAAGGCTTTCGTGTAGTCGCGGTGAGTGACTTTGAGCGTTTCCGCCTCGAGCGCGTCCGCCGAGACGATTTCGCCGTATTCGCAATATTCGTCTATCGCCCTGCGGTAGGCGTTCACCACGGTGGCGAGGTAGTATTCCGATTTCATCCTGCCTTCTATCTTGAAAGACTTTACGCCCGCTTCCGTAAGCCGCGGTATTTCTTTGAGAAGGTTGAGATCCTTGCTGTTCAGGATATACGCGCCGCGTTCGTCTTCGACAAGCTCCGCGCTCTCGTCGCGCGCCGTCTCCGTTATCCTGTAATGCCATCTGCACGCCTGCACGCATTCGCCTCGGTTGCCGTCCCGCCCCGCCAGATAATTGCTTAAAAGACACCTGCCCGAATAGCTTATGCACATCGCGCCGTGTACGAAGGTTTCGATCTCCGTAGAGGGATTGTAAGCCGCTATCTCGGCTATTTCCTCGAGCGTAAGCTCCCGCGCGAGAACGACTCGCGAGATACCCTGTTCCGCCCAGAAACGCACAGCGTATTTGTTGAGAGTGTTGGCTTGCGTGGAGAGGTGGATGGGAAGAGAGGGGGCAACCTTTTTTGCAAGCGCGACGAACCCCGCGTCGGTCACCAGCGCCGCGTCCGCGCCTATTTCTTCGAGGTAGCGGAAATAACGTTCCGCTTCGGGGAAATCGGAGTTTTTCGGAAAAATATTGACCGTTACGTAAACCTTCGCGCCTTTGGAATGGGCGAGTTCCACCGCTTTTTTCAGCTCCGCGTCGCCGAGATTGTCGGCGTAGGCGCGCAACGAGAAGTTTTTGCCGCCCACGTAGACCGCGTCGGCTCCGTATAAAAGCGCCGTTTCCAGTTTTTTGAAGCTGCCCGCCGGAGCGAGCAATTCGGGCTTATTCATAGAATTATTTTGGCATAACCGCGTTAAAAATGCAACACATTATGATATACTGTAGAGGAATAAACTCTTACGGCGCGTGCGCGCCGCGTATAAGGAGAAAAAATGCTCGATAGTTTCAGGATAGGACATTTTACGGACGAGGAACGCGGAACGGGCGTCACGGCGATAATCTGCGACAAAGGCGCTACGGGCGGCGTATCCGTTCGCGGAGCGGCTCCCGCGACGAGGGAAACCGATCTGCTCGATCCCAAGAAATCGGTCGAAAAAGTGAACGCGGTCGTTTTGTCCGGGGGCTCGGCGTTCGGGCTGGAAGCGGCTTCGGGAGTGATGCGCAGGCTGCACGAAGAGGGTGCGGGCTACGACGCGGGGAAGTACCGCGTGCCGATAGTTGCGGGCGCGTCGATATACGATCTCGAATACAAGGACTTTGCCTTCCCCGATGTCGAAGCGGGCTACAAGGCGGCGGAAGCCGCGGTAAGGGATAATTTCAAGGGCGGCGCTACAGGGGGCGCCGCGGGCGCCACGGTAAGCAAAATGCTTGGGATGGACTACGCCGTAAAAACGGCGCTCGGCGTGGCGACGTATTCGCTTAACGGCATAGAGGTCGCGGTCGTATCCGTGGTGAACGCGCTGGGCGACGTTATAGGCGCGGACGGCAAGATAATAGCGGGAGCGGAAGCTCCCGACGGAAGTTTCGTCGACATGCAGAAGATAATGAGCGCGGGCGGCGTGGAGCCGAAGGCTGCGAATACCACGATAAGCTGTATCCTCACGAACGCCGCGCTCACGAAAACTCAGGCGAATATTCTTGCGGACGTGGCTCACGACGGGTACGCGAGGGCTTTGCGCCCCGTACACACCTTATTCGACGGTGACGCGGTATTCGCGCTCGCTTCCGGAGAAAAAAAGGTGGAATTCAATATCCTCACGGCGATCGTGCCGGAGCTTACGGCGGCGGCGATAAGGGCGTCCGTTACGGGCGTCGCGGGTGAAACCCGCAGGATAAGTCCGATGCTTTTCGGTATCTTTCAGAAAATGTGGAAAAGGTAGCCTTTAATTATACTTATTCCGCTTGACAGCGCAAGCGGGGATAGACTAAATTATATAATACTTACTCGGGTTAAAGCGCGTGCGTACGCGTAAGGAGCGACTCTTATGAAAATGAAAGAGCTTTTCGGCAGTCTGGTATTCAACGAAGCGGTGATGGCGGAGCGCCTGCCTGCCGAGACGTACAGGGAATTCCTCAAATGTATCGACGAAGAACGCCCGTTGTCGCGCGAAGCGGCGGACGTTATCGCGGGAGCGATGAAGGACTGGGCGATAGAGAAGGGCGTAACGCATTACACGCACTGGTTCCAGCCGATGACGGGAATGACTGCCGAGAAGCACGACAGCTTCATAACGCCCGCGCCCGGCGGCGGCGTGACGATGGAGTTTTCGGGCAAAGAGCTCATCAAAGGCGAACCCGACGCGTCGAGCTTCCCTTCGGGCGGTCTGCGCGCCACTTTCGAAGCGCGCGGATACACGAACTGGGATCCCAGTTCCTACGCCTTCATAAAAGACGGTATCCTATGCATACCGACGGCGTTCTGCTCGTATACGGGCGAAGCGCTCGACAAAAAAACGCCTTTGCTCCGTTCGATGGAAGCACTCGACAAGCAGGCGCAAAGGGTATTGCATCTCCTGGGGAGGACGGAGATACGCAAGGTATTCCCGACGGTAGGCGCGGAGCAGGAGTATTTCCTCATCGATAAAAAGGATTACGACAACAGAAAGGACCTCAAATACACGGGAAGAACGCTTTTCGGCGCGCGTCCGCCGAAAGGGCAGGAGCTCGAGGATCACTATTTCGGACCGGTCAAGCCGCGCGTCGTAAGCTATATGAAAGAGCTTGACGAGGAGCTGTGGAAGCTGGGCGTGCTCGCGAAAACGAAGCACAACGAAGTTGCGCCCTCGCAGCACGAGCTCGCGCCGGTATTCTGCACCGCGAATATCGCCGCCGACCACAATCAGCTCACGATGGAAGTGATGAAGAAGGTAGCCACCCGCCACGGGCTGGTCTGCCTCCTGCACGAGAAACCTTTCGCGGGCGTGAACGGCTCCGGCAAACACAACAACTGGTCTCTTTCCACCGATACGGGACTCAACCTTCTCAATCCCGGCAAAGAGCCTTACAACAATTCTCAATTCCTCTTATTCCTCTGCGCGGTGATAACGGCGGTGGACGAATATCAGGATCTTCTGCGCATAAGCGTGGCGAGCGCGGGTAACGACCACCGTTTAGGCGCGCACGAAGCGCCGCCCGCGATCATCTCTATGTATCTCGGCGGAGAACTGACTACGATATTGAGCTGCATAGCCGAAGGCAAACCGTATTGCGGTACCGCGCGCAACGATCTCGAAACGGGCGTGCATATCCTTCCCAGATTCCATAAGGATTCCACCGACCGCAACAGAACGTCGCCGTTTGCGTTCACCGGTAACAAATTCGAATTCCGTATGCCCGGTTCGTCGCTGTCCATATCGGAGCCCAACCTCGTTCTGAATACCATAGTCGCGGAAGTGCTCATGCGCTTCGCCGACAGACTGGAAGGTACGCCGGATATCGCGGGCACGATACGCGATATGATCCGCGAAACCTATAACGAACACGGAAGAATAATCTATAACGGCAACAATTATTCCTCCGAATGGGTATCCGAAGCGAAAAGAAGGGGGCTCTTAAACCTCAAAAACACGGCGGAAGCGATACCGTACTTCGCGGCGGAGAAAAACATAGGACTCTTTGTGCGGCACGGGATATTCACCGAAGCGGAGATACATTCGCGCGAGGAAATATTCTACGAGAACTACTGCAAAGAGCTTTCGATAGAAGCGCTCACGATGCTCGATATGGCGCGCAGGAATATCCTTCCCGCGGTGCTCCGTTACGCCTCCGATCTTGCGGAAGCGTCGGCGCGATTCACGAATATAGGGCTCGAATCGATATGCGCGGGCGACGCGGCGAAGGTGGGGGCGTTGTACTCCGAGGGTATCGCCAGAGCGGAGGTTCTCGACAATAAACTCAATAAAGCGCATAAGTACGGATTGAGCGCGAGAGCGGCGAAGATATACGCAAAAGAGGTGATACCCGCGATGGAAGCGTTGAGGGAAATAGCCGACGAAGCGGAGCTTATCACCGAAGCCACATACTGGCCTTTCCCGACCTACGGGCAGATTTTGTTCGGGGTGATTTAGGGGAATTTTTGCGCGAAATTTAATTATAAGGAGTAAGCGTTCCGAGATAACATCGAGGAACGCTATTCTTTTAGGTTGCGCTCACCTACCGGATGAGCGCGCCCGTATACACCCTGCGGGAGTATCTTTTCGTCTGCTTCTTTGCGAGCGTCGCTCGACACGAAACCGTAGTTCTTCGCTCCTACGCTTCGAAGCAGACGAAAATATATCTCCCTCGGGTGCCGAGTACGTTAAGAAGGCTTTTCATTAAATAAGGTAGTTAAAAGTTAAATATCCAAATAATAACCGATTGCACATTTAGCGCCTTGTAACTTTTAACAAGTAAAACCTCTGTCGTGAGGGCTTGCGCCGCGCGGGGCGCGGCGATATACGGAGCGGAAGGGATATACAAATTTATTTGCGATATTCATTCCGAAACGTATATGCACGATATTCTATATCGGGCGCAAGCCCGGTAAATCTCAACTCTCAACCGAAGAAAATGTACAGAAAATAGGGCGCGTGCATATCGAAAAACGCATTGTGTCTTTTAACAAGTAAAACCTCTGTCGTGAGGGCTTGCGCCGCGCAAGGCGCGGCGATATACGGAGCGGGAGGGATATGCAAATTCATTTGCGATATTCATTCCGAAACGTATATGCACGATATTTATATCGGGTGGCAAGCCCGATTGAGAAACGTACACTTATGCTATCCTGCGTACTACACTCTGAAAGGAAACGAGGTACATATCCCCGACTTAAAACATAAAGCGACCTGTGGTAGCTCCGCGGCAAAGATTTTGCGATGATTTCGCTCAAAGTTCCGACGGGAACATACAAGAGTATGTGACCAAAGGTATACGGGGAATTCAAGTCTTTGAGCGAAAGGGCGCAAAAGATTGCCGCCGAGCGGCTTGGTTTTCGGATAAAGGGAATCGGCGCATTTATTATCCTTATGAGAAAAAGCCGTTCGAACGGCAAAAGTAAAGCGTTCCTCGATGTTATCTCGGAACGCTTACTCCTTAATTGTTTAATTTTGCGCCGATAACCTTATCCGAAAACCGACATAAGGATGCCCGCCGCAACCGCCGAACCGATGACGCCTGCGACGTTGGGTCCCATGGCGTGCATGAGAAGGTAGTTATCGGGATTATCCTTCAAGCCCTGCACGTGCGCTACGCGCGCCGCCATAGGCACTGCGGAGACGCCCGCCGCGCCGATGAGGGGATTGATCTTACCGCGGGTTACCCAGCACATGACTCTTCCGAAGAGAAGTCCGCCCACGGTGGAGAACGCGAATGCTACGAGACCGAGGATTATGATGAGTATGGTGTCGAGATTCAGGAACGCCGCCGCCTGTGCGGTAGCTCCGACGGAGATACCGAGGAAGAGGGTGACGATATTCATAAGGGCGTTCTGCGCGGTGTCGGAGAGTCTGTCGGTGACGCCGGTCTCTTTCAGGAGGTTACCGAACATAAGGCATCCGAGAAGGGCGGCGACCGAAGGAAGAATGAGCACGGTGAAGACGGTGACCATAATGGGGAATATGATCTTCTCGCGCTTGGAGACTTCGCGGAGCTGTTCCATCTTGACCATACGTTCCTTCTTGGGAACGAGGAGTCTCATCAGCGGTGGCTGGATGATCGGTATGAGCGCCATATACGAATAAGCCGCGATAGCGATAGCAGAGAGAAGTTCGGGAGCGAGGGACTTGGTGAGCCATATGGCGGTGGGGCCGTCCGCGCCGCCGATGATACCGATGGAAGCCGCTTGCCCGGGATCGAATTTGAACACTATGGCGAGTATGAAGGCGCAGAATACGCCGAGCTGCGCCGCGGCTCCGAGAAGGAGCGATTTGGGGTTGGCAATCATCGGACCGAAGTCCGTCATCGCGCCTACGCCTACGAAGATGAGGCAGGGATACAATCCCGTCTTGACGCCGATGTACAGTACGTCGAGAAGTCCGCCGCGCTGGAGTACGTCGGCATAGTTGACGCCTTCCGCCGCAGTCCACATTTCGGGGTGATAGATCTCGCCGAGCGGAAGGTTGGTGAGCAACATACCGAAGGCGATACCTACGAGAAGCAAAGGCTCGAATTTCTTTGCAATGCCGAGGAAGAGGAAAAAGAGCGCGATGACGATCATCACCGCATTCTGCCAGGTCATTCCCGCAAAACCCGAATCTTTGGCAAGGTCTACGAAAACTTGTCCTATATCCATAATTTCACCTTAAGTAATTATGCGAGTTCGAAAAGGGGTTGTCCTGCGGTAACGGCAGTGCCTTTCTGCGCGTAGATAGCGGTGATCGTGCCTTCTTTGGGAGCAACGACCTCGTTCTCCATCTTCATCGCTTCGATGATGAGAACGATCTCGCCGGCTTTCACGCGCTGACCGACGGCGGCTTTGACGTTGAGGACGGTGCCGGGAAGGGGAGCTTTGACCGCGCCGGCGCCTGCCGCGGGAGCGGCGGGAGCTGCGGCGGGAGCTGCCTGGGGAGCGGGAGCCGCCTGGGGTGCGGGAGCGGCGGGAGCCGCCTGAGGCGCGGGCGCCGCTTGCGGAAGCGCCGCTTCGTATTCTTTCGCGATGACCGCTTCGCCTTTTTCGACTTCGACTTCGTATATCTTTCCGTTTAACGTAACTTTATATTTCATGGTAAAGAAGCTCCTTTATTCCTTGATTTGTTTGATGGAGATGAAACGCAACTCGTTGAGAGGGGTTTCGGTGCTGTCGGCGACGATCGCCATTATCATGGCGGCTTCGCGCTCGGTGGTGTCGATGAGAACGAGATCGCCGCAACTGCCGGGGGCTTTGGCTACCGGCTCCGCCGCCGTGGCGTCTACCGTTACGGGCGGGATCTTGCCTTTCCTCTTGGCGTTCCATTCGTCGAAGCGGCGGAAAAGCCAGGACATAAGATATATAAGCAACATTATACAGGCGAGCACGCCCATTATAATGCCTATCGATACTCCGGAAAGAGCGAAACTCTCGCCTATCGAAATGGATTCAACGGCTGCTAACATCATTTATCCTCCTTCAAAGGCTCGATAGTGTATTTGACGTGCTTCTCTTCTTCCGCTTTGCGCGCCGCGAAGAATTTTTCGGCGATCTGCGGGAAGGCGATGTAGCTCAATACGTCTTCGTCGGAACGGGCGGTATCGCCGAGCTCCGCTTTCGTCTTCTCGAACTGCGGTTCGAGCGTGTCGGCGAAACGTCCGGTTATGGGCTTCTCGTCGCCGAGAGCCTTCTTCACGAGTTCGGGATTGAGTTTGCCGGGAGCCTGACCGTATTCGCCGCGGCAGTAAGCCTTGACTTCCTTACCGATATTCTTATAGCGCTCGCCGAGCAGTACGTTGTTCGCCGCCTGTACGCCGACCATCTGACTCATGGGCGTGACGAGAGGAGGATAACCGAGGTCTTCGCGCACTCTCGGGGTCTCGAGCAGAACTTCGTCGAGCTTGTCGATAGCGTTCTGCATCTTGAGCTGGGAGATAAGGTTGGAGAGCATGCCGCCGGGGATCTTATAATTAAGAGCCTGCGTGTCGGTAGCCATGACTTTCGGATCGAGGAGCCCGGAAGCGAGATATTCGTCGCGGATGGGCTTGAAGTAATTATTGATCTCGACGAGCACTTTTTCGTCGATATCGGTTTCGTATCCCATTTGTTTCAGCGCGTACACGAGCGTTTCGGTAGCGGGCTGAGAGGTGCCGCCGGAGAAGCAGGAGATAGCCGTGTCGATGACGTCGGCGCCCGCTTCGACAGCCTTTAAGCAGGTCATGAACGCAAGTCCCGTCGTGCAGTGAGTATGCAGTACGAGGGGAAGGGAGCAGGCGTCCTTGATGGCTTTGACGAGGTCGGTGGCTTCCTGAGGGCTCATAACGCCCGCCATGTCCTTGATGCAGATCGACTTCGCGCCCATTTTCTCCATGTCTTTCACCATAGCGGCGAATTTTTTGATGGTGTGCACGGGGCTGGTCGTGTAGGAGATGGCTATCGAAGCGTGTCCGTTGTTCTTGTTGGTTTCGTCGACGGCGACCTCGAGGTTGCGCAGGTCGTTGAGCGCGTCGAATATCCTTATGATATCGATACCGTTGGCGATACTTCTCTCGACGAACTTGCGAACGACGTCGTCGGGATAATGCTTATAGCCGAGCAGGTTCTGCCCGCGCAGCAGCATCTGAAGTTTGGTGTTGGGCATAGCGGCTCTTATCTTACGCAGTCTTTCCCACGGATCCTCGTTGAGGAACCTGAGGCAGGAATCGAAGGTGGCTCCGCCCCAGCATTCTACCGAGTAGTAGCCCGCTTTGTCCATTGTGCTCAAAATACCTTCGAATTTCTCGAAAGGCAAACGTGTTGCGATGAGCGACTGATTGGCGTCGCGCAAAACGGTTTCGGTGAATTGAACTTTCATTTATACCTCCTAAAGCTGATGGTCAAGCATTGATTTATGCCAAATTACCTTGAGTATAGCATAGCATAAAAGAGCAACCGGGCGCAAGCAAAAATAAGTACAGGCGCAAAATATATTTGACGGGCGGTGCGCGTCGAGCGCGTGAGCGCGCGCAAAGGAGATTTTGCCGTTACGGAGAAATTGGCTCTTGATAACGACGCTTTATAATGTTAAAATGAATATATTAAAACGAACGGAGGACGAAATATGTCAGATTATCCCGAATACATATCCGAAAAAAGAATCCCGGTGCCTACGCCGGAAGCGATAGTTGAAGGGGGAAAAGCGCATTTCGGCACGTTCGCGGAGCCTTTCCGCAAGCTAAATCTCATCGATTGCGAGAAGCCTTGCGGAAGGTGGATGCCCGACTGTATGAAGAAATCCCGCCTTACGGAATGGGAAGCGGTCGAGCTCCATCTCAAAGAGGGGATACTCGTGTCCGCGGTATATAATACGGGACCTTTGGGCTTTTCCATTTTCGTGTGGTACGACAAGCGGTCGAAAAAAATATCTTCGTGGCGCAATATCGTACCCGTAAAAAAGGCGAAAGTGGCTTCTCAGCTCATAGACGACGAGTGCTATCTCAAAACGGCGAATTCCGAATACAGGATAACGAACGACCTCTTACGGGGCAAAGCCCGCGCGAAAGGGTATTCCGAGGGGAAGTGCGGAAGATTCGCCCTCGAAGTCGAACTTACGAGGATATCGCCGCCTTCCGTGGTGTCGATACCTTTCGGCGAGAACAAGCCGCTGTATTCGGAGAAGGATTTTCTGAAAGCCGAGGGCTACGTCGAGCTGAACGGAGAAAGGTTTCTGACCGACGAATGTTCGGTTGGGATAATCGACGATCACAAAGGCTATTATCCGTATAAAGCGCATTACGACTGGCTGACGACGATGGGGTATCTGAACGGAGAGGCGTTCGCTTTCAATCTTACCCGCAACCAGTCTACGGATCAGGACGCTTACAACGAAAATCTTATTTGGAAAGAGGGCGAAGCGTTCCCCCTCCCTCCCGTAAAATTCTTCAGAGAGAAACGCAGCTCTCCCGTATGGGAGATACGCGACGACTTCGGAACGGTGGACCTGCGTTTCGAGATAGACGCCACTTTCCTTATGCCGATCAAGCTGCTCGTGGCGGACGTTTATTACGCCCTTCCTTTCGGTAAAATATACGGTTTCGTCGTAGACACGAAGGGCAGAAAATACGTCGTGGACGGTATGTACGGGATAGGAGAGGACAAGACGACGAGGATGTAAAAAGCGCGGGCAAAGCACGGACCCGTCGAATAAATAAAAGTAAACATTTTACCGCGTCCGAAGGAGGAAAAAATTACCTTTCGCTTCGGGTCGCGGCAGTTTCTTATCCCGAATAACGCAGAAAGGCAGCCCGAATACGAAAAAATCGTTAATATCCGTCGCGTGAAACCGACGTGACGGTTGTATGAAACGCGCCTGCGCGGATTTTAGATATTGACAGCGCGCGCGCCGAATAATATAATAAAAGCACAAAAAAGACTACTCACATGGAGGTATCTATGAAAAAGAAAAAAACACTAATCGTTCTTTTGGTGTTGCTTCTCGTAGGAATTCTTGCTTTTACC